>NZ_JBEAIL010000005.1:0-395034 GCF_040064495.1 Klebsiella sp. CN_Kp097 | reverse complement strand
GTACGGGCTTTTTTCGCATCTGACCCCGGTAAACCTTCCCGGGGTCGGCATAAATGCCTCGCCCGGGCTACCCATCCCACTGGCCGCACCACTAGCCAGTAGCCCGGCCAGGCGCAGCGCCGCCGGGAATCCCACAGGCCGCACCACCACCAGTAGCCCGTCCAGGCGCAGCGCCGCCGGGGAAATGCTGCGAAAACAACAAAGCCCGGGATATCCCGGGCTTTGCACACTCACTAGCGTTTAGTAATAGGCTTTCAACGTTCGCTGGCAAAGCGTTGAACGCACGCAGTCATCGGTGGTAAAGCGCACGATGCCAATCATGTCGTCTTCTTCAAAACGCGACAGCGCGTCACTCAGGCCTGATTTTACGCCAGAGGGCAAATCACACTGGGTAATATCGCCGTTGACGATCACCGTGACGTTCTCCCCGAGGCGGGTCAAAAACATCTTCATTTGCGCCGCGGTCACGTTCTGGGCCTCGTCCAGAATCACCACCGCATTTTCAAAGGTGCGTCCGCGCATATAGGCGAACGGCGCGATTTCTACCTTGCCGATTTCCGGACGCAGGCAGTATTGCATAAAGGAAGCGCCCAACCGCTTCACCAGTACGTCATATACCGGTCGGAAATAAGGAGCGAATTTTTCGGCGATATCTCCCGGTAAGAAGCCGAGATCTTCGTCGGCCTGCAGAACGGGACGGGTAACAATAATTCTGTCCACATCCTTATGGATCAGGGCTTCAGCTGCTTTAGCCGCGCTGATCCAGGTCTTCCCGCACCCGGCTTCGCCGGTGGCGAAAATCAGCTGTTTATTGTCGATGGCATTCAAATAATGCGCCTGAGCTTCATTACGCGCTTCAATCGGCGAAAGATCGCGGCTATCCCGCGCCATGCCGATTGCTTCTACGCCACTCATTTGCACAAGCGATGTGACCGATTCTTCTTCACGTTGTTTATGGCTACGCGAATCCCGTCTCAGCACACGTTTTGCCTCACGACGAGCTTTGATCACTGCTTTTTGTCTTCCCATGGATAGCACCTTGCGTTGTTGGTTTACATCACGCGCGTCAAGAGCAACGCGATTATGCGCACGAACGATTGAGGTTTGGCTTCCTTGTAAGCCATTGCTTGCCGGTTGAATGGACAACGAGCCGCGGCTACGCGCACCGCGTTCCCTGCCAGAGTTAGCCTGATTAGTAGTGGAGGAAAATGAGGTTACAGAGTGAGAATCGCTGCCGGAAGCTGGGCCCCCGTGCTGGAAAGTACGGTATGAGGTTTTACGTTGTCCGCTGCAGGACCTTACCATTCGCGATCTCCATAGTGAGCGACATCACTGCCGGGAACTACCGCGTATGTAATAAGTACATCAAAAAATATTCTTAATGCAACTTATTTTTTACATTGACGCAACAATGATTTCTCAACTTACTGTAGAAAACTATCCGTCATTTGTATTACAGAAATATAACACATGGCAGGAAATATATTGAATCCGAGAAAAACAGCAGAAAACGCCCTGCCTTCACCGGCAGGACGCGTATCAGGCTTGCAAAAGAGATTGTCCAAGATAATGCTGGTCGTTCATCACGCCGGGCAAAACAAAGAAGTATCCACCGCCAATCGGTTTAACGTACTCCTCCAGGGCCTCGCCGTTCAGCCGTTTCTGCACCGTCAGGAATCCCTTTTCCAGATCGTGCTGATAGCAAACGAACAATAACCCCATATCCAGTTGTCCGGAGTTGGTGACCCCCAACGAATAGCTGTAACCGCGGCGCATCATCAGGCTGGATTGCGTCTCCGGCGTACGCGGGTTCGCAAGACGAATATGGCTATCAAGAGCGATCACTTCACCATTCGGATCGCGACTATAATCCGGAACATCATGTTCATGTTTCATCCCCAACGGCGCGCCAGAATGTTTATCGCGACCAAAAATCGTCTGCTGCTCTTTCAGCGGCGTACGATCCCAGAACTCAACGTGGAACTGAATGATACGTGCTGCCTGGTAACTGCCGCCGATCGCCCAGGCCGGTTCGCCCTGGTCGGCAGTAACCCACACCACGTTATCCATTAGCGCTTTATCCTGGCTCGACGGGTTAGCGGTACCGTCTTTAAAGCCCAGCAGGTTAATTGGCGTCTCTTTGCCTTTGCTACGGGCCGCGCTATCAGAAATAAACCCTTCCCGCTTCCAGCGCACGCTCAGCAGATCGGGCGTGTGCTTGATAATGTCACGTAGTGCGTGAATCACCGTATCCTGGGTATTGGCGCAAATCTGCAGTAGCAGATCGCCATGGCACAGTGCAGCATCCAGAGAATCATTCGGGAAACGCGTCATTGCCTGCAGTTTTTTAGGCGCTTTGTCCGCTAATCCAAAGCGCTCATCGAACAGCGAATGGCCGACTGAGACGGTGATAGTCAGGTTATCCGGCGCAATCCACGGCCCTAAAATCCCGGAATCCATCGGCGGCAATCGGGGATTCGGGGTATCCGGTGCCGGACCGCCTGCGGTTAAAAAGGCGATCCGCTGAGTCAGCAAGCGGAACAGGCGTTCGAGGTCAGCTTTATCCGCCGCCAGCACATCAAACGCCACCAGCATCATCGAGGCCTGCTGTGGCGTCAGGATGCCCGCCTGATGCGGGCCATAAAATGGCTGTTTTTCCTGACGCGCATCGGGGGCGAGCGTGCCGGGGGAGCTTTCCGCTTTCGCCGCCTGCGCCATCGGGCAACCGCCGCTGATGGCCAGCGCGCCGCCAAGCGCGCCGATCCCCTTCAGTAAGCGGCGACGTGACGGTTCATTCACGTCGCATGGTTTCTGTTGTGTCATCGAATTAATCCAGGCCCAAAATTCCGCGTAGTTGAGCCAGATCTTCTGCCAGCGTCGTGATCGGCCCTTTCAGCGCATTACGGTCAGCGGTGGTAAGTTTGTCATAGGTCTCGAAACCGTCTTTCGTGCGGTATTTAGCAAGGATGACATCAACTTTTTTGAAGTTGGCGTCAACTTTGGCCAGCAGCGCGCTATTATCCTTTTTCAGTTGCGGGCGCAGCAGGTCGACGATTTTCTGTGCGCCGTCGATATTGGCCTGGAAGTCCCACAGATCGGTATGGCTGTAGCGATCTTCTTCGCCGCTAATTTTGCTGGCCGCCACTTCTTCAATCAGCCCCGCCGCGCCGCCTACCACTTTCGACGGCGGGAAGGCCAGCTCGCTAATGCGTTTTTGCAGTTCCAGCACATCGCTGTTCAACTGTTCAGCATAGTTTTCCATCCCTTTAACGCTGTTATCGCCAAACAGCGCTTTTTCCAGACGGTGAAAGCCGGTAAATTTCGGATCTTCGGCTTTTTTCTCGAAATCATCTTCACGGGCGTCAATGCTGCCGTCGAGGTCAGAGAACAGTTCCGCAATCGGTTCGATGCGCTCGTAGTGCTGACGGGTCGGGGCATACAGCGCCTTCGCTTTCTCGATATCTCCGGCTTTTACCGCATCGGTAAAGGCTTTAGTACCGCTAACCAGCTGCGTGGTTTCCGCGGTGACGTAGGCTTTATACGCAGTAATCGCCTCGCCAAGACTTAGCACCGCATCGGCTTTCGCCGCATCTTTGCTGGTTTCACCGGTGACAATCAGCTTTCCTTTCGGATTAGTCAGCAGGCCACAGGTCATATCGTATTCGCCCGGCTGTAGGTTAGCCGTCAATTTTTGCGTGAATCCCGGCGCGATATTTTCACGCTCCTCGACCACCATTACGCCTTTCAGGATCTCCCACTCCAGCGCTTTCTGGCTGTGGTTCTGAATGATGAACTGGGTTTTACCCGCCTTCACCGTCACATTCATCGGTTCGCACTGCTTGTCGTTGACGGTAACTTTTACTTGCGGAATATCCGCAGCCTGAGCGTAGCATGCGGAACTGAACAGCGCGGCGACGGTTAACTGCAGCGCAGTACGGCGAAATTGAATTATCATGGCCATCCCTTTCGAAAAGTATGTTGTAACTATATTAATCAGCGGCGCCTGAATTACGCGGCCCGCGATGCTGTCGTTTTGCTGCCCGGCGGCAAGGCAAAACACACCAGCGCCGGGATCAAATAGAGAAGATAAACCGCCACTTCGCTGACGGTGGGCGTCTCCTGATAACCAAAGATGCCTTCCAGCAGCGTGCCGAACAGCGTATGCGTCGATACCACGTTGCTAAGATCAAAGGCGACATTCTGGAAATAATTCCACAGTCCCGCCTCATGGAAGGCGCGAATCGCCCCGGCTGCCAGACCGGCCGCCACCAGCAGGATAAACAGACTGGTCCATTTGAAGAACACGCCGAGATTAAGGCGGACACCGCCCCAGTAAAGCAGGAAGCCTAATACCACCGCCGTCGCCAGGCCGAGCATCGCCCCCAGCGGCGGCCAGATGCCCACATCCTGCTGGAATGCCGCCAGCAGGAAAAAAACCGACTCCAGGCCTTCGCGGGCAACCGCAAAAAACACCATCATCACCAGCGCCCAGCCGTGGTTATTCCCGCGCTGCAGCGCGTTATCCACCGCCTGCTCCAGCTGTTGTTTGACGTTGCGCGACACTTTACGCATCCAGAACACCATCCAGGTGAGAATAAATACCGCTATCACCGCCACGATGCCTTCAAACAGCTCCTGCTCGCGCTGCGGAAATTCTCCGGTGGTCTCGTTGATAAAAACCCCTAACCCGAGACAGAGCGCCGCCGCGAGGAATACGCCAATCCACATGACGCCGATCCAGTTGCCGCGCTGGGTTCGTTTTAAATAGCTGGCAATCAGGCTGACAATCAGCGCGGCTTCCAGCCCTTCGCGTAACATGATGAGAAATGGAACAAACATGCCGAAACCCTTAAATGTGAACCGCAGTCAACGGATGCAAAGATAGGTAAATATTTCTGATAGTGATTATCATTACAACAATGAGAAACACAAGCGAAATGTTCAGGGAATGATGACTAGTTGTAAATTAATCGCTACAAAATAGTCACTTGCGAAAATACCTCACCAACTAAGCATTAAAATGGCAAATAGCATGATTTTTTATGCCACATATTTACCGGGCCGGAGCGCTGTGGCTAAATGGCGGTCCTGATTTATCTGCGAAATAAATAACATGACTCAAATTTTGCACTTCCTGCTGGCGCTGGCAGTTATTCTTGCCCTCGCCTGGTTTGCCAGCTATGACCGACAAAAAATCCGCATTCGCTACATTCTGCAGTTAATTATTATTGAAATCGCCCTGGCTTTCTTTTTCCTTCACGCCGAAAGCGGTTTATGGGTAGTGAAAAATATTTCAGGATTTTTTGCTTCGTTACTCGGGTTCGCCGCTGAAGGGACCAACTTCGTATTTGGCGGGATGGGTGAAAAAGGGATGGCCTTTATTTTCCTCGGCGTACTGTGTCCGATTGTCTTTATTTCCGCGCTGATAGGTATTCTGCAACACTGGCGTATTCTGCCGATCTTTATTCGTCTGATCGGCACCCTGCTGTCGAAGGTGAACGGCATGGGCAAGCTGGAATCATTCAATGCCGTCAGCTCGCTGATCCTCGGCCAGTCGGAAAACTTTATTGCTTACAAAGGCGTACTCGGGGACCTCTCCTCACGTCGCCTGTTCACGATGGCGGCGACCGCCATGTCAACGGTATCACTGTCGATCGTCGGCGCGTATATGACCATGCTTGATGCGAAATACGTGGTGGCGGCGTTGATTCTTAATATGTTCAGCACCTTTATTGTGCTGTCGATTATTAATCCTACGCGCCCCGGCAGCGAAGCAGAAATAAAGCTAGAGAAGATGCATGAATCGCAGAGCTTCTTTGAAATGCTGGGCGAATATATCCTGGCAGGCTTTAAGGTGGCGATGATTATTCTGGCGATGCTAATCGGCTTTATCGCCCTGATTAGCGCCGTTAATGCGTTATTTGCGACCGTTTTCGGCTTAAGCTTCCAGCAAATCCTCGGTTACGTATTTTATCCGCTGGCGTGGCTGGTGGGTATTCCATTAAGCGACGCGCTAAATGCCGGTAGTATTATGGCTACCAAGCTGGTTGCCAATGAATTCGTGGCGATGATCGAGCTGCAGAAAATTGCCGCCAGCATGACGCCGCGCGGGCTAGGGATCCTTTCCGTGTTCCTCGTCTCGTTTGCCAACTTCGCCTCCATTGGCATTATTGCCGGGGCGATTAAAGGGCTTAACGAGCAGCAAGGCAATACCGTTTCCCGTTTCGGCCTGCGTCTGGTCTATGGCGCGACGCTGGTGAGCCTGCTGTCCGCCAGTTTTGCCGGACTGGTGCTGTAACTCATCGGGCGGGGGAGCTCCCCGCCCTGCATTTCAGAAGTGTACGCAGACCGGCTGATCAACGCGCATAACGGACTCCTGGGCAAAGCGCGTCTTATACGTATTACGCAACGCTTCAATCCCCTGCTCGCTTTTCGCATCGTTGCTATGAATCAGCATTAGCGCCTTGCTGGATTCGCGGGCGACTGCGCCATTGTTGCCTAGCCACTGGCCGCGGGCGTCAAATACCGTCAGGCCATCGCGAAAACGCGGCGTCACATCGCGGTCGACAAACTGCTGCCATTCCTGAGCGGTAATATCTTTTCCCGCCGGGCGGCTAAGGCCGAAATAGAGGGTGGTTTGCATCATCCTGTTATCCGCCTGACAGCCGTTATTATCAACGTGCGCGGCGCTTTTCTCGGATGGCGCCACGCATCCTGCCAATAGTGCGGCAACGATCAGCGCCGCAGCGCCCTGGGGTAATTTCATTTGCTATCCTCATTGTTTTTTGTACACAGATATCAGCGTATTTTCAGTGAATTAGCAAGAGATGCGCGAACATTACTCTCTGGCGATACGGCAGATTTTCTTTTGTTCTACACTGATAAACACAGCCTGGGCGAAATTCTTTTTTAAATTATTTCCTGCGTTTTTTATTTCAAAGACTTCTCTATAGTTGAGCGTTTTTAACTGGCCTGGCGGCCGCGTAAAATAACAACTGGAATAATTCATGATAGAAAATAATGAGTTAGCTAATATTGAGAAAAGAATTGTCACCCGCTTTCTCGATATGTTTATTAAGTTCGGCTTGATACTGGCGCTGGCCTCCTTCTGCTTTACCGTCTTCTCGCCGTTCCTGAACATGATGCTATGGGCGCTGATCCTGGCCGTCACCCTCTACCCTTTACATCAACACATCGCGCGACGTATCGGCGGGCGACAGGGGCTGGCATCAACCATATTGGTATTATTCGGCCTGCTGATCATCGTCATACCGACCATTTTCATGGTGACCTCGCTTGGCGAAAGCGCCGGTAGCCTGATTGATAAGGTCAGCGGAAGCGATCTGACGCTGCCGCCGCCTTCGGCTAACGTCGCCTCTATTCCCCTCGTCGGCGGTAAGCTGTATGCGTTCTGGCTGAAGGCCTCGGCGGACCTGCCGGCGGTACTGAGCAGTTATCATACGCAAATTGGCGAGGCGGCGAAACTGGTGCTCGGCGTTCTGGCGAGTATGGGCGGTGGGCTGCTGGGCTTTGTCCTCTCCTTTATTGTTGCCGGCGCCATCATGACCTGGGGCGCGGCAGGCGCCAACAGCGCTAAACGTATCGCTATCCGTATCACTGATGAAAATAAAGGTCTTGCCCTGAGCCGCCTGTGCACCGGCACTATTCGCGCCGTGGCGCAGGGGGTTATTGGCGTGGCGCTGATTCAGGCCTTGCTGACGGGAATTATCATTGCGTTGGCGGGGATCCCGGCCGCCGGCATCTTCTTCGTGCTGGCGCTGGTGCTCGGCATCGCGCAGATTCCGGTAATACTAGTCACCGCCCCGGCGATTGCCATTATGTGGATGACCGGCGACCACGGCACCGCGGTGAATGTCGTGTTTACCGTCCTGCTGATTGTCGCGGGAATGGTCGATAACGTCCTCAAACCGCTGATGTTGGGCCGCGGCGTAGATGCGCCGATGCCGATCGTTCTGCTCGGCGCGTTGGGCGGCATGGCCACCGATGGCATTCTCGGGATGTTTATTGGCGCGACCCTGCTCTCCATCGGGTATCTGATCTTCATGAACTGGGTAAACGAAGGCGCGGCGAAGTAACCGCCTTACCGCCAGTAGCTTTCCGCCGGGCCGTACAGGCGGCGAAAAAAAACGGCTCCCTGATGGGAGCCGTTGCGGTTTCTGGCGCTCGCTACTTTATTCAGCGGTGGCGCGTACCGGCGGCGCAGAGTGGTAATGCGCGTCCGCTTCAGCAAAACGCTGCTGCATGGCCGCCGATGGCGCCTTGCCCAGCAGGCTGAAGACCACAATCCCGATACTGCCGAACAGGAAGCCAGGGATGATTTCATACAGTCCCAGCCAGCCGAACTGTTTCCAGACGATAACCGTGACCGCGCCAATGATCATCCCGGCCAGCGCGCCGTTACGGGTCATACGCGACCACATCACCGAGAACAGCACTACCGGGCCAAAGGCGGCGCCAAAGCCTGCCCATGCGTAGCTGACCAGACCCAGTACGCGGTTTTCCGGGTTAGCGGCCAGCGCAATTGCAATCAGCGCCACCACCAGCACCATAAAGCGGCCGATCCAGACCAACTCTTTCTGACCGGCGTTTTTACGCAGGAAGGCTTTATACAGATCTTCGGTAATAGCGCTGGAGCAGACCAGCAGCTGGCAGCTCAGGGTCGACATGACCGCCGCCAGAATGGCCGACAGCAGGATCCCGGCAATCCACGGGTTAAACAGGATTTGCGCCAGCTCGATGAATACCCGTTCGGCGTTCTGATTAACCGCGCCCGCCAGGCTCGGGTTGTTATTAAAGTAGGCGATACCGAAGAAACCGACCGATACCGCGCCCGCCAGACAGAGGATCATCCAGGTCATACTAATACGACGGGCATGAACGATACTGTGGTGCGAATCCGCCGCCATAAAGCGCGCCAGAATATGCGGCTGACCGAAATAACCCAGACCCCAACCCATCAGCGAAATAATCGCCACGAAGTTCAGTCCCTTAAGCATGTCGATATTTTCGATGCTTTTTTGCTTAATCACCTCCAGCGAATCGCCGAAACCGCCGACCGAGATAATCACCATCACCGGCGTTAAAATCAGCGCGAAGATCATCAGGCTGGCCTGCACGGTATCGGTCCAGCTCACCGCCAGGAAACCGCCCACGAAGGTATAAACGATCGTCGCGGCGGCGCCGGCCCACAGCGCGGTTTCATAGCTCATACCGAAAGTGCTTTCGAACAGACGCGCGCCGGCAACAATCCCGGAAGCACAATAAATAGTGAAAAACAGCAGGATAACCAGCGCGGAGATAATACGCAGCACGCGGCTTTTATCTTCGAAACGACCGGTAAAATAGTCCGGCAGCGTCAGGGCATTGTTGTTGACTTCGGTATGCACGCGCAGACGCCCGGCCACCAGTTTCCAGTTAATCCACGCCCCCAGCGTCAGGCCGATGGCGATCCAGCTTTCGGAAATCCCGGAGAGGAAAATTGCTCCCGGAAGCCCCATCAGCAGCCAGCCGCTCATATCCGATGCACCGGCAGAGAGCGCGGTAACAAACGGCCCGAGGCTACGCCCGCCGAGAATATAATCATCAAAGTTCTTGGTTGAGCGCCAGGCAATAAAACCTATCAGTACCATGCCAAAAATATAAACAATAAACGTCACCAACATGGGTGTGCTAATAGCCATGCAAATCTCCAGAATTTATTTCGACAACGTCCAACTTTGTCGTTTTAGCCACTACCGGAACGGGGTAATGGCGTATTGGTTGTATTGGGCGAGCGTATCCTGACGGATGCGTCGGTATTTCACAAACGATTTAACACAGCATTTACACGAAAGTTGTCTCAGGAAAAATAGCAATTTTCTATAGGTTGCACTCCCTCACGTTTTTACGGGTTGCACCTGAAAAAACTGTTAAGCAACGCAGATAAATACGTTATTTGAATGAGGCTATTTATTGGAAATTCTTATCAAGACTATTAACAATTCATTCATTTCTCAGCTTGCTAGCCAGGTCACAATTAACAAGGTTGCACAAAGTTGCAACATAGGTGATATTTCTACGCAACCAATAAAAGGGCATTACATAGCTAACAGGAGTTCCCGCAATGGGCACCACTACCATGGGTGTAAAACTTGACGACGCCACGCGCGAACGCATTAAGTCCGCCGCGAGCCGTATTGACCGCACGCCGCACTGGCTGATTAAACAAGCCATTTTCAACTATCTGGAAAAGCTGGAAAACGACGAGACGCTGCCGGAACTGCCGGCGCTCCTTTCCGGCGCCGCCAATGAAAGTGATGAAGCCGGCGCTCCGGCGGATGAGCCATATCAGCCGTTCCTCGAATTCGCCGAACAAATTCTGCCGCAGTCGGTCAGCCGCGCGGCGATCACCGCGGCCTGGCGTCGCCCGGAAACCGATGCGGTACCGATGTTGCTGGAGCAGGCCCGTCTGCCGCAGCCGTTAGGCGAACAGGCGCACAAGCTGGCCTACCAGCTGGCGGAAAAACTGCGCAACCAGAAAACCGCCAGCGGCCGCGCCGGCATGGTGCAAAGCCTGCTGCAGGAGTTCTCGCTTTCCTCACAGGAAGGCGTGGCGCTGATGTGCCTGGCCGAAGCGCTGCTGCGTATTCCGGATAAAGCCACCCGCGACGCGCTAATCCGCGACAAAATCAGCAACGGCAACTGGCAATCGCATATCGGCCGCAGCCCATCGCTGTTCGTCAATGCTGCCACCTGGGGACTGTTGTTTACCGGGAAACTGGTGTCAACGCATAACGAGACCAGCCTCTCCCGCTCGCTGAACCGCATTATTGGCAAGAGCGGCGAACCGCTGATCCGCAAAGGCGTCGATATGGCGATGCGCCTGATGGGCGAGCAGTTCGTCACCGGAGAAACCATCGCCGAAGCGCTGGCTAACGCCCGCAAGCTGGAAGAGAAAGGGTTCCGTTACTCCTACGATATGCTTGGCGAAGCCGCGCTGACCGCCGCCGATGCGCAGGCCTATATGGTCTCTTATCAGCAGGCGATCCACGCCATCGGCAAAGCCTCTAACGGCCGCGGCATTTATGAAGGGCCGGGGATCTCGATTAAACTTTCCGCGCTGCACCCGCGCTACAGCCGCGCGCAGTATGATCGGGTCATGGAAGAGCTCTATCCGCGGCTGAAATCGCTGACGCTGCTGGCGCGCCAGTACGACATCGGTATTAACATCGACGCCGAAGAGGCCGATCGTCTGGAGATCTCCCTCGATCTGCTGGAAAAACTGTGCTTCGAACCGGAGCTGGCCGGCTGGAACGGAATCGGCTTTGTTATCCAGGCCTACCAGAAACGCTGCCCGTTTGTGATTGATTCGCTGATCGACATGGCGACCCGCAGCCGTCGTCGCCTGATGATCCGCCTGGTGAAAGGCGCCTATTGGGATAGCGAAATCAAACGCGCGCAGATGGAAGGCCTCGAAGGCTATCCGGTTTATACCCGTAAGGTCTACACCGACGTTTCTTATCTCGCCTGCGCCAAAAAGCTGCTGGCGGTACCGAACCTGATTTATCCGCAGTTTGCCACCCATAACGCCCATACGCTGGCGGCTATCTACCAGTTGGCGGGGCAAAACTACTATCCTGGCCAGTATGAGTTCCAGTGCCTGCACGGCATGGGCGAACCGCTGTATGAGCAGGTCGTGGGCAAAGTCGCCGACGGCAAACTAAACCGTCCGTGCCGTATCTACGCGCCGGTCGGTACCCATGAAACGCTGCTGGCGTATCTGGTGCGTCGTCTGTTGGAAAACGGCGCCAATACCTCCTTCGTTAACCGTATCGCGGATAATACCCTGCCGCTGGACGAACTGGTGGCCGATCCGGTCAGCGCGGTCGAAAAACTGGCGCAGCAGGAAGGACAGGCCGGCTTGCCGCATCCGAAAATTCCACTACCGCGCGATCTGTACGGTCACGGCCGCAGCAACTCCGCCGGTCTGGATCTGGCTAACGAACATCGTCTGGCCTCCCTCTCCTCTTCGCTGCTTAACAGCGCGCTGCACAAGTGGCAGGCGCTACCGATGCTGGAGCAGCCGGTGGCCGAAGGCGAAATGCAGCCGGTCATCAACCCGGCGGAACCGAAAGATATCGTCGGCTACGTCCGCGAAGCCAGCGATGCCGAAGTGCAGCTGGCGCTGACCAGCGCTATCAATAACGCGCCAATTTGGTTCGCCACCCCGCCGCAGGAACGCGCCGCCATTCTTGAGCGCGCCGCCGTGTTAATGGAAAGCCAGATGCCGACCCTGATGGGGATCCTGGTGCGCGAAGCTGGCAAAACCTTCAGCAACGCCATTGCTGAAGTGCGCGAAGCGGTCGACTTCCTGCACTATTATGCCGGTCAGGTGCGCGACGATTTCGATAATGAAACCCACCGTCCATTGGGCCCGGTCGTCTGTATCAGCCCGTGGAACTTCCCGCTGGCGATCTTCACCGGCCAGATTGCCGCGGCGCTGGCGGCAGGCAACAGCGTGCTGGCCAAACCGGCCGAGCAGACGCCGCTTATCGCCGCGCAAGGCGTAGCGATTCTGCTGGAAGCCGGCGTACCGCCGGGGGTGATTCAACTGCTGCCGGGCCGCGGGGAAACCGTGGGCGCCGCGCTAACCTCAGATGAACGCGTACGCGGCGTAATGTTTACCGGTTCGACCGAAGTAGCGACGCTGCTGCAACGCAACATCGCTAACCGCCTTGATGCGCAGGGACGTCCGACGCCGCTTATCGCGGAAACCGGCGGCATGAACGCGATGATCGTCGACTCGTCGGCGCTCACCGAGCAGGTGGTGATCGACGTACTGGCCTCGGCTTTCGACAGCGCCGGCCAGCGCTGTTCCGCCTTGCGCGTGCTTTGCCTGCAGGAAGAAGTCGCCGACCATACGTTAACCATGCTGCGCGGCGCGATGAGCGAATGCCGGATGGGGAATCCGGGTCGTCTGACCACCGATATCGGCCCGGTAATCGACGCGGAAGCCAAAGAGAATATCGAGCGCCATATTCAGGCGCTGCGCGCGAAAGGCCGTAATGTCTTCCAGGCGGTACGTGAAAATAGCGAAGATGCCCGCGAATGGAATCACGGTACGTTCGTGGCGCCAACGCTTATCGAACTCGAGAGCTTCGACGAACTGAAAAAAGAGGTCTTTGGCCCGGTTCTGCACGTGGTGCGCTATAACCGTAACGAACTGGATAAGCTGGTCGAGCAGATTAACGCCTCCGGCTACGGTCTGACCCTCGGCGTGCATACCCGTATCGACGAAACCATCGCTCAGGTCACCGGCAGCGCGAAAGTCGGCAACCTGTACGTCAACCGCAATATGGTTGGCGCGGTGGTCGGCGTACAGCCGTTCGGCGGCGAAGGGTTATCGGGTACCGGTCCGAAAGCCGGCGGCCCGCTGTACCTGTATCGTCTGCTCTCCAGTCGCCCGCAGGACGCGGTCGGCATCACTTTCGCCCGCCAGGATGCAGAGCGTCCGCTGGACGCCCAGTTGAAAACGCTGCTGGAAAAACCGCTGCAGGCGCTGCAGCAGTGGGCGGCTGGCCGTCCTGAACTGCAGGCGCTGTGTCAGCAATACAGCGATCTGGCGCAAAGCGGCACCCAACGTCTGCTGCCAGGGCCAACCGGCGAGCGCAATACCCTGACGCTGATGCCGCGCGAGCGCGTATTGTGCGTGGCGGATAACGAGCAGGACGCGCTGATTCAACTGGCTGCGGCAATGGCGGTTGGCTGTGAAGTGCTGTGGCCGGATAGCGCCCTGCAGCGCGAACTGGCGAAGAAACTGCCGCGTGAGGTCAGTGAGCGCATTCATTTTGCGAAAGCGGATCAGTTGACCAGCCAGGCTTTCGACGCGGTCATTTATCACGGTGATTCCGATCAGTTGCGCGAGCTGTGTGAGCAGGTGGCGGCGCGCGACGGGGCGATTGTATCGGTGCAGGGCTTTGCCCGCGGTGAAACCAATCTGCTGCTGGAGCGCCTGTATCTCGAGCGTTCGCTGAGCGTCAACACCGCCGCGGCAGGCGGTAACGCCAGCCTGATGACCATCGGCTAAAACGGGCTCCCCGGTGGCGCTACGCTTACCGGGGCTACATAACCCCGCCAAAGGGTAGCCGGGCCGCCATCCGGGAAATCTACGGCGCGTTCAACTAATGACAGCCGACGACAGCTGTGCTTAATTAAGGCTCCCGGACGGGAGCTTTTTTTATGGGAGTAGAACGATGAAACGCACTTTAATTGCCGCCGCTGCCCTATTGGCCAGCGGCGCGGCGTGGGCGGATGACTGCAGCAACGCCAACACGCAAACCGAAATGAATCAGTGCGCCGCCGCGCAATATCAGGCGGCCGATAAAAAGCTGAATGAGACCTGGCAACAGGCGCTGAAACGCGCCTCCGGCCAACAGCAGGAGTTGCTGAAAAAAGCCCAGCAGGCGTGGATTTCCCTGCGTGATGCCGACTGCGCGTTTCTCGCTTCCGGCGCGGAAGGCGGCAGTATGCAACCGATGCTGATAAGCCAGTGCATGACCGATAAGAGCGTCGAGCGCGAGGCCTTCCTCGCCTCGCTGCTTCAGTGCGAAGACGGCGACCAAAACTGCCCGCTGCCGCCAGCTAATTAACGTACGCGGATCCCTTCGATAATCATCCGCTGCACGTTATCCACGGTTTGCTGGAAAAACAACTCATCCTGCAGCGTTGCGCCGGTTACCGCCTCCACCTGAGTGGCGAAATCGGCGTAATGCTGTGTTGTCGCCCAGATCATAAAGATAAGGTGCTGCGGATCGACCGCCGCCAGCTTGCCGCTATCAATCCATGACGAGATTATCGCCGACTTTTCATCTATCAACGCCTTCAGATCGCCGGTCAGTTCGCCCATCAGCAGCGGCGCCCCCTGCAGCATCTCCAGACAGAACAGCCTGGAAGCCTGAGGATGATCGCGCGATACCTCAAGCTTGAGGCGAATATATTCGCGGATCGCCACCAGCGGGCTGATATCTTCGCGAAATGCCCGCAGCGGCGCCAGCCAGATAGCGAGGATCCGCTGCAGTACGGCAACGTACAGCGCCTCTTTTGATGGGTAGTAATAGAGTAAATTGGTTTTCGATACGCCGGCCAGTTCAGCGACCTGCTCCAGCCGCGTACCGTGAATGCCGAACTGCGAGAAGGTCTCCAGCGCAGCGGCCAGAATGGCCTCTTTTTTGGCGCTCACCGCCTGTGAACGCTTGCCGGTTTTTTTCACGGCGCCCTGTGCCATACGTCTTCTCCTTCAGTAGTCGTCTTCAGCATAGCAAAAGCCCCTCGCCGACACGACCCTGCGCACTCCAATCGCGCATGACTGCCGTTTTTTCGTGCACTGATTTTGACCATTCGGTCCACATTTTTATCCTTAAATCCAGTAACCATTTCACAACACATTAATAACAAACACTTTTTTAAAACTGGCATTACCTTTGCTTTATTTCCGCTGCGAGGTGGTTCGGGGAGAGGCAGGATGCCGCACCGCGCAATTTCATCTTCCATGACGACAGAGAGGTAGTTATGAAAATCGGTGTTTTCGTTCCCATTGGTAATAACGGCTGGTTAATTTCCACCCATGCACCGCAGTATATGCCCTCCTTCGAACTGAATAAGGCGATTGTTCAGAAGGCCGAGCACTACCATTTCGACTTCGCGCTCTCCATGATCAAACTACGCGGCTTCGGAGGGAAGACCGAGTTCTGGGATCACAACCTGGAATCGTTCACCCTGATGGCCGGTCTGGCGGCGGTGACTTCGAAGATCGAGATTTATGCCACCGCCGCGACGTTGACGCTCCCTCCGGCTATCGTCGCCCGCATGGCCTCGACAATCGACTCTATCTCCGGCGGACGTTTTGGCGTGAATCTGGTGACCGGCTGGCAAAAACCGGAATATGACCAGATGGGGATCTGGCCCGGCGATGAATACTTCGCCAGCCGCTATGACTACCTGACTGAATACGTTACGGTTCTGCGCGATCTGTGGGGGACCGGGCGCAGCGATTTTAAAGGTGATTACTTCACCATGAACGACTGCCGGGTTAGCCCACGGCCCTCGCAGCCGATGAAGGTTATCTGCGCCGGGCAAAGCGACGCCGGCATGGCGTTTTCCGCCCAACACGCCGACTACAACTTTTGCTTTGGCAAAGGGGTTAATACCCCCGCCGCCTTCGCGCCCACCGCCGCACGTATGATGCAGGCGGCGGAAAAAACCGGCCGCGAGGTCGGCTCCTACGTGCTGTTTATGGTGATCGCCGACGAAACTGACGAAGCGGCCCGCGCTAAATGGGAACACTACAAGGCCGGCGCGGATGAAGAGGCGCTGGCTTGGCTGACCGAACAGAGCCAGAAAGATACCCGCTCCGGCAGCGATACCAACGTCCGTCAGATGGCCGACCCCACCTCCGCGGTCAACATCAATATGGGCACCCTCGTCGGCTCCTATGCCAACGTCGCCCGTATGCTCGATGAGGTGGCGGCGGTCCCCGGTACCGACGGCGTACTGCTGACCTTCGATGATTTCCTGCAGGGCATTGACGCCTTCGGCGAACGTATTCAGCCGCTGATGCGCTGCCGTGACCATATTGATCCCATTACCCGCGAGGTGGCCTGATGATTACCCTTCCCGCTCGCCCGGAATCGCTGACTTTGTCGCCGCAGCACAGCGCGCTGATCGTGGTCGATATGCAAAACGCCTATGCAAGCCAGGGCGGATACCTGGATCTCGCCGGTTTTGACGTCTCCGCCACCCGGCCGGTTATCGATAATATTAATCTCGCGGTGGCCGCCGCCCGCGCCGCCGGCATGTTAATTATCTGGTTCCAGAATGGCTGGGACGAACAGTATGTGGAAGCCGGCGGCCCCGGCTCGCCGAATTACCATAAATCTAACGCGCTGAAGACCATGCGCCAACGCCCGGAACTACAGGGCAAGCTGCTGGCAAAAGGCGGTTGGGATTATCAACTGGTTGACGAATTACGGCCCCGGGAGGGCGATATCGTCCTGCCGAAACCGCGCTACAGCGGTTTCTTCAATACCCCGCTCGACAGCATTCTACGCAGCCGCGGTATTCGCCACCTGGTGTTCACCGGCATCGCCACCAACGTCTGCGTCGAATCGACGCTGCGCGATGGTTTCTTCCTCGAATACTTCGGCGTGGTGCTGGAGGATGCCACCCATCAGGCAGGTCCCGCCTTCGCGCAACAGGCGGCGTTATTCAACATTGAAACCTTTTTCGGCTGGGTCAGCGACGTCGGCAGCTTCTGTCGCGCCATAGAACCCGAAGCCCCGCTCGCTTTTACCGAGGAGAAACGCTATGCCTAAACAGGTGATTATTCCCCCCGGCACCGCTACGCCGATTGCCCCCTTTGTTCCAGGGACGCTCGCCGACGGAGTGGTATATGTCTCCGGCACTCTGCCGTTCGATAAGCAAAACAATGTGCTCTACCCCGGCGACCCAAAGGCGCAAACCCGTCACGTGCTGGAGATTATCAAAAGCGTTATCGAAACGGCGGGGGGCAGTATGGCGGATGTGACCTTCAACAGTATCTTTATCACCGACTGGCAAAATTACGCCGCGATTAACGAGGTTTACGCCGAGTTTTTCCCCGGTGATAAACCGGCGCGTTTCTGTATTCAGTGCGGGCTGGTGAAACCCGATGCGCTGGTGGAAATTGCCAGCGTCGCCCATATCGGTACTCCAACATGATGAGGCTCAATATCGC
The DNA here is from genome assembly GCF_040064495.1 of Klebsiella sp. CN_Kp097. Classification (NCBI taxonomy): domain Bacteria; kingdom Pseudomonadati; phylum Pseudomonadota; class Gammaproteobacteria; order Enterobacterales; family Enterobacteriaceae; genus Klebsiella; species Klebsiella sp. CN_Kp097. Next base: position 377,264 of record NZ_JBEAIL010000005.1, on the reverse strand, counting down.
CCCGCCGCCGTGGCCCGGCGCGCCGGTGGTGGTGCTGAGCGCCGGGCTTGGCGGGGGTAGCGCGTACTGGCTGGCGCAGCGGGCGGCGCTGGAACAGCATTATCAACTGGTGTGCTATGACCATAACGGTACCGGGGAGAACCGCGGCCCGTTGCCGGAAAATTACAGCATGGCGACGATGGCGCAGGAGCTGTTCAGCGCCCTGCAGGCGGCGGGCATCATGCGCTTCGCGCTGGTTGGCCACGCCCTGGGGGCGCTGATTGGGATGCAGTTGGCGCTCGACTATCCGCGCGCGGTCAGCGCGTTGGTGCTGGTAAACGGTTGGCTAACGCTTTCCCCGCATACCCGCCGCTGCTTTCAGGTCCGCGAACGCCTGCTGCATGCCGGCGGCGCCCAGGCGTGGGTCGAGGCTCAGCCGCTGTTTCTCTATCCGGCGGAGTGGATGGCGGCCCGCCTGCCGCGTCTTGAAGCGGAAGACGCGTTGGCTATTAGCCATTTCCAGGGCAAGGAGAATCTACTGAAAAGGCTGCAGGCCCTGAAACAGGCGGATTTTTCGCGCCGCGCGGCGGCTATCGCCTGCCCGACGCTCATCATCAGCGCCACCGACGACCTGCTGGTCCCCGCCTCCTGCTCGCGAATGCTGCAGGCGGCGATTCCCGGTAGCCGACTCGTGGAAATGGCCTGGGGCGGCCATGCCTGTAACGTTACCGACAGCGACACTTTTAACCCTATTTTACGCGACGGCCTGACGACCCTGCTGCCGGTCGCCGAGGAGAATATATGAGCGAAGCAATCAACCAAAAGGCTTGCGAGACCCTATTCACCCATGCCCGAACTTACAACGGCTGGCGGGATCTCGCGGTTAGTGACCAGCAACTGCGGGCAATTTACGACCTGATGAAATTGGGCCCGACCTCGGCCAACTGTTCACCGGCGCGAATCGTTTTTGTGCGCAGCGCCGAGGGCAAAGCGAAACTCCGCCCAACGCTCTCCAGCGGCAATGTGGAAAAAACCATGCAGGCGCCGGTCACCGCCATCGTGGCCTGGGATAACGCGTTTTACGAGCGCCTGCCCGCGCTGTTTCCGCACGGCGACGCCCGGAGCTGGTTTACTTCCAGTCCGCAGCTGGCCGAGGAAACCGCCTTTCGCAACAGCTCGCTGCAGGCAGCGTATCTGATTTTCGCCTGCCGCTCGCTGGGCCTCGACACCGGCCCGATGTCGGGGTTCGACCGCGAGAAAGTCGATGCGGCGTTTTTCGCCAACAGCGGCTGGAAAAGCAATCTACTGGTGAATATCGGCTATGGCGACCCCGGCAAATTGTACGACCGGCTGCCGCGCCTGAGTTTTGATGAAGCCTGCCTGCTGGCATAAGGAGACGGTAATGAACGTAGCGGATCAACACAGTTTTCGTGACGCCATGGCCCATGTCGGCGCGGCGGTCAACATTATCACCACCGAAGGGCCTGCCGGGCGCGCCGGTTTTACCGCCAGCGCGGTATGCAGCGTAACCGATACCCCGCCGACGCTGCTGGTGTGCCTCAACCGTTCGGCTTCGGTCTGGCCGGTATTCAGCGAACATCAGGCCCTTTGCGTCAATACCCTCGCGGCCGGACAGGAGGCCCTGTCGACGCTCTTTGGCGGTAAAACGGCAATGGATGAGCGCTTTGCCGCCGCCGACTGGCAAACCGGCGCGACCGGCTGCCCGCGGCTGAAAGAGGCGCTGGTCAGTTTCGACTGCCGCATCGACCAGCGGCTACAGGTCGGCACCCATGACATTCTGTTTTGCCAGGTTGTAGCTATCGCCCGCCAGCCGGAACCGCGCGGCCTGATGTGGTTTGACCGCGGCTATCACACGCTTATGCGGCCCGTTTGTTAACCTCTCACCCGGGATATCATCATGGCACTCTTCGATTTTCCTCGCTGGCAGTTAACCACCCCCGCCGCAGATGCCGGCGTTGTCGCCCCGGATGAACGTTTATCCGCCGGGCAAACGCTGATCATGGGCGTGCAGCACGCCGTGGCGATGTTTGGCGCGACCGTATTGATGCCTTTATTGATGGGGATTGACCCCAACCTGGCTATCCTGCTGTCGGGGGTGGGCACTCTGCTGTTCTTTGTCGTCACCGGCGGCCGGATACCGAGCTATCTTGGCTCCAGCGCCGCCTTCGTCGGCGTGGTCATCACCGTGACCGGCTTTACGGGCCAGGGGTTGAATCCTCATCTCAGCATCGCCCTCGGCGGCATTATCGCCTGCGGGCTGCTCTATACCCTGATCGGTCTGGTGGTGATGAAAATCGGCACCGGCTGGATAGAGCGACTGATGCCGCCCGCGGTAACCGGCGCGGTGGTGATGGCGATCGGTCTAAACCTGGCGCCAATTGCCGTGCACAGCGTTTCCGCCAACGCCTTCGACAGCTGGATGGCGATGCTGACGGTGCTTTGTATCGGCGCCGTCGCGGTCTTTACCCGAGGACTGCTGCAGCGTCTACTGATCCTGATGGGGCTTATTATCGCCTGTGCGCTCTATGCGCTGCTGGCCAACGGATTCGCTCTTGGTAAACCGCTGGATTTTGCCCCTGTCGCCCAGGCGGCGTGGTTTGGCGTCCCGCACTTTACTTCCCCCACCTTTGACAGCCAGGCGATGCTGCTGATTGCGCCGGTGGCCATCATTCTGGTGGCGGAAAACCTGGGGCATTTAAAGGCCGTATCGGGAATGACGGGGCGCAATCTGGATCCCTGGATGGGGCGCGCGTTTGTCGGCGACGGGCTGGCGACCCTGCTTTCCGGCGCCTGCGGCGGTAGCGGCGTCACCACCTATGCGGAGAACATCGGCGTTATGGCGGTGACCAAAGTCTATTCAACGCTGGTGTTTGTCGCCGCGGCGCTGATCGCCATCCTGCTCGGTTTTTCTCCCAAGTTCGGCGCCCTGATTCATACGATCCCAGGCCCGGTCATTGGCGGCGCGTCAATCGTGGTCTTTGGTTTGATTGCGGTCACCGGGGCGCGGATATGGGTGCAGAATCGGGTCGATCTCAGCCTGAATGCGAATTTAATCATGGTGGCGGTGACGCTGGTTCTGGGCGCAGGCGATTTTACCTTGTCGCTGGGGGGCTTTCGCCTTGGAGGGATTGGGACGGCGACTTTCGGCGCTATTTTACTGCATGCGTTGCTTAACCGCCGTCAGCATCAGGAAAAGGTGGCAAAAGCCACTACGGTATAATCAGGGTTCGCCCCGGCGACGCGCGCCGGGGCCATAATTAGGGCTCGCGCCGATCCGCAAGTTCTGGCGCTTCCTCTGCCGCAATCTGCGGCCGCGATTTTTTCTTCCACTTCAGCTCGCTGACCAGCACTCCGGCGAGAATAAACAGACAGCCCACCAGCGCCAACAGCGGCAGACGCTCGCCGGCGATACGACCAAACACGCCAGCCCAAACCGGCTCGCCGGTGTAAATCAGCGTCGCCCGCGTCGGCGATACGCTACGCTGCGCCCAGTTCATGGTGACCTGAATAATGGCGCTGAAAATCCCCAGTCCCAGCGCGACGGCCAGCAGTTCCGGGCGCATCGGCGGGATAGACTCCCCAGCCGGCCCCATCGCGGCAAAAGCCACCAGCGAGGCAGTCGCCAGCTGTACCACCGTCACCCGGCGCACATCGACCTGACGCGCCCACGCGCTGATTAAAATGATTTCGGCAGCGATAGCCACCGCGCTTGCCAGGGTAATCATTTCGCCAATCCCCAAAGCCAGCAGATTGTTTTCCGGCCCCGCCAGCAGGATCAACCCGATAAACGCCAACACGATGCCCACGCAGGACATGACGCCAGGCATGCGCCCAAGACACAGCCACTGCAACAGCGGCACCAGCGGTACATACATGGCGGTAATAAACGCCGATTTACTGCTGGAGATGGACTGTAAGCCCCAGGTTTGCAGGCTGTAGCCGAGCGCAATCGCCACGCCGATCGCCACACCGGCCTTAACCTCAAGCCAGGTCAGGCCGCGTAACGTACGCAGCGACAGTAGCGCCACCGCCAGCGCGGCGGTGGCAAAGCGCAGGCCGACGAAGAAAAACGGCCCGCTAAAGTTCACGGCGTACTGTACGGCAAGAAAGGTACCGCCCCAGAACATGGTGATCACAATCAGGATCAGTTCCTGCGGCGTTATCGAGAGTTTGAGCGAAGACATGAGGCGACCAATAGCAATAAATAGCTAACCAGTTTCGCAGGCGCTTCAGGCCAAAAGCAACACCCATAGACAAAAAAACCGCCGACATACGTCGGCGGCGAGGGTGATGCGGCAGGGTCGGGGGAGATTAACACCGCATCATAAAAGACAGTCCCGGCTAGCTATTGCGATTGCCGTGACTATTTTTACCCCCTTTTTTGCCAGCTTCCGAGGCGCGTTGAGGATCGTTTTTAAAGTTCCCCCCGCTGTGCTGGCCACCTTTACGACCTGCTTCTGATGCTCTGGCACGATCTTCGGCAAAATTGCCGGAACCGCCACGATGGTTTGCCATTACTGACCTCCATTGGGTTTGACATCATATTGCATTAGGTGAGTTCTGGGCCTAAGCCCCCGCGGCATATGGCATGGCCATTATGCATCGCGTGCTTATAAGCGTAGTAAATGAAACTCATTCCCCAAGCAAATAGTCACATTCCGCAACATTTAATCGTCAAAACCAGACGCCAGCCGCGATCGCAACCGCTAAGCATTTCTTCTTACAGCTGAAATCAGCCCTGCGCAAAATGTATCTATTTGCTACGAGGCATGTTGCAAATTAATCTTTGCCATTTTGTTATAAATCAAACAAATGTTTGTTGGATTTGCACTCTGCGCCACAGGTCTTATCTTTATAGATAGCCAGTCGCTTGGCTGGACAATTACGCAACCGAGGAGTGATGCAAATGGCTAAAATTCTGGTGCTTTATTATTCCATGTATGGACACATCGAAACCATGGCTCATGCCGTTGCCGAAGGGGCAAATAAAGTTGACGGCGTTGAGGTGGTTGTGAAGCGCGTGCCGGAAACTATGCAGGCTGAAGCGTTTGCCAAAGCAGGCGGGAAAACACAAAATGCGCCCGTCGCCACACCGCAGGAACTGGCGGAGTATGATGCCATCATCTTTGGTACCCCTACCCGTTTCGGCAATATGTCGGGACAGATGCGCACCTTCCTGGATCAGACCGGCGGCCTGTGGGCTTCCGGCGCGCTGTATGGCAAAGTCGCCAGCGTCTTTAGTTCAACCGGTACCGGCGGCGGCCAGGAGCAGACAATTACCTCAACCTGGACTACCCTTGCCCATCATGGGATGATCATTGTGCCGATTGGCTACGGCGCGCAGGAGCTGTTTGATGTCTCCCAGGTGCGCGGCGGCACGCCATATGGCGCAACCACCATCGCAGGTGGCGACGGCTCCCGTCAGCCAAGCCAGGAAGAGCTGGCTATCGCTCGCTACCAGGGTGAGCACGTCGCCAATGTAGCTGTGAAATTACACGGCTAACCTTCAACAGGAGGAGTTGCATGCCGAATCAAGAAGCGAAGGCCCACCACGTGGGCGAATGGGCAAGCTTACGTAATACCTCTTTGGAAATCGCCGAAGCCATTTTCGAACTCGCGAATTACGATGAAAAGCTGGCGGAGAAAATTTGGGAAGAAGGCAGCGATGAGGTGCTGTCGCGAGCTTTCGCCAAAACCGATAAAGACAGCCTCTTCTGGGGCGAACAGACCATCGAACGTAAAAACGTCTGATAGCGCAATTGCGCGGGCATTGCGCCCGCGCTCATTCATCACCCGGACTACTCCGGGTTTTTTGTTTTATTTTGCCGCCTCGTTCATGACCTTTTTGAACGTCTCCAACGGGCAGAATCCCTGGTCATCAACCGGACAACCGTTAAGCGCCAGCGTGACCCGCTGCGGTGGAGATTGCAGGCTCAAAGCATCCGCGTTGCGCAGCTGTTCAGTGCTTTGATAGACATACTCAATCTTCATTAAATCGCGATTGCTGCCGCTATCGTGCCAGCGCTGGAACAGCAGCTTGCCGCCGATGGGGGTGCGCTCATACTGGCCGGGTAACTGGTAGGGTTTAAAGTCCAGCGCCGTCAGCAGCGAAGCGATGTTGGAATCATGCCCGACCAGCAGCGTCACTTTCGCCTTAGCGGCGCCATCGCCCACCAGCGCATTATCGATATATTTAACCAGCGGCTTAGCGACGTTGCGCGCCACTTCCGCGGAAGTAAACAGACTATCCTGATAGCCATTTTTCAGCTTTGACAGCACCTGCCACTGCTTATCGCTGGCAATTTCGCCCCACGCCACCTGATCCTTCGGAAAACCTTCGTAGTACTGCAGGGTGAAGGCATCCACCAGCGAGTTACCGACCTTCAGCGGCCCGGAAACACCTGGCTCCTGCTGATATTTGGCGCTAAAGGTATCTTTACCGTCGCTAAGCGAGCAGACATGCTTTTCTTTACAGGATGGCGAATTACGATAGTCGGTCATCTCTTCCAGCAGCTTGTAGCTCTCAGCGAGCTGCATCCCCTGACGCTCTTTTTCCATTGCCTGCACCGCTTTTTGCGCGAATTCGGCTGAATCGTCAGTAATGACCGGGTTGAACGTGGGATCCATCGTTCCCATCTGCGGTTGATGATGCACAGGCACCCCGCAGCCAGGGAAAGCGCCGGTAATAAAGAACTGCGCGGTGGCGACGGTGCGCTGCAGGCTATTAGCGTAGGCGTAGACGGCATTTTCCGGCGGGCATTCGCCGCTGGTCACCAGCTTCTGCTGCGCCAGCCACTCACGCATATAGTGGCCCATATAGACCTCCAGCACGCCGCCTTTGGTGGTTAACTGGCCGCCTGGCACATCCCACTGCGGCCAGGATTTCGGCGTCGACTGCTCAAGTACGCTGCCGTTATTGGCCAGCGGCGCGCGCAGGTTGTGGCGGCTCATGATCAGCACCTGTTGCAGTTGATACCCTTCCGGCGCAACGGCGTCCTGCGCCTGGGCGCCGGCGGATAACAATACGGCCCCGGCCACCGCGGCGGCGAGTAGACTTTTTTTCATCCCTTCATCCTCAGTCATTTATTATCATCGCCATCATTGTGACGGATTTATGACATTTTTGCGGGCAATGGCTCACAAACTGAGGCGTCGGTCGCTTTTTTAACACTTCAGAGATGGCCGGGAGCGGCAGATTCAGGACCGTAGATACGGTTATCGGTTGGCAACTTTCTTAAGGAGTTTTCCCGGACGCGGCGCGTTGCGCCTTCTCCGGGCTACCAAATCGCAAAGCACTGTAGCCCCGGTAAGCGGCAGCGCCACCGGGGATTTGAGGCCGCAACACCGGCAGTTTCAGCCTGCATGGTGAATAAATTAACGGCAGGTCGCCCGGATAAAGCGCAAGCCATAACCCGCGAGTACCTCAGTTGGTATGATCTTAACCGCTACCGAAGGCATAAAACAGAGTCAGGATGAGTGTCGCAGAGGGAGTGGCGAAAGCGGCTACCTATTCCGGTAATGGCACCGCCGCCAGCGTACAAATCGCTTCATGTTCACCGCCCCGGCGGTCGACCATCACCACTTTATCCCCGGCCTTTTTACCTTCGCAGGGTTTTAACACCTGCTCGACAATTCGTTCGCGAACCTGTTGGCTTTCCGACTGCGCCCAACTGGCAAAAGCCGTCAGCATAAGCGCCGAAGCAAGCAGGCCGGCGAGACTTGTTTTAAACATGCATTACTCTCAGAAAATTCTCATTCAACGGTTAGCGTAACAGCCGCAATCCCATCCGTCTGTAAAATGACTTAACGGAGTGTTACATCAGACGCTAAGGCGCGCACATAGCGTCACAATACATTAACACCATCAATATTTTAACATAATGAGCCATGCTGGATGCCTTTGGCACTTTTAGGTCATCTTTCGGAAACATCCCGATGTTATCGTCTTCGTGAGGCGTTATTTTTTCTTCTGTTTAAACAAATTATTAGGTTAATTTATGTCGGGTTTCTTGCTCTTTATCGTGGCGATCGCTCTACTGGGTGTCGCCGTTTACAGCCTGGTGTCTTACATCAAAGAACGTCGCGCCGGTCAGTTGCCAACCGATAAAAAAAAGAAATAACTTCACTTTGCCAATCTTTACACCCGGGCTGCGTATTACCAGGGAAGAAGCCGATCTCACGGTCGGCTTCTTCCCGTCTATACAATAAGATTCAGCTCAATACCCCATATGTTGATATGCCTTATTGACGGCTAAAACAGTCAATGACAAACCAACGCCAAAAGCGATAATTGCAGGAATGGCTATACTCGCCACGATCCACAGCGTAGAGATATGTTCAGGTTTAGGCGTAAAACTCACATTATAAAACAGCCACGAAATCATCAGGCCTCCCGATACTATAACGCTGTGCACAACAGGTGGTATCGTATGGCCCCACTTAGCTTTGTCGGGTAAATTCGTCTTCTTTGAAGACAAGGAAGTAATAGCAAACTTGTTATTTTCAGATGTCGCCACCAGCTGCTCGCCTTGCGCATATCTAACGGCATCGGCAGCCAGCGCCAAAGCCAGCCATCGATAACCGGCACTCTTTTCCCCTAGTGAGGCCTCCATATCCAGGCGTTCTGACGCCAGATTTTTTGCATCTAACGCCTGCAATAATGGGTATTTATCCACTCTGGACAATCCTGTATACCACAGTGTTTTAGGTGCAATAACGGACTCAACCTCCAGATAGACCGGCATCTTTTCTTCTACATCAGTAACGCCGGACATCGGCTGATAAAGATATACCGGCTTTTCGCCTGCTCCTCTGACATAGTGATTAGTGAACAAAAACGCACAGGCGCTTTCCATGCTTTTAGAATCGCTATCTTCTTCATGCATATCGACAGTAATGACGATTCGGTTAATGACGTTGTCATCGGGCGCAGCGATCCATTTATCCACCATGCCGTACTCCGGACACTCGGTAAGGTATTCGATTTCACAGGCGTTGGCGTTAGGGATATTCAGATGCTCCAGCACCCTCCTCAATGCATCTACACAGAAGTTATCTCCCCCACGTACCCAGACGATAATTTCAATTCCGCGGTAATTATTACCGTTCAACATCATAGCCATTGGGGTAAGCAATTTCGTGAAAATTTGCTCATTACGGGTCTGCTCGAAAAGATCTTCAATTTCTATCCTGAGTGGGGTTTTCGGCGCTAACGGAAACTCCCCTTCCAGTTTCAGCATATTGAGCGCAGGCTGTTCTAAAGGGGTTAGAGCAGTCCAGGCGGCTAGCGCGATATTTTTTCGGGCATAGGTTTTAAGCTCCACCTCCCAGGATTTGGCAATATATTTGCGTATTTCTGCGTAACACACTGTCGCACTCAATACCATCTTCACGAAGAACAATATCGTGGTCAAAACACAGGCAGGAAGTAAAACGGAAGGAATGAAGAACTCAAACGTGACAGGTTTATTTGCAGGCCAGACTAGCGCCTGTATAAACAGGCATACCGCGATAAGCGCTACATAAATCATCACGACAGCCAATACAGGCATCTCATCCTGAATATCTTCCTGCTCAGAATATAGCCACCATTCCATTACACCGCTCCCGCAGTTTGTAGCGTCGTTCGTATCGCGCATCCACATTCAGCTTTACAGCCATCCACCACCACACCGCGACCGTTCATCGTCCAAAAGGGGTGGCACTCAGTAATATCGAAAGTCCCTTTGTGCGTAGCACACTGAACTTTGTCACCTTTCAGGGTGACAGGGGTTCCCATAAATTCAGCACCGGATGATGTGATCACTTTTCCTCCGCCCGCCAGCGGATCATTTAACCTAATGACACCTTTCATTATTTTTGCTCCCTTAACGTCCTGCATCCATATCACAACGCATATGATCCCAACCGGTATAGCCTTTTACTTCGGGTACTCTGTCGGGGAGCCCCTGGTAGTTGGTGTGGAATTTTGCCGTATCGTTCTCAAGTCCTTGTTTGGTCATATAAACCATCCCCCATGACCAACCTGGAAACTGGGGGGTTATAGTGTGAGTTTCCCCTTCAATGACATATTGGATACCCGGGCCACCAGCCGCCAGACGCGGATCGTCGAACGGTTTGGACGACATATACAGTCGGTGCTTCGTCTGCAAAAAACCCTGGTCGTTGACGACGGTGAAAGAGAGAACATCATCTCGAGGGGGAGAATTCATCCCATCCGGCTCGTTATAACCCGGCGAATATCCGACAGGACTCCAGGTTTGACCGTTATCTTTCGAGACAATAAACCCATCTATTTCCCAGTTAGGAATAGCAATATAGCGATCAGAAGGGTGGATAAATTTTTTGGTAAAAATTCGATAGAACTGACTTACCGGCTCGGTATGAATCCCCCTCAGTGTATCCGTGTACCAGAGTTCGCCTTCACAGCCCCACCCCTTCAGCTCCAGATAGCGGTGGTCATCGAAACGATAAATAACCTGCGTCGGCGGCTGTTGCGCCTGACATCCAACGGCCATAAGCATGGCCGCCAGAGCGGTGAATAATCCTTTCATGGCTATCTCCCCGCATCCATATCACAACGCATATGATCCCAACCGGTATAGCCTTTTACTTCGGGTACTCTGTCGGGTAGCCCCTGGTAGTTGGTGTGGAATTTTGCCGTATCGTTCTCAAGTCCTTGCTTCGTTATGTAATCCATACCCCACGAAGGCCCCGGGGATTGCGGAGTAATAGTGTGAGTTTCCCCTTCAATGACATATTGGATACCCGGGCCACCAGCCGCCAGACGTGGATCGTCGAACGGTTTGGACGACATATACAGTCGGTGCCTGGTCTGCAAAAAACCCTGATCGTTGACGACGGTGAAAGAGATAAGGTCATCATATGGGGGGGACGAATCACCGTTTGGCTCATTTTCTCTGGGAGCAAATGAGGATGGATACCACGTTTTTCCGTAGTCCTTTGACACTATAAACCCCGCGGAATCCCAAGTTGGCAGCGCAATGTAACGCTCAGACGGATGAATAAATTTTTTAGTATATATTCTGTAAAATTGGCTAACTGGTTCGGTGTGAATCCCCCTCAGTGTATCCGTGTACCAGAGTTCGCCCTCACAATCCCAGCCTTTCAGCTCCAGATAACGGTGGTCATCGAAACGATAAATGACCTGCGTCGGCAGCTGTTGCGCCTGACATCCAACGACCATAAGTATGGCCGCCAGAACAGTCCCTGATGTGTATCTCTGCTTCATAAATATTCCCTAGATATCGAGCGCTGACCGTTGGTTTCCGATACCCAGTTCCCTGTCACTTTTGGGTTTCGGCATCTCCCACTGCAGGTTTGCCACTTCCTGATTACCGGCAGCCAGGTCGCGGGATGGCCTCACCCTGGTCGCATTGTTAAATTCGTTTACTACCCCAAAATCCCCTTTCGGCAATATCTCGTCAGGCTTGTTCATGTAGAATTTCGTTTCCTGAAGGTTTAACTTTCCATTCTGGTAGTATTCTTTAGCCTGAGGGTATTTATTCAAAGGATCGCGCCAGTCTGCACGATGCAGTAGATCTTCCCAGAACTTACCCGCTTTATAGTCAAATGAACGACATGGACCAATTGCCAGGTCAAACGCCATAGCATGGGATGGGGCAAATTCGCTCATAACGATCGATGAGTGCTGGCTGTAACCCACCGGGTCGGCTTTCTGCCATTCGTTTTCAAGCTCTTCGCGAGGTTTAAGCCATGTCAGCGTAAGTTGAGAAAAGTCTTTCGTTCCAATGACCTCACCATGAATAACTTCTACCTTTCGCTCATAGCTTTCCATTTTCAGCTCATCCGCCGTCAGAATATGGCCAGGGCGCCAACTCAGGCTTGCGTAACGGCTAAGCGAATAGGTGGCGCTGCGAGTTCGTTTGATAGCGTAGGCTTTTGCTGAATAGGAGATATAGGCATCCGGACTGTCCGGATCGATATACGCGGTATACGGTTTATCGCTCGTTTTCGGATCATTGTCCGGATGGTTATCCTGCCCCTGCAGTTTAAAGACGAACGGCTGCGGCAGTTCTTCTCCATTAACGACAACATCATGCGCGGTATAAGCCGTGTTGGTGAGAGAGCTATATTCCGCATCCCCTTTGTGTGATGGCGGTAACTCAAAAGGCTTTCCGGTCGGGGCGATTCCGGTCTGCCCATGCTGATAGAACACCCGTTGATACAGATTGGGAATAGCACTGGCTATGTTCCTGGGGATCCCCCGCCAGCCAATTCCCTGAATATTCTTCAGCGATACCGTGCCATCGTTTGGACAGAAATAGTTATAGACCTTGCCATTATTGTCCCGACGGTACTTTTCATCCTGCCGCAGTGGGCTATCTGACGCTTTTCGTAACGTACAGGCCCCTTCCATTGCCAGCAGGTTAGCTTCTGATATTTCACCTCCTTTGTACTGAGTTGCCATCAACGCACAAAAATTTTTAAAGGTCGTTTGCCGGGCGTTATCCGTCTGGTGGTGCCCGGGCTGAATATCTTCACTCAGACGCCCTTCCAGCGAATACGGCGAATGGATCAAAATGACACAGTTAACTGGATCATATCCGGCCTGTTTTACCAGCATATTTGCCAGCATGGTGATGATCGTACCCTGACTATGCGCGACGATGTTAATTACATCATTTGCCGTCGTCAGATCACGTCGGATTGTCAGGATTAAATCGGCCAGACGTTGCGCGGCAAAAAACTGATAAATACGATGTGGATTAGGGAAAATAGGGTGCGTAAAATCACCGCCGTTCATGTACAGCGTGCTAAATCCAGCTGCGGCTAGCGCTACCCCTCCCGCACCCGGTCCGAGCATATCCGGGATGTTCGTTGTGGCGTTCGCGAACGTCCCGCCCCCTTTGGCAAAGTTAACATCAAGGGCATTTTTAAAGTTGTCGTTCTGGTACTTAAACCTACCTTTGCCATCGTTACCCAGTTCAGCTTTCTTATCGGCGTTATCTTCCTGGTAAGCGTCAAACGGCAGGTGCGCGCTGTCTTGTAGCTTGCTGACCTCATTCCGGTAACGCTGTTGATCGCCCATGTACTCTTCACGCGTGACAGGCTTATACCCCCAATAGAACGGGATGATGGGGGAACGGCCGGGAACGGTGATTCTGTAGTCTTTCCATTCGTGGGCGTAAAAATCCGGCCGATTAAGCCGTTTCTTCAGTCCGGCAATAATCCCCTTCTCCTGATTCTGGTACGCCTCGCCGACGTCGTTCACGCCATGGACCAAAATCACTATCCCCGGCATCGGTCGGGGAATGCCAACCCTGCAGGTCTGCGCCTCCAGCCCCAGCGATTTATGCACTCCCACATCATTCTCAGACACAATACGCGGGCAATACGGCTTCTTTTTCTCGCCAGCCATTACAGTACCTCCAGTTTGTACGAATCAAGATCGGCCGAATCGAGCAATGGAGAGCAACCATTGCTGTCCGTCTCGCCCTCGAGCACTTCGCCGGTTGAGCTCTTGAGCCTGAAAGGACGATTCGCCAGAACCTGTTCCGGATCGTCAGAAGCATGCAGTTGATAGCGACGCGTAAAGGTTCCTTTATCAAAGGCAGGTGCTTGCACCTGCGCGCTTTCTGGCCCCAGATACCTGAGATTCGGCCCTTTAATATCGACCCCGACAGGAGAGAAAATCTCAACCTGGCCATCAGGGCTGATACGGATCCCGCCGCCTCCGCACACCAGTTGTATGCCCTGTTTGGCGCTGCCATGCAGTCTCCCGTCCGTACTGGTTAGCGTAAAATCCTGCTGAGAGAGCATATGTATGGCGCCGCGCTGCGCCTGCGTGGTGATATCCCCGGCGCCGGCAACCATCTGAATACCTAGCTTGCGGGCAAACAATGAGAGTTTTTCGCCCACGGCCAGCGAGAATTTCTTCATCACGTTCATACTGGCGTGACGACCTGCCGTCGTAATCACATCCTGTCCGGCGGACAGTTGCAGACTTTCCGGGGTCACATGCGCCTGTCCTTGCCCGCCATAGGTCAGCAGAGCTGCACCGCTGAGTCTATTCAGCGTCTGGCCGAGCATATTTTGCCGATCGGTATCCACATTACTGGCGCCGGCCGTTAGTGCGCTTTGTTGCAATGTCATTGCCAGCGAGAGCGCTTTTTCCAGTTGCGTAATCGCGGCGGTCATATCCAACTGCTGCCCCTGGGCCCGCGGCTGCGCTTGCGTGGTGATCATCACCCCCTTTGCCGCACGCAAAGCCATCCAGTCATCGGTACGGGCCTCCAGCCCTTCCCCGCGTTTTTTTCCTTCCGCATCGACAAGGTGGCCCAGATTGAGTTGCCCCTTGCCGTGCTCCGTCGAAATCTTGATATGCTCCTTACCCCGGCGGTCCTCCAGACGGATTTTGTTCAGCGCTGCCGTGCGGATAATATTGCGGGTATCATTACGGTTTGTGACCAGATCGGGGCGAGCGCCGTCATGCATCACATGCGCAATGAAAGGCCTGTCCGGGTCGCCACCTTCAAAGGCAATGGCAACTTCCGTCCCATCCAGCAACGGAAAATGAAAACCGTAAGTGTCGCCGGCGTAAGGCCTGCCCAGCCGGACGAGTGCGCTTTCAAAGCCGCTGCGTTTTTCATTGAGATCAAAATCAAACTTCACGCAGTAACGCCCCCTGGCATCCACCCCGGCATACGTTTTATCCCTTCCGATAGAGGCCACCCGCGCGGGCACCGTACCGGCAATGACAGGTCGCGACAGATACTCCGGTCGAAAGTTGTATCCTGAAAGATACGGAATGCCGGCGAGCTGCGCGTGATAATGCCGGGCTCGACTGCCCGTAATCGTCATGGTGGTAATCAAAAAACCCGGTTTGAAGCCGTCTGGTACCGGCCCAGTAAGGTGAAACATAACGCCAGGCCGCAGCTCCGGATCGCTGGTTGTTGCACTGAGCCGGCTCTGCTCATTCAGTAGACGTTCATAGCGTAGGCGGGCGTAAAACGTGGCCGTCTCAGCTTCTGTTGCGTGAAAATCGCCGTCTGCGAGGTAATGATCGGCGTAGTGATACTCTCCCCCGGACGTAATCCCCTCCGGGATATCATTATTGATAATGGTTTTAATAGCTTGTGGAGAATACGGATCGCGATAGTTGTAGGTGCGTACTAATACCTGTTCAGGAATCAGCGAGTGCTGCTCTTCCAGATCGGTCACATACTCGTCATAGCTGGTCATCCCGGAATAGCGGACGTAGGGGAGTTTTTTATCGCGGTAAATGTATCGACAGTCAGAGTCAGCAAAAATCACCACGGTTTCCGTCTGAACCTTATGGTGATTCTCAAAACGAAACCAGATGCCAATTTCAGCCAACAGCCGACGAATAAACTGCAGATCCGTTTCTTTCCACTGAATAATCATTTCCCTTCGAGGATAGGTGTAACTCAGCCTGTCGAAATCGATATTATACCCTTTGAAGTAGCCGCTATTTTTCATGAGTTGCGTAACAACTTCCGGCACGGTGACATCCGTATACACCGCTGAGCGATAATTTTTATCCAGCAGCGCAAGCTCATGCTCCAGCACGCACTCATATAGCGCCTCATCTGAGGACGACTTCAGGCGGGTAAATTGTGTTATAACGCCGTTAATCTGACGTACCGGCACCCAGGCTGCCTCGTTCTGCCAACGCGCGTTCGGATTAGGCGCCCGAAGATAAAACCGCGCGATCTGATTGAGAACAGCTCCGGCCGGAATATTGTTATCGGCACTGGTAAAACGGATGGTATAACGATACGGTTTGCTGAGCGTCTCTTCGCCTATAAAAGAATGCACATCGACAGCCGTACTTTTGCTTCGCGGAAAGTAAAGCAAATAACGGTTTAATGTATCCTGTAATTGAATTATTTTAGTTTGTTCTGTCATAACCAAATATCCTTTTGATAAAACAGCACTGACCAAAAATAATACGCCCAGCAACACAAAATTAAAATATAAGTTTATTATCCCACAATATATAATATTACCAGCCCATTATATTCACAGCGGAAATAAAAACCGTTCATTTAAAGTCGACAAAAAAACAAAAGATGGGGTAAAAGCAGATATTCAAGTCATTAAAAAGGGCTCCATGATAAACATGGAGCCCTTTTTCGACATCAGGCCTGGCTGCCTTGTTGTCGTGGTAACAGCAAATTACGACTCCCAGGCCTGCTCCGCTTTCGTCGCGTCAAACTGCGGCGGCGGTTTACGGAAACGGCGGGTCAGGTAGGTCAGATAAAGCAATCCCAGCGCGGCCCACACCAGCCCCAGCGTCAGCGAGGTCGCCTCGAGGTTCAACCACAGCACCCCCACGGTCAGGGCGCCGACCATTGGCAACAGCAGATAGTGGAAGCGATCTTTCCAGGTTTTGTTATACCCCTTGCGCCGCCAGAAGTGGTTGTATACCGAGAGATTAACGAAGGTAAAGGCCACCAGCGCGCCGAAGTTGATAAGCGCCGTCGCGGTCACCAGGTCGAAGAACAGCGCCGACAGCGCGACGATGCCCACCATAATCACGTTCAGCGCCGGGGTACGCCATTTCGGATGCACATAGCCGAAAATGCGTTCCGGGAAGACGTTATCCCGGCCCATCACGTACAGCAAGCGCGACACGCTGGCGTGTGACGCCAGGCCCGATGCCAGGGTATTAACAAAAGTGGTGCACAGGAAAATCGACTGGAACAGCTTGCCGCCGACATACAGCGCAATTTCCGGCAGCGCGGCGTCCGGATCTTTAAAGCGATGGATATCCGGGAAGAACAGCTGCATAAAGAACGAGGCGACGATAAAAATAATGCCGCCGTACATCGCGGTAAGGAAGATGGCCTTCGGGATCACCCGCGCGGCATTCGGGGTTTCCTCAGAAAGCGTGGTAACGGCGTCAAAGCCGAGGAACGAGAAGCAGACAATCGTCGCGCCGGTAATAATCGGGATCAGATGCGCATTCTCGCTGATAAACGGCTGCAGAGACCAGACGGTGCCAACGCCCTCGCCCTTATGCAGCCCTTGTACCACCAGAATCACAAACACCACCATGATGGAGATCTGCACCAGCACGAACAGGGTATTGAAGTTGGCCACCAGGTTAACGCTTTTCAGATTCGCCGCGGTCAGAATGGCGACAAAAGTTACGACCCACACCCACGGCGGCACTTCCGGAAACAGCGCGGAGAGGTAGATCTTCGCCAGCAGGACGTTAATCATCGGCAGGAACAGATAGTCGAGCAGCGAGGACCAGCCGACCATAAAACCGATATGCGGGTTAATCGATTTTTGCGCATAGGTGTAGGCCGAGCCCGCTTCCGGGAACTGGCGCACCAGCTTGCCATAGCTGATGGCGGTGAACAGCACTCCAGCCAGCGCCAGCAAATACGAGGCCGGAACGTGGCCATTGCTGATGCCGGAAACGATGCCGAAGGTATCAAACACCGTCATGGGGGTCAGATAAGCCAGCCCCATCATCACCACTTGCCACAGTTTGAGCGATTTACGCAGACGCGGTTTTCCCGCCTGAACGGCCTTTTCTGCAGGAAGATTAGCAGCCATGACGCATTCCCCCCATGCCGACGACAGTTTGCGGGCTCAAAGACCGGGTAACAAACCTGCTTAGCAAGGGGGTAAGGCGTAAATAAAAGGGTAAGACGGACCGATGAACGGCGGTAAGTTGGCATCCAATGCGGCCAAAGAGGCCCCCTTCTCCCTGCGGATATTTGAACATCTGCATCATCTCATTTCCTCGTCACACACTGTGTCGTTAACTGAAGCCCCGTTGCCGCCTGCGCTCCTTAACGCGACATCCGGGAAATGGCTGGGCTCCCAGCAAAAAAGAACGACCAGGCTCCGCTCAGGCCGTATGATGCTACCGATTAAACTAATGCGCCCCTTACGGGGCGACCATCAGGCGTTTTTCAACATCCACTCAATTTCCGTTTCTGTGATAAGACGCTCGAACTGCAGTAACTCATCATTCTTACAGGCGTGGTAAACGTGGCAGAAACGCTCGCCAAGACGCTCCCGCAGATGATCGTTTTGCATAAACTCCCACAGGGCGTCGCTCTGGCGGATCGGGAACGGCAAGCCTTCTTGTTCCAGACCGTTACCTTCCACCTCGTCCTGCAGCGGCAGCGGATTATCCAGCCCGTGCAGGATACCGGCGAAAATCGCCGCCATCACCAGATACGGGTTGGCGTCCGCCCCGGCCACGCGATATTCAACGCGGTGGTTATGCCGATCGCCGCACGGAATGCGCAGCGCTACCGTACGGTTGTTATGCCCCCATGACGCCTGCGTCGGCACATACATGCCCGCCTGGAAGCGACGATACGAGTTCACGTTCGGCGCCAGTAGCGCCATCGACGCCGGCATCAGGTCAATCATCCCGGCCAGCACGCGTTTCAGCAGGGCTGAATCCTCGCCGTCCGCATCCGCCAGCACGTTTTCGCCCTTATTGTTTTGCATGCTGATATGGATATGCATCCCGCTACCCGCATGCTCTTCATAAGGTTTCGCCATAAAAGTGGCGTGCATCTTATGCTTCTCCGCCATTAAACGCACGAGACGTTTTAATGCCAGCGCATCATCGCACGCATCCAGCACGTTATCGGTGTGGTGGAGGTTGATTTCGAACTGTCCCGGAGAGGCTTCGGCCACCGCGCCATCCGCCGGGATCAGCTGTAACTGGGCCAGTTCGTCAATATCATTCAGTACATCGGCAAAATGGTTGAGGTTATCAACGGAATAGACCTGGCTTTGGGTATTACGGTCGTCGGTGCCGGGCGCGCACGGCGGCTGCAGGTAGCCTTCGGCATCGCGTTTGCGATCGAGTAAATAGAACTCCAGCTCTACCGCTACCACGGGGAACAATCCGCGCTGGCGGAGCTGCTGCCAGAGGCGGTTGAGTACGTTCCGCGGCTCAACGTCAAAGGGAGCGCCATCTTCATCAACCATGGTCAACAGGACCTGGCCGATGTATTCCGGATCGGCTGCCGAAGGGGTCAACGTGCCCAATACCGGGACGCAGCTGCGGTCCGGTTCGCCCATATCCTGGCCAAGCCCGGCCTCTTCCACCACGTTGCCGAGAATATCCATCGCGAAAACGGACGCCGGGAAGTAGCAGCCCTTCTCCAGCTTGCTGAGGCTGGCGACCGGAATGCGTTTGCCGCGGAAGCAGCCGTTCAGGTCTGTGAGGAGTACATCGACATACTGAGTGTTGGGGTAGGTTTCGAGGTAGCGCTTCACTTCTTTAGCGAACGCGCTTACCCGTCTCTCTTCCGTCTGCTGAACAAAATTCTCAACTTCTACGATATTGGTATCCATGATTCACCGCCGTTGTTTTAGTTTTCGGACCCTGACTGAAAACGTCAAATATAATGTCCACCCTTCGAATGTGTATGCAAACAAAATGTTTGTCAAATGTTAAATTAAGTTTGCAAACGGCTATTTCCACTGCTAGATTGAGAAAATATTGAACGATATGGCCGTTTATCAGCCACTGGCGGTCATAATTTAGTCCACTTTGTGAGGGCGATCATGGAAAATATAATGTACAAGCCAGTTATTGGCGTCGTGATGTGTAGAAACAGGCTTAAGGGTCACCAGACCCAGACTCTGCAAGAAAAGTACCTGAATGCCATTGTTAACGCTGGCGGACTGCCGATTGCCCTGCCGCACGCGCTGGCCGAGCCGGAACTGCTGGATGCGTTAGTCGATAAACTGGACGGGATCTACCTGCCAGGCAGCCCCAGCAACGTGCAGCCGCACCTTTATGGTGAAAACGGCGATGAGCCTGACGCCGACCCCGGGCGTGATCTTCTGAGCATGGCGCTAATTAACGCCGCGCTCGAAAGGCGCATCCCCATTTTCGCCATCTGCCGAGGGCTGCAGGAACTGGTTGTCGCCACCGGCGGGACTCTGTATCGTCGTCTGTTTGAACAGCCGGAACTGCTGGAGCATCGCGAAGATCCTGAACTACCGGTGGAGCAGCAGTATGCGCCGTCCCACCAGGTGGAGGTGCAGGAAGGAGGTTTACTTTCTCAGTTAATACCGGGCTGCAACACGTTTTGGGTAAACTCGCTACACGGCCAGGGCGCAAAAACGCTGGGTTCGCGTCTGCGCGTGGAGGCCCGTTCACCGGATGGGCTGGTTGAGGCGGTCAGCGTCAACGACCACCCTTTCGCGCTGGGCGTGCAATGGCATCCTGAATGGAACAGTAGCGAATACGCCCTGTCGCGTATGTTGTTTGATGGTTTTATCACCGCCTGTCAGAGCCATGTCGCCGAAAAGCGGCGGCTCTGACCACTACAGTTAAGGAAATGCAAATATGAGCGATGACGGACTGGCGCCAGGGAAACGTCTGTCAGAGATCCGCCAACAGCTGGGTCTTTCACAGCGTCGTGCCGCCGAACTGTCTGGGTTAACACATAGTGCCATCAGCACCATAGAGCAGGACAAAGTCAGTCCTGCCATCAGTACGCTGCAAAAGCTGCTGAAAGTATATGGGCTGTCGCTCTCGGAATTCTTTTCTGAACCCGAAAAGCCGGATGAACCGCAGGTCGTCATTAATCAGGACGATCTTATCGAAATGGGGAGTCAGGGCGTTTCAATGAAACTGGTTCATAACGGAAATCCGAACCGTACGCTGGCGATGATTTTTGAAACTTACCAGCCTGGGACCACAACCGGGGAGAGAATTAAGCATCAGGGTGAGGAGATAGGCACCATACTGGAAGGTGAGATCGTGCTGACGATTAACGGTCAGTCGTACCACCTGGTGGCTGGACAGAGCTATGCCATTAATACCGGCATCCCTCATAGCTTCAGCAACACCTCGGCAGGTATCTGCCGCATTATCAGTGCCCATACCCCCACCACATTCTGATTTCTTAGCCTGAGCAGGTTTCAGGCTTTCTTCAGGCCTGTCGCGGCGGATGTAATATTTCCGCCGCGGCGAAGAACTCGCAGTAATAATACCTGCGCAGCGCGGAAATCTTATTTCCTGCTGGCCCAAAGATAATTAACGCCAGTGAATGGCGAAGAGACGGTTTTCTACCCCGGGGACGCCCTGCGCCCTGAGCCCCTGAAAACGCCGAACCCTATATTTTGCCGATGATGTTTTTAAGGAGTCATGATGAATTTTCAGCACCTGGCTTACTGGCAGGAAAAAGCGAAAAACCTGGCCATTGAAACGCGCTTATTTATTAACGGCGAATATTGCGCCGCGGTCGATAATACCACCTTTGAGACTATCGACCCTGCCGCACAGCAGACATTAGCGCAGGTCGCCCGCGGTAAAACAGCCGACGTCGAACGGGCAGTGAAAGCCGCGCGTCAGGTTTTTGATAACGGCGACTGGTCGCAGGCCTCTCCGGCCCGGCGTAAAGCGGTTCTCACGAAATTTGCCGACCTGATGGAAACCCATCGTGAAGAGCTGGCACTGCTGGAAACGCTCGATACCGGCAAACCGATTCGCCACAGCCTGCGCGACGATATTCCCGGCGCTGCCCGCGCCATTCGCTGGTACGCCGAAGCGCTGGATAAAGTTTATGGCGAAGTCGCGCCCACCGGCGGTAACGAGCTGGCAATGATCGTTCGTGAACCGATTGGCGTGATTGCCGCGGTGGTGCCGTGGAACTTCCCGCTGCTGCTGGCCTGCTGGAAACTCGGCCCGGCGCTGGCGGCTGGTAATAGCGTAATCCTCAAACCCTCGGAAAAATCGCCGCTCACCGCCCTGCGTCTGGCTGGGCTTGCGAAAGAAGCCGGACTTCCGGACGGGGTGTTAAACGTGGTCAGCGGCTTTGGCCACGAGGCCGGGCAGGCGCTGGCGCTGCACCCTGACGTTGAAGTCATCACCTTCACCGGATCCACACGTACCGGCAAACAGCTGCTAAAAGATTCCGGCGACAGCAATATGAAGCGCGTGTGGCTGGAAGCGGGCGGTAAGAGCGCCAATATCGTCTTCGCCGACTGTCCGGATCTGCAAAAAGCGGTCAACGCCACCGCCGGCGGTATCTTCTATAACCAGGGGCAGGTCTGCATCGCCGGCACCCGCCTGCTGCTGGAAGAGAGCATCGCCGACGAGTTCCTGGCATTACTGAAAGTACAGGCGCAAAACTGGCAGCCGGGTAATCCGCTCGATCCCGATACCACCATGGGAATGTTAATTGATAACGCCCATGCCGACAGCGTGCACAGCTTTATCCGCGGCGGAGAAACCAAAAGCACGCTATTCCTCGACGGGCGAAAAAATCCGTGGCCTGCCGCCGTCGGCCCGACCATTTTCGTCGATGTCGATCCGACATCAACCCTCAGCCGCGAAGAAATCTTCGGCCCGGTGCTGGTCGTCACGCGCTTCAAAAGCGAAGAAGAGGCGCTGCAGCTGGCCAACGACAGCGACTACGGTCTTGGCGCCGCGGTGTGGACCCGCGATCTGTCGCGCGCCCACCGTATGAGTCGCCGCCTGAAGGCCGGCTCGGTCTTCGTCAACAACTACAACGATGGTGATATGACCGTCCCGTTCGGCGGCTATAAGCAGAGCGGCAACGGGCGCGATAAATCGCTGCACGCGCTGGAAAAATTCACCGAACTGAAAACCATCTGGATTGCTTTGGAGTCTTGATCATGACTGAACATACCACTAGCTACTACGCCGCCAGCGCCAATAAATATGAACCGTTCCCGACGCTGGAGGAATCAATCACCTGTGATGTCTGCGTCGTCGGCGGCGGCTACACCGGCCTCTCCTCGGCCCTGCATCTGGCCGAAATGGGTTACGACGTGGTGGTGCTGGAAGGCGCGCGTATCGGCTTCGGCGCCAGCGGCCGTAACGGCGGACAGCTGGTTAACTCCTATAGCCGCGATATCGACGTTATTGAGAAGAACTACGGCCCGGATGCGGCCAAAATGCTCGGCAGCATGATGTTCGAAGGCGGCGATATTATTCGCGAGCGCATTCAGCGCTACCAGATCCAGTGCGACTACCGCCCAGGCGGCCTGTTTGTGGCCATGAACCATAAGCAAATGGAAACGCTGGAAGAGCAAAAAGCCAACTGGGAGCGCTACGGCAATACCCAACTGGAGCTGCTCGACAGCCATGCCATTCGTCGCGAAGTAGACAGCGACCGCTACGTCGGCGCCCTGCTCGACCACAGCGGCGGCCATATTCACCCGCTGAACCTCGCCATCGGCGAAGCGGACGCTATTCGTCTTAACGGCGGCCGGGTGTATGAGCAGTCGCCGGTGACCCGAATTCAACACACCAGTCCGGCGGTGGTCAGTACCGCTCGCGGCCAGGTAACCGCGCGCTATGTGATCGTCGCCGGTAACGCCTATCTCGGCGACAAGCTTGAGCCGGAACTGGCAAAACGCAGCATGCCGTGTGGCACTCAGGTCGTGACGACCGCACCGCTATCGGAAGCGCTCGCCCGCTCGCTGATCCCGAAAAACTACTGTGTGGAAGACTGTAACTACCTGCTGGACTACTACCGTCTTACCGGCGACAACCGCCTGCTGTACGGCGGCGGCGTGGTCTACGGCGCCCGTGACCCGGACGACGTCGAGCGGCTGATTATGCCGAAGCTGCTGAAAACCTTCCCGCAGCTGCAGGGGGTGAAAATTGACTACCGCTGGACCGGCAACTTCCTGCTGACCCTGTCGCGTATGCCGCAATTCGGCCGTCTCGATAACAATATTTACTACATGCAGGGCTACAGCGGCCACGGCGTAACCTGCACCCATCTGGCCGGACGCTTGATTTCAGAACTGCTGCGCGGCGATGCCGAGCGCTTCGATGCCTTCGCCAAACTGCCGCACTACCCGTTCCCGGGCGGGCGCAGCCTGCGAATTCCTTTTACCGCCATGGGCGCCGCCTACTACAGCCTGCGCGACCGCCTTGGGGTCTGATTTGCCGTTCGGTTCCGTGATTAACTTTTGCTAAAGGGTGTTTATTATGAGCAACAATGAATTCCATCAGCGTCGTCTTTCCGCTACCCCGCGCGGGGTGGGCGTTATGTGCAACTTCTTTGCCCAGAGCGCGCAAAACGCCACCTTGACCGATGTCGAAGGCAATGAATATATCGATTTCGCCGCCGGCATCGCGGTGCTGAATACCGGCCATCGCCATCCGCGGATGGTCGCCGCGGTTGAACAGCAGCTACAGCAATTTACCCATACCGCCTATCAGATCGTGCCTTATGAAAGCTATGTGTCGCTAGCGGAGAAGCTCAACGAACTGGCGCCGGTGAAAGGTCCGGCAAAAACCGCCTTCTTCTCTACCGGCGCGGAAGCGGTAGAAAACGCGGTGAAAATCGCCCGCGCCCATACCGGACGCCCGGGCGTTATCGCCTTCGGCGGCGGTTTCCATGGCCGTACCTATATGACGATGGCGCTAACCGGTAAGGTCGCGCCGTACAAACTGGGCTTCGGGCCGTTCCCCGGCTCGGTATACCACGTGCCGTACCCGTCAGCGCTGCACGGTATCAGCACCGCCGATTCGATTACCGCCCTTGAACGCCTGTTCAAAGCCGATATCGAAGCCAAACAGGTGGCGGCGATTATTTTCGAACCGGTACAGGGCGAAGGCGGCTTTAACGTTGCGCCGAAAGAGCTGGTTGCCGCAGTACGCCGCCTCTGCGATGAGCACGGCATCGTGATGATTGCCGATGAAGTCCAGAGCGGCTTCGCCCGCACCGGTAAATTGTTCGCCATGGATCACTATGCCGATAAACCGGATCTGATGACGATGGCTAAAAGCCTGGCGGGCGGCATGCCGCTTTCCGGCGTGGTCGGTAACGCGCAGATCATGGATGCCCCGGCGCCGGGCGGCTTAGGCGGCACCTACGCCGGCAACCCGCTGGCGGTGGCGGCCGCACATGCGGTGCTGGATATCATTGATAACGAAGCGCTGTGCGAGCGCGCCCAGTTCCTCGGCGAGCGCCTGCTGGCGACGCTACAGGAAGTTAAGGGCTGGTGTCCGGCGCTGGTGGAAGCACGCGGCGTGGGTTCGATGATCGCCGCCGAGTTCTTCGACCCGGCGACCGGCGAACCGTCGGCGGCGATTGCGCAGAAAATCCAGCAGCAGGCGCTGGAGCAGGGCCTGCTGCTGTTGACCTGCGGCCAGTATGGCAACGTCATTCGCTTCCTCTATCCGTTGACCATCCCGGATGCCCAATTCTCCCGCGCGCTGACGATTCTTCAGAGCGTCACTCGTCTGTAACGCCCTCCGCCGGCGGCGCTGGTCGCCGGCTGTTTTCCTCGCTGCTGACGATACACTGCTGGGGATAGTGCTGCTGAAAATAGTGGCGCAGAAACTCCACGGTGGTGCGAATTTTGGCTGAGGTCGCCAGCCGCGAGACGTAGACCGCCCAGACGTTGGCGGGCTGGAAGTAGTCCGGCAGCACGTGCACCAGATGGCCGCTGGCGATATTTTCACTGACATCCCACCATGAGCGTAACGCAATGCCCTGCCCATCCAGACACCACTGATGCACGATTTCACCATGGTTGGAGGAGAGCGGCCCGGTCACCTTGATCGCGTGCTGGCCCTCTTTGCTGTGCAACTGCCAAACGCCAAACGGATGGTCGCGCTCTTTAATCACCAGACAGGGCAAGGTAGCCAGATCGCTAAGCTGCTTCGGCTGCGGATGGCGGGCAAGAAACTGCGGCGACGCGCAGAGAATACGATGGTTGGTCGCCAGCTTGCGGGCAATCAGATTCGGCGCGATATCGTCGCCGACGCGAATATCGAGATCCACCCCTTCATTGACTAAATCCACCAGCCGGTCCTGGACATCGAAGCGCAGCTCAAGTTGTGGGTACTGGCGCGCCAGCGCCGACAGCGCGGGGGCCACCACCCGACGGCCAAAACCAAAGCTGCTGATAATACGCAGCGTTCCCTGCGGTACCTGACGCACGTCGGAAAGCTCGTCCATCATCTCATCCACATCCTGCAGAATGCGCTGCGCCCATTCGTAGATCCGCTCCCCCTCTTCGGTAATGGTGACCCGACGGGTGGTACGGTGCAGCAACATCACATGCAGGGTTTGCTCCAGCAGCGAAACCCGCTTGCTGACGAACGCCGGTGAGACGCCAAGCTCCTCGGCGGCGGCGGCAAAACCGGCCCGGCGAGCGACCAGCATGAACACGCGTAAATCATTTAGCAGCGGTAGATTATTCATGATCTGTGTTTTATGTTTCACCAGTTAGCGTGATTAATTATGAACCAGTCAATTATAGGATAGGCAGGTGGTCAAACATCATCGCTAAAAAGTGAGAACCGGAATGAAAAAAACCTGTCGTATTGCCGCCATCCCCGGTGACGGAATTGGTAAAGAAGTTCTGCCTGAAGGTATTCGCGTGCTGCAAGCCGCCGCACAGCGTTGGGATCTGTCGCTGAGCTTCGAACAGATGGAGTGGGCAAGCTGCGAATATTACGCCCATCACGGCAAGATGATGCCGGACGACTGGCGCGAGCAGTTGCAGGGCTTCGATGCTATCTATTTCGGCGCCGTCGGCTGGCCGGATACCGTCCCCGACCATATCTCCCTGTGGGGTTCGCTGCTGAAGTTCCGCCGTGAGTTCGATCAGTACGTCAACCTGCGCCCGGTGCGCCTGTTCCCCGGCGTCCCCTGTCCGCTGGCGGGTAAAAAGGCCGGCGATATCGATTTTTACGTGGTGCGCGAAAATACTGAAGGCGAATATTCCGCCCTTGGCGGTCGCGCCAATGAAGGCACCGAGCATGAAGTGGTGATTCAGGAGTCGGTCTTCACCCGCCGCGGCGTTGACCGGATCCTGCGCTACGCCTTTGAGCTGGCGCAAAGCCGCCCGCGTAAAACGCTGACCTCAGCCACCAAATCTAACGGTCTGGCGATCAGCATGCCCTACTGGGATGAGCGCGTGGAAGAGATGGCCAAAAGCTATCCCGAGATTCGCTGGGACAAGCAGCATATCGATATTCTCTGCGCCCGCTTCGTGCTGCAGCCGGAACGTTTCGACGTGGTCGTCGGCTCCAATTTGTTTGGCGATATTCTGTCGGATCTCGGCCCGGCCTGTACCGGCACTATCGGTATTGCGCCGTCGGCTAACCTGAACCCAGAGCGGACCTTCCCGTCGCTGTTCGAACCGGTTCACGGGTCGGCGCCGGATATCTACGGTAAAAATATCGCCAACCCGATCGCTACCGTTTGGGCCGGGGCGATGATGCTCGATTTCCTCGGAAACGGCGACGAGCGCTACCATGCCGCGCACAACGGCATTCTGGCGGCGATAGAGCAGGTGATCGCCAGCGGGCCGAAAACCCCGGACATGAAAGGCAACGCCTCAACGCAGCAGGTCAGCGACGCTATCTGCAAGGCTATTTTGGCGTAATTACCCCGGCCGCCCCCGGTGGCGCTGCGCTTACCGGGGCAACAATGGCACGCTCATGTAGATATCGCATCGGTTTGCAACGGTTTTGGTCCGGGAAAAACATGTGCTTTGTGTTAATTCAGAGCACATTGCGCTCCCGATATTTCTTCTGCGTTATAGCTCTCATGGCGCAGGGAGCGCACAGAGGGCGGCCAGTCGCCGCCGCCCTCTGTACTCCCGGGCTCTGGCCGCCAAAATCGCCACTTCGTGGTACCTTCGACTTATCCCTGCAGGCTTCGGGTCGGGCCGAGGCAGCGTCCTTGCAAAACACGGCCCTCAGCCCGCATCCATGCGGGCTGCCCCGGCCTTCCGGGAACGTCTCAGCGATTTTGAGGCCACCAACACCAGCAGTTTCAGCCAGCGTGGTGAATAAATAAAAGGCAGGTCGCTCGGACCGTAGCCCGGGTAAGGCGTAGCCGCTACCCGGGAAAACTCGCGCCAACTCCCCTCTCTCCTCTGAATGCAGAAAACCCCACGATTGACAAGTGAACCGCATCACAGCGGCGAACTTTATTGATTCCTGAAAGGAAAGAACCTGCGCCAATTCACCTTTTATTATTTCCGTTCCGTGTTTTATTGCTTCACGAATCGGCCAATTGTTTAATTCATGTAACGAAGAAATAATCCAATTGTTAATAGCATTTTGCTACGAACCCTGACCCCTACAGCGTGATAACAACGACAGGCTAAAGCCACCGACGGGCAACCGTGCCCAGGAGATCACTCATGTTGAGCAACGTAAAGAAAAAAGATGTGCCGCTGATTGTCATCAGCCTGGCGGCCATTGTTTTCATCGCCGCTACATTAAGTCTCTTCCCCCAACAAACCGCCCAGGCGGCTAATTCGATTTTTAACGGCGTCACCCGCCTGCTGGGTTCCGCGGTACAGGTGCTGGTGCTGCTGGCGCTGGGACTGGTGTTATATCTGGCCACCAGCAAATACGGCAATATCCGGCTCGGCGAAGGCAAAGCCGAGTACAGCACTCTCTCATGGCTGTTTATGTTTATCTGCGCCGGACTCGGCTCCTCTACCCTGTACTGGGGTGTTGCCGAGTGGGCTTATTACTACCAGACCCCTGGCCTGAATATTGCGCCGCATTCAGCAAAAGCGCTGGAATACAGCATCCCGTACTCTTTCTTCCACTGGGGCATTAGCGCGTGGGCGACCTACACCCTCGCCTCGCTGATCATGGCCTATCACTTCCACGTGCGGAAAAATAAGGGCCTCAGCCTTTCCGGGATCATTTCGGCGATCACCGGCGTTAATCCGCAGGGCTTTTGGGGCCGCCTGGTCGATCTGATGTTCCTGATCGCCACCGTCGGCGCGTTAACCATTTCGTTGGTGGTCACAGCCGCCACCTTCACCCGCGGCCTGTCAGCTCTCACCGGACTGCCGGATAACTTCACCGTCCAGGCGTTTGTGATCCTGCTCTCCGGCGGTATTTTCTGCATGAGTTCGTGGATTGGTATCAACAACGGCCTGCAGCGTCTGAGCAAAATGGTCGGCTGGGGGGCGTTCCTGCTGCCGTTGGTGGTATTACTGATCGGCCCGACCGAATTCATCACCAATAACATCATCAACGCCATCGGTCTGACGACCCAAAACTTTCTGCAGATGAGCCTGTTTACCGACCCGCTCGGCGACGGCGCCTTTACCCGCAACTGGACCGTCTTCTACTGGTTGTGGTGGATCTCCTATACCCCTGGGGTGGCGATGTTCGTCACCCGCGTCTCCCGCGGCCGTAAGATTAAAGAGGTGATCTGGGGGCTTATCCTCGGCAGCACCGTCGGCTGCTGGTTCTTCTTCGGGGTGATGGAAAGCTATGCCATGCATCAGTTCGTCAACGGCGTGATTAACGTGCCGCAGGTCATGCAGACCCTCGGCGGCGAAACCGCCGTCCAACAGGTGCTGATGTCGCTGCCGGCGGGCAAGCTGTTCCTCGCCGCCTATCTGTTCGTGATGATTGTTTTCCTCGCTTCGCACATGGATGCGGTGGCCTACACCATGGCGGCGACCAGTACCCGTAACCTGCGCGAAGGCGAGGATCCGGATCGCGGCATGCGCCTGTTCTGGTGCGTGGTGATAACCCTTATCCCGCTATCGATTCTGTTTACCGGCGCTTCGCTGGAAACCATGAAAACCACCGTGGTGCTAACCGCCTTACCGTTCCTTGCCATTTTACTGATCAAGACCGGCGGCTTTGTACGCTGGCTAAAACAGGACTACGCCCACGTGCCTGTGCATCAGATAGAAACCCATACGCCCGAGCCGATCGTTAAAGCCGAGACGCTGCCGGTTGGCGCGGTACTCAAAGGCGACGGCCAGTCGCTGTAAAAAACGCTTACTGACAATAATCACAAGGTGACCCTACATGAGCAATTTAAGCCCTGACTTTACCCTGCCGATTAACTTTTGTGCCAATCCACAGGACGCCTGGACCATTCCGGCCCGTTTTTACACCGACAGCCAGGCGTTTGAGCACGAGAAAGAGCGTATCTTCGCCAATAGCTGGATTTGCGTCGCCCACGGCAGCGAAGTCGCCAGGCCGAACGATTACATTACCCGAGAGATCATCGGCGAAAATATCGTTATCGTCCGCGGGCGCGACAACATTCTGCGCGCCTTCTATAACGTCTGCCCGCACCGCGGCCACCAGTTGCTGAGCGGCGAAGGTAAAGCCAAAAACGTGATTACCTGCCCCTATCACGCCTGGGCCTTCAAGCTGGACGGCAATCTCGCCCACGCCCGCAACTGCGAAAACGTGGAGAATTTCGATAGCGATAAGGCAACGCTTGTGCCGGTTCGCCTTGAAGAGTATGCCGGCTTTGTATTTATCAATATGAACCCGCAAGCGGAGAGCGTGGAAACACAACTACCGGGGCTACAGGACAAAGTGCTGGAAGTCTGCCCGGATGTTCATGAGCTGAAACTGGCGGCGCGCTTTACCACTCTTACCCCGGCGAACTGGAAAAATATCGTCGATAACTATCTGGAATGTTATCACTGCGGCCCGGCGCACCCGGGCTTCTCGGATTCCGTGCAGGTTGACCGTTACTGGCACACCATGCACGGCAAATGGACGCTGCAGTATGGCTTTGCCAAACCGTCCGAGCAGTCCTTTAAATTCGAAGAAGGTACCGACGCCGCGTTCCACGGTTTCTGGCTGTGGCCGTGCACCATGCTCAACGTCACGCCGATCAAAGGCATGATGACCGTCATTTATGAATTCCCGGTGGATGAAGAGACCACCCTGCAGAACTACGACATCTATTTCACCAATGAAGAGCTGACCGACGATCAGAAGGCGCTGATTGAGTGGTATCGCGACGTGTTCCGCCCGGAAGATTTACGCCTGGTGGAAAGCGTGCAGAAGGGGCTGAAGTCCCGCGGCTATCGCGGCCAGGGACGCATTATGGCGGATAACAGCGGCAGCGGGATCTCCGAGCATGGGATCGCGCATTTCCACAATCTGGTCGCCCAGGTGTTCCAGCCGTAATCGTTGAAGGAGTTGGCTATGTCCGTATTTCACTCAAATCTGTTTCGCCAGCAGGCGCTGATTGCCGGAAGCTGGCGCGACGCCGCCGACGGTACGACCCTTGCCGTCAGCAATCCCTCCACCGGCGAGGCGCTCGGCCAGATCCCCAATATGGGCCGGACGGAAGCGCAGCAGGCGGTGGATGCCGCCGCTGCCGCGCTGCCGGCATGGCGCGCGCTTACCGCCGCCCAGCGCGCCGCGCTATTGAAGAACTGGCACCGCCTGATCCTCGAAAACAAGTCCGCGCTGGCGCAGATTATGACCGCCGAGCAGGGCAAGCCACTAGCGGAAGCGGAAGGCGAAATCGCCTATGCGGCCTCGTTTATCGAGTGGTTTGCCGAACAAGGGAAACGCGCCAACGGCGAGATAATCCCCTCCCCCGGCGCCGATAAACGCCTGATGGTGATCCGCCAGGGCGTGGGCGTCTGCGCGGCGATCACCCCGTGGAACTTCCCGGCGGCGATGATCACCCGTAAGGCCGGCCCGGCGCTGGCCGCGGGTTGTACGATGGTAATTAAGCCTGCCAATGAAACGCCGTTTACCGCGCTGGCGATGGCGGAACTGGCGAATCAGGCCGGGATCCCGCAGGGCGTCATTAACGTTGTCACCGGCCAGTCGCGTGAGATTGGCGCGGTGTTCACCGGCGATGAGCGGGTGCGTAAGCTCTCCTTTACCGGTTCGACCGAAGTCGGCCGCGTGCTGATGCGCCAGTGCGCGGAATCCATCAAAAAGCTCTCTTTAGAGCTCGGCGGTAACGCGCCGTTTATCGTCTTTGACGACGCCGATATCGATAAAGCGGTCGAGGGGGCGCTGATCGCCAAGTTCCGCAACGCCGGGCAAACCTGCGTCTGCGTCAACCGTTTCTATATTCATCGCGCCGTCTACGACCAATTCTGCGACAAGTTCGTCGCCCACGTCGCCGCCTTGAAAGTCGGCGATGGCAGCGAGTCCGATGTCCAGATTGGCCCGCTTATCAACGCCGACGCCGGACGCAAAGTCCAGTCCCTGCTCGACGACGCGCTCACCCGCGGCGCGACGCTGTTAACCGGCGGTAAAGCGCATCCGCTGGGCGGTAATTTCTTCACCCCTACGGTGATCGGCGACGTACAGCCGGGGTCACTGCTGCTGCAGGAAGAGATTTTCGGCCCGGTGGCCGCGCTGGTGAAATTTGAGGATGAGCAAGAGGTCATTGAGCAGGCCAATAACACCATCTACGGCCTCGCCTCCTATTTTTACAGCAACGATGCCGCCCGTATCTGGCGCGTCTCCGAGCAACTGGAATACGGCATGGTCGGCATCAATACCGGGCTGATTTCTAATGAAGTCGCGCCATTTGGCGGAGTGAAACAGTCGGGTCTTGGCCGCGAAGGCTCGGAACACGGAATCGAAGATTACCTGGAGATGAAGTATCTCTGCCAGGGGTTGTAAATATCCTCTCCCGGCGACGGCACTGGTCACGCCGGGATTTTTTGATGGAGTTCCGCGATGTCTGATTATCAAATGTTTGAGACGATCGTTCGCGATGTTGAACAGATCACCGCCCAGGTTAAGCGTTTTACGCTGGTGTCGCCGACCGGCGCCCCGCTGCCGGGATTCAGCGGCGGTAGCCATATTATCGTCCAGATGCAGGATGGCGATCAGCGTTACAGCAATGCTTATTCGCTCATGAGCTCACCGCTGGATACCACCAGCTGGCAGATTGCGGTGCGTCTGGAGTCGCCTTCCAAAGGCGGCTCGCGTTTTATGCATCAGCAGGTGCGACCGGGCGATACCCTGACGGTGTCCACCCCCAACAACCTGTTCGCCATCGAACCACAGGCGCGAAAACATGTGCTGATCGCCGGCGGCATCGGCATTACGCCGTTTTTAGCGCATATTCCTGAACTGGAACAGCAGCAGGCTGACTGGCAGCTGCACTACTGTTTCCACGACGCCGACAATAATGCTTTCGTCGATGCGCTCAGCGCCGCGCCGTGGCGCGACCGGGTCGATATTCACATATCAGCGCTCGGCAGCCGTCTCGACCTGTCGCGCCTGTTCGCCGATATCGAACCCGGCACCCACATCTATACCTGCGGCCCGGCAGCGCTTAACGAGGCGGTGAAAGCCGCCGCCGAACGGTATCAGGTTCCCGCCAGCCAGCTGCACTTTGAGCAATTTATCGTTGAAGATAAAGGCGGAGAGGCATTTACCCTGGTGCTGGCGCGTTCCGGACGCGAATTTACCGTGCCGCAGGAGATGACCATTTTGCAGGTGATCGAGAATAACAAAGCGGCGAAGGTGGAATGTCTGTGCCGCGAAGGGGTGTGCGGCACCTGCGAAACGATGATTCTGGAGGGCGAAGCCGACCACCGCGATCAGTATTACAGCGATGAAGAGAAAGCCAGCCAGCAGAGTATGCTGATCTGCTGCTCACGCGCTAAAGGCGGCCGGTTAGTGCTGGATTTATAGCTCGCTCTCCGGCCAGCGGCGCTGGCCGGAGAGACAATCACAGTTCCAGCTCGCACCGCAATAAGAATGGACTGACCCCGCGGAAATATTCCAACGACCTACCACTCCATGGCGACGAGATCAGTGGCGCGGATACTAAAGCCTTCGCTGGTAGTGTAATTAGCACAATGTGCTACATCAGCAGCGAATTAACGCATCTCCGCGCCAAATCAATTTTTATCCCAGCTGAACGTTCAGCTTTTCACCGCTATGCGCAAAATATCCGCGCCTGACCAATAACGTCCAGGCGAACCGCGGCGCCAGCTTGCCAGGCGGCCTGGCTGACGGTTTTCAGCACCAGCGGCATCGATTGCCCCGCCGCCCTCACGGTCAGCGTCGAGATATGGCCGGCGAAATCGACATCCACGATGCGAAAGGCGCTCTCCTGCGGCGCGCACGACGACACCCGCAGTTGTTCCGGGCGCAACATCACGCGCCCGCGGCCGCTGGCGTGAGGATCGTCGGTCGGCAACTCGCCGATGGCGCAACGGGCGCGCCCTTCCATGAGCTCGGCGTCGAGCACCAGCGCATCGCCAAGAAACAGCGCGGTGGCCTCGTCAACCGGACGCGAGTAGACCTCGAACGGCGTCCCTACCTGAGCGAAACGCCCCTGCCGCATCACCGCGACCTGGCTTGCAAACGACAGCGCCTCCGTCTGGTCGTGAGTGACCAGGATCGAGGCTACGCCAGCCTCGGCCAGCAGATCGGCGGTGGCTTTGCGCGTCGCCGCCCGCAGCCCGGTATCCAGCGCCGAGAAAGGTTCATCCAGCAACATCAGGGATGGCCGCTGGGCCAACGCGCGCGCCAGCGCAACCCGCTGCTGCTGGCCGCCGGAAATTTCATGCGGCCAGTGGTTCGCTAATGTCGCATCTAACGCCACCATCTCCATCAGTGCGGCCACCCGACGGCGTTTCTCTTCGCGACTGCAATCGAGTCCCCAGGCAATATTATCTGCGACGTTAAGATGGGGGAACAGCGCCCCTTCCTGCGGCACGAAACCGATCCCGCGCTGATGCGCCGGCACAAACACGCCTTCGGCAAACAGGGTATTGCCCTGCAGAACGATTCGCCCGTTATCCGGGGTTTCAAAACCGGCAAGAATCCGCAGCAGCGTGGTTTTACCGGAACCCGACGGGCCGACAATGGCGGTACGGCTTCCCGGCGCCACGGTCAGATTAAGATTATCGAGCACCAGCGCGTCGGCGAAAGATTTCGAGATAGAAGACAATTCCAGCATGTTACAATCCTGCAATTTTTTTCGACTGCACATAAAGAACCGCCGTCAGCGGCAGCGAAATCACGATCATCAGCATCGCATAGGGCGCCGCGGCGACGTAGTCGATCTCGCTGGTCAACGCCCAAAAACCGGTCGACAGCGTGCGGGTGCCTAACGGCGATAGCAGCAACGTCGCGGTGAGCTCGTTGCTCACGCCAAGAAACACCAGCGCGGCGCCAGCGGCCGCTCCCGGCGCGGCCAGCCGCATGGTGACGCTCCATAAGGCGCGGGCCGGGCTGCGCCCAAGGCTACGGGCGACATTTTCCAGCTCAACCGGCGCCTGGGCGATACCGGCGCGCAGGTTAATCAGCGCTCGCGGCATAAACATCAGCAGGTAGGCGAGGAACAGGGTCACCTCGGTCTGGTACACCGGACGGGCATAGTGGATGGTGACCGTCACCAGCGCCAGCGCGGTGACGATACCCGGCAGTGAGCTGGTGATGTAATTACAGCCTTCCAGCAGGCGAAACAGCCGGCGCGGATAACGCACGCCGAGCCAGGCGATAGGAATCGCGCAGGCGGTGGTCAGCAGCGCGCCGCCCGCTCCCAGCAGCAGGGTCTGGCGCAGCGAATGCCAAAGATCGGCATGCAGCCAGTTCTCCACCCCGCCAAGCCATAGCCAGCGGCACAGCACCAGCAGCGGGACGCCCATCGCCAGCATCACCAGCGTCAACAGCAGCAGTTGCGCGCCCCATGCGGCCACATTACCCAACGGACGACGCTTCTGTTCGCGCGCCGCGCCGGCGCCGATGCGCGCGTAACGCGCTTTGCCGCGCGAGACGCTTTCCAGTAGCAGAATCGCCAGACAACACAGCGCCAGCACTCCCGCCAGCATATTCGCCGCTGGGCCGCTAAAGGTAGACTGGAACTGGTCATAAATGGCGGTGGTGAAGGTATCGAAGCGAATCATCACATACAGGCCATATTCCGCCAGCAGATGCAGCGCCACCAGCAGCGCACCGCCGCAGATAGCCAACCGCAGCTGCGGCAGCACCACGCGGAAGAAAACCTTCCACGGCGGCGTACCCAACGAGGCGGCAACATCTTCCAGCGTCGGATCGAGACGACGGAGTACCGCCGCCACCGGCATGTAGATAAAAGGATAGTAGGCCAGCACCGAGAGGAACACCCCGGCGGACAGGCCGTGCAGCGAGGGAACCGCGCTGACCCAGGCATAGCTCTGGACAAATGCCGGGATAGCCAGCGGCGCGACCGCCAGCGCCGGCCATAGCTGACGCCCGGCAAGCGCGGTGCGTTCAGTGAGCCAGGCCACCGCCACGCCCAGTACGATAGAGATAGGCACCGCCAGCAGCGTCAGCCACAGCGTATTGCTGAGCAGTTCAGCTACCCGCGGGCGAAACACCAGTGCTTTAATGGTCGGCCAGCCGGTCTCAATCCCCACCGCGGCCACAAAACCTAACGGCAGTAACGCCATTACTGAAAACAGTACAGCTAAGGCAACCATCGGAAATGCAGGACGCCTGCGCTCGGGCAGGCGTCCTGTTTTCTTTCCGAGTACCAGACTCAGGACAGACATAGATAAATCACTTCAGCATCAAATTACAGCAGGCCAGCCTGGGTCATCAGGTCGATCACTTTTTTGCTATTCAGCGTTGACGGCTCTACCTTCGGCGCGTCCAGCTCTTTCAGCGGCGTCAGTTTCGGGTTAGAGGCGGCATTCACGCCCACCGCATATTCGAAAGCATTATTGGTACGCAGCTCATCCTGACCCTGCTTGCCGGTGATCCATTTGATAAAGGCCTGCGCCTGCTCTTTATGTTTGCTGGACGCCAGTACGCCGCCGCCGGAGATACTCACGAAAGCGCCCGGATCCTGGTTTTTAAAGTAATACAGTCTGGTGTTTTTGCTGTTCTCGCCGGTTTTCGCCTGGTCAACAAAGCGGTAATAGTGGTAGATCACCCCACCGTCGATTTGCCCGGCGTTGACCGCTTTCATCACCGTGCTGTTGCCTTTGTAGGCCACGAAGTTCGTTTTCATCGCCTTCAGCCAGTCGAGAGTCGCTTTTTCGCCCTTCAATGCCAGCATGGCGCTGACGATGGCCTGGAAGTCTGCGCCCGATGGTGAGGCGGCCCAGCGCCCTTTCCACTCAGGTTTCGCCAGGTCCATCAGCGAATGCGGCAGCTGAGATTCGCTGATTTTCGCCGGGTTATAGACGAAAACGGTGCTGCGGGCAGCAATGCCAATCCAGCGGCCGTGCTCAGGACGATACTGCGGCGCGACCTGATTCAGCGTCGCGGCATCCAGCGGCGCAAACAGTTTGGCATTATCAACCAACACCATTGAAGGCGAGTTTTCGGTCAGGAAGACATCCGCCGGCGAGGCTGACCCCTCCTGCACCAGTTGATTACCCAATTCGCTATCGTCGCCGTTGCGCAGCGTGACTTTAATACCGGTTTCTTTGGTAAAGCCGTCAACCCAGGATTTCACCAGGTTTTCATGCTGGGCGTTATACACCACAATGCCGTCGCCATTGTCAGCAGCCATAACCTGCGGAGCGGTAAACAGAGCCGAAGCAGCGAGCATCGCCGCGCAATATGCCGATAAGCGGAAATTCATAAGCTAATCCTTAGTATGGGTAGTCGAAAAGCCGTGGAGAAACCGGGTTGGCACGGATTAAATCACAGAGGAATGTGAATGATAATGAAAACAATTACCATCATTTTAAAAAAGTGAAAAACACCGCCAATTAGAATTTCCTGATGACAAAATGCTTATTTCAACGCGCGACCGAAACAAACATTAAGACAACATTAAGCCGGCAGATTTAAATATTATCGCTGTTTAAAATCTTGATCGTCTTCACAGATTCTCTCCGCGACACAGCAACGGCCAGCTGTTTGCCGGGTGAAATCATCACCCTTGCCAATAATTTTAAATGAGAATGATCTTGATAATCATTCTCAATATCACATATCATCCTGTTACAGCAGCAAGATACGAAGAAAAGACGACTAAAAAGCCGAAAATGGATATTTTATGTTTAAGGACCCCCTTTTAAAGACTCTGGTTATAGGCTGCACGTGGTTACTGAGCGCCTGTCACAGCCCGGTTCACCCCCTCTCTCCTGCCGGGGAGCACGCGCTGGTAGAGAAGGCGAATATTCGTGATACCGCCAGCGGGCGCACCCTGACGCCGCAACAATTGCTGAACCAA
Source organism: Klebsiella sp. CN_Kp097 (assembly GCF_040064495.1). Classification (NCBI taxonomy): domain Bacteria; kingdom Pseudomonadati; phylum Pseudomonadota; class Gammaproteobacteria; order Enterobacterales; family Enterobacteriaceae; genus Klebsiella; species Klebsiella sp. CN_Kp097. The sequence goes on along the minus strand of NZ_JBEAIL010000005.1, from coordinate 339,363 downwards.
CTCGCCCAGGCGCCGCTGGTTATTGTTGGCGAAGAACATACCAACGCTCAGCATCACCAGATTGAGCGCTGGCTGCTGCAGAACCTCCACACCCTTCGCCCGCAGGGTAGCGTGCTGATGGAGATGATCGACCTAAGCCAGCAGGAGGCGGTCAATCGGGTCAAGCGGGCCAGCCTCAGCGGGACGACCGTGAGCGCCACTCGCGCGGCGGAAACCCTGCGCTGGAACCCCGGCTGGCCGTGGGCGCTTTATCGCGACGTCGTGATGACCGCGCTGCAAGCACCTTATCCACTGCTGGCAGCCAACCTTAGCCGCCAGCAGGTGAGCGACATCTATCAGCATCCCACGTTTCCCCGCGGAACGCTCTCCAACAGCCCGCAGGTACATGAATCGCTATCGGCCATTATCTATCTGATGCATAACGGGCAAATCGATGGCGAGCAGGTCACCTCTATGCTCGCTATTCAGCAGCAGCGCGATCGCCTGATGGCGACGCAAATGCAAGCCGCGCCGCGCCCGGCGCTGCTGATTGCCGGCGGCTATCATGCGGCTAAAGATATTGGCGTACCGCTGCATCTGGCCGATCTCCAGGCGGAAAATCCGCTGGTGTTACTGCTGACCACCGACGGCACCACGCCGACGGCGAAGCAGGCTGATTACATCTGGTCGGTGGCGGCGGAAAAATGAATATCCCTCTCTCCACGCCATTGATAGCGTCGCGCCCCCGCTGGTTCACGGGAACAACGGCCAGCGTGCTGGGTCATCTGGCGCTGGCCGTGCCTTTTATCGTTCATTTCGCCTCGCCGCCGGATGCCGCCCCCCCTGCCGCGGTGATGGTGGAGTACGCGCCGGAACTGGAAGTGTCATTTATTCATCCCGAGCTGCCGCCGGGTGTCACCCAGCAGCGCAAAGTCGAGGCGATGACCGAGCAGGAAACGGCCGCGGTGAAAGAAGCGCCGAAGCTGCATATTCACGACAATGCGCAAATAAAGCTGTCCGCCAGCAAACCCGAACCGCAGCGGAAAAAGAAAATCGAGGTTAAAAAACAGTCCCGCCGCCAGCAGCAAGAGGAAAAGGGCAATTCAACCATCACCAGCTACGCCGCGCCCCCGGCGCCGGCCGTCCTCACTCAGCGCACCACCGCGCCGCTCGATAGCGATGCCGCGCGCCTGAGCGACAACAAGCTCAGTTGGGAATCGCTGGTGAAAGGTAAAATCAACAAAATGCGCCACTACCCGGAAGATGCGCGCCGCCGTAAACGTACCGGTACCGTCATTATTACCTTCAGCGTCAACGAACGCGGCGAGGTGTTGCAATCGCAGTTGGCGAACTCATCAGGGACCCATTCACTGGATCGCGCCGCGCTGATGGCGCTGGAAAATGCGCGTCCACTTCCGCCGCCGCCAAAAGAGCTGCTGCGTAACGGCATAAATAAGGTCACCCTGCCGGTGGAGTTCGGCTTATTAAAAATATAAACCCAGGGTTCCCTGTTATTTATTCAGGCATCCAGGATGTTATTTATCACGGTCACTGACCGCTAATAATTTTTTATTTTGGGCAATGTGTCATCGCACTTAGCAATAAGCGCGATGCACGCTGCTGCCCTTTTTGTGCGTTAACTATTTATTACCTCAGGATTGGATTATGGAAAAATCACAAATAATCACGGGGCTCGTTACCGGGCTACTTATCGTCAACGGCCAGGCTTTCGCCGCCGAAAGCGAAGGAGAATCGGTTTTCTCTCCTATCACCATTACCGATAACCCGCTGGCGGAAAATGCCGGCCAGGTCGGCTCCTCAGAGGAGAGCTATACCCGTCCCGGCGCCTACAGTTCGCGAGCGCTCAATAAGAATCTGCAAAGCCTCGATGCCTCGCTGCGCAGCATGGCGGGCACCTATACGCAAATCGACCCGCTGCAGGGCACCATCAGCGTCAATATCCGCGGCATGAACGGGCTGGGCCGGGTAAACACCATGGTCGATGGCGTCACCCAGACCTTCTTCGGCATGGCGCCAGCTAACTACCACGGCGGGGCGAATACCGCCGCCGGAGTACCGCTTGACCCCAACTTCCTGGCCGAAGTGGATATCACCCGCGGCAACAGCGCCGGTTCGCAAGGCGTCAACGCGCTGGCGGGCAGCGCCAATCTGCGCACCATCGGCATCGATGATGTGTTAAAACCGGGGCATCAGGTCGGCCTGCTGTCGCGTTTTTCCGTGGGCGATAACGGACTCGGCCGCACCGGTATGGTAACGGTAGCCGGCAAAACCGACACCTTCGATAACGGCGGCGGCCTTGGCGCGCTACTCGGCATCAGCGGCACCCGCACCTATGCGACCTATAAAAACGGCGGCGGACGCAGCAGCGAAGAGTTTATCGGCGAGGATAATAAATATTTGCGTCAGGAGCCGCGCTCGCAGCTATATAAAATCAATTTCAACGTCGATCAATTTAACCGCTTCGAGTTTTCCGGGCGTAATTACCGCAATAGTTTTACCCGTCGCGATATTAGCAGCGACGACTACTATCTGCGCTATAACTACGCGCCGCTCAATGAACTGGTCGAGTTCAATGTATTAGCCAGCACCAGCCGCGGCAATCAGGCATATAAACCGGAGTCGCTGTATAATTTTAATGACTCTTCGACCACCAATAAGTCCAACGCGCTGGACATGAACAACACCAGCCGTTTTCGTATTACCGACGATCTGTATGCCGCTTTCCAGCTCGGCGGCAAATTAATGGACACCCGCTATTCCCGCCGCTTCGTGCAGGATAACGAGACCGACCATAACGCCTTTGCCCCGGCGGGCAAACAGAAGATCGCCTCGCTCTATAGCGGGCTGACATTAAACAAGGATATTTATCAGCTCGATCTTAATCTCAACTATACCCGTAGCCGGGTACAGGGCTATAAACCGGCCTGTGCAGATAACGAAAAATGCTTCCCGCAAGGGGCAACCCAACTCAACGTCAAAGATAACGGTTTTAATCCCTCGGCGACCTTCTCCGCTCAGGTGACGCCATGGCTGCAGCCGTTTGTCAGCTGGAGCCGTTCCTCGCGTGCGCCGAACGTTCAGGAAGTGTTCTTCGCCAACGAGGGCGGCGCATCGATGAACCCGTTCCTGAAACCGGAAAAAGCCGAAACCTGGGAGGCCGGTTTTAACGTTATCAAACAAGGATTATTGAGCGAGCAGGATAGCCTGCATCTGAAAGCTCTGACCTACCGCTCGCGGATTAAAGATTACATCACCAGCGAATCCTTCCTGCTGTGCAGCAACGGCGGGCTGTGTAAAGATGTCGCCAATGCTTCGCCGGATTTCAACGCCAACATCTCGGTTAACGTGACCTCGCCGGTGACCACCGAGGGCTATGAGATTGAAGCCGGATACGACATCGGTTTTGCCTACGCCAATGTGTCATGGAGCAAGCAGCGTACCGATCAGCCCACCTCTATTGCCAGCACGGTCTATAGCTTCGCCTATAGCGACCTTAGCGACCTCCCCAGCAGCTACGCCACGGTGGATGTCGGCGGGCGCCTGTTCGATCGCAAACTCACCGTCGGCAGCCTGGTGAAATTCACCGGTAAATCAAAACGCCTGAGTACCGAAGGCATTAGCCTCGACACCAATACGGTGCCTAAAGAGAGCATGCCGAATATCCCGACCATTATCGACCTCTATAGCAGCTGGCAGATGACCGAGAACGTGCTGCTGCGCTTTAGCGTACAGAACGTAACGAATCGTGACTACTCCGAAGCGCTAAACCGTATGAACCAGAGTCTCGATAACGCCAAAGAGGGCGCGTCTGTTAACACCACCGCCCGCGGCCGCACCTATATTTTCGGCGGCGAAATCCAGTTCTGAGCCCTATTTGTCAACAAGGATAACCATCATGCCTAATCGCAACTTGATAAAACCGCTGGCTGCGCTACTGCTCGCCGCCCTGCTCCCCCACCCGGCTTTCGCCATCGATCCGCCGCCGCGGGAGGCATCGCGCTTTGCGATGAAAACCAATTACCTGCAGGAAGCCAACGAAGGGGTTTATGAGCTGGCGTTCGACAACGGCGACAACCTGCTATTCGCCGCGGCCACCGACCGGGTTAACCGCGCGGCCAATAAAGGCTATCTTTACGCCTTTAATCCGGCCACCCTGCAGGTTATCCAGCGCTATGATATGCCCTGGCGCGCCTTCTCGCTGGCGATGAATCAGTCGGCGCACGTGCTTTATGTCGGCCATACCCAGTCGGCTTCGCTGCGTATCAGCCAGTTCGACGCCGCCAGCGGTAAAATCACCCGCACCAGTCCGCGCCTGAGCTTCCCCACCGACGGCGCCGCCGATGCGCGCTTCGAACATCTGCGGCATATGGTATACAGCCGCGCCGCTAACCTGTTATTTGTCAGCTACAGCCATATGCTGAAAACCCAGGACGGGATGCGTCCGTTGCATAAATTGCTGATGCTCGACGGCACGACGTTACAGCTAAAAGGGGAAGTCAAAGGCGCCTATCGCGGCACCGCCTACGGCCTGACGCTGGATGAAAAGACGCAGAAGATCTACGTTGGCGGCCGCGACTATATCAACGAGATCGATGCCAGAACCCAGCGGGTTGTCCGCACCATCCCGCTTAACGCACCGCAGTTGGCCAGCGCGCAAAATCTGATCGTTGATTCCGACTCAGGGCGTATTTTCGTGGTCGCCTTCGATCACGACGATCGCAGCGGCCCGCACGACGGCCTGTATATTTTCGATCTGAAAGACGGCAAATCGCTGGGTTACGTGCGTACCGGAGTGGGCGCCAACGCGGTGCGCTTCAATCCAAAATATAACGAGCTGTACGTCAGCAATTTCACCAGCGGCACCATCAGCGTTGTGGATGGCAAGACCTGGCGGGTAACTCATGAATTCCGCGCCCCGGTTTATCCGAATCAAATGGTGCTGTCGCCGGACATGGATACCCTGTACGTCGGCATTAAAGAAGGGTTCAATCGCGAGTGGGATCCTGAGGTATTTGTCGAAGGGGCGAAGGAGCGCATTCTGCGCATTGATTTGCGTAAATCGTAATCCGCTAACCACCTGTCCGGCAGGTGGTTATTAGCCTTCGTTGGCCAGCTTCGCGCGCAGGCGCTTAATCGCCTGGCTGTGCAGCTGGCTAACGCGGGATTCCCCCACCTCCAGCACCGCGCCGATCTCTTTAAGGTTGAGCTCTTCCTGGTAGTAGAGGGTAAGGACCATTTTTTCGCGTTCCGGCAAGGCTTCAATGGCCTCGATGACCCGCTGGCGCAGGCTGCCTTCCAGCAGATGATGCAACGGATTGGCCTCTTCGTGCCCTTCCAGCAGTCGTTCGGCATTCTCGCCCTGTTCTTCCCGCCATTCGTCATAGGAGAACAGCTGGCTGTTATTGGTATCCAGCAGGATTTGTCGGTACTCGGCAAGGGTGATACCCAGCGTCTGCGCAAGTTCGCTTTCCGTGGCCGGGCGGCCCAGATGCTGCTCCAGCTTCTGCATCGCCTGGGCGACTTCGCGGGCGTTACGCCGTACGCTGCGCGGCACCCAGTCGCGGCTACGCAGTTCATCGAGCATTGCGCCGCGGATACGTTGCACCGCATAGGTGGTAAAGGCCGTTCCCTGTAGCGAGTCGTAACGCTCGATGGCGTTCAACAACCCGATTCCCCCGGCCTGCAATAAATCGTCAAGCTCGACGCTGGCGGGCAGCCTGACCTGCAGGCGCAACGCTTCGTGCCGCACTAACGGAACGTAGCGCAGCCAGAGGGAATTTTTATCCATCACGCCTTCGGCGGTATACAAATCGCTCACTATTTCTGAAACCTGCGGATAAGAGAGTCAGCGCTATTATGCGCAGGGGCAAAAATGCCAATCGCCGGAAAAACCGCATAAAAGCGTCTCTATTTACGACATGCTTTCTCATTCAGCCGTTTTGCCAGGCGGTTACGGGCAAAAAGCAAAAACCCCGCCGAAGCGGGGTTGCGATGCGACAGTAATCAGACGTGCGATTAACGCAGCAGAGACAGGACGTTCTGAGTCGACTGGTTAGCCTGCGCCAGCACGGAGGTACCCGCCTGCTGCAGGATGTTCGCGCGGCTCATGTTGGACACTTCGGTCGCGTAGTCAGCATCCTGAATACGGGACTGGGAAGCGGACAGGTTGTTCACGGTGCTGTTCAGGTTGTTGATAACAGAATCGAAACGGTTCTGTACCGCACCCAGGGAGGAGCGCAGTTGGTCAACCTGCTGCAACGCATCATCCAACTGTTTCAGCGGATTGATAACATCGGTGTTTTCAGTTTTGGTGGTAACCACACCCGTCGTAGTATCAACATCAGCATTTTTATAGATGACTTCGCCGTTGGCGTTCGTGGTTTTTACCAGATACTTATCTGTACCGGTGCCATCATCGAATTTGTGCAGCTCCTCACCAGCATTTAAACCAGAGATCTTAACAGAAGAGCTACCGGTACCCGGGACAGTAATATCAGCTGCGGCACTAAAGTCAGCGCTAGTTTTACCTGCTACTTCTTTTGCAGTACTAATATCAATATCTGCGGCTTTACCTGTTGCAGGATCGACATCAACTTCATAGTATTTACCGCCATCGAGTACCGCATACTTAGTCGAACCACCATCCTGGTATTGCTGTAACGAATTAGCACTGGTTGAGTTGTCTACCTTACCAAGCGTAGGCTTCACGGTAGTCGTCCCTGCAGTATTAATGCTGGTAACCTTATCACCCACTTTGTTTTTCATATCGGTGACGTTAAAAGTATCCAGGCTCAGAGATTTAGCATCAACTTTGCTCAGATCAATGCTAATAGTCTCGCCATCATTAGCGCCAACCTGAATAGTCAGAGACTGATCTTTACTCAGTACTTTAACGCCGTTAAAGTCGGTCTGCTGGGAAATACGGTCGATTTCAGACAGACGCTCGGTAATTTCGTCCTGGATAGACTGCAGGTCTGTTTTAGAGTTAGAACCGTTTTGCGCCTGCACAGTCAGACGACGGATGTTCTGCAGGTTATCGTTGACTTCATTCAGCGCGCCTTCGGTGGTCTGCGCCAGGGAGATACCGTCGTTAGCGTTACGGGAAGCCTGAGTCAGGCCTTTGATGTTAGCGGTGAAACGGTTGGAGATCGCCTGACCCGCGGCATCGTCCTTGGCGCTGTTGATGCGCAGACCGGAAGACAGACGCTCAATCGCCGTGCCCAGGGAAGACTGGGATTTGTTCAGGTTATTTTGCGCCATCAGCGACAGGCTGTTGGTATTAATTACTTGTGCCATTATATGCATTCCTTACGAGTCAGTTGCGTTCTGTGCAACGTGGTTAAAAGGTTCGGGCTTGCTTGCCCACGGCGTCAACCACCGTCCCTTCTGGTATCGACGTATCCTCTGCAACCTTTAGCCATTTTTTGAAAAATTTTTCCCCCTCCGCCAATGGCGAAAATAACGCGCTTTTTCCCTCTTCTATTACGCCATCGCCTTTTTCACTTTTTCGGTAAACTTTTTCTCCACTGGGCCGATAACGCAATAAGCGAATAACGTCATTAGTAAGGAGAAACACCAATGGCATCGATCAGTTCCTTAGGCATCGGCTCAGGACTCGACCTCAACGGTTTACTGGACAAACTCAGCAAGGCGGAACAACAGCGCCTGACGCCGTATACCACTCAGCAAACCAGCTATAACGCGCAGCTAACGGCTTACGGCACGTTAAAAAGCTCGCTGGAAAAATTCGATAACCTGAGCAAGGAGCTGGCCAAGCCGGAGTTTTTCAACAGCACCACCGCCACCAAGCACGACCAGTTCACCATCACCACCACCGATAAGGCGGTGCCGGGCAACTATAGCGTTGAAGTGCAGAAGCTGGCGCAGCCGCAAACCCTGACCACCCAGGCGACGATTACCGATCAACAGGAAAAACTGGGTACCGCTGGCAATAGCGATCGTTCCATTACGATCACCGCCGGTAATCCGCCGAAAGAGACCACGATTCCGCTGAGCGACGACCAGACCTCGCTGCTGGAGATGCGCGATGCCATCAACGGCGCCAAGGCCGGCGTTACCGCCAGCATCATGCGCGTCGGCGACAATGACTATCAGCTGGCGCTGAGCTCCACCAGCACCGGCGAGAAAAACACCGTGTCGTTGCAGGTGAATAACGACGATAAGCTCGGCGCCATCCTCAATTACGACAGCAGCAGCAACAGCGGCGCGATGAAACAGACCGTTGCCGGACAGGATGCGGAGATTATCGTCAACGGCACCAAAATTAAGCGCAGCACCAACTCGATTGCCGATGCGCTGCAGGGCGTCACCATCGACCTGAAAACCACCACCAAAGCCGGCGAACCGCAAAACCTGGTGATCGGCATCGATAAAAGCGGCACCGCCGACAAAATCAAAGAGTGGGTGGATAATTATAATTCGCTGCTCGACACCTTCGGCTCGCTGACCAAATATACCCCGGTGAAAAGCGGTGAAGCGCAAAGCGCCAAGAACGGCGCGCTGCTGGGCGATAACACCCTGCGTGGCATTCAGTCCTCGATTAAAAGCGCGCTCAGCGCCGCTCAGGACAACCCGGAGCTGAAAGGCCTTGGCAACCTCGGGATCTCTACCAATCCCAAAACCGGCAAGCTTGAAGTCGACAGCACCAAGCTCAATAAAGCGCTCGACGAGAAACCGGATCAGGTCGCCAACTTCTTCGCCGGCAACGGTAAAGACACCGGGATGGCCACCGAAATCCATAATGAAATCCAGAACTATATTAAAGCGGGCGGCATCATCGAGAACTCGACCAAAAGCATCAACACCAATCTCGATCGCCTGAATATCCAGATCGACACCGTTTCCGACAGCATCCAGAACACTATCGATCGCTATAAACAACAGTTTGTTCAGTTGGATACCATGATGTCCAAGCTGAGCAGCACGGGTAACTACTTACAACAGCAGTTCTCGTCCCAGTAACCCTTAATCAGGTAATGAAACAGCATGTATAACCGTAGCGGCACGCAAGCCTACGCACAGGTCAGTCTGGAAAGCAGCGCGATGAGCGCCAGTCCGCACCAGTTAATCGTAATGTTGTTCGACGGGGCGCTTAACGCCCTGCTTCGCGCACGCATCCTGATGAATCAGGGGGATATCGCCGGTAAAGGCCTGGCGCTGTCGAAGGCAATCAACATCATCGACAACGGGTTGAAAAGCGGCCTCGACCACCAGCAAGGCGGCGAAATCGCCGATAATCTGGCGGCGCTGTACGATTATATGAAGCGACGCCTGATGCAGGCCAACCTGCATAATGACGAAGCGGCGATCGTCGAAGTGGTCAAGCTGCTGGAGAATATCGCCGATGCGTGGCGGCAAATTGGGCCAAACTATCAACCTGCTCAGGGTACATTGTGATGGAACGCCAACAGCAGCTTTTAGCCGCCTATCAGCAGATCCATACCCTGAGCAGCCAGATGATTGCCCTGGCACGCGCCGGGCAATGGGAAGCGCTGGTGGAAATGCAGTTTGCCTACGTGACGGCGGTCGAGAAAACCGCCGAATTTACCGGCAAAGCGGGGCCATCGCTGGCTCTGCAAGAGATGCTCAACGCTAAGTTGAAGCAGATTATCGACAATGAGGGAGTACTGAAAGGGCTATTGCAACAGCGGATGGAACAATTAAAAACGCTGATCGATCAATCCACTCGCCAGAACGCGGTCAACACCGCTTACGGCCAGTTCGACGATCGTTCGCTCCTGCTTGGCGAACTGCAGTCCGATAATGTGGTCGCCATTAAGAGCAAAAGCGAAGAATTACAATAACAACAACCTTACAGCCTGATATTCCGGCCAGGAAGCGCATGATGGGGCTCGCCAGGGCAATGCTGAGTGTTGCCTGGTAAGCCATCGGCGGGTTTTACAGGAGTGAATAAGCAATAATATATAGTTTCATTTACGCCCCACTCATTCATCAATTAAATATTCTACGCGCCCTGCCAGCTAAAAGAAACAACTCACAAGCTTAGGGAAATATGCCTGTAAAATAATCTATGTTATCTTGACCGGGTTAATATGATATTTGTCACGAGGATAAAATATGGATGTATTCCTCTGGAAATGAGCGCCCCTGCGTTGGCTCTTAAAGGTGTTTCATCAACGGTAAAGGAATACAGACAGGCAATACCATATATGAAATTGATAATAAGTAATCACTCGATTTTCAAGTAGATAAGATATGCTTTAAAAACCATCGAAAAAGGTGTTAATTTCCAAACAGCAATCAGAATAAAAATAATGGTTAGCGGATAAGTAAAATCATTACTTTCGAAGTTAAAAATCCACGAAACGACTATGGCAAAGGCAATACAAACAACAATAACGCCCCCCCAAAAACGTTTTCGTAAACTGTCGATCAAAGTAGCATAGGTTTCATTGTTACTTTCTTGTCGCGTCAGGATTTCGCGCAGGCGGGCAATCTCCTTATCGGTGAAGCCATGTTCACGAAGATCATCTTCTGTTAGCTGCTTTCCCACGCCAGGCTCCTCCATGCTGGTTATATATTTCTCCAACGTTTCCGACTGAAGATACCCGTTATATCGCTCAACCAAATGCTCAGGTGTCATGCAGACAGCCGGGGTTACCACAGGCCGTGGAATATTGCCCCTGAAGTTGCCAGGGGTCAAGCGCGCGCGTTTATGCCATACAACGGTTTCACGCCTGATCCGCCAGAATGCGGTCAGTTTAAAGGAGATGCGTTACGCTACCGCCCCACCTTCATCCTCCCAACGGCAGACCATATGGTACAGTTCCCGCTCGTCGTATTCATCGTGGAATCTATTCACAACACCCTCCAGAAGACCGTTAGCCATGCTCTAAGTTTAGTCACTGTTAAGGAGGGAGACAGATCAGAGGGAGTTGAAACGGCGGTTACTCGCTATCCTGTCGCCAGGTTTCATGAATCATCGCTATCGCGACAAAAGCTAAAACGACAAAAAATACAACGGTCTGAAGCCACAGCATAACGCCTCCACGGAGCAAAATTTGCGCGGATTATTTGCCACCGGGCCGAGAAACGATAGTGAATTGCCATCCAAATTTAAATTTTCGCCTTACACTGCTAAAACAAAGATACCCTCTCTTCTGGCTGAAGAGCCGATATTTAATAATGGTGTAAGTTGTCCTTGTTAAGCCAACGCTAAGGTAACAATCGTCGCAATCGTTCCCCAAAAGGCCAACAAACCGAGGAAAATCCCAATCCACACCTTACTCCGCAACTGATAGTCTACTTTTCCGGACATCTGCTATTCCAAATTAGAATTATTTTGGCAAGACCATACAGTTTGTAGTGCTAGTAGTCAGATCGTTTGTGACGATCGATGAACAGCTATTGATCTGTATCCCCTATCAATAGTAATGATACTTCAGGCCCATTCATTCACCGGGTGAAAGAGCAAAATCAATGCAGAGGCGAGCAGTTTTTTGCCGTTGTCGCCGTAAATAGACAAAACCGCCAGCGTTAGCATAGCGGTTTGCAGGAAGAGAATGCGCCGAGATTGTATAACTAAACCGGCATATTCATGATGTCCTGATAGGCCGCCACCAGCTTATTGCGCACCTGCACGCCCATCTGCAACGAAACTGAAGATTTCTTTAAATCGACCATCACATCATTCAGGCTGATACCCGGCACGCCCAGCTCGAAGTTTTGCGCCTGTTGACACGCGGCCTGCTGGGTATCGCTGATTTTACCCAGCGCGGCGGTGAGTTCACTGGCAAAACTGACTCCCTGCGGTACGCTATTCTGCCCGTTTTTTCCCGCCAGAACTGTCTTTCTTCCCCCAATAATACTGCAAGTACCCGCACTTTCGTCACCCAACTAATACAGATGCATATTCCTTATTGCTTTACAAATGACGGCGTTTCTCGGTGGATTGGTATATCCCCCATTAGTAACAGACCACTAAATCGGCGAAAATATAACGAAGACACCAACATAAAACCGCAGCGTAAGTCCTCCTCAAAGATTTCTTTAACTCATTGACTCTGTGCGGAAAAACTGTCATGAAATACTGATCCAACTGAAATTTTATGGAGAAGCAGAATTCAAGTTTGAACTCTATTAGTGCAGAGATAATGAGATAAACGCTCTAGATTTCGCTGTATCTAAGTACCAGACTGGTTCGTTGCAATACGTCCTCAAAAATGAGGAGTGTCAACATGACAATATCAATTCTTGGTATCAACCAAGCAAAAACGTTTTCTAGCTTCATGGCGTAGATCACGAAGGTCATATTATTTTGCGAAAGATGCTGACACGGGCCAAATTTGTAGCGGCATAGTAAATCAGGCTACCAGATTAATGGTGATAGTTTCATCTCAACACAAAACAGGTGACTTAATGAACAAGAAAACCAAACGTACTTTCACTCCTGAGTACAGGCTGAATGTGCACAACTGATTGTTGATAAGGGCAACTCAAATCGATAAGCCAGTGAGACGATAAATGTCGGTTCTACCACACTTGAAACCGAGATACGCTAGCTCAGCACGAGCGCCGGGGGATTACACCCACAACCTCCCCATAAATGTATCTGCAAGCTAGAAATGGAGTACGGCGAAAATGATTTATCTCCCTCTGTCAGAACCAGCATCTTCACAGGCTAAACATAACTGAGAATTTTAAGATCACGTTCAACAGGCAGAAGAAGTTCAGGCTTCGTGGTATAGTTGTGCAGGAAACCTGTCAGAAAATATCCAAAATCCCAGGAGGTTGCATGTTAACGGCTACTTATATAGTAGCAGCAGAGGGCAATGCCCGATAATTCAGCGTCGCAGAGCAGTTCTGCTTCATAGTTGGGGCCGACATCAAAGGAACATTCAAGCTGCGGGAAACAGCAACAGACAGAGATCAGCAAACGTGGCGATGAATATTTCAGATACATCCTGGTTCACGGCGCAAGCGTACTTACCACCTGGGTCAATTGGAATGGCGCAGTGGAGGAGAATATCTGGCTCTAGGGACTTCTTGAATGGAAGCACTACTGTGCTGCAGTTGTCGCTATGGCGACAAAAACGGCCAGAATTATACGGGCAATGTTGACACACAATACTGAATATCAACCTCGTCAAACTGCCTTTCTTGGTAGGCGCTGGTGACTTTAGAAGATGGAAAAACGGGTAAGATCTTAGGCAGGATAAACTGAGGGGCAGTAAGGGCAAGTCAGTCAGCAGAGGATGATTAGTACCTGTCTGGTTGATTTCTTCCTGGTTCGGGAAAACGAAATCTTATCAGAACCGGAAATGGCGACATATCTACGTTTATCACTTAACTGAAAAAAAATTGCATCACAGGATGTGTCTATATATGTTACCAAAAATTTCGTGTTTTGAACCCATACATACTACAACACCATTTTGTACTATAGGAATGAACTGAATTTCAATGTAATAAAATAGCTAACAAAATCATATTTATGTTTAATTATCATCCTATCACTGCTAAAATATAAATCTTTTGTAAACGTATATATGGAATAGTACATGGCGAGCATACAAATTTTGAGATTTATTGCAGCTGCGTTAGTTGTAATTCATCATTTGTCTTTCAAGCTAAACACACCTTCTTACCCTGGGCACTTTCTACAGCTTGGTGCATCGGGCGTCGATATGTTTTTCATCATTTCTGGTTTTATTATGATGTTAATCTCTACCCGTGAAAACGAACCCGTAAATTTCATAAAAAAGAGGGTGAAACGAATTTACCCAATGTACTGGCTATATACATCATTGGCTATTTTTATTTTATTAATAGCACCTGAACTTATTAAACCATCTGAAGGTAAAGATGGTATTACTGTTTTAGGCTCATTAACCCTTATTCCTTTTTACAACCAAGAATTTGCACTTAAAGTTGGTTGGTCTCTTACCTATGAAATGTTCTTTTATCTTATTTTTGCCACTTCCTTATTTTTAAAGAGAAACATTGCGATAACATCCAGCCTCATCATTATAGCTTTTTATACTACATCATTATTTACTAATTTCTTCCTTATTGATTATTTAGGGCGAAGCATTGCACTTGAGTTCATTCTAGGAATTATTGCTTACAAGCTATATATTAATCAGAAATTAAAAAACAACTTTATTTTAATCTCCGTTCTTTCATTAGCTTCATTTGTATTTTTAATATTTACTGAAATAAATAACAGTACGCTAGACCCTGCCGCACCAGACAGACGATTTGCAATGTGGGGTATCCCAATGTTCTTTATATTTGTATGGTTCATCTCTCTCGAGGAGAGCATAAAATCCTTTAAAATCCATAAAGCACTTTCGACGCTTGGGGATGCATCTTTCTCTATCTATCTCAGCCACCTCTTTGTTGTATCTGCTTGTGTAGCTGTTTTCAAAAAATTACCGATTCTACATGGAATTAATTTTTACGTAGCCACATTAATTATCGCTACTATATCAATAGCATTTGGATATTTATCATATCGTTTCATTGAAAAACCAAAATTATTGGAAAGAATTTTCCCAATTGTAAAGCTGGCATTCAAAAAAAAATATCAGGCATAACACTTGGTCAGTTTTAAACTCATATTTGACAGATGGTGAGAAATATATCAATGTCACCCGCCATCTGTTTTAACCACTCAACCTGGTTACAATAGCAAATTAACTTAGATATATATTAAGAAACCAATAGAACTTCAAAAAATATATTTTATATCCACCCCTCCCCCCCCAAAAATCATGACGGGGATATGTCCATTCATCAATCAACTGCATCGAACATTGCACCGGATTTTTTCACTAGAAATAAGAAGTTGAACAAGCCCTATAACGAAAGGTTGTTGCCACACCTAAACTGGCATATTCATGATGTCCTGATAGGCCGCCACCAGCTTATTGCGCACCTGTACGCCCATCTGTAACGAAACTGAAGATTTCTGTAAATCGACCATCACATCATTCAGGCTGATACCCGGCACGCCCAGCTCGAAGTTTTGCGCCTGTTGACGCGCGGCCTGCTGGGTATCGCTGATTTTACCCAGCGCGGCGGTCAATTCACTGGCAAAACTGACTTCCTGCGGTACGC
This sequence comes from Klebsiella sp. CN_Kp097, assembly GCF_040064495.1. Classification (NCBI taxonomy): domain Bacteria; kingdom Pseudomonadati; phylum Pseudomonadota; class Gammaproteobacteria; order Enterobacterales; family Enterobacteriaceae; genus Klebsiella; species Klebsiella sp. CN_Kp097. The sequence goes on along the minus strand of NZ_JBEAIL010000005.1, from coordinate 324,261 downwards.
TATTCTGCCCGTTATTTCCCGCCTGAATCGCCATCGCCTGCATCTGTTGCAGTACGCCTTCAATACCCTGAATCGCCATCTTTTCCTCAATACTGTCGTGATCGCCAGGCGCTATTTCACCCTGTACTTCTCCAATGCTGCACACCCTAACACAGCGATTTTTGCTTAAAGCGGTTAATTAGCCGCAAAAAACCCGGCTTATCGGGCAATCAGAATCATCTGATAAGACGAATAATGGCCTGCCCAGAAATGGGAGCGCCGCTATTGAGAAAAGATGTGTATCAGGGAGTCTGTTTTGTCACATAACGCTATCCATACCGTTCGTCAGCACGCCAGCGCGCGTCGCCGCCTGAACGCCAGCGAAGGATACCGCCAACCATGAGTGCCTCGTTATCCGCCGGCGAAAGCCGCGACAACGGCCTGCAGGCCATCTGGAGCCGTCTGCGCGCCAATCCAAAAATACCACTGCTGGTGGCCGCCTCCGCCGCTATCGCCATTATCGTCGCACTGCTGCTGTGGGCGAAAAGCCCGGATTATCGCGTGCTGTACAGCAACCTGAACGATCGCGACGGCGGCGCTATCGTCACCCAACTGACGCAGATGAACATCCCCTACCGCTTCGCCGAGAATGGCGCGGCGCTGATGATCCCGGCGGAGAAAGTGCATGAAACCCGTCTGCGTCTGGCGCAGCAGGGGCTGCCGAAGGGCGGCGCAGTTGGCTTCGAACTGCTGGATCAGGAAAAATTCGGCATCAGCCAGTTCAGCGAACAGATTAACTATCAACGCGCTCTTGAAGGCGAACTCTCACGCACTATCGAGTCGCTGGGGCCGGTGCAGAACGCGCGGGTGCACCTGGCGCTGCCGAAGCCCTCGCTGTTCGTCCGCGAGCAAAAATCCCCTTCCGCCTCTGTCACCCTGACGCTGCAGCCGGGCCGTGCGCTGGATGATGGCCAAATCAACGCTATCGTCTATATGGTATCGAGTAGCGTCGCCGGCCTGCCGGCTGGCAACGTCACCGTGGTCGATCAGGCAGGACGCCTGCTGACGCAGTCTGACGGCACCGGGCGCGACCTCAACGCCTCGCAGTTGAAATATGCCAGCGAAGTGGAAAGCGGCTATCAGCGACGCATTGAAACGATCCTGGCGCCGGTGGTCGGCAGCGCCAACGTACGTGCTCAGGTGACCGCACAGATCGATTTCGCCTCCCGCGAGCAGACCGACGAACAGTACCAGCCGAACCAGCAGCCCGATAAAGCGGCGATCCGTTCGCAGCAAACCAGCAGCAACGAGCAAATCGGCGGACCGCAGGTGGGCGGGGTTCCTGGGGCGTTATCCAACCAGCCGAGCGCGCCGGCCACCGCGCCGATTGAAACGGCTAAACCGACGGCCAATAACGCCAACAACGCGACCAACACCCGTAGCGCCGCGGCCAACAGCGGCCCGTTAAGCACCCGACGCGACGCCACCACCAACTACGAACTCGATCGCACCATCCGCCATACCCAACAAAAAGCCGGGACGGTGGAGCGTCTGTCGGTCGCCGTGGTGGTGAACTACAGCCTCAACGCCGACGGCAAAGCGCAGCCGATGAGTAAAGAACAACTGGCGCAGATTGAAGCGCTGGTTCGCGAAGCGATGGGCTACTCCAGCACCCGCGGCGATAGCCTGCAGGTAGTCAATACGCCATTTACCGACAATCAGATGACCGGCGGCGAGCTGCCGTTCTGGCAGAGCCAGGCGTTTATCGATTTGCTGCTCGAACTGGGACGTTATCTGCTGGTGCTGCTGTTCGGCTGGGTATTGTGGCGCAAGCTGATTAAGCCACAGCTGCAGCAGCGTCAGGCCGCACAGCAAGCCGCGGTCGCCGCCGCCAGCGCGCCGGTCGCTAAAGCGAACGACAGCCATAAACCAAGCAATGAGGAGCTGGCGCTGCGCCGTAAATCGCAGCAGCGCGTCAGCGCAGAAGTCCAGAGCCAGCGCATCCGCGAACTGGCGGATAAAGATCCGCGGGTCGTCGCTCTGGTAATCCGCCAATGGATGAGTAACGAACTATGAGCCTGACCGGAACCGATAAAAGCGCCATTTTACTGATGACGCTGGGCGAAGACCGCGCGGCGGAGGTGCTCAAGCACCTCTCCTCCCGCGAAGTCCAGCTTTTGAGCGGCACCATGGCCGGCATGAGCCAGGTCTCGCATAAACAGCTCGGCGAGATCTTGTCTGAATTTGAAGACGATGCCGAACAGTTCGCCGCCCTGAGCGTCAACGCCAGCGACTACCTGCGATCGGTGCTGGTGAAAGCGCTGGGCGAAGAGCGCGCCGCCAGCCTGCTGGAGGATATCCTCGAATCCCGCGAAACCACCTCCGGGATGGAGACGCTCAACTTTATGGAGCCGCAGAGCGCCGCCGACCTGATCCGCGATGAACACCCGCAGATCATCGCTACCATCCTGGTACACCTCAAGCGCGGCCAGGCGGCGGATATTCTGGCGCAGTTCGATGAGCGCCTGCGCAACGACGTGATGCTGCGTATCGCCACCTTCGGCGGCGTGCAGCCGGCGGCGCTGGCGGAGCTGACCGAAGTGCTCAACAACCTGCTCGACGGCCAGAACCTCAAGCGCAGCAAAATGGGCGGAGTGCGTACCGCCGCCGAGATTATCAACCTGATGAAAACCCAGCAGGAAGAAGCCGTTATCGACGCGATGCGCGAATACGATGGCGAGCTGGCGCAGAAGATCATCGACGAGATGTTCCTGTTCGAAAACCTGGTGGAGGTCGACGATCGCAGTATCCAGCGCCTGCTGCAGGACGTGGACAACGAATCGCTGCTGATTGCTCTGAAGGGCGCCGAGCAGCCGCTGCGCGAGAAGTTCCTCAAAAACATGTCCCAGCGCGCGGCCGATATTCTGCGCGACGATCTCGCCAACCGTGGGCCGGTGCGCATGTCGCAGGTGGAAAACGAACAGAAAGCGATTCTGCTGATAGTCAGACGGCTGGCGGAGAGCGGCGAAATGATTATTGGCGGCGGCGAGGACACCTATGTCTGATCGCATTAATTCCATGCCCTGGCAGCCCTGGTCGCTCAACGACCTCGGCGACGCGGCGCCAGCTTTCGAACCACCGCTACCGACGTTGGATAACGAAGCCTTGCAGCCTGACGCTCAGGCGGAACTGCAGCAGCAGCTTGCCGCCCTGCGCCTGCAGGCCGAGCAGCAAGGTCAGCAATCCGGTTATGCCGATGGCCAGCAAAAAGGCTATGAAGCCGGATTTCAGCAGGGACTTGAGGAGGGCCGCCAGCAGGGGCTGCTGGAAGCACAACAGCAGCAACAGCCGCTGACCGACCACTGGCAACAGCTGGTGAGCGAGTTTCAGCACACCCTTGATGCGCTCGATTCGGTCATCGCCTCACGCCTTATGCAGCTGGCGCTAACCGCCGCGAAACAGGTGCTTGGCCAGCCGCCGGTCTGCGACGGCACTGCCCTGCTGACGCAAATTCAACAGTTGATCCAGCAAGAACCGATGTTCAACGGCAAGCCGCAGCTGCGCGTACACCCGCAAGATTATGAGCGCGTTGAGCAGCAGTTAGGCACCACCCTCAGCCTGCACGGCTGGCGGCTGTTGGCGGATGGCGATCTGCATCCCGGCGGTTGTAAGGTCAGCGCCGAGGAGGGCGATCTCGACGCCAGCCTCGCCACCCGCTGGCATGAATTGTGTCGCCTCGCCGCGCCGGGAGAGCTGTGATGACCGCCCGTCTCGGCCGCTGGCTGAATTCGCTGGAAGCGCTGGAGCAGCGTATCGCCCGTACGCCGACCGTACGACGCTATGGCCGTCTGACCCGCGCCACCGGTCTGGTGCTGGAGGCCACCGGCCTGCAGCTGCCGCTCGGCGCAACCTGCCTTATCGAGCGCGACGGCGGGGGCGGCGTGCAGGAAGTGGAAAGCGAAGTGGTCGGCTTTAACGATCAGCGGCTGTATCTGATGCCGCTGGAAGAGGTCGAAGGGATCGTGCCAGGGGCGAGAGTTTACGCCCGCAGCGCGACGGACGGCCAGCACGCCGGTAAACAACTCCCGCTGGGCCCGGCGCTGCTGGGACGCGTGCTCGACGGCGGCGCCAGGCCGCTTGACGGCCTGCCCGCGCCGGAAACCGGCTATCGCGCGCCGCTGATTACCGCGCCGTTTAACCCGCTGCAGCGTACCCCTATCGAGCAGGTGCTGGACGTCGGCGTGCGCACCATCAACGGCCTGCTGACCGTTGGGCGCGGCCAACGTATGGGACTGTTCGCCGGCTCCGGCGTCGGTAAAAGCGTGCTGCTGGGCATGATGGCGCGCTACACCCAGGCCGACGTTATCGTCGTCGGCCTGATCGGCGAACGCGGCCGGGAAGTAAAAGACTTTATCGAGAATATTCTCGGCGCCGAAGGACGCGCGCGTTCGGTAGTGATCGCCGCCCCGGCGGACGTATCGCCGCTGCTGCGCATGCAGGGCGCCGCTTACGCCACCCGTATCGCCGAAGATTTTCGCGATCGCGGCCAGCACGTGCTGCTGATCATGGATTCGCTCACCCGCTATGCGATGGCGCAGCGAGAAATCGCGCTGGCGATCGGCGAACCGCCTGCAACCAAAGGCTATCCGCCATCGGTATTCGCCAAACTGCCGGCGCTGGTTGAACGCGCGGGCAACGGTATCAGCGGCGGCGGTTCGATCACCGCCTTCTATACCGTACTCACCGAAGGGGACGATCAGCAGGATCCGATCGCCGATTCGGCGCGCGCGATCCTCGATGGTCACGTGGTGCTGTCCCGACGTCTGGCGGAGGCCGGTCACTACCCGGCCATCGATATTGAAGCCTCGATCAGCCGCGCGATGACGTCGCTTATCGATGACGAACATTATCGCCGGGTACGCACCTTTAAACAGATGCTGGCCAGCTTCCAGCGTAACCGCGATTTAATAAGCGTCGGCGCCTATGCCGCCGGTAGCGACCCGCTGTTGGATAAAGCTATTACCCTGTATCCGCAAATGGAGACCTATCTGCAGCAGGGAATTTTCGAGCGCTGCGGTTATGACGAAGCCTGCCAGCAGCTACAGCAGTTGATTGTTTAACGCCATCGGAGACGCCACGCCATGAAAGCACAGTCCCCTTTGATTACCCTGCGCAATCTGGCCCAGGAGGCCGTCGAACAGGCGGCGCAGCGTCTGGGCCAGGCGCGCCAGGCGCAACAGGCCGCCGAGCAACAGCTGACGATGCTGCTTAACTATCAGGACGAGTACCGGCAGAAGCTCAACAGCACCCTTTCTGGCGGCATGGAAAGCTCGCGTTGGCAGAATTACCAGCAGTTCATTGCCACCCTCGAACAGGCTATCGAACAACAGCGCCAGCAGCTGCTGCAGTGGGGACAAAAGGTGGATCACGCCGTGAAGCAGTGGCAGGACCATCAGCAGCGGCTGAACGCCTACGATACCCTGCACACGCGCGCGCAAAACGCCGAACTGCAGTTGGAAAACAAACGTAATCAAAAATTGATGGATGAGTTCGCGCAACGCAGTACACAAAGGAATACCGCTTCATGAATCTCAATGCTTTGCCCGCCCTTAGCCTGCCCGGCGACGCCAGCGCCCTGCCGGATCTGGCGCTCGACGACGCTCAGCTGTCATCTGCCTTTGCGCAACTGCTTGGCGCGCGCTTCACGCCCGCGCAAAGCGGCACGCTGCCGCCGCCGGCACTGAGCGCCGACGATGAAAGCGCCCCGCCGCTAAGCCGTAACCAGCTTAACCAACTGCTGGCCGCGCTTGGCGAACGCGGCGCGCTGCTGGTCAATGCGTTACCGCCATCGGCGGAAAACGCCGTCGACACGACAGTGAAAAAAGAGGATACGCGCGCGGATGCGCCGCCGCTCAGCGAGGCGAAAGCCTTAGATCCGGCAACGCTACAGGCGCTGTACGCCATGCTGCCGGCGGCAATCGTCGCCCCGACCCCGCAGACCGCGCTACCGCAGGCTCAACAAGCTGCGACCAGCGGCGATAAAACCGCGCTCCACATCGGCAACGCAGCTATTCAGCATGTCGCGAACCTGCCGGAAGGCGAAGCGGCGGCGAAGCCGCAGCCGGGCACGGCTCCCCTTAGCGGGCAAAATCTGCCTTCTCATGTTGCGCAGACCGCGACCACGCCGCAGCACGATATGGCCGAACATCCGGCGGAGAATACTCCGGCGCAGCCAGCCGCCGTCGCTCTCGCCGCCGCCAGCCCCAGCCAAAGCGCCACGCCCACCAACGCGCTGGTAACCGCGCCGCCGACGCCGCAGCTTAATGCCCAGCTCGGCAGCCCGGAATGGCAGCAGGCGCTGAGCCAGCAGGTGCTGATGTTCCACCGCAACGGCCAGCAGAGCGCCGAACTGCGCCTGCATCCACAGGAACTGGGGGCGCTGCAGATCACCCTGCAGCTCGACGATAAACAGGCGCAGCTGCACATCGCTTCCGCACACGGCCAGGTACGCGCGGCGGTCGAGGCGGCTATGCCGCAGCTACGTCACGCGCTGGCTGAGAGCGGAATCAACCTCGGTCAGAGCAGCGTTGGCGGCGAGGCGACGCCGCAGTGGCAGCAGCAAAACGGTAACGGTGAAGGCCGCGCCAGCTACGCGGAACGCCATGGCGGCGGCAGCGATGCCACGCCGATTGAGCCAGTCAGCGCCCCGGCAGCCCTGCAGCGAATGGCCAACCAGCTCAACGGCGTCGATATTTTCGCCTGAGGGGCGCTAAACGGCCAATCTGGCCCCCATTTGCCCGTTTATTCCGGCTATTGCCTCGCGCGTTAGCCGCGATAATACCTTTATATGTCATACGTGCGGCGCCGCCGCGCGTGATGCCCGTCAGCAACGCGGCGGGCGGAACAACAGGAATTTGATTTGGCTATGTCTCAAAACTCCCTTCCGGCAACCGCGCCCAAACGCCCCTTACTGATCATCCTGCTGACGATCGTCGCCGTGGCCGCCTGTGCTGCCGCAGGTTACAGCTGGTGGCTGCTGCAACAGCGCGACGGCGGCGCGCAAACCGCCATCGAAAAGGAAAAACCGCCCGCGCCGCCGGTATTTATGCCGCTGGATACCTTCACCGTCAATCTGGTGACCCCGGACAACGATCCGGACCGCGTACTGTATATCGGCCTGACGCTGCGCCTGCCGGATGAAGCAACCCGCCGCCAGCTTAATGATTTCCTGCCGGAGGTACGCAGCCGCCTGCTGATGCTGCTCTCGCGTCAGGAGGCCGGTCATCTGGCCAATGAGCAGGGCAAACAGCAGCTGGTCGCGCAGATCAAAGAGATGCTGAGCGCGCCGCTGGTTAAGGGACAACCGAAGCAGGTGGTCAGCGATGTGCTGTTCACCGCCTTCATACTGCGGTAATCACCATGGGCGATAGCATTCTTTCACAGGCAGAGATCGACGCCTTGCTCAACGGCGACAACACGGGCGATGAGCCCGAGAAGGTTGTCGGCGGTAAAGAGAGCGAGGTTAAGCCTTACGATCCGAATACCCAGCGCCGCGTGGTGCGTGAACGCCTGCAGGCGCTGGAAATTATCAACGAGCGTTTTGCCCGACAGTTCCGCATGGGATTGTTCAACCTGTTGCGCCGCAGCCCGGATATCACCGTCGGACCGATTAAAATTCAGCCGTACCACGAGTTTGCCCGCAACCTGCCGGTGCCGACCAACCTTAATCTGGTACACCTGAACCCGCTGCGCGGCACGGCGCTGTTTGTCTTCGCGCCGAGCCTGGTATTTATCGCCGTCGATAACCTGTTCGGCGGCGACGGGCGTTTCCCGACCAAGGTCGAAGGCCGCGAATTCACGCCCACCGAACAGCGGGTCATCAAACGCATGCTGCGCCTGGCGCTGGACGCCTACGGCGACGCATGGAGCGCAATCTATAAGATTGACGTCGAATATGTGCGTGCGGAAATGCAGGTCAAATTCACCAACATCACCACCTCGCCGAACGATATCGTGGTGACCACGCCGTTCCAGGTGGAGATTGGCGCGCTAAGCGGTGAATTCAATATCTGTATTCCTTTCGCCATGATTGAACCGCTGCGTGAACTGCTGACCAATCCGCCGCTGGAGAATTCCCGTCAGGAAGATAGCCAGTGGCGCGAAACGTTGGTCAAGCAGGTGCAGCACTCTGAGCTGGAGCTGATTGCCAACTTCGTCGATATCCCGATGCGCTTATCGAAAATACTTAAGCTGCAGCCTGGCGACGTTTTACCGATAGATAAACCGGATCGCATTATCGCCCATGTCGACGGCGTGCCGGTGCTGACCAGCCAATATGGCACCTTAAACGGGCAGTACGCCCTTCGTGTTGAACACTTGATTAACCCTATTTTGAATGCTCTGAGTGAGGAACAGCCCAATGAGTGATCCTAAGCAACCGTCTGGCGCAGGAAAGGAATCCGTAGACGATCTGTGGGCTGATGCGCTTAATGAACAGCAGTCGTCTGAGAAATCCAGCGCCACCACCGATGGGGTGTTCAAATCGCTGGAGGCCCAGGATGCGCTCGGCAGCCTGCAGGATATCGATCTGATCCTCGATATTCCGGTAAAGCTGACCGTTGAACTGGGGCGCACCAAAATGACGATTAAAGAGCTGCTGCGCCTGTCGCAGGGATCGGTTGTCGCGCTGGATGGCCTGGCGGGCGAACCGCTGGATATCCTGATCAACGGCTATCTGATAGCCCAGGGCGAAGTGGTGGTGGTGGCCGATAAATTCGGCGTGCGCATTACCGATATCATTACCCCGTCCGAACGTATGCGTCGGTTGAGCCGCTAATGACCGCCCCCGTTACCGTGCAGGCCAGTCAACCGGTTACCGAACCGGCAATATCCGGCGGCTCGGCGCTCATGCAGGTAAGCAGCGCGCTCGGCGCGATTCTGCTCCTGATCCTGCTGGCCGGTTGGTTGTTCCGCCGTCTCGGCTTTGCGCCGCAGGCGCGCAACGGCCGGTTGCTTAACCTGCGCGCCAGCTGCCAGGTTGGCCAGCGCGAGCGCGTGGTGGTGGTAGAAGTCGATAATACCCTGCTGGTGCTGGGCGTCACCGCCCAGCAGATCACCCCGCTTCATCAGTTCCCGGCGCCGCCGCGTGATGAAGATAACACGGCGCTCACGCCTGCGAACGACTTCCGCCAGCTGATGCAAAACGTCCTCAAACGCCCGGAAAAATAGCCATGTTCCCTACTCTGTTCGCTTGCCTTCGCCGTCGGGCGCCGTGGCTCGCCGCCGCGTTACTGCTGCTGAGCCCTGCCGCCTTCGCACAGCTGCCGGGGCTTATCAGTCAGCCGCTGGCCAACGGCGGCCAGAGCTGGTCGCTGCCGGTACAGACGCTGGTGCTGTTGACCTCGCTGACCTTCCTGCCGGCGATGCTGCTGATGATGACCAGTTTTACCCGCATCATCATCGTACTGGGTCTGCTGCGTAACGCGCTGGGCACGCCTTCCGCGCCGCCGAACCAGGTGATGCTTGGGCTGGCGCTGTTCCTGACCTTCTTTATCATGTCGCCGGTGTTCGACAAGGTCTATCAGGAGGCGTACCTGCCCTTCAGCCAGGACAAGATCGGCCTTGATACGGCGCTGGATAAAGGCGCGCAGCCGCTGCGCGAATTTATGCTGCGCCAGACCCGCGAAAGCGATCTGGCGCTGTACGCTCGTTTGGCCAACCAGCCGCCGCTGGCCGGGCCGGAGGCGGTACCGATGCGTATTCTGCTGCCCGCCTACGTCACCAGCGAACTGAAAACCGCCTTCCAGATTGGTTTTACGGTGTTTATTCCGTTCCTGATTATCGATTTAGTGGTCGCCAGCGTGCTGATGGCGCTGGGGATGATGATGGTGCCGCCGGCGACGATCTCGCTGCCGTTTAAGTTAATGCTTTTTGTGCTGGTGGATGGCTGGCAGCTGCTGCTGGGCTCGCTGGCGCAGAGCTTCTATTCCTGAACCGCCGGAGAACAATCATGACGCCAGAATCCGTGATGGCCATTGGCACCGAAGCGATGAAGGTCGCCCTGGCGCTGGCCGCCCCGCTGCTGCTGGCGGCGCTAATCAGCGGGCTGGTGGTCAGCCTGCTGCAGGCCGCCACCCAGATTAACGAGATGACCCTATCGTTCATCCCCAAAATTCTCGCGGTAGTGGCGACGATTATTATCGCCGGACCGTGGATGCTGAACCTGCTGCTGGACTATATGCGCACATTATTCAGCAACCTGCCTAATATTATCGGCTAGCCGTGATCCCCTTTGACAGCGCCCAGCTTAGCGAATGGCTCAGCCAGTATTTCTGGCCGCTGCTGCGTATTCTGGCCCTCATCAGCACCGCGCCGGTGTTGAGTGAAAAGCAGATAAGCAAAAAGGTAAAAATCGGCCTCGGCGGCCTGATTGCGATACTGATCGCCCCAACGCTGCCCGCCAACACGATCCCCATTATCTCTGCTGCCGGTTTATGGCTGGCGATTCAGCAGATCCTGATCGGCGCGGCGCTGGGGCTAACGATGCAGCTGGCTTTCGCCGCGGTACGCCTCGCCGGCGAAGTCATCGGCATGCAGATGGGGCTATCGTTCGCCACCTTCTTCGACCCCAGCGGCGGCCCCAATATGCCGGTGCTGGCGCGGCTGCTGAACCTGCTGGCAATGCTGCTGTTTTTAAGCTTTGACGGCCACCTGTGGCTGATCTCGCTGCTGGCCGACAGTTTCCATACCCTGCCGATCCAGAGCCAGCCGCTGAACGGCAACGGTTTCCTGGCGCTCGCCCAACTGGGTTCATTAATCTTTATCAACGGTATGATGCTGGCGTTACCGCTGATTTGTCTGTTGCTCACGCTCAATATCGCCCTGGGTCTGCTCAACCGTATGACGCCGCAGCTATCGGTATTCGTGATCGGTTTCCCGGTGACCATGACCTTTGGCATTATGACCCTCGGCATGATGATGCCGATGCTGGCCCCCTTCTGCGAACACCTGTTTGGCGAGATGTTCGATCGCCTGGCGGCCGTTATCGGCGGTATGACGTTTTAACCTTGCCGTTATTTCCCTCTTTTTCGCCGGACAAAATGGCAATAAAAACCGTTTACTGGGATAAAAGCCTGGAAAAACGTTTTTATTGCTACTAAGGTCCGAATGTTCATAGCGGCTTGAATTAAAAAATAGCCACCCTACAATAAAGCCTGAATTTAATTGTTAGTGAATTTTATTTTTTAGAAAAATTGAAACCTCGGGAAACGCAGAATATTTTCATGCGTGGGTTTAGTGCATCTTTAATAAAATAAGGAGCGACATCATGATTAAGGCGAAAGGTAACCGTATAGCGCGGCGCATATTAGGCCTGCCCCACTGGGAAAGTAACCGATTTAAAATCGTGCTGGCCGACACTGCAGCTGGCGGAAAATGGAAAGTGGTGAAGAAAAAGAAATAATCCTGACTGGCAATTGATCTATTCGCAACATAATTCCAAATTGCACAGTGCGGTAGCCCCGGTAAGCGCTAGCGCCACCGGGGATTTTGAGGCCACCCACACAGGCAGTTTCAGTTCGCAATGGTACGTTCCGTAGGTCGGGTAAGGCGTTAGCCGCTACCCGACAAAAATATTCCTGCCGGTTTCCATTCTAAATTTGACCATCAAAGATATAGATATTGCCTGATTCGGAAAAATAAAAGAGTTAATAATATAGTCAAGGAAAAACAACGCCTCTTTACTCTATAATTGCTTTCTTTAAACGAATACGCTCACACAGCATGACGCAGCGCCCGTATTCCCTTTCCAGTCTGACGACGCAGCAGCGCAAGCAGCGTTGACACTTCCGAATAACCCACGTCAGCGGTAATCGTCTCAATATCTTTCCCCTCGGCAAGCAGCTGCTTTACTCGTTCGACCCGCAATTGCTGAAAAAAAGCCAACGGTGATTTACCCAGCGCGGCCTCCGTTCTGCGCTGCAAGGTTCGTGGATGCACGTTAAGCGCACCGGCGGCCGCCTGCAGGGAAAATCCCTGCGCCAGATGCGCCCGCGACCAGTGCTCAAAGCGGTTTATCAGGTCATCGGCATGCTGAGGATAACCTGCCGGCAGGCGTGAAACCTGAGGATGGCGGATATCAGCCGCCATCGCTGTCGTCAGCAAATCCGCAAGCGGCGGGCTGCTCTGGCGAATCAACCACAGCGCCAGCTCCACATGGCCCATCATAGCGCCGGGAAGCATTGGCGGGGCCGCATTGAGCCATGACGTTGTGGCGGCCTGCTCATTGAGCAAACGGCTATCAGCCAGGATAAAGGTATTTAAACAGGCAGCGGCAATTTTAACGCCGTGCTTCGCCATGTTTTGCAAAAACCGCTTAGCGGCAGCAATTTCGTGCCAGCCATCCGGTGGCGATTGTCGTGCGTGAACGTAGATCGCCGGCACCACAATCCAGTCGGGATAATCCAAACCCGATGCCTGATGAGCAGGAATACTCAGCCCATGGGCTGATTTAACCTGCCCGGTCATTGCAATCATTTGCACATCAAAGCGAGAAATATTCATGCTCTGGCGTCGCGCCATATCATTGGCCGCGGCGAACGTATCCAGCAACGTCGCTAAGCCGGTGTCGAAAACGCCATCCAGAGCCAGAATATTTATCTTCATGTCGTTAATGGTATTGAAATTGTCATTTTTGCATATGGTTCTATTTTAACCTTAGCCATAGACTTTCCTCTATCGTTATTAATTACCAGAGCCAAATAACATGAAAAATAACCCTCAACTGATTATCCTTACGTTAATTTGTCTGCTAACGGTTATGATGTGGATCCCCTATATTATTGCCAGAGCCACACGTGCTAACGTCGCGCCCGCAGCGGGTAATGGCCATTCGCCATCAATCGGGACGGCGCCCTGGGCGCAGCGTGCGCAAAAGGCGCACGCCAACGCGGTAGAAAACCTCGTTATTTTTGCCCCACTGGTTGTGGCCGCCGCGTTGCTTAACGTCAATAACGCCATAACGTTAATTGCGGCTACAATTTATTTGCTCGCGCGCATCGTCCATTATATTGCGTATACCGCCGGGATCCCCGTTATCCGGACTCTCGCCTTTCAGAGCGGTTTTGTCGCGACGGTTACTATTGCGATAGTTATTTTAAGTTCCGTTTTTTGAGGTTAAAAACTCCCGGCATTCGCTGCCAACGCCAGGCTTTGTAGCGCCGTCTTCAGCCATTTGGTTGCCCCTCGCTGCCCGCCGCGTTTATGGGAATAGATCTTCACGGTGAACGGGCTGATGGCGAACGGCAAAGGAAAAATCGCGATCGGGGCGGCATGAAGGAACTTCTCTGCGGCATAACGAGGAATCGCCATTAACAGATCGCTTTGCGCCACAATAAACGGCGCGCTAAGCATTGAGGGGGTTTTGAGCGCTATCTGCCGGGTATAGCCTAATTCCTGCAGACGTAAATCCAACACCCCCTGCTTTTCGTTCCACGGCGTGACCACCAGATGGCGCGCGGCGAGATAATCCGCCAGCGTCAGCGCCGTGCGACGGGTATGGCTGATAACCACATACTCATCCTCAAACCAGTCAATTTCCTCGAGTTCATGATGACGAATATCTTCAGCGGTGCTGAAGCCCAGCGCCAGATCCACCTCCCCCGCCAGTAGCTCCGTCAGCGCCGGGCTATGTGGCAAATAACGGAGCTCAAAACGCAGGCCCGGCGCTTCATGCTGCAGCTTTTGCATTAGCGCAGGGAAAATGCATAACGCGGTGAAATCGGTAATGGCTATCTGGATCCGCTCGGTGCTGTCGGCGGCACTAAATTCTGGCTGTCGCGTGAGTTCCTGATTAAGCAATTTCAATACTGAAGCGATGGAGGGCGCGAGTTGCGTGGCATAGACGCTCGGGCACATCCGATGCCCTTCGCGAAAAAACAACGGATCGTTCAGCGCCACGCGCAGCCGCGACAGCGCGTGGCTCAACGCGGATGTACTCATCGCCAGCTCATCGGCGGCGAGACGAACGGAACTGTGGCGATAGATGGCATCAAAAACAAGCAACAGATTGAGATCGAGGCGTCTGAGCGCCGGATGCATAATATTCATCATTGGGTGATTTCATTGCACTTAATTCTTCTGACAATACCCCCTATGCTTAGCGTCATCAATATCATTAACGTGTGAATACGACAGGAAAAATAATGAGTATTACGATTCGACAGGCCCGTCCGGACGATGCTTCTGCCATCTACAACATGATTTATGAGCTGGCGGTGTATGAAAAAGCCCCGCAGGAAGTGGTTACTACCCCCGACGAGATCCGCGAAACCTTGTTTGGCGACGACAGTAAGACCGAAGCGCTGATCTGCGAAATTGACGGTAAAACGGCGGGCTATGCCGTGTTCTTCACCAGCTATTCAACCTGGCTCGGACGCAACGGTATTTATATGGAAGATTTGTATATCTCACCGGATTATCGCGGCCAGGGCGCGGGTCGAGCGCTGCTAAAAACCATTGCCCGGTATGCGGTTGCGCGCCGCTGCGGACGCCTTGAGTGGAGCGTGCTGGACTGGAACCAGCCGGCCATTGATTTTTACCTCAGTATTGGCGCCGCGGCGCAAAGCGAATGGGTTCGCTATCGCCTCGATGGCGAAGCGCTGGTTAATTTTGCGGAGCAATAACATTGGTTACAGCATCACTCAGCTTGCTCTTTGCAAAAAGCACAGCAGCCCCGAAAGAGCGGAGCTGCTGAAAGGCAAGTTAGTACGCTGTTTCAGTCTGCGATGAATCCTGCACTACCTGTAGAATATTGGCCGCGGCGGCGGTACCCATTTTGACGTAAGAGGCGTCGCTTACGCCGCCAACGTGCGGAGATAGAATGACATTTTCGACCCGCTCCCAGATGTGCGGCGTGGTGAGTGGTTCGCTGTTAAAGCTATCGAGCGCCGCCCAACGCACCCCCCCTCCTTTTAGCGCCGCTGCCAGCGCTGCATCGTCGATTAATCCGCCCCGCGCGGTATTGACCAGGATGGCGCCGGGTTTACACTGTGCCAGCGTAACGGCATTTATCATTCCCCGATTTTGCTGCGTTAAGGGACAATGAATGGAGACAACATCAGCCTGCGCGAGAAGGTCTTCGAGTACATCAACACGTTCGCATCCGGGAGGAACCGTGGCGGCATAAGGATCGTAAGCCAACACCTTCATACCGAAGGCGCCGGCAATTTTCGCCACCCGACTGCCAATCGCCCCCAGACCAATCAGCCCCAGCGTTTTGCCTTCCAGTTCGAGCGATTTATGCGTCGATTTATCCCAGTGCCCTTCGCGCAGGCGGCGGTCAAGCGGAATGATTGACTTGGCACAGGCCAGAATTAATGCCCAGGCGTGTTCTGAAACCGCCGCGGCGTTAGCGCCTGTCGCCGCGCGAACCATGATGCCGCGCGCCGCCGCCGCTTCGACGTCAATGACATCAATGCCGCTGCCATGCTTGGAAATGACCTTCAACGCCGGAGCGGCATCCATCACAGATGCCGTAATCTTGCCATAGCGCACTAATATGGCGACCGGATTATGCTGCTGACATAATTCTATCAATTGGTTTTCTGTTGGTTGGCGGCCAGCAAACACGAGCTCATAATCTTCCAGCATGCCGAGCGCCGCTTCGGCCAAATCGCTGCCGGTTACCAGTACGACTTTTTTAGCGCTCATGGCAATGCCTCCCCTTCGCTCAGCATACCCGCCTGACGCAACGCATTCTCCAGCCAGTGTGGGCGAAGATCGCCATCGTGGATAGCCGACAGACGTTTGACTTCCCCTTCCAGTTTACCTTTCGCCAGCTCAATGATGGTGCCTACTTCATCGCGGGGGATAACCACCACGCCGTCAATATCCCCTACCACCAGGTCACCCGCCTGCACCGCGGCGCCCGCGACCGAAATAGCATGATTGACCCGGCCTGGAATGAACTTGGTTGGACCACACGGATTAAGACCGGCTGCGAAAACAGGAAAGCTTTGTTTACTTAAGGTTTCAGCATCGCGAACCGCGCCGTCAATGATGATACCTGCGATGCCGCTGGCCTGCGCCTGCGTGGCCATGATCTCACCCAGTAAAGCGCAGGAGAGATCGCCCTTGCCGTCTATCACTAACACATCGCCAGGTTTGGCGACGGCCATCGCCGCGTGAATAGCCAGATTATCTCCCGGACGGACCTCTACGGTAATCGCCGGGCCGGCCACAGCCATGTTTGGCGCCAGTGGCTTGATACGGCCATGTAATGTGCCGCGGCGTCCGGCTACGTCGGCGAGAATCGCCGCCTGATATTCAGCGGCCTGACGGACCTCCTCCGCGCTAACGCGCTCAATATCCACATTGATTAATTTCTGTTGTGATGCAGGCATGGTTAGTCTCCATTTGTTTTACTATGTACAACACGGATGTACTATATAAAACAACTATACGAGCATTGCTTCTCTTTTCGCCAGCGCTGAGAGCGTGTTTGTGATGTAAACACGATGTTAATCACAAAATTCAGGTACAATTTTGTTCGGCCAAAAGGAGAAAATGATGGGGAATGAAGGCGTAATTGCCGTTGAAAAGGCGCTCGCTTTACTGGATTGCTTCCGGCCCGGTAATGACAGCCTGACGTTAACTGAGCTGGCCCAGCTTTCGGGATACCACAAAACCACCGTTTATCGCTTAATGAATTCGCTTGAGCGTATGAACTACATTATCCGGCATGATGATGGCACCTATACGCTCGGCCACCGTCTGCTCTATCTCGGCAAGCTTTATGAGCAATCATTTCAGCTTGCGAGAATTGTACAACCGGAATTGCAGGCGCTGTCTCAGGCCTCCAGTGAAAGCGCGAGCTGGTATGTGATAGAGGGCGGCCAACGCCTGTGTCTGTTCCGCGCCGAAGCGTCAGAGGGATTACGCCATAGCAACCTGCCCGGCAGTCAATTTCCACTGGATGGCTCCGCTATCAGCAAAGTTTTACGTCATTGGGGACTGGGTGAGGCGCTTTCGGAAGACGAAGAAACGCTGCCGTTCTATACCTCTGGCGCGCGCGATCCGCACACCGCGGCCTTCGCGATGCCGGTTTTTGGCGTCCACGATAACCCCATCGCGGCACTGGCGCTGACAGGACCGTCATCGCGTCTGACTGCGGACCGCAAAGAAAGCGGCCTCAGCCAGCTAATGCGCGAGACGGCCAACCGCCTGTCGATCAAGTTAGGAGCCAGTAAATCCTTCTGCGAAACGTTTTACGATATAAAAGAATAACGTATGTTGAAAAGGCGGGAAAAACCCCGCCTTTGCTTATTAATGGGTGACCGGTTTTTCCTGACCGGCAGGCTGCGAGTAACGGCGTCCCATGATCAGCACCGCGATACCGCCTGCCAGGCACAAGCCAGCCAGTGGTAGCATCGCCAGCGTATGGCTTCCTGTCTGTTCGCTAATCACACCATAGGCATTCACCATCACCACTCCGCCAATCAGATTAGCTATCGCGCCGATTGCCGCCAGCCCCGCGGCGGCTGAGGTGCTGCTCATCCAGCCTGAGGCCAGCGCCCAGAATGGCCCCTTCGCCGAATAAGCGCCAATTAATATGGTACTGAGAATAACAATGGTAATCGGCAGCGAGAGATTGATGAACGCCGCGAACACGCCAGCCGCAATCATAAAGAGGGTGAGAGCCGTGTGCCAGCGACGTTCATTAGTGCGATCCGAACTCCGACCCCAGACAATCATCAGCACCGAGGCCAGGCCATAGGGGATAGCATTAAGCAGCCCGGTAGTCAGGTTATCAAGATGGAAAGACTTCAGTAGCTGTGGAGACCAGACGCTAAGCGTGGTGCCAGCAGACGACGCGCCGGCATAAATCAGCGCCATCAGCCAGATTTGGCGGTGCTTCAACAGCTGCCATGTGCTGATGTGGCCGATCTGTTTCTGCTGTTGACGCTCTGCCTGAAGGGTGTTTTCCAGCCACGCTTTCTGCCGCTCGTTCAACCAGCCAGCCTGATGTGGGCGGTCCCGCAGGATAAAAAATGCGGCTATCCCCAGCAGCACCGCAGGCAGCCCCTCAATAATGAATAACAGATGCCAGCCGCGCAGCCCAAACCAGCCATCCAGCGTCAGGATCAAACCTGAAAGCGGTGAACCGATAAAGTTAGCCAGCGGAATGGCCACCATAAAAGAGGCAATAATACGCGCCCGGTAACGCGAAGGGATCCACCAGGTAAGATAGAGCACCACGCCCGGGAAAAAGCCCGCTTCCGCCGCTCCCAGCAGAAAACGCACGATATAAAGGGAGGTTGTATTTTGCACCAGCGCCATGCACATCGATACCACTCCCCAACTGATCATTATCCGCGGGAGCCACAATCGCGCGCCCACCTTCTGCATCGCCAGGTTGCTGGGTACCTCAAATATAAAGTAGGCGACAAAATATAAGCTGCTGGCGAAGCCAAAAGCCGCCTTGCTCAGGCCCAGATCCTCATTCATCTGTAGCGCAGCCATACCTATATTGCCCCGGTCAATAATCGAGACCAGATAGCTTACGACCAGAAAAGGCAGGATGCGCCAGATAACCCGCCGCATGGTCTCTTTTTCCAGCGCATCGTTGTCGATAGCGCTATTCGGTGATTGTTCGGTCATTGTTTCCTCGCAGGGTTTCATTATGTTTATCAGGAAAACGATGTAGAGATATCATGCCTTACTTCAGCTTGACGCCTCTGGTTTCTGGCGCCAGCCACACCACCACCATTGCCGCCAGGAAGGCGACCACGGTAGTCGCCAGTCCCGCAGTGAAACCGCCGGCGCTGGCCACAGCGCCGATGAGCAGGGGCGCGATAAATCCGCCCAGCCGGCCTCCGTTGTAGGCGAGCCCCATCAGGAAGCCACGCGATGACGTGTCTCCGATGATTTCTGCAAGGAATGGTCCAGATCCGGCAAAAATCCCGTTAACACCAAAACCAGCCATGAAAATCGCCAGCATCAGAATGAAGGGTTGAGTGGTCACAAGGTAAAGCGCGACGGCAATGGCGCCCGTTAACAGATAAATCAGGAACATCGGACGGCGTCCCCATTTATCCGCCAGTACTGAAAAGACCAGAAAACCTGCGATCGCCCCGACCTGCAGCGCGAGCACAAATTTCAGGCTATGTAAAAAATCCAGATGTTTTACTTCTCGTAGATAGGTGGGTGTCCAGGTAAATACCCCCCAGAATAGATACTGAATAAAGAAGATAAAGACGAAAGCCAGCAGCAGGCCTTTCAGATTGTGTTTGCCCAGTTTCGAGGCAGGTTGAGTGCGCTTAGCTTTCCCCTGCTGTCGTGCAAGCCAAACCTGTGATTCCGGCGTGAACCAGGCCACCACGCTCATAATGAATACCGGCAGCGCGCCTATCATAAACAGATAGCGCCATGCGCCCTGCTCCAGGCCGCCGTTAACCGAGCTCACGATTGCCGTCAGGCTGATAGCCAGAATAGCGCCAACGGGTAAGCCCATTTGCATCAAAGCGCCGCCGCGCGCGCGCCGCTCTGGCCGCCAGGTTTCAGCAATCAGCGCCGCACCTGACGTCCACATTCCGCCCATACCCAGCGCACCGCAAAAACGCAAAAGTGCGAAATGCTGTTGATCGTGCGTAAAGGCTAACAGTCCGGAAAAGAGTGAATAGATGGCGATACAGGTCATGGCCGTTTTTACCCGACCAATTTTATCGGCGATAAAACCAAACAGGATCCCGCCGATGATCTGTCCACCGGCCGTGACGCTGATAAACAGTCCAAGTTCGCTTTTATTCACGCCAAACACCACTCCTAATACCGGCAATAATAATGAGAGTAGAAATGAGTCGTAGCTTTCAAATGCCCAGCCAAGGCCGCCCAGCGCCAGAGTTCGTTTCTCAGCCACGTGCTGAGGCAAAGCGTCAGGCGTCGCTTTAGTCGCAGTAAACTGCTTGAGCTCGCTTTTACTGGTCATTGATATTCTCCACAGAGGTTATCCGGTAGCAGGTTGCGGCAGTGCGCCAGAACAACTGCGCCTGTTCATCAGGGGAAGCCTGTTGCGCCAGGCGTTTGCACGCATTCCAGAAGACGCCGTAGCTGAACATGCCTTTGTCGACCGGAAAGTTACTCGCAAACATGCAGCGTTCCGCACCGAAAAGAGCAATGATGGTCTCAAACCACGGTTGCCATGCCTGTGCCAGCATTTGCGAATCCGGCGGCGTTTCTGCCGCTGCGAAGGGAAATCCCCTGACCGTCATACCAAATCCGCTAATTTTTACGCATACGTTCGGCAGTTCCGCCAGATGTCGCATACTGCTTCGCCACTGCTGAAACATGTCAGGATCTCTTTCTGAATAAGGCCCTACGCCGACAGGCCCGCCGCAGTGATCGAGCACAATCTGTAGCGTTGGTATTTGCCGCGCCAGCTCGGCAATTT
Source organism: Klebsiella sp. CN_Kp097 (assembly GCF_040064495.1). NCBI lineage: Bacteria > Pseudomonadati > Pseudomonadota > Gammaproteobacteria > Enterobacterales > Enterobacteriaceae > Klebsiella > Klebsiella sp. CN_Kp097. The sequence continues at coordinate 303,836 of NZ_JBEAIL010000005.1, read as the reverse complement.
CATCCAGTTGCGTGTGGTAAACCCACACATCAAGCGACAATCCATTTTGTGCGAGGCAGGCAGCGCCCCGGCGGAACGGTTCGCTCAGGGCCAGTCCTGCCGGTGGTGTAACCGGGCTGGACGTGACCCGCGGATCCGGATGCCAGGCCAATGGATTACGCATTCCGCGCAACCGCCCGCCTGATAAAGCCAGCGCGCTCTCGATGGCAGGCTGCATCGCATCGCCCGCCAGCAAGCTCAAGCCGCCGATGATGGCTTCACATCCAAGAGCGTTTGCATAATGTCCGCTGGCGAACATCGCGGCTATCCCGCTGGCAAACTCAATTTCACCAAGCGGTTTCAACGTTTCCGGCCCGTGGCGACGCAGCATAGAGCGGCATTGCACGTAGACCGAGGAGAAAACGCGATGCCCTGAGGTCTGGATATCGTCGCTGAACTCATGGGTGAGATAGCGTCCGGTTTGCCGATCCCAGAGATGATGATGCGCATCAATAATGGGCAGCTCGGGTTGTAGTGGCGGCTCACGATGTAACGCAAGCCACTCGTTTCTGACCGCAAGATGCGGTGCGGTAACGATCTCCATGAACACCTCGCAATTGTTGTACTATGTACAACCGTGTTTTATTTTACAAAACTACTATAACGAGGCTGGCGTGTTTTTATCCAGTTAACGATTGGTTTAAATGATGTAAATAAGAGGTGAATCACAGATGTTTAAAGTCGCTAAAGAAGGAGAACGTTGAGAAAAAACAAAAATAAATTTAATTTCAATAAGTTATAATGTCATACCGCTCGTCGCAGCCAGATATCTGGCAAACCTTACGTCTGCCAGACCCATTCACTCTGTCCATTTACGGATGACTATTCGATGAGTAAAGCGTTATATCGCCATGGGACTTTTCAGCTTCCAGACCAGCGCCATACCGCAGATCATCGCCACCGCCGCCAGTAATGCCAGTGACGAAAGACCAAACCTTGCCGATACCAGGCCGCCGACAAGCGCGCCAGTGCCGATGGCAGCATTGAAAATAGCGACATATAAGGCGGATCCAGGCTGCGTCGCCTCCCCTGCGCTTTGTAGCAGCCAGGTTTGCAAGCCAACGAACACGATAGCCATGCCCGCGCCCCATATGCCGAGCAATACCGCGGTGAACCAAAGAGGAAGCGAGGACAGGCTCTTCATCCCCAGCATCCCCAGCGCGCCTGCGCTGAGCAGCAGTGATGTCATAATCAGCAACCTGATATGTCGATCGATGAGTTTGCCGGCGATGAGATTTCCCAGCAGCCCGGAAAGTCCTGACATCAATAACAGCGCGGAAATCGTTGATGTCGGTATACCACGGGTTTGCGTTAGCAACGGCTCAAGATAGGTGAAGGCAGCAAAATGCGCGGAAATAACGCAGGCTGTAGCGCCGAACAATGAAAGCAGTAGCGGATTCTTAACTATCCCAACGTAAACCTTCAGCCTCAACGGCTGCGGAGCCGCCAGCGTGGGGAGCGTCCAGAGCAAAGCCACGGCGGTGGCTAGTGAGAGCAGTGAAATCGCGCTGAATGCCTGTCGCCAGCCGACCATGTCGGCAATAAAGCTCGATAGCGGCACGCCCAACACGCTGGCCGCCGAAACACCGGCGAAAATCACCGAGGTGGCCAGCCCCAGTTTATCAACCGGTACCAGTTGTACCGCCACGGTGCCTATTAGCGCCCAGAATGCGCCATGCGCCAGCGCCCCTGTCATCCGCGCCGTCATAAACGTCTGCATGGTGTGCGACTGCGTCGCCGCCAGACAAGAAAATGCGAGGATTAACATCAATACAATCAATAGCGCCTTCCGTGAAATCCGGGCGGGCATCGCGCCGGCCAGTAAAGCGGCCAGCGCGGCCACCCAGCCATAAGCGGTGACGGCAAGACCCGCTCCCGCCTGCGACTGATGCAAATCGTTCGCCAGCGCGCTGAGCATACCGACCGGCGCCAGCTCGCTGGTCACAATCGAAAATGCGCTGACGCCCAGCGCAGCTACGGCGAGCCATGCGCGCACTGGCGTCGGGTTGGCCTGTAAAACGAGGTCGTTCATGTCTTCTGTATCCCTGGGTAAATGGCTAAAAAAGAGTTGGCTTGCCTGATACGGTTGAAGTTCCGCGTCGTTGCTTATTGCCTTCTCTTGAGGTGAAGTGCAGTATCATTCCAGGAGAAGTGATAAAACAGACATGAAAACGGAGAGCCGTTTTCCAAAAATGGAAAATAATGAAAGCAGATTTTAACTGGGATGATACGCGGATTTTTCTGGCTGTGGCCCGCTCAGGTACGCTAAGCGGCGCGGCAGAAACGATGGATATGGGCATCGCAACCCTGTCAAGAAGACTCGACCGGCTGGAAAAATCATTGGCTGTCCCCCTTTTCAGCCGGCATCAAAGCGGCTACCGGCTAACGGATGATGGCGAGGCGCTGCTGGCGCGAGCAGAGGCGCTCGAGCATGCAGGGCTCGCCTTTGGCGAGACGGCGAGGCTGCAGGGGAACGTTGCCGGGCTGGTCCGGCTGGCTACCTCGGACAATCTGGCGGCGCATTTTATTCTGCCTTCACTCAACGGCTTGATGGAAAAATATCCCGACCTGCGGGTCGAGGTGCTCAGCGGCGTGCAATCCGTCAACCTGCATCGACGGGATGCCGATTTAGCCATTCGAATGGTCAAACCGGAAAGCGGCAACCTGACGCTGAAGCGTCTCGGGAAGGTGGGGTTTGGTCTGTACAGCGCCGATACCGGACAAGCAGGCTCTACCGACATCGCGTTCAACCATGCTCAGTACATTGGCTGGCCAGAATCACACCAGCATCTGCCCGCCGCGCGCTGGATAACTCGAACGCTTCGCGGCAGGCCGTGCCGGGTGGAAGCCAACACGCTGCTGGCGCAGCTGTCGGCGGTCTCAGCCGGCCTGGGGTTGGGCGTGTTGCCACACTTTATGGCGCGGAAAAATGGCCTGCAGTGCGTGAATGCGGATATCGGCGTCGACCAAACCCTATGGCTGGTGATGCATTCCGATTTAGCCCATTCGCGGCGCGTCAGAGTGGTGGCCGATCATTTAATTGCCCTATTTGATGAGATTAAAGATCAACTGACATCGCCATAACTCTATAAGCGCTCGCCGCCAGATACAGCCCGATGCCGTAGGCCAGGTGCGCCAGCAGGCTCAGCGAACGCGCCAGCCATGGTCGGGGAGTCCGTGAGGCCGCGACGCCAAAACCAAATGCGGGCTGCAGGATCAAGAACGGCGCGAATAAGGTTACGACCCCTGACAGCAGCGCTGTCGCCAGAGTGGGGGCATAAAACCAATCGGCGCCGCTCAACACAAGCGGCACCGCCGCAAAAGCGATACCGATCAGATAATGACATAACCAGCCGATAAAACGCTCCCCCTCTAGCGGAGGGGTTGCGGCGATGGTGTTATGCCGCACTTTCCCCCGCGAAAGCCATAACGCCCAGCGACCGACCAGCGCATAGTTCAGCGGCGCAATCTTGAGTATATGCTTCTGAAAGAGCGACCATAAATCCATGACTAACGTGGCGCCGAGGCCCGTTACTAAAATTTGCACAACAACCATGATATTCAATTTCTTCTTCCTTTTATGCGTCAATGCTACTCTGTCGACGAGTGTGCAACTTAAAGCGAGGTTTAAGTCAATCATGAAAGAACTGGATATCCGCGAGGTCGCGGCGCTGTCCGGCATTACGCCTTCAGCGCTGCGGTTTTATGAAAAGAAAGGTTTGATCAAGCCGATTGGTCGTCATGGTCTGCGAAGGCAGTACCATGAAAATGTGCTGAATAAGCTGGAACTGATCGTGTTGGGACAGGCCGCCGGCTTTTCGCTTTCTGAAATAGCCGGGATATTTAACGCTGACGGCAAGATAGCCATTGATAACCACCGGCTTGAGCAGCGCGCGAAGGAAATTGATAACACCATTCGCCGATTACAGCTGTTAAGCCAGGGGCTAAAACACGCTGCCCGCTGTACTGCGCCGGAACATATGCAATGCCCTGAATTTAAAAAAATTGTGGCGAAAGGAATTCGGTTCTTAAAATGATCGTCCCTGAGCGATGCCGCTTTTTACTCAGATTACGGGGTAATTATGGCGCTCCTAACAAGACGTGTAGTACCAGGTTACAGCCAACGAAGCAGACCCCACTTAGATATAAGCCACCTCAGTCCATCTTATGAAAATTGGAGTCCTGTTTTCATCTCAAACCAACCAAAAGGTAATGGCGATCACGACAACTGCGAATATCGCTGTCGATCCCCAGGCAAAAGAAGGCCAGAATGTTACTGCGAGCATCCCGAATCCAAGAATAAGTAGTACCGGGATCAGGGTGCTGGCAAAGTACTTCAATTGAGTAGACAACCATCGTTTTAAAAAATTATTCATCTGATAACCCGCATAATTGCGTCAGCAATGTCATTGTCTGATGTTGGTGTGAGAAAGTGGTGATCGTTTATACCGATAACATGTATTTGATCTAGTTATATAAAAGTCGTGAGGATAATTATCCTCCACAGGGTTCATTGGGAAAAGGAAAAACAATTGACGAGAGATGACTTTTCAACCAAATAGTCGTTTGGGCGAGTTAGTTCCCGAGGCTCCCCCCACTTCCACCTGATAAAAAAAGGGCACCTCACCCCGCGTACACAGAGAGAACGGGATGAGGTGCCAAGGTGCTAAATGAAAAAGCGGTTATTCGTGATTAGCGATTCATCTGAAACAGCGACATACCCTGCATATCGCTGAAAGTTTTATAAGATGCCTGCAGCGCCGCCTGCTGCATAAAATAAGAAGAGATAGATTCCGCAAGATCAGCATCGGTCAGGGCGCTCATCTGCAACTGGTTGGTCATATCACGCTCTTTACCGATGCTATCGAGTTGATCCATCTCCTGCAGCTGGTTACCCAGCTCGGCGCGCACGCTTAATACCTTGTTGTAGGAGTTATCGAGGCCGCGGTTGGCCTTCGCCAGCGCATCGTTCACCTGCTGTTTGGTGGCGTCATCGGCCCCCTGCAGCGGCGTTTTCAACGCCTCCAGCGCAATATCGATACTGGCGAACACATCGGCGACCGGCGCACTGCCGTCCGGCTCCGGCTTCGGATTGCTGGTCAGCGCCATAAATACCGAATTACCGGTATGGCCGATGGTCATCGTACGGTTGGCGTCAACCTTCTGTTCCACAGTTTTATTGCCGCCCTGATAGCTAATCTTGCCATTAGTATCGACAAATGGCGGCTTGTCATTCTCATAGCCGCCAAACAGGTAGCGTCCGTTGCCGTCGGTACTGTTGGCCTGGTTGAGCAGTTGATCCTTCAGCCCCTGTAGCTGGGTCGCCAGCGAATCGCGGTCGTTATCGCTCTCGGTGCCGCCGGCATTAACGATCAGCGCCTTGATATCAGAAATCGTCGAGGTGGCTCCGGAAAGCACGGTCTCTTCCATCGATACGCTCTGGCGGGCGAAAGTGCGCGCCAGGGTGTACTGATTGTTCTCGGCCTGCGATTGCGACAGCATCACCGCCCGCGATGCCGCCAGCGGATCGTCGGAGGGATTAATCACCTTCTTGCCGGTTGAAAGCTGCTCGGCGGCCTTCATAAACAGCGACTGATTGCCGGTGATGCCGGTCATGTTCTGTTGGTACATCATGCTGGTGCTCATGCGCATGCTGTCAGTTCCTCAATACAATCAACGAATATTCAGCAGCGCGTCGAACAGCGAGCTGGCGGTCTGGATCACCTGGGCGTTCGCCATGTAGTACTGCTGGAAACGCAGGAGCTCGCCATACTCTTCGTCGAGGTTTACCCCGGAGAGCGACTGCTGTTGACGGGCCAGTTGGGTGACGATACTGGACTGCGATTCGCTGCTCACCTTTGCGGCGGCGGTCTGGTTGCCCACGCCGCTGACGATCCCGGCGTAGGCGCCGCTAAGCGTCGCTTTGCCATCCACCAGGTTTTTGGTCTGCAGATCGAGCAGTTTTTTAGCGTTATCGTTATCGCCGCGGCCGCTGTCATCTTTACCGGCGGCGGCGATTTTCGCTGAATCGGTAATCGCCACTTTCAGGTTGCCCGCCACGTCGCTGACCGGCTTCACCGTAAAACTATCTTTCTGCTGCGGGTTGCCATCAATACTGACTTCGAGACCATCAAAGCTCAGCGTCGGGTTACCGGCTGCATCTTTACCGGCGGTGGCGTTGACTTTGACGTTGTCCGGCAGACGGCTGACCTGCCAGTTGGCGCCGTCATACTCTACGCGGTAATCGTTGGCTTTTACCTTGCTGGTATCGGTATACGACACCGACAGCGAGGCATCGCCGGTATTGCGCGTGTTATCAACCACCCGCGCGCCGCTGAAGCTGAAGAAATCGCCCCCCTGCTCACCGTTGAGATCGAAGCCCTCGCGGTGTTGCTGGTTAAAGCTATCGGCCATCGCCAGCGCCAGTTGGCCGAGTTGATTGCGCACGCCGTCCAGCGTCTCGCTGCGAAAACGCAGTACGCCGCTCAGGCTGCCGCTGGTGATCTGCCCTTCCGGCACTTCGCTGGCGCCGCTGCCGCGGTTATAGCCGAGAGTCAGGCGCGAAGAGTCGCTGCTGGAAGGGATCGCTTCCACCTGATAGCTGTTGTTGCCCTGCACCAGGGTCAGGCCGTTGGCGAAGGAGACGGTATAGGCGTCGCCGTCCTGCTGGGTTACCTGAACGCCCACCAGTTGGTTGAGTTCGCTGACCAGCTGATCGCGCTGATCGAGCAGCGCGTTCGGTTCGCCGCTGGCGCTGCCGCGCAGGCGGGTAATCTCATCGTTAAGACGGGCAATCTGCTGGCTATAGCTGTTAATCTGCTGGGCAGTGTCATTAATCTGCTGATTAACGCCGCTGTCCATGTCGCGCAGATATTTATCGGTATTATTAAACTGGTTTACCAGGCCGTTAGCCTTGCCCAGCACCGTCTGGCGCGCCGCGTCGTCGCCGGCGTTGCTCACCAGGTTCTGCAAATTGGTGAAAAAATCCTGCAGGCTGCCCGACAGGGTATTGGTTTTGCTGGCCAGCAGATTATCGATCTGCGAAATCTTTTCGTAGTAGGCGTTCTGCGAACCGGCCGCGCTCTGCGCGCCGCGCAGCTGGTTGGTGATGAACTGGTTATATTCGCGGTTCACGCTGGTCACGGTCACGCCGTTACCGATAAAACCGTTCATAGTGGCCAGGCCGCCGTTTTGGGCCAGAATCGCCGTCTGCCGGTTATAACCCGCTACGTTGTAGTTAGAGATATTGTTGCTGACGGTACTGAGCGCCACCTGCGCCGCATTCAGTCCGCTCATCGCCGTATTGATTAAGCTATTGGACATCAGGGTTCCTTATGCTGCCAAGTCAATTCGCTCAGCTTGCCCTTGTTATCGGCCGGAGAAGTAAAAACTTGAGTAAATCTGCCTGCAAAATTCCGCAGCCGCTTTTATGCCGGATGGCGCTACGCTTATCCGGCCTACGCGCTGTGCGATTTGGTAGCCCGGAGAAGGCGCGACCTCCGAACCTAGAACAGATCGTTAATATCCGCGGCATAGGCTTTCACCGCCTGCGCCCCGGCGTGCTTCATCTGCTGAATCACGCTGACCAGCTTGCTGGCGTACTGCGGGTCGGTGGCGTAACCTGCGCGCTGTAGCTCGTGCGCCGCCTGCTCCGGAGTGGACGCTTCGGCAACCGAGGCATAGCGCGGGTTGTTGGTCAGCAGCTTGACGTAATCAGCAATCGCCGAGAAGTACGAATCGTAGACGCGGAATTTGGCCTTCACCTTCTTCGCCACCCCCTGTTCAAACTCAGTGGTGGTGATCTCGGTAACCGGCCCCTTCCAGTTGCCCCCGGCTTTAATACCAAACAGGTTGTAGCTCGGCGAACCGTCAGCGGTCGGGATTTCGCGCTGCCCCCAGCCGGATTCCAGCGCCGCCTGGGCGACAATCAGCTGATGCGGGATCCCGCTCTGCTCGCTGGCGGCGCGCGCCGGCATTGACAGACGGGCAACGAAATTGCCGTTGTTGAGCGATAGCGGCGCGGCGACCGGCGGCGCTTTCGGCACCGCCCGGCGGATCATCTGCTCCAGCGCCTGATTCGGCAGCGTCTGCAGCACCTCATTATCCAGCGCCATCGGCGCGGTGCCCGCCGTTTCGCTGGGGACCGCGTTGGCGTTGCTCATCTGCTTGACCATCATGTCGGCCAGCCCTAATCCCTTTTGCGACATCTGCTGAGCAATCTGCTGATCGTACATCGAGGTGTAAAGCCGGGTCTGGTCGCTGCTGAGTACGCCATCCTGCGGTAGCGCGGCGCGCATGCTCTTTAGCATCATCTGTACAAACATGCCTTCGACCTGCTGCGCCACCTGCTTAAGGTTACCCTGCGGGTCGGCGGCGGCATCGCGCTTCAGGCCGTTCAGCGCCTGGGCGTCATAGGCGGCGCCCGACATCGCCATAACATCGCTGGCCATTAGATAATTTCCAGTTTGGCGCGCAGGCAGCCGGCGCTTTGCATGGCTTGCAGAATCGACATCAGGTCGATTGGCGTCGCTCCCAGCGCGTTCAGCGCGCGCACCACATTGTTGAGGTTGGCGCTGGCGTTGATTTTCTGCAGTGAACCGCCCTGCTGCTGCATTGAAATCTGGGTATTCGGCGTCACCACCGTCTGACCGCCGCCAAACGGCGTCGTCGGCTGGCTGACGCTGGTTTGTCTGTCGACCACCACCGACAGGTTACCCTGAGCCACCGCGCAGGAATCAAGGATCACCTCGCGATTCATCACCACCGAACCGGTACGCGAGTTGATGATCACTTTGGCGTCCATGGCGCCAACGTTAACGTTGATATTCTGGATCTCGGCGAGGAAACGCACCTGCGAGCTATTGCCCTGCGGCACCAGTACCTGAATGGTACGCGCATCGAGCGGCGATGCGGTGCCGCCGCCGCGCTGGCGATTAATCGCATCGCTAATCTGCTGCGCGAGGGTGAAATCTTCATCATTGAGCTGCAGGTTGAGCACCCCACCGCTGCCGAACGTGGTCGGTAGTTCGCGCTCGATGGTGGCGCCGTTGCTGATGCGTCCGCCGGCCAACTGATTGACCTGTACGCTGCTGCCGCCCGCCGCCGCGCCGGCGCCGCCCACCAGCACGTTGCCCTGCGCCAGCGCATAAACCTGGTTATCCACCCCTTTGAGCGGTGTCATCAGCAAGGTCCCGCCGCGCAGGCTTTTGGCGTTGCCCATTGATGAGACCACCACATCGATATTCTGCCCCGCGCGCGCGAAAGGCGGCAGCTTCGCCGTGACCATCACCGCGGCGACGTTCTTAAGCTGCATGTTGGTGCCCGGCGGCACGGTAATGCCGAGCTGCGATAGCATGTTGCTCAGGCTTTGGGTGGTAAACGGCGTTTGCATGGTCTGGTCGCCGGAGCCGTCGAGCCCCACCACCAGGCCGTAGCCGATTAAGGCGTTATCGCGCACGCCCTGTACCGTCACCAGATCGCGAATACGCTCCGCCGTCGCCGGTAAGCTGGCCGCGCCGATTAATAGCGCAATGATGAGTTTTTTAACCATGTGAATCTCTTTTCAGTAACAGCGCAAATGGCCCGCTCATTAGTACGGGGAGACGTTGAGGAAGAACCGCTGCAGCCAGCCCATCGTCTGCGCTTCATTGATGTAGCCGTTGCCGACATACTCGATGCGCGCGTCCGCCACCTGCGTTGAGGTAACCGAGTTGCTACCGCTGATGGTGCGCGGGTTAACCACCCCGGAGAAGCGGATGAACTCGGTGCCCTGGTTAATGGCGATCTGTTTTTCCCCCACCACGTGCAGGTTGCCGTTGCTCAACACCTGATTAACGGTGACGGTAATGGTGCCGTTGAAGGTGTTATTGGCGTTCGCCCCGCCTTTACCGCCAAAACTGTTATCGCCGGAAATATCCATATCGGCGCGGGCGTTGCCCAGCAGGCCGTCTAAGTAGCGCGGCGCGGTGGCGACGCCAAACTTGCTGGAACCGTTACGGCTGGCATTGGCGGAAGAACTCTTGCTGGCGCTGACGTTTTCCTGCAGCACAATAGTCAACGTGTCGCCAACATTGCGCGGGCGGCGGTCTTCGAACAGCGGCTGATAGCCGTAGTTCATCGGCTGCGCGGCCTGAAAAATTGAGCCGTTCGGTACCGGCGCGGTCGGCGGCGCGGGCTGCGCCGAGGTCGAACCATCGACCAACGGTTTATGCGGAATGTACGCGCAGCCGCTCAGCGTCAGCATCACCATGCCCGCCAGCAAGCGTTGTCCCTGGCGCGGCAGGGTGGCCATCGAATGTGTGGTTACCACGGGGTATCGCCTTTGTTACACCAAAAAAGCGACGGGCGCGGCAGGCGACGCCCGTCATCAAACATTACAGCTGGGTCAGTTTCTGCAGCATCTGATCCGACGTCGAAACCGCTTTGCTGTTGATCTCATAGGCGCGCTGGGTCTGGATCATATTAACGAGCTCTTCCGCCACGTTGACGTTAGAGGTCTCGACATAACCCTGGTAGAGCATACCGGCGCCGTTCAGGCCCGGCGTGCTCTCATTCGGCGCGCCGGAGCTTTCAGTTTCCTGGTACAGGTTCTCGCCCACGCTTTCGAGGCCGCTGTCGTTAATAAAGGTGGTTAACGTCAGTTGCCCGACCTGCTGGGCGGCGGTCTGACCCTGCTGGGTGACACTCACGATGCCATCGCGGGCGATGGTAATGGTCAACGCGTTGGCCGGTATGGTGATCGCCGGCTGTACCTGGAAGCCGCTGGCGGTCACCAGTTGGCCGTTCTGATCGATCTGGAACGAGCCATCGCGGGTGTAAGCCTGGCTGCCGTCCGGCAGCAGCACCTGGAAGAAGCCCTGGCCTTTAATCGCCACGTCTTTGCTGTTGTTGGTCTGCGACAGGTTACCCTGGCTATGCAGACGCTCGGTGGCGACCGGGCGCACGCCGGTACCGATCTGCAGGCCGGAAGGCAGCGTGGTCTGTTCGGAGGACTGTGCCCCCGGCTGACGCATGGTCTGATACAGCAGATCTTCAAACACCGCGCGCTGGCGTTTAAAACCGTTGGTGCTGACGTTAGCCAGGTTGTTGGCGATCACGTCCATATTGGTCTGCTGCGCATCAAGACCGGTTTTCGCAATCCATAAAGAGGGAATCATTGGTTATTTCCTTTGGCCGCGGGCCGACTGGCTATCAGCTGACTGACAGCAGAGAGTTCGCCCGCTGTTCGTTCTCATCCACGCTGTGGATGACCTTCATTTGCATTTCAAAGCGACGGGCGTTGGCGATCATATCGACCATGGTCTCCATCGGCTTGACGTTACTGCCCTCCAGCACGCCCGGCATGACCCGCACCTGCGGGTCGTTGGCCAACAGATTGCCGCGGCGCTGCTGGGTTTCCGGGGTCAGGCGGAACAGGCCGTCATCGCCGCGCATCACTTCGCGCGCATCGGCTTTCACCAGCTTCAGGCGACCAATCTGCGCGATGGTGTTCGGTGGGTCACCGGGGTTCAGCGCCGAAATGGTGCCGTCGGCCGCGATAGTGATTTCCGCCGATGGCGGTACCTCAATCGGCCCGCCGTCGCCCTGTAGCGGCATTCCCTGCACCGTCAACTGACCGTTAGCCGAAACCTGAATGCTGCCGTTGCGGGTATAGGCTTCGCCGCCGCCCGGCAGGCTGAGCGCCAGAAAACCGTCCTGCTGCAGCGCCACGTCCAGCGGGCGCCCGGTGTAGTTCAGCGCCCCCTGGCTCATATCGGCGCCCGGCGTCGAGGCCGCCACCAGCGTGCGGGTGGCGAGGCTCGGCCCGTCAACCGGCACCGCGCGCAGTGCGGCGAGCTGGGCGCGAAAGCCCGGCGTCGAGGCGTTGGCGAGATTGTTGGCGGTAATCGACTGTTGCTCCAGCGTCTGGCGCGCGGAGCCCATCGCGGTATAAATCGCGTGATCCATAACTCAGTTCCGTTAGCGCAGGCTGACCAGCGTCTGCAGGATCGAATCCTGCGTCTTGATGGTCTGGGCGTTGGACTGATAGTTACGCTGGGCGACAATCATGTTCACCAGCTCCTGGCTCAGGTCGACGTTGGAAGACTCCAGCGCGCCGCTGGTCAGCTTGCCAAAACCGCCGCCGCCGGAGAGTCCCACCCGTGGCTGGCCCGAGGCGCCGGTCTCCTGCCAGACGTTATCGCCCTGTGAAGCCAGCCCTTCCGGGTTGGAGAAGTTGGCCATCACAATCTGCCCCAGGACCTGGGTCTGCTGGTTGGAGTAGATACCGACGACGGTACCGTCATCGTTAATCTGGAAGTTGGTGTATTCACCGGCGGCATAACCATCCTGCGCCACTTTACTCACCGAATCGCTACCGACGTTCTGCTGCATACTACCGGCGAAGCTGAGCGTGAAGTTCTGCGCCGGGGCGCCGTCTTTCGCGCTCATCGGAATGGTCATACTGAACTCGCCCGCCTGGCCGTTAACGCTGACCAGGTTGCCGCTGGTATTGAACTCCATGGTGCCCGCGCTGACCGCAGCCGCGCTGCCGTCCTGGGTATAGACCTGCCATTTGTTATCGTCGGTTTTCACGAAATAGGCGTTGATGTTGTGGGCGTTACCCAGCGAATCGTAGGCGGTGATGGTGTTGACGTAGTTATAGCTGTCCTGCTTCGCCGGGTCGAAGGTCTTGTTCTCCGGCACTTTATGCGTCGACTTCAGATTGGCGACCATTTCGCCGGAAGTCGACGCTTTGGCGTTCATCATTCCTTCCGGAATGCTCAGCGGTACCGGGTTGGCGCCCTGCTGAATGGTCGGCGGCGTGCCGGCGGCCGGATAGCCGGTCAGCTGCAGCCCCTGCATATTGGTCAGATTGCGGTTTTCGTCCAGCTTAAACTGGCCGTTGCGGGTGTAGAAAATACCGCCGTCTTTATCCTGCATGCGGAAGAAGCCGTTGCCGTTAATCGCCACATCCAGCGCGCGGCTGGTGCCGGTAGTGGTGCCGCCTTTAAAGTTCTGGGTGATCCCGGAAACTTTAACCCCCAGCCCGACCTGCGAACCGGCGAACATATCGGCGAACGACACGCTGCCGGATTTAAAACCCGCGGTCGCGGAGTTAGCGATATTGTTGCCAATCACGTCGAGATTGGTGGCCGCCGCATTTAAGCCGCTGACTGCCTGAGAAAAGGCCATGTTACTCTCCAAATATTGAGGATATCGATAAAATCAGGTGCGAATTACAGGATCTGCCGCACTTCTTCGAGACTGGCGTTACCGGCAAGGCCGAGATCCAGCTTCGCGCCGTTGCTGTCGTTAATCACACCGTTAACCATGCCGAAGTGCAGGCTACGCGCCACCAGCTGCTCGCCGTTGCTCTTGGCGTTAATCGCCACTTTATAGGCGCCGTCCGGCGCGGCGGTACCATCATCCAGCGAGCCGTCCCAGGTGAAGGCGTGCACCCCGGCGGTGAGGCCGCCAATCTCAATGGTCCGCACCACCTGGCCGTTGGCGTTGGTGATGGTTGCCGTCACCTGGTCGGCGGCGCGCTCCAGTTCGACGCCAAACGGCGTGGTGCTGACCTGGCCTTCTTTGCTGCCGACCAGAATGTTATTACCCGGTACCATCACGCCGTGGCCGATCAGCGCGCTGGCCTGCAGCGACTGGTTGCTGTTGATCTGCCCGGAGATCGCGCCAAGGGTGGTGTTGAGTTTTTCGATGCCTTGTACGGTATTAATCTGCGCCAGCTGCGAGGTCAGCTCGTTGTTCTGCATCGGGTTGGTCGGGTCCTGATTTTTCAACTGCGCCACCAGCAACGTCAGGAAGCTGTTATGCAGATCCTGGCTGGTGCTGCTTTTGCTGGCGGAATCAAGAACCGCGTTGTTGGTCGATTCATTGGTGGTTGCGGCAATAGCCATCGGGAGCTCCGGTTACTGACCCAACGTCAGGGTTTTCATCATCATCGACTTAGTGGTGTTGAGCACTTCGACGTTGGCCTGATAGCTGCGGGAGGCGGAGATGGTGTTAACCATTTCGCTTACCACATCGACGTTCGGCATCCGTACATAACCCTTAGCATCGGCCAGCGGATTACCCGGTTGATAAACCATCCGCGCGGGCGCCGGGTCATCGACCACCTGCGAGACGCGCACGCCGCCTGTCTGCTGCCCTGGTGCCGCGGCCACTTCGAACACCACCTGCTTCGCGCGATAGGGTTCGCCATCCGGGCCGGTGACGCTATCGGCGTTGGCCATATTGCTGGCGCTGACATTCATCCGCTGTGACTGGGCCGAGAGCGCCGAGCCGGAGATATCAAAAATATTGAGTAAAGACATTGGCCTTATCCTTGTTGCAGCACCGACATCATCCCTTTGATCTGACCGTTGAGCAGCGTCAGGTCGGTCTGATATTTCAGGCTGTTGTCAGCGAAGTTGGTGCGTTCACGATCCATGTCCACCGTGTTGCCGTCCATCGACGGCTGGTCCGGCACCCGGAACAGCAGATCCAGCTCCGGCGGCTGCATGGTCTGCGCCGGAATATGACGCGCCGCCGTCAGGTTCAGCGCCATGCCGTTGCCGTTTACCCGCCCCTGTTGCAGGACTTTATTCAGTTGGCTGGCGAAATCGATATCCCGCGCCTGATAGCCCGGCGTGTCTGCGTTGGCGATATTGGCGGCCAGTATTTCCTGGCGCTGGGCGCGCAGGTTCAGCGCCTCCTGGCCAAAACGCAGAGCAGCGTCCAGTTTGTCGAGCATGCTCCCTCCGCAAGGTTAGAATTTGGAGCCGACAGCATAAACGCCCCCTGCGCCAACCTATCGCGGGAATAGGGGCAAAATGGGCCGCTATTTATCTGTTTAGTCCCTCGGGGCAGCCGTTACACTTAACCCCTTTCCGGGTGGCGTGAGGGGAACGCGATGAAAAGTAAAATCCTGCTGGTCGGCCTGCTGTGCAGCCTGAGCGCCCGCGCCGACACGCTGGCGACGCAAATCGAAAGCTTCATTAAAAGCAAATTCAACGATAATGCCGTGCAGGTGAAAGTGCTGGTGCGCACGCCGCCCGCTCAGTGGCCGCCGTGTGAATTACCGCAGTTGTCGCTGGCGCCCAATGCGCGAATCGGCGGCAATATCAGCGTCTCCGCCCGCTGCGGGCAGGAGCGGCGGTTTATTCAGACCCAAGTGCAGGTATTTGGCCGTTATCTGGCGGCGGCGCGCGGTATTAGCGGCGGAACGCCGCTGACCCCGGCGGATGTGGTGCTAAAATCAGGCAGGCTCGATACCCTGCCGCCGCGTACGCTGACCGACAGCAAAAAAGCGCTGGGCGCGGTGACGCTGCGAAATATCAGCCCAGGCCAACCGCTGACGCTCTCTATGTTGCGTCGCGCGTGGGTGATCAAAGCCGGTCAGCCAGTGCAGGTCATGGCCGAGGGGGACGGCTTTAGCATCAGCGGTGCCGGTAAGGCGATGAATAACGCGGCAGCCGAAGATAGCGTGCGCGTGCGCATGGTTTCCGGCAAAATCGTCAGCGGTATCGCCGGGGAGGATGGATCCATCCGTATTACGTTATAAAAAAGTAAAGGTTTGCCAGCCCCTGCCGATAACCCCATTAGAAACCCATTTTGGAGATGGACCATGAGTATCGATCGCACCCAGCGGTTACAGCCGGTTTCCACGGTGCAGCCGCGTGAAACCCCGGCCGACAACCCGCTTCAGCCGCGCAAGGCCACCGCGGCGGAAACCGCCGTTAGCGCCACCAAAGTGAAACTGAGCGATGCGCAGGCGCGGCTGATGCAGCCGGGCACCCAGGATATTGATATGAACCGGGTCGAGGCTATCAAACAGGCGATTCGTAGCGGCGAACTGAAAATGGACGCGGGCAAAATCGCCGACGCCCTGCTGCAGGATGCGCACAACGATATCCAGCGCCTTGCCGGTAGCAAAACAGATAAGGCCTGATGATGGACAGATTACGCACTCTGCTGGATAAACTGGCAGAAACCCTGCGGGCGCTGGATGACGTGCTGGCGCAAGAGCAACAATTGCTGTGTGCGGATGAACTGCCCGGCGTGGCGCTGCAGCGCGTCACCGATAGCAAGAGTCAACTGCTGGCGACGGTGGCCTGGCTTGAACAACAGCGCCCGGCGCTGGAAGCCAACCTTGCGCTACGCGCGCCTTACCCGGGCCATGAAAGCTTCAGCGAACGCTGGCGGCAGATCCAGCAGTTAAGCCAGAGCCTGCGTGAAAAGAATCAGCATAACGGCCTGTTGCTCAATCAACAGATCGCCCATAACCAGCAGGCGCTGGCAATTCTTAGCAAGAATAATAAATCGCTGTACGGGCCGGACGGTCAGTCGCGCGCCGCCAGTCTGCTGGGCCGTAAAATCGGCGTCTGACCCCCTTTCTCTGTATTTCCCCCATGGCGACGGTTATCCGTAGCGCCGTTTTTTGTCAGGTGGCGCTACGCTTACCTGACCTACGGCGGCATGTGATCTGTAGGCCAGCGCAAGCGTAGCGCCGCCGGGCAATAACCGCGGGTAACGAGCCATTTTCGCGCCGGATGGCGGCTGCGCCTTATCCGGCCTACGGTCCGTGCTATTGTGAGCTTAAGATCTCTATCTTGTCCCCATGGCTACTGAAACTGCCGGTGTTGGTGGCCTCAAAATCGCTGAGACGTTCCCGGAAGGCCGGGGCAGCCCGCATGGATGCGGGCTGAGGGCCGTGTTTTGCACGGACGCTGCCTCGGCCCGACCCGAAGCCTGCAGGGATAAGTCGAAGGTACCACGAAGTGGCGATTTTGGCGGCCAGAGCCCGGGGGTACAGGGGGCGGCGGCGATTGGCCGCCCCCTGTGCGCTCCCTGCGCCAGGAGAGACATAACGCGGAAGACATTTCGGGAGCGCAATGTGCTCTGTATTAATACAAAACTTTCCCCCGCGACTACTGATAATTAACGATAACCTGATTGGCAATCGCCCGCAGCGGCGGGTTTAACGGCCCGCGGGTCTGTACGGAATAGACAAAACGCAGCGGCCCATCTGCCGCCTCGCCTGCCAACGCGTGGCTGGTGCCGCTGGCGCTGGTCAGCGGAATACAGCGATTCAGGCTACATAAATGTACCTGCAGCCCCGCCGGCTCCGCTGACAGCAGACGATAGCGCCAGCTAACGGTCTCGATGCGCGCATTGCCGCCAGGCAGCGTATTGGGCGGCAGCAGCGCGGCGGAAGAATCACTCATCCCGCCCTGTTCAAGAGTGACGCCGGGCCCTTCGGCAATCCATGAGCCCGACGCCGCGCCGGCGGCAACCGGCAATAAAAGGCACAATAAAGGAAGATAGCGCGTCATCAGGCCGCTCCAATGGTTGAGGTCATGCGAATCTGGCGATCGTCGTTGATCTCCAGGTTGGAAAGCACCGCCATTTGCGGCAGGCTACGGCGCAGGAAGCGCGCCAGCAGCGGGCGCAGCGCGTGGTTAACCAGCAGCACCGGCGGCGCGCTGAGCATCTCCTGGCGCTGCAACGCCTGCCGCGCCTGCTCCAGCAGGCGGTCGGCAAGCCCCGGTTCGAGACCGCCGCCGCCCTGCAGCGCCTGCAGCAGCAGTCGTTCCAGTTGGGTATCCAGGCCGATAACCTGAATTTCGCCATTGCCAGGGAACCACTGCTGGGCAATCGCCCGCCCCAGCGCCACGCGCACGACGGTGGTCAGCTCGTAAGGATCGCTTTGCGTCGGCGCATGTTCCGCCAGCGTCTCGATAATGGTACGCATATCGCGGATCGATACCCGCTCGGCCAGCAGATTCTGCAACACCTTATGCAGCGTGGTCAGCGATACCACGCCCGGTACGAAATCTTCGGTCAGCTTCGGCATCTCCTGCGACACACGGTCGAGCAGCTGCTGCGTCTCCTGGCGGCCAAACAGCTCGCTGGCGAACTGGCCGATGAGGTGGTTGAGATGGGTCGCCACCACCGTACTGGCCTCCACCACCGTATAGCCCTGTATTTGCGCCTGCTCGCGCAACGCGCTATCGATCCATACCGCCTCCAGACCGAAGGCTGGATCGATGGTTTTATCCCCCGCCAGCTCGCCGATGGCGTTGCCGGGGTTGATCGCCAGCCAGCGCCCAGGCTGCGCTTCGCCGCTGCCGATTTCCACGCCTTTCATCAGAATGCGGTAACGGGCGGGCGCCAGTTCGAGGTTATCGCGGATATGCACCACCGGCGGCAGATAGCCCATCTCCTGGGCGAATTTCTTGCGGATACCGCGGATACGCCCCAACAGCTCGCCATTTTGCTGAAAATCGACCATCGGGATCAGCCGGTAACCCACTTCCATGCCCAGCGGATCTTCCAACTGGACATCGGCCCAACTGGCTTCCGCGGCCTGGGTATTCTCCTGCACGATGGGTTCGTCGGCGGCTTTCGGCGCCTGTTTTTCGCGCCCGCGCAGCCACCAGGCCAGCCCGAGCAACGCGGCGGTAAACAGCAGGAAAACCAGGTTCGGCATCCCCGGCACCAGCCCCAGCAGCCCAAGTACCGCGGCACACAGCAGCATGACCTTTGGGTTATTGAATAGCTGGCCGACCATCTGTTCGCCGACATCCTGATCGGTCGCAACCCGGGTCACGATGACCCCGGCGGCGGTAGAGATCACCAGCGCCGGGATTTGCGCCACCAGCCCGTCGCCGATGGTCAACAAGGTGTAGCTTTCCGCCGCCGCCCCCAGCTCCATACCGTGCTGCACCACGCCGACCAGCAGTCCGCCGACCACGTTAATCACCATAATCATTAGCCCGGCGATGGCATCGCCGCGAACAAACTTGCTCGCGCCGTCCATCGAACCGTAGAAGTCGGCTTCCTGCGTGACTTCCGCGCGGCGTTTTTTCGCCTCTTCTTCACCGATAAGCCCGGCGTTCATGTCGGCATCGATCGCCATTTGCTTACCCGGCATGCCGTCGAGTACGAAACGCGCCCCCACTTCGGCGATACGCCCGGCGCCTTTGGTGATAACCATGAAGTTGATCAGCACGAGGATGATAAACACCACGATACCGATGGCGAAATTACCGCCGACCAGGAAGTGACCGAAGGCCTCCACGACCCGCCCCGCGGCGGCGGCCCCGGTGTGCCCTTCCATCAAAATGATGCGCGTCGAGGCGACGTTGAGCGACAGGCGCAGCAGCGTCGAGAACAGCAGAATGGTCGGAAACGCGGCGAAGTCCAGCGTGCGCTGGGTAAACATCGCCACCAGCAGCACCATGATCGACAACGCGATATTGAAAGTAAAAAGCAGGTCGAGGATAAACGCCGGCAGCGGCAGCACCATCATCGACAAAATCAGCAGGATCAGGATCGGGCCGGCCAGAACCTGCCATTGCGTATCTTTAACATTCCCCGGCAAACGCAGCAGGGAGGCCAAATTAGCCATCAGAGTCACTCTCTTTTGCAAAATCCAGTGCTTCCGGCACCGGTAAACGTTGAGGTTTTTTCGGGATCAGGCCGCCCTCGCGCCGCCAGCGGCGCAGCTGATAAACCCAGGCCAGCACTTCGGCGACCGCGGCATAGAGGGTGGCGGGAATATGCTGGCCAATCTCGCTATGGCGATAGAGCGCGCGGGCCAGCGGCGGCGCTTCAAGCATCGGAATACGGTGTTGCGCTCCCAGTTCGCGAATGCGCAGCGCAATCTCCCCCGCCCCTTTAGCCAACACCTTCGGCGCGCTCATTTTTTTATCGTTGTACTGCAACGCCACGGCATAGTGGGTCGGGTTAGTGACTATCACGTCCGCTTTCGGCACATCGGCCATCATCCGCCGCTGGGCAATCGCCCGCTGCTGTTGACGGATCCGCCCTTTAACATGCGGGTCGCCTTCCTGATCTTTGAATTCGTCGCGGATATCCTGTTTGGTCATCTTCAGCTTTTTGAAGTGGCTCCACAGCTGATAAAAAACGTCAAACGCCACCATCGGCGTCAATCCGAGCACCACCAGAAATCCGCAATAGAGGATCATCTGCAGCGCATTGGCCAACGCGTCGAGCGGCTGTTGGGTCATCAGATGCAGCATCGCCGCCCAGTTGTGCCACAGGTACAGCCCGGTTACCCAACCGACCAGCGTGGCTTTGAGGATCCCTTTTAACAGCTCCGCCAGCACCTGGGTGGAGAACATGCGTTTCAGACCGGAAAGCGGATTCAGCCGTTTAAGATCGAATTTGAGCGACTTGGTGCTGAATAAAATGCCGCCAAGCAGCATCGGCGCGGCCAGCGCCACCAGCACCAGCCCGGCCATTACCGGCAGCAATGCCAGCACCGCCTGACGCAGCAGCACTCCCAGCTGGCGCAGCATTTGTTTGTCATTGCTGACCATCCCGTGGTCAAAGTGCAGGCCCTGCGTCAGCATCTCCGCCAGTTGGCGAGTGATATTGCTGCCGGACATCAGGATAATGGCGAGCCCGGCCACCAGCATGAGTACCGAGGTCAGCTCGCGCGAGCGCGGGATCTGGCCCTCTTCACGCGCCTTCTCCAACCGGTGGGCGGTGGGGGCCTCGCTTTTTTCCAGATCGCTGTCTTCCGCCAAGCCTGCAGTTCCTGTGTCGGGAGGGTAAAGAATGGCGGTCAGCATGCCAAAAAAATGGCGAAGTCATTGGCGGAACAACGGCGAAAAAGAGGGGTTATTTCACGGATGAGGGAAAGGCGGCAGGGGCGCAGCGTTCTGCGCCCCGCCTGGTCAGAAACCGAGACTATCGAGCAGATCGTCAACCTGCGCCTGGTTGGCGATGACGCCGACGCCGTTCTGGTCAAGCTGCGGGCCGTTGAGCAGGCTATCGTTGGCCCGTTTCTCTTTCACCGGCGGTTCCGGCATGTTTTCCATCAGCACCATCAGCAGCTGCTTTTCAATTTCCTGCACCACGTCCATCATGCGCTTGATAACCTGACCGGTCAGGTCCTGGAAATCCTGCGCCATCATGATTTCCATCAGTTGGGCGTTGGTAAAGGAGGTATGGCCCGGCACCTGATCCAGATACTCACGGGTGTCGGTCACCAGCGCGCGCGCGTCGTCCAGTTCGATCGGATTAGCGAACCACTCATCCCAGCGCGATTTTAGCGCGCTGGCGCCGGACTCCAGTTCGGCCTGGCGCGGCTGCGCCGCCTCCACGCAGCTCAACGCCCGTTCCGCCGCCTGCGCCGTCATGGTGACAACGTAATCAAGACGGTCGCGGGCATCCGGGATCGCCTCGGCCGCCTGGGCAATCGCCTGATCGAGCCCCAGCTCGCGCATGCTGTCGCGCAGCATACGGGTGAGCTGGCCGATACGGGAGATTATCTCTCCCGCGGTCGCTGCATCGCTGGCAGGCATTGGAATCTCTCTCATCGCCCTCTCCTTACATGCCCAATTTTTCAAAAATCTTGTTGAGCTTTTCTTCCAGCGTCGCCGCCGTAAAAGGTTTCACCACATAGCCGCTGGCGCCTGCCTGCGCGGCGGCAATAATATTTTCTTTTTTCGCTTCCGCCGTCACCATCAATACCGGCATCGCCGCCAGCGCGGCATCGGCACGAATGGTCTGCAGCAGCTCCAGGCCGTCAACGTTAGGCATGTTCCAGTCGGAGACCACGAAATCAAAGCTGCTGGCCCGCAGCTTATTTAGCGCGTCCGCGCCATCTTCCGCCTCTTCGACGTTGTTGAAGCCGAGCTCTTTAAGCAAATTTCTGATGATACGACGCATGGTGGAAAAGTCGTCGACGACCAGAAAACGGAGATTCTTATCTGCCATTACTACCCCTGAACAGTGTCATTTTTAACTCACTTCACACCACGCCGCCGGGACTTCCCGGCGGCGTGAATTTAAATTCGCAGCGCCTGGCCGCCGGCGATCTGCGCCAGCATGCGTTGGCTCATGCGCTCCAGTTCAACCACTTCGTTGACCCCGCCGCTGGCGATGGCCTCGCGCGGCATGCCGAACACCACGCAGCTCGCCTCACTCTGCGCCAGGGTATAGGCCCCGGCGCGATGCATCTCCAGCATCCCCTGCGCGCCGTCGTTGCCCATGCCGGTGAGGATCACCCCCACCGCATTGCGCCCGGCGTGGCGGGCCACCGAACGAAACAGCACATCCACCGAGGGACGATGGCGATTTACCGCCGGGCCGTCGTGCAGCTTGACCTGATAGTTAGCGCCGCTACGCGCCAGCTCCAGATGGCGATCCCCAGGCGCAATATAGGCGTGTCCCGGGAGCACGCGTTCGCCCTCTTCCGCCTCTTTCACCGTGATCTGGCACAGCTTATTCAACCGTTCGGCAAACGAGCGGGTAAATCCCGGCGGCATATGCTGGGTGATAAGCAGAGCCGGACTGGTGGCCGGCAACGGTTGTAGCACCTGACGAATCGCTTCGGTGCCGCCGGTGGAAGCGCCAATGGCGATCAGCTTCTCGCTGCTCAGCAGCGGTCCGTGGCTTAAAATGGCCGGCGGCTGGTCATTGGCGCGCTGCGGCAGCCGCGCCCGTGCGGCGGTACGGATCTTTTCGCCTATCAGTTCGCTGTAGGCCAGCATGCCTTCGCGGATCCCGAGCTGCGGTTTGGTGACGAAATCCACCGCCCCCAGCTCCAGCGCGCGCAGGGTAATTTCCGAACCTTTACCGGTCAGCGATGAAACCATCACCACCGGCATCGGCCGCAGACGCATCAGCTTTTCGAGGAAATCGAGGCCGTCCATGCGCGGCATTTCGACGTCCAGCGTCAGCACCTGTGGGTTAAATTTTTTGATCAGATCCCGTGCGACCAGCGGGTCCGGGGCCACCGCCACCATCTCCATATCGGCGTGGCCATTGACGATTTCGGTCATCAACTGGCGCATCAGGGCCGAATCATCAACACATAACACTCTGATTTTACTCATCACTTCTCCTTGGTCAGCCCATACACGGTCTGTCCACGCAGGTAGAAATCCCGGCTGATCTGGCTGAAATTCTCGGAGTGACCGGCAAACAACAGCCCCCCCGGTTTAAGCAAGGGGACAAAGCGGCGCAGGATGCGTTCCTGCGTCGGTTTATCGAAATAGATCATCACGTTGCGGCAAAAAATCGCGTCGAACGGCCCCGGCAGCGCCCACTCCGCCGCCAGCAGATTCAGCGGCTGGAAGTTGACCCGCGCCGCCAGCTCCTGACGCACGCGCACCAGCCCCTGATGCGGCCCGGTGCCGCGCAGAAAATAACGCTGCATCTGGATTGGCGTCAGAGTGCGCAGATCTTCATGGCGATAAATCCCCGCTTCCGCTTTCTCCAGCACCTGGGTGTCAATATCGCTGGCCCAGACCTGGCAACTGCCCGCACGTTCCCCGAGCGCATCACCGAGCGTAATGGCGATGGAATAAGGTTCTTCGCCGGTCGAGGCGGCGGTGCTCCACACGCTATAGTTCCCGGGACGCGAGCGCGCATGCTCCGCCAGAATCGGAAAGTGGTGCGCCTCGCGAAAAAAGGCGGTCAGGTTGGTGGTCAGCGCATTGATAAACGCCTGCCACTCGGCGCTGTGCGGGTCGCTTTCCAGTAGCGCCAGGTAGTCGCCGAAATCATGAATGCCCAGCAGACGCAAACGGCGCACCAGCCGGTTGTACACCATCTCGCGCTTATGCGCCGCCAGCACGATCCCGGCACGCTGATAGATAAGCTGGCTGATGCGGCGAAAATGCGCGTCGGAGAGCGGCAGACGCTGGGCCATCTGCGCCAGCGCCGATCCGCTTTCACGCGCCGCGGTTGATGTCGTCTGCTTCATGCCGACTCACCGGCAAAATACGAGCGGTTTATGCGGTTTGACAATCCAGGGTCTCCTTTACCGTGGATGAGGTTTCCGGCGCGACGAAGTTGTCGTCCGCCAGACGGAATACCGCCACTGCATCGGCGAGGGTAATCGCCTGCTCTTCCAGCGCAGCGGCGGCGGAAGCCGATTCCACCACCAGGGCGGCGTTCTGTTGCGTGACCTGATCCATCTGGGTAACCGCCTGCGTCACCTGCTCAATGCCGCGGCTCTGCTCATCGGAGGCGGAGGCGATTTCGCCCATGATGTCGGTCACCCGGGTGACCGAGCGCACGATGTCCTGCATGGTGGCGCCGGAATTCTCCACCAGCACCGAGCCGTGTTTGACGCGGCTGACGGATTCATCGATCAGTAGCTTAATTTCTTTTGCCGCCTGGGCGCTGCGGCTGGCCAGGTTGCGTACTTCACCGGCCACCACCGCAAAGCCGCGCCCCTGTTCACCGGCGCGCGCCGCCTCCACCGCCGCGTTAAGCGCCAGAATATTGGTCTGGAAAGCGATGCCGTCGATGACGCTGGTAATGGCACCGATTTTTTGCGAACTGTTGGCGATGTCGTGCATCGTGGTGACCACGTCATCCGCCAGCTCGCCGCCTTTGGCGGCGGTGGAGGAGGCATCACGCGCCAGCTGCGATGCCTGGCGGGCGTTATCGGCATTCTGTTTTACCGTCGCCGTTAGCTGTTCCATACTGGCGGCGGTCTCTTCCAGCGAAGCCGCTTGTTGTTCGGTGCGCGAGGAGAGATCGTTGTTGCCTTCGGCAATCTCCTGCAGGCCGATAAGAATCGACTCCGCGCCGTCGCGCACCGCGCCGACGGTACCAATCAGCGACTGTTGCATGCGCTGCAGGCTGGCAAATAGCTGGCTGATTTCGTTACGGCCATAGACCTCAATCGGTGCGGAAAGATCGCCGCTGGCGATACGTTCGAAATGGCCGCGAATAATATTCAGCGGCTGCACCAGCATGGTTCGCAGCCACCACATCGCGCTGAGGGTGACCACCAAGAGCATCAGCACCGCCCCGGCAACCAACCAGATTGACCAGCCGTAGGCCTGCTGGCTGGAGGCGCTGGCTTCATCGGTCGTCGCCTTCGCCAGCTGCAGATATTGCACAAAGTCGGCCTCGAAGCGGTCCTGTATTTTCTGCGTCGGCTGGTCCATAAAGGCCTGCAGGTTGCGATTTTCGAGGAACACGATCAGTTCGCGCAGCGCGCCGCGTAGCTTCTCGTAGCTATCGCGCGTGGCATCGGCCAACTGCTGTTCCTGCTCATCCGCGCGAGGCGTGTCGAGGAACTGGTTAAAATAGAGATCGGCTTTTTGCAGCGAGCTGCGGGCGCCGCCCATCAGCGCATCCACCTGCTCCTGCGGCACCTTCAGCGCCGCGCGGGTACCGGCGCGGTTAAGGGTATTTCGCGCCTGTAGCAGCGATACCCAGCTCAGGCTAAGCGCATCGCGCTGCTGGCTACTGACGGTAATACGTTCAAGATTGTGGTTGTCGGCGCGTAGCGCGACGTAAGAGAGCCCGGTGCTGATCAGTTGCATGATGCAAAAGGAGATCAGCAGCAGGAAAAGACTGGTAGAGATACGGATTCGGTTAAACATAGCAATCTCCTTGGTAGCCGGTCTTGGCCGGCTTACAACGCAAGAGAGGCCGCCGCGTGTAGGGATGCGGCGGCCGGTACCCGTTAGAACGTCTCCCAGTTATCCTGGTAGTCGCTGGCGCTGGTTTTTTTATGCGTAGCGATGGCGGCAGGCGCGGTTTTATTGCTGACCGGCGCTTTATACTCCTCCTGCCCTTCCGACTTCAGACGGAAGACGGCAACCGACTGCGTCAGCAGGCTGGCCTGCTCTTCCAGCGCGGCGGCGGCCGAGGCCGACTCCTCCACCAGCGAGGCGTTCTGCTGGGTGACGCGATCCATTTCCGCTACCGCCTGGCCGACCTGGTCGATACCGCGGCTCTGTTCATCGGAAGCAGAGGCGATTTCGCCCATGATGTCGGTCACGCGGGTGACCGCATTGACGATATCGCCCATGGTGTCGCCGGCGCTTTCCACCAGTACCGAGCCCATATCCACACGGTTGACCGAGTCTTCGATCAGCGCTTTGATCTCTTTGGCCGCCTGGGCGCTGCGCTGCGCCAGGTTGCGGACTTCGCCCGCCACGACCGCGAAGCCGCGACCTTGTTCACCCGCACGCGCCGCTTCTACCGCGGCGTTAAGCGCCAGGATGTTGGTCTGGAAGGCGATACCGTCGATAACGCCGGTGATATCGGCAATTTTCTGCGAGCTGCTGGCGATGTCGTGCATGGTTTCCACCACGTTAGCCACCACTTTGCCACCCTTCTGCGCAGTTTCGGAGGCGCTCAGCGCCAGCTGGCTGGCCTGACGCGCGTTTTCGGCGTTCTGTTTCACCGTCGCTGTCAGCTGTTCCATACTGGCGGCGGTCTCTTCCAGCGATGCCGCCTGCTGTTCGGTGCGCGATGAGAGATCGTTATTCCCGGCGGCGATTTCCGACGCGCCGCTATAGATGGCATCCGCCCCCTGACGCACGCCGCTCACCGTTTCGATAAGCTCGTTCTGCATGTGCTTGAGGCTGGCGGCTAGCACGCCGATTTCATTACGGCTGGTCACCGGAATAGGCTGGGTCAGATCGCCGGACGCGATCCGTTTGATGTGTTCAATCATGCGGTTCAGCGGGCGCACCAGGATATGGTGGATGCCCATCCACACGCCGACGATCGCCGCCAGCACCACGATGATGACCACAATTAAGGTCCAGATCGCCGAGCTATAAGAGCTGTTGCTAGCGTCAACGGCGATTTGATACAGCTTGCCGTTTTGCTGCAGATAGGCGTTATAGGTCTGCTCGAAATCGTCCTGGTATTTTTGCGTCGGCTGGTCGAAGAAGGCGTTGATTTTACCCTCGCCCAGCAGCTGGATCAGCTCCGACAGCGCGCCGTACAGGATGCCATACTGCTGCTTAAGCTTTTCCGTCGCCTGCGGATCCTGACGCGGGTCCTGCGGGATTTTTTCATAGGCGGTGTAGTTGCGCTCGGCGCGCGCCAGCTCTTCTTTCGCTTTCGCCAGCAGCTCGTCGATAGTCGCGCCGCTGCCGATTTTGTTGGTATCCATCATGTAGCGGATCCCTGCGCGGTTCAGGGAGTTACGCGCCTGCAGCAGATCGACCCGACTTTCACTCAGCAGTAGCTGCTGCTGACGGATGGTTTGCAGGACGGTAAAGTTCTCTTTATCGCTTTTCAGCGACGAAAAAAACAGACCGCCTGAAATCAGCTGCAATGCGCCAAATAGCACCAGCACTAATAAGAGACTGGTGACGACCTTAATACGATTAAACATGTTTCCCCTTCCTGGAAGCCTGAACGGCCAGGCTTTACGTATGTGACTGAAAGGGTTATCGGCGAGTGGGAGGGGAACTTTATGCCAGGCGGGGACTATTTTTACCGGGCGCGACCGGGCGCGCCCGGTTGCTTAGTGGCTTTTGGCGACGTTATCGACCAGCGCCATCTCTTCGCTGCTGAGCAGCTTTTCGATATCGACGAGAATCAACATACGCTCGCCGAGCGCGCCAAGACCGGTGAGATACTCGGTCGCCAGCGTCACCGCGAATTCCGGCGCCGGGCGGATCTGTTCGGCGGTGAGAGACAACACGTCGGAGACGCCATCGACCACAATCCCCACCACCCGCTGGCCGAAGTTAAGCACGATAACCACCGTGTTTTCATCATAAGAGACGCCCTGCTGGGCGAATTTTACCCGCAGGTCGATAATCGGCACGATCACCCCGCGCAGATTGGTGACGCCTTTGATGAAATCCGGGGTGTTGGCGATACGCGTCACCTGGTCATAGCCGCGGATCTCCTGCACTTTCAGAATATCGATGCCGTATTCTTCATTGCCGAGGGTAAAGATTAAAAACTCCTGACCTACCGTTTCGCCAGCCAATTTGCTGACGGTTGCTAATCCTGCCATGGTCTGCACCTGTTAATTTGATGAGATGAGTCGTTATGCGGCCGCTGCGCTCAGCAGCTTTTCCCGATTGAGCATTTGCAGCGCCGACACGTCGACGATCAGCGCCACGCTGCCGTCGCCGAGGATCGTCGCCGCGGAAATTCCCGGCACTTTGCGGTAATTGCTTTCCAGGTTTTTCACCACCACCTGGTGCTGGCCGATCAGTTGATCCACCAGCAGCGCATAGCGGCGGCCGGCGCTTTGCAGAATCACCACGATGCCCTGAGTGGCCTCGGTTTTCGCCCCGGCGACATCAAACACCCGGTAGAGCTCCACCAGCGGTAGATACTCGCCGCGAACCTGCAGCATCCGCTCGCCGCCGGCCATTGGATGCAGGTCTTCGGCCTGCGGCTGCAGCGATTCCATGACCGCGTTGAGCGGCAGAATAAAGACCTCTTCATTGACCTTGACCGACATGCCGTCGAGGATGGCGAGCGTTAGCGGCAACAAAATACGAATCGAGGTCCCTTTGCCCGCACGGGAATGGATTTCTACGTGACCGCCCATCTCCTGAATATTCCGTTTCACGACGTCCATGCCGACGCCGCGGCCAGAGACGTCGGTCACCTGTTCCGCGGTTGAAAAGCCCGGCGCAAAAATAAGCATTCCGACCTCTTCATCACTCATGCTGTCGCTGACCGCCAGCCCCTGCGCCGCCGCTTTGGCGAGAATTTTTTCGCGATTGAGCCCGGCGCCGTCATCGATCACTTCGATGCAGATATTGCCGCCCTGATGTTCAGCGGACAGAATGAGATTGCCCACCTCAGACTTACCTGCCGCCAGACGGGTTTGCGGATCTTCAATACCGTGGTCGAGGCTATTGCGCACCAGGTGGGTTAACGGGTCGATAATGCGCTCGATCAGGCTCTTATCAAGTTCGGTGGAGCTGCCCTGCAGCGTCAGTTCCACCTGCTTATTGAGCTTGCCGGCCAGGTCGCGTACCAGCCGCGGGTAGCGGCTGAATACATATTCCATCGGCATCATGCGAATCGACATCACCGATTCCTGCAGGTCGCGAGCGTTACGTTCCAGCTGGCTCATGCTGTTGAGCAGATCGCCATGGGTCACCGGATCCAGGTTACCCGAGCGCTGCGCCAGCATGGACTGGGTGATCACCAGTTCGCCGACGAGGTTAATCAACTGGTCAACTTTCTCTACCGCCACGCGAATACTGGTCGATTCGCTGGCCTTCGCTCTCGGCGCTTTCGGCGGCTCGACGACAGCAGGCTGCGGTTGGGCGACCGGCGGCGGCACAACTTCGGCCGATGGCAATGGTTTAGCGTCAGTGGTTGGCGGCGTGCTAAAGCTGATCTGTTCCGGCTCAAGAACGAAACAGAGCACCGCGCAAATATCTTCTTCGCTGGCGGTGGTCAGCAGGGTCACCTCAAGGCTATTGTCAGTTTGCTGCGGATCATGTACCTCGCCGAGGTTGCCAAGCTCTTCCAGCATCAGCGGAATTTCATTGGCTTTTAGCCCGGTTAAGCTCACGCGCATACCGCCGGCGACGGCCGTCGGCGCAGGCTGGGCCACGACGGGCGGCGCGGCTGGCGCATCCTGCTGCTGTGCTTCCAGCGCCAGCTGCCGCAGCGCCTGGCAGATATAGTCAAAGCTCTCAGCGTCAGGCTGCTGCGAGGTTTTATAGGCGTCCAGTTGCTCCTGCATAATATCTTTGGTTTCCAGAAACAGATTGATAATTTCGGTGCTCAAGCGCATCTCTTCGCGCCGGGCGCCGTCGAGCAGGTTCTCCAGCAGATGGGTGGTTTCCTGCAATACGGAAAAGCCAAACGTCGCCGCGCCGCCTTTGATCGAGTGCGCCGCGCGAAAAATAGCGTTCAGCGGTTCGATATCGGGGGCCTGCGGATCCAGCTCCAGCAGGTGTTGCTCCATGTCTGCCAGCAGCTCGTCTGCTTCATCAAAAAAAGTCTGATAAAAAGCGCTAATATCCATGCTCATGGGGTCACCTCTGGGTGTGAATCACGGTTAACCGGCGCGGGCGCGACCAGCTTTGGCAGCGTATCCGGCTGGCTAATCTCCAGCGCATTGCTTTCGCCATTTTCATGCTCAATGCTCTGCTGGGTCTCTTTGTTAAGCACCAGTACGGTAATGCGGCGGTTGATGGCATCAGCAGCGCCGTGCTGTTTCAGGCTCATGGTCGCCGCCATACCGACCACCCGCAGCACCTTCCCTTCCGCCAGGCCGCCGGCAATTAGCTCGCGGCGCGAGGCGTTGGCGCGATCCGCCGACAGTTCCCAGTTACTGTAACCGCGTTCGCCGCTGGCGTAGGGGATGTCATCGGTGTGGCCGGAGAGGCTTATCTTGTTCGGCAAATCATTGAGGATTGGCGCTATCGCCCGCAGGATATCGCGCATATAGCTTTCAACCTGAGCGCTACCGGTTTTAAACATCGGGCGATTCTGGCTATCGATAATCTGAATGCGCAGTCCTTCGTCCATCATGTTGATCAGCAGATGCGGACGTAGCGCCTTCAGACGCGGGTCTGACTCAATCAACTGATCGAGCTTGTCACGCAGTTTGTTAAGCCGTAGCTCTTCGGCGCGTTTATCCGCGGTATTGATCTGTTTGCTGACCAGCCCGACTTCACGGGTCGGGTCTTCGCCGCCGCCGGGAATCGGGCTGCTTTCCGAGCTGCTTTTATCGCCGCTGGTGAGGGCGACTTTCAGCGGCGTACGGAAATATTCTGCTATTTGCGTCAGCTCCTGCGGGCTGGCGATCGCCAGCAGCCACATCACAAGGAAGAAGGCCATCATCGCCGTCATAAAATCGGCATAGGCAATCTTCCACGAACCGCCGTGATGGGCGGGCTGGTGTGATTTGCGCTTTCTGACCAGAACCACCGGGTGATTATGCTTCATGCTTCTTCGCTTTCCGTCGCCTGCGCGGCGGGCGCTTTCACCTGGCGTACGTGTTCTTCAAGCTCGACAAACGACGGGCGCTCGGTGGTGTATAACGTTTTGCGGCCAAATTCGACGGCGATTTGCGGCGCGTAGCCGTTGAGGCTGGAGAGCAACGTCACCTTGATGCACTGCATCATCTTGACGGTCTCGGCGCTTTTTTGCCGCAGCAGCGTGGATAGTGGCGAGATAAATCCATAGGCCAGCAGAATGCCGAGGAAAGTCCCCACCATCGCGTTGGCGATGAGCGCCCCGAGTTCCGCCGCCGGGCGGTCCGCCGAGGCCAGCGCGTGCACAACGCCCATTACCGCCGCGACAATACCAAATGCCGGCAGAGAGTCGCCGACCATCGCCAGGCTGCCGGCGGGTACTTCGCTCTCCTGTTCGAAGGTTTCGATCTCTTCGTCCATCAGCGCTTCAATTTCAAAAGCATTCATGTTGCCGCTCACCATCAGGCGTAAATAATCGGTTATGAACTCCACCAGATGGTTATCGGCAAGGATGCGCGGATAATTAGCGAAAATTTCACTTTCCTGAGGATTGTCGATATCGAACTCAAGCGACAGCATCCCCTGTTGACGGGATTTTGCGAGCAGCAGGAACAGCAACGCCATCAGATCCATATACAACGCCTTGCTGTATTTGGAGCGACGTACCATTTTGGGCAAGGCCCGCAGCGTGGATTTGATGGCCTTTCCGTTGTTGCCGACGATAAACGCGCCGATGCCGGCGCCGCCGATAATCAGGAATTCCGCCGGCTGGTACAGCGCGCCAAGGTGGCCGCCCACCAGTAAATAGCCGCCAAATACCGCTCCCAGGACCACGAGATAACCCAATATCACTAGCACACGCATACCTCAAATTAACAATGTGGATGGCGGGCGAGGCAAACGCGCCCTGGCGTAAACCAGGCGGGGAATGGGGGGCGGCATACCGCCCCTGCGTATTACACGTCGAAATGGATTGCCGTAAGTCGTCGGAACGGCGACTTACATGACGCGTTTAGCCTGCTCGTCCAGCAGTTGAGAGGTTATATCGGCCAGTTGCGGAGAAAGTTTACGTCTTTTTACGGCGCGTGAAGGCGGTTGGCATAACGTGCAGACGAAATCGTGCTGCGGATGGTGCGCGTGGGTGATAAATGAGCCGCCGCAGTTGTTGCAGGCAGAGAGCTGCAGCATACCGCTATCAACAAAGCGCACCAGCGTCCAGGCGCGGGTCAACGCCAGTAGCGGCGCTTCGCCCGCTTCTTGCGGACACTGTTCGAGGTACAGGCGATAGGCTTTGATCACCGCTTCTACTCCACTGCATTTGCCGCTCTTCAGCAGGAACAAATAGGCGTTGTAGAACATCGACGAATGAATATTCTGCTCCCAGGTCATAAACCAATCGGTCGAGAACGGCAGCATCCCTTTCGGCGGCGGGCTGCCGCGCAGCTCTTTGTAAAGTTTAATTAAGCGCCCGCGGCTGAGCTGAGTTTCACTCTCCAGCATCTGCAGACGCGCGCCGAGGGAAATCAGCTCCATGGCGAGCTGAATATCCTTCGCTTCCTGAACAATACTTTTCTCAGCCATTATCAAACACTTTTCTTCGCTGCAGCGCCTTCTTTGGCGCGGAGCTCTTGCAGCAGGTGACTGGAAAGCAGGATACCGGTATGGATCTGCTGGAGGTCATCAACGCGCGACTCTTTGGTCAATTGCTCGATAGTCTGATGGTCGCTGAAGCGCAGATTGCACACCAGCTGATTAGTTTCAGCCAGTTTCACCATCTGCGGTAACGTCAGTTGCGCCAGGGTATCAACCATGGTTTCGTCAATTCCCAGACGAAACATTGCGGATACTTTTTCATCGTTGATCAGCCGCTGTGCTAAAAATAAATACGACAGGTTGAAGTCATAAATATGCTTAAGTAATTCGGAGGTACCCATAATCCCTATCCCGATAAGCCATGTTAGAAAACATACACGGGGCGTGATACTTAATCGCCCGTGACCTCAGTTATTTCCCCAAGACGGCAATTAAAACGCTCACTCGCGATAGCTAAAAATTCAGCTAATCGTCAAACTCACCCCACTGTTAATAGTTTGTTACAGGTGCAAACTGGAGTGGAGGATGTAAAGAATTTGCTTCGAGAGAGTTGAATTGCCATGAAACTATTTTTAGAAATTCTATAAGAATATTCTTAAGGCGGCGCAACTCTACTCCCGAATCATTAGCACACACAATTAAGTATGGGGAAATTTTGAATATAATGAGACATTGATCACAAAAACAAAAAATAATACCGGTAACAACGCCTCATTTCGATCACTTTATAACCAACATTCGATCATTTAACGATCACAAGTAAATGAATTACCTTAAAAAAAGTGTTATCAACCATTGCAATTAGTTTTATTTGGCACATTTAGAACAAAAAAATAACATTATAAAAATTGAAGAATAAAAATCTGAACGAGCGTTAAATTCAACGTAAATCATTAGTTTTTACGATAAAAAATAACCATGGTGTAATACAAGGATATTAGATCTAATACCCTGATAGCACCTACGGAAAACGTATAAAAATCGAACAGCAACAGTCTGAGGCTGCCTGTTTTATCGGCTCAACGAATTGTACAAGATGCGCGCAACTTACCCTCAGTCGGGACGCCTGGCGCTATTTTTCCGCGCCTGTTTGTGGCTCAACTTCGCCAGATACGGATAAATTTTTTATAACATTTACCGCCTGGTGCATTACCCCAAATGGGTATTTTTTCCCGAGTTTCTTTTCTAACATTCCTTTAACGAAACGAGCTTATTACCACGTTAAAATAATAAAAAATGAGAAGTAATTAATGGTCTCACCCTCTCCCGTAAACCATCATGAATATATTTTTAAACCACCCAACAACGGCGAATGAATATTAATAAATAGGTATATGAGGATTTTTTCTCCGGCAATAAGCTCCTATCGTCCTGGCGCCCCCCCTCCCCCTATTATTGGTAGGGAAAAATGACACGTTCATTTGCAAAGCTGTAGTAAAGAAAAAATAGCTAGCACGAAAGGTGCAATATCTCGACTGGATCACATTTCATCGTTGCCGTTCGCATTTTCATCACTTCCTCGTTCCGTTGGATTTTCGGTTATGTTTAAATTAGCTAAACCGGTTTAATAAAGTTTAGCTAAAAGGAATATCAGTATGACCAGTAAAGTATGGGTACTCGGGGATGCGGTCGTCGATCTGCTGCCTGAGGGGGATGGCCGTTTATTACAGTGCCCGGGCGGCGCACCGGCTAACGTCGCGGTCGGCGTCGCGCGGCTTGGCGGCAATAGCGGGTTTATTGGTCGGGTCGGCGACGACCCTTTTGGCCATTTTATGCGTCAGACGCTGTGCCAGGAGAACGTGGATATCAGCCATCTTTCTTTAGATCCCGCACAACGTACCTCAACCGTCGTGGTAGCGCTGGATGAACACGGCGAACGCACCTTTACCTTTATGGTCCGTCCAAGCGCCGATCTTTTTTTACAACCAGACGATCTCCCGCCATTTGAGGCCGGCCAGTGGTTGCACGTCTGCTCTATCGCTCTCAGCGCCGAGCCCAGCCGGAGCAGCGCTTTCGCGGCGATGGAAAAGATTAAACATACCGGCGGCAGCGTCAGCTTCGACCCTAATATCCGCAGCGATCTGTGGCAGGATCCCCAGCTGTTACGGCGTTGTCTCGACCGGGCGCTGACATTGGCTGACGTGGTGAAACTGTCGGAAGAGGAGTTGGCCTTTATCAGCGGTAGCGACGATATTGCCCGCGGTATTGCGCGGTTCCGCGAGCGCTTTCAGCCAAAACTGCTGTTAATCACGCAAGGAAAAGCAGGGGTGCAGGCGCTGTTCCAGCAACAGCATATTCACTTCCCGGCCCGTCCGGTGGTCAGCGTTGATACCACCGGAGCCGGCGATGCCTTTGTTGCCGGGCTACTCGCCAGTCTCGCCGCTCACGGCTTCCCTGAAGATGTCGCCGCGCTGGAGCCGATCGTCGCGCTGGCGCAAACCTGCGGCGCGCTGGCGACCACCGCCAAAGGCGCGATGACCGCCTTACCGTACCAGGCCGATGTGAACCGCCAGTATTAACGATGAAAGCAGGCAAAATAATTAAAACGTTTTAGCAAAATTAGCAAAGCGGCCATTAGGGGCATTCCAGGCCCCCAATAGCCCATGATGATGACAGACTTTGTAGAGGGTACTATGGATTTTCAACAGATTTCTCGCGCGCTGCTGCCGCTGCTCGGCGGCAAAGAAAATATCGCCAGCGCCGCGCACTGCGCCACCCGCTTGCGTCTGGTACTGGTCGATGACGCGCTCGCCGACCAGCAGGCCATCGGTAAAGTTGAGGGGGTAAAAGGCTGCTTTCGCAACGCCGGCCAGATGCAAATCATCTTCGGTACCGGCGTGGTCAATAAAGTGTATGCCGCTTTTATTCAGGCTGCCGGTATTAGCGAGTCGAGCAAATCCGAAGCCGCAGATTTGGCGGCGAAAAAACTGAATCCGTTCCAGCGTATCGCCCGCCTGTTGTCGAACATCTTTGTGCCCATTATCCCGGCTATCGTCGCCTCCGGCCTGCTGATGGGACTGCTGGGGATGGTGAAAACCTACGGCTGGGTCGATCCGGGCAACGCCATCTACCTGATCCTCGATATGTGTAGTTCGGCCGCTTTTATTATCCTGCCAATCCTGATCGGGTTTACCGCCGCGCGTGAATTCGGCGGTAACCCTTATCTTGGCGCAACCCTCGGCGGTATTCTTACCCACCCGGCGCTGACCAACGCCTGGGGAGTGGCTTCGGGATTCCATACCATGAATTTCTTCGGCCTCGAGGTGGCGATGATCGGTTATCAGGGGACGGTATTCCCGGTGCTACTGGCGGTGTGGTTTATGAGCCTGCTTGAGAAGCAACTGCGACGCCTGATTCCCGACGCGCTGGATCTGATCCTCACGCCGTTCCTGACGGTTATTATCTCCGGTTTTATCGCCCTGCTGATAATCGGCCCGGCCGGTCGTGCCCTCGGCGACGGCATCTCATTTATTCTCAGCACGCTTATTGCTCATGCTGGTTGGCTGGCAGGGCTGCTATTCGGTGGACTGTATTCGGTGATCGTCATCACCGGTATCCACCACAGCTTCCATGCCATCGAAGCCGGGCTGCTCGGTAACCCGTCGATCGGCGTCAATTTCCTGCTGCCTATCTGGGCGATGGCTAATATTGCCCAGGGCGGCGCCTGTCTGGCGGTGTGGTTTAAAACCAAAGATGCGAAAGTGAAAGCCATTGCCCTCCCGTCCGCCTTTTCGGCGATGCTGGGCATCACCGAAGCGGCGATATTCGGCATCAACCTGCGCTACGTTAAGCCCTTTATCGCCGCGTTGATTGGCGGCGCGGCGGGCGGCGCCTGGGTCGTCTCCATGCACGTCTATATGACCGCCGTCGGCCTGACCGCCATCCCCGGAATGGCTATCGTGCAGGCCAGCTCCCTGCTTAACTACCTCATCGGGCTGGCTATCGCGTTTATGGTCGCCTTTATCGTTTCGCTGACGCTCAAATACAAAACGGATGCAGAATAATGTCGCAGCCTTCTTTGTTACCGTTGGTCCTGCAGGCCGTCATGAACCACCAGCCGCGCGCGCTGCGGGATAAGCACTATCCGCAGTGGCATCTGGCGCCGGTATGCGGGCTACTGAACGATCCGAACGGTTTTATCCACTTCAATGGTCGTTATCATCTGTTTTATCAGTGGAATCCCCTCGCCTGCGATCACCGCTATAAGGGCTGGGGACACTGGAGTTCGCCGGATCTGCTGCACTGGCGGCACGAACCGATTGCTCTGCTGCCAGAGGAGGAGTACGACCGTAACGGTTGTTACTCCGGCAGCGCGGTAGATAACAACGGCATCCTGACGCTGTGCTACACCGGTAATGTGAAATTTAACGATGGCAGCCGTACCGCCTGGCAGTGTCTGGCGACGCAAAATCCCGACGGCACTTTTCGCAAACAGGGCCCGGTGCTGGCGCTGCCAGCAGGCTATAGCGGCCACGTGCGCGATCCCAAAGTCTGGCGCGATGGCGATCGCTGGTTGATGGTGCTGGGCGCGCGCGATCTGGCCGACCTCGGCAAGGTACTGCTATTCAGCTCTACTGATTTGATGCAGTGGAGCAGTCATGGCGAAATTGCCGGTAGCGGACTTAACGGCCTGAAAGACGCCGGCTATATGTGGGAATGCCCGGATCTGTTCCCGCTCGGCGATCGGTATATTTTACTGAGCTGCCCGCAGGGATTGCCGCGTGAGGCACAGCGCTTCCTGAACACCTATCCGGCAGTCTGGATGCAGGGCCATTTCGATCAAACCGCCGCCACCTGGCGCCATGGCGCGGTCGAAGAGCTGGATAGCGGCTTCGAATTCTATGCGCCGCAAACCACCCTGGCGGAGGATGGTCGCCGTCTGCTGGTTGGCTGGATGGGGGTTCCCGACGGAGAAGAGATGCAGCAACCTACGCGGGCCCACGGCTGGATCCATCAGATGACCTGCCTGCGGGAACTTAGCTGGCGCCACGGCACGCTGTATCAAAATCCCGTGCGCGAACTGGCGGCGCTTCGCGGCGAGGCGCAAGGCTGGCAGACCGAACCGCTGGCGCTGCAGCCGATGGAACTCGCCTTCGAGGTTGCGCCAGACGATGCGCTGACGCTGGATTTCGCGGGCGTGCTGCAGCTTTCGCTGGACAGGCACGGCGTACGCCTGGCCCGTCGAAGCCTGGTGGCCGATACAGTCGATTACCGTTACTGGCGCGGCACGGCGCATAAACTGCAGATCCTCATCGACCGTTCCAGCGTCGAAATCTTTATTAATGATGGCGTGGGGGTGATGAGCAGCCGCTTCTTTGCGGATTATCCTGGAAAA
This sequence comes from Klebsiella sp. CN_Kp097, assembly GCF_040064495.1. Classification (NCBI taxonomy): domain Bacteria; kingdom Pseudomonadati; phylum Pseudomonadota; class Gammaproteobacteria; order Enterobacterales; family Enterobacteriaceae; genus Klebsiella; species Klebsiella sp. CN_Kp097. The sequence goes on along the minus strand of NZ_JBEAIL010000005.1, from coordinate 266,180 downwards.
CTGGTATTCAGCGGTGCGACGCCGGGGGCATTCTGCTGCTGGCCGCTGCGGCCATGCATGGTAGAATAAGCGTTTTGCTTTCAGGCACCTGGCTCGTGATGAAACCTAAACGCATTACCATTAAAGATATCGCCGAACTGGCTGGCGTCTCTAAAGCCACCGCCAGCCTGGTCTTGAACGGTCGCGGTAAAGAGCTGCGCGTGGCGCAGGAGACGCGCGAACGGGTGCTGGCTATCGCCCGCGAGCAGCACTACCAGCCGAGTATTCACGCCCGTTCACTGCGCGATAGCCGCAGCCATACCATTGGTCTGGTGGTACCCGAGATCACCAACTATGGTTTTGCCGTGTTTTCTCACGAGCTGGAAACCCTGTGTCGCGAAGCCGGCGTACAACTGCTTATCTCTTGCACCGATGAGAATCCCGGTCAGGAGAGCATGGTGGTCAATAATATGATTGCCCGTCAGGTCGATGGTTTAATTGTCGCCTCTTGCATGCATAGCGACGCCGACTATCTGAAGCTCAGCGAGCAGCTGCCGGTGGTGCTGTTCGACCGTAATCCAAACGACAGCGCGCTGCCGCTGGTGATGACCGATTCACTGGCGCCGACGGCGGAACTTATCGCCCGTATCGCCGGGCAACACGCGGATGAGTTCTGGTTTCTCGGCGGGCAGCCCCGGCTCTCGCCCTCGCGCGATCGGCTGGCCGGATTTAGTCAGGGATTAGCCCAGGCAGGGGTTGAGTTACGCCCGGAATGGATCATCAACGGCAACTATCACCCAAGCTCAGGCTATGAGATGTTTGCCGCGCTGTGCGCCCGTCTCGGGCGGCCGCCGAAGGCGCTGTTTACTGCCGCCTGCGGCTTGCTGGAAGGGGTACTACGTTATATGAGCCAGCATAACCTGCTGGATTCCGGGATCCATTTAGCCAGCTTCGATGACCACTATCTGTATGATTCGCTATCGCTGCGCATCGACACCATACAGCAGGATAACCGCCAGTTGGCCTGGCACTGCTACGATCTCATCAGTCAGCTGATCGACGGTAAAATGCCACAGCCGCTACAGCGTTATCTGCCCGCCACGCTGCAAATGCGTTATCAGCCAGCCAGATAATAACGGGCCTGGATCGTGGTTCAGGCCCGTACTGTTAACGGGTAATTGTCATCAGAAAGGTTTCGTTGGCAGATACTTTCCATCGAAAGTAATCACCGCACGATGTCCGCCTTCCGGATCGCTGACTTTTTTCACATCCAGCTTAAAATTAATCGCGCTGATGATCCCGTCGCCGAATTTTTCATGAATGAGCGCTTTCAGCGTAGTGTCGTAGACCTGCAGCATTTCATAGAAGCGATACATCGTCGGATCCGTCGGCACGCGGTCCTCAATGGAGCCTCTGACGGGGATCGTTTGCAGCAGTAAAATATCATCGTCGTTAAGTTCCAGTTTCGCTCCTACCATTTTCGCGACTTCGGCAGGCAGCGGATGCTGACCCAATAGCGCGGCCGTCACGAAGGCTTCTGATAAACCGGTGCCTTCAACCAGTTGTGCAAAGGAGAGATCCTTTTTGGCTTTAATCAGCAAAATTTTATTCGCTAACTCCAGACGAACTTCGCGGCTAACTTGTGACTGAATCATGGTGTGACCTCGTTATATCGTAGTGAAATGAAATTACTGACCGTAAACCGGCACCGCTCGGGTATCCGGATGACCGGCCAGCGAAATAAAAGCTCTGGCATTGCCGTCATAAGCCGCAATATCCCCTGTTTCAATGTCATATACCCAGCCATGTAGCGACAGACGTCCTTCATCAAGCGCCAGGCGTACCGCAGGATGGGTTTGAATATTCGCCAGTTGGGCAATGACATTTTCATGCACCATCGCTGCGGTTTTGGCCTGCGGATCGCGATGCTCGCGGGCATCGTTCACCACTTTTGCCGAATCCGCATATTGCAACCAGTGCTTGACGGCGGGGACATGATCCAGACAGCTACACTGCGCAATCGCCGTCATCGCCCCGCAATCGGAGTGACCGCAAATCACAATATCCGTGACCTTCAGGACAGCAACGGCATACTCCACCGAGGCCGACACGCCGCCGGGCTCCGGACCGTAAGAAGGGACAATATTGCCGGCATTACGGATGACAAACAGATCGCCGGGTTCACGCTGGGTAACCAGTTCAGGAACCATTCGGCTATCGGAACAGGAAATAAACAGCGTATTGGGGCTCTGCCGGGAGGCTAAACTTCTAAACAGTTCAGCGCGCTCAGGAAATGCATCACGTTGAAATTTAAGAAAACCGTCAATGATTTCTTTCATGATAATGTCTACCTCGCTGTGGAATGTCAGGGAGGTTACGCGCCGCGTGGCATAAAATAAAAGTCTTGTTTATAATCAAACCCATCCAAAAAACTTATGAGTTGTAAGTGTGAATATTCGCTACGTTAGATATTTCCTCGCCGTTGCCGAACATCAGGGTTTTACCCGTGCGGCGGAAGCCCTGCATATTTCACAACCGGCGCTCTCACAGCAAATCAGGATGTTAGAAGAGAGCCTGGATGCGCAGCTTTTTGACCGTAGCGGCCGGCATATTCATCTAACGGACGCGGGAGAAGTGTTTTTGCAGTATGCCCGTCAGGCATTTCAACTGCTGGATGAGGGTCAACGCGCCATTCATGATGTCGCAGACCTCAGCCGCGGTTCTCTACGTATTGCCGTGACGCCCACTTTTACTTCCTATTTCGTCGTCCCATTAGTGGCGGAATTTCATGCGCGTTATCCGCATATCACGCTGGATATTCAGGAGATGCCGCAGGAGAAGATGGAGGGCCTGCTGCTGGAAAATGAGCTGGATATTGGTATTGCCTTTGCCGGGGGGACCGCGCCAGACATTGTTTCCACCCCGCTGTTACAGGAAGTGCTGGCGTTGGTTGTCGCGGACCATCACCCGTTGGCCCGCGAAGAATCCCTTTCTTTGAGCCAGCTCGCCGCGGAGGAGTTTATTCTGCTCAATCATCATTTCGCCACCCGGTTGCAAATTGACCACTGCTTACAGCAAGCCGGTTTTCACCCGCAGGTGACCATTGAAATGCACTCGATCAATGCCATCCTCGATATCATCCAGCGAACCCAATTAGTGACCATTCTGCCGCTAAATGTCGCCGCCCAGCGCACTGGCCTGGTGACCCGATTGCTTAAAGAAGCCGCGCTTGAGAGAACCGCGGTGTTAATGCAGCGCAAAGGCGCCCGACCAAAAGCTGCGGCGCGAATTTTCGCCGAAATAGCCCGGGAGCTGGCAGCCCAAATAGAAAGTTAAGCGTACGATGGCGCGGCCAGCATCTGGCCCGCCGCCTTCCTTCTGCGACAATCTTCCCGTAGCCAGTATGACCATTTGCGCAAAACAGATTTCCCGCGATTGGCATACTGAAATTGTTAACAATATGTATAATTTTATCTGCTAAGCGGTATTCATTATTCCGGCTTGAACGTCAGCATTATTTTCATCCTACCTTATTCCCCCTGACAAGGAATTGACAATGAGTGAACGCTCTCATGACCGAGGTAATAGCCTTGCGATGGTCATATATAATCTACTCAATCCGGTGCCTTACGGCTTTTTTATCGCCGGTCTCATCTTCGATATTATTTATCTCTACAGCACTAACGTGATGTGGGGAAAATGCGCCAGTTGGCTTATTGCCCTTGGCCTTATTTTTGCCATCATTCCGCGGTTGATTAATCTGGCGCAGGTCTGGTTTTTTACTCCTCGACGCCCGGCGGCAAAAATTGATTTCTGGCTAAACCTTATCGCTATTATTGCCGCGTTGGTAAACTGTTTTGTTCATAGCCGCGACGCCTGGGCGATTGCGCCGCAGAACGTAATCTATTCATCGATTACCGTTATCTGTCTGCTTGTTGCCAATATTATCAGCTCCACTTGCCTGGCTAATAATAAGGGGATTCGCCATGAATAAATTACTCCTGCCCCTGCCCGTTATGCTCGCCACAGCGCTGGCGCTGTCAGGATGCGATGAGAAAGCGAAACTCAGCCCGGATCAGCAGGTAGGGCCCGATCCCGTAATGCCGAAGGCCCAGGATTTCCTGATGCCGCCGATGCAGGTTCCCCGCGGCGTGGGCTGGAAGAGAGATGGACAACCGGCGGTTGCCCAGGGGCTGAAAATAGAAAAAATAGCCGATGGATTCCTGCATCCCAGAATGGTCTATGTCCTGCCAAACGACGATATTCTGGTCGTTGAAAGCAACGGTCCTGGCGAGGAACCGTTAACTACGCCGAAACAGCTGATTGCCGGGATAGTGAAAAATCAGTCAGGCAAAGGTGGAAAAGGCGGGAATCGCATTACGCTATTGCGTAAAAACGCCAGCGGCTGGGAGAAACATATTTTCCTTGAACACCTGCACTCGCCTTTCGGCGTACAACTGATTGGCGATGATCTTTACGTCGCCAATACCGGCAACATCATGCGTTATCACTACCAGCCGGGGGCGACACATATCAGCGATGCGGGGAGCGAGCTGGCTGACCTGCCCAGCACCGTCAATCACCACTGGACCAAAGCGTTACTGGCAAGCCCGGATGGTAAGAAGCTGTATGTGGGCGTCGGCTCGAACAGTAATATTACTGAGAATGGACTGGATATTGAATATCGTCGCGCCACCGTTCTGGAGGTTGATACGGCAACCGGCGCAAGCCGTATCTTCGCCAGCGGTATCAGGAATCCTACCGGACTCGGTTGGGAACCACAGACGGGCAAGCTTTGGGCCATTGCCAATGAGCGCGATGAGATCGGCGCCGACCTGGTGCCCGATTATTTAACTTCGGTGCAGGATGGCGGGTTTTATGGCTGGCCGTGGAGCTATTTCGGACAGCACGTTGACCGCCGCGTACAGCCGCCGCGCCCGGACATGGTCGCCAAAGCGATCAAACCGGATTATGCCCTGAGCTCCCACGTCGCGCCGCTGGGAATGCTGTTTTATACCGGAAACATGTTGCCGCAAACCTATCAGGGCGGCGTGTTTATCAGCGAGCATGGCAGTTGGGACCGTTCGCCGCTGAATGGTTATAAAGTCAGCTTCGTCGCTTTTAAAGACGGCAAACCGGTTGGTAAACCACAGAGCGTGATCACCGGCTTTGTCTCTCGCGATGAGAAAGAGCTGTACGGCGCGCCGGTCGGACTCGCGCAGGATAATGAAGGGGCGTTAATCATTGCCGACGATGTCGGTAATACCGTCTGGCGCGTCAGCGCAAAATAAAATATCACTATCAATTTTCCGGCTTCCCGCGGTCAGGGGAGCCTTTTTTATGCCCTGAAATTATTATCCATAGATATTGCCGGGAATAATGGAGAAAACAAAGTGATAAGCTGAGTTATCAGGACCGCTATCGTAGTTGACTACACCAGAACAGGTTGCTGAGAAACATTCATCATCAAAGAGACGTAGAGCAGATGAACCATTTATCCGCAATCAGAACATTCGTTAGCGCCGCTGACTATAAAAGTTTCAGCGCCGCCGCCAAAGCCTTAAATATTGAAGTATCCACCGTCTCTCGCCATATTTCCGAGCTGGAAGAGTATTTACAGGTGACGTTGTTTAACCGCTCAACCCGTGGATTAGCATTAACCGAAACCGGGGCATTTTTTTACTCGCACGCCCAACAACTGTTATTACAATGGGAGGAAACCCGTCAGTTAACTTCCGCACTGGATAAACAACCTTCCGGCCTGCTGCGGTTAAGCGTACCCAGTACCTTCGGCCGTCTGCACGTGATGCCTTTTGTTGATGAATTTCTTCGCCTGCACCCCAACATTTCGCTGGATATTAGTTTTAACGATGAAGTGCAGGATCTGATTGAAGCGCGCATCGACCTGAGTATTCGCATCGGCATTTTGCCTGACTCCTCGATTCATGCCCGTAAACTGGCTTCGCAGACGCGTTCAGCCTGGGCCAGCCCGCAGTGGATTGCGGAAAACCGCCCTTCTGCCACGCCGGGCGCCGACCAGCAGCAGATCAATATCGTGATGTTTTCTCGTCTGCATGGCGCCGGTTGGTATACCCGTAAGATGGGTTCAGAAGATGAATGGCAGCGCATCCCGATTAACTACCGACTGAGCGTTAGCGATAGCGCCGCCATGCTTTATGCCTGCGTCAATCACACCGGGATTGCGATTTTACCGAACTGGCTATCGCAGCAGGCAGAAGAACAAGGGCTCATTCAACGGGTATTCCCGGAGTGGGAATTTAGTATGTTCCCTAGCGAAACCGCCATCTGGATGCTGTACCCGCAAAACAGGAGAGTGCCGCATAAAGTCCGAGCCTTTATCGACTTTATGGTTGAAAAGATTGGGATGCCGCCCTACTGGGAGGAGGAGACTCATTAATGACGAGAGAAGTTGAAGCAGGGATGTGCCGGAGGAGCCCAAAGCAAAAAGGGGTTACCTTTCGGTAACCCCTTTTCATATTTGGCGGAAGCGTAGAGATTCGAACTCTAGAACCCTTTCGGGTCGCCGGTTTTCAAGACCGGTGCCTTCAACCGCTCGGCCACGCTTCCGGTATGGGGCGCACTATAAACACCTCTGCCGATGCTGTAAAGCATCATTTTGTTCAACTGCCTTAAAAACAAACAAATCTGTGTTATTCGTCTGAATTTCAGGCAGTTTGCACAGAAATTCGGCGTTAAGAGCGCCCTTTGACTCAATGTTTTATGATGTACATATCTTTGGTGTAGTAGTAACCCAGCTTATCCGGCTCGAAGCCGCCGACCCACGGCTTCACTAAATGGGTACGTACATAGTGATAAACCGGAATCGCGGGCACATCCTCAGCCAACAGATCCTCCGCCTGCTGATAGAATTTGCCTCGCGCGGCAGTATCCGCCGCCTTCGCCGCATCATGCAGCGCTTTATCATAGGCCGGGTTACTGTATTGGCTGGTGTTTTCGCTGTCGCCGGTGCGGAAGTTATTCAGGAATGACGCCGCATCGTCATAATCGGCGATCCAGGCATAACGCACGGCATCAAAATTATGCGTATGCATGGTATCCAGCATGGTCTTCCACTCCTGGTTCTGCAGCTTCGCCTCTACGCCGAGATTTTTCTTCCACATCGAACTGGCGGCGATAGCAATGCGCTGGTGCGTCTCCGAGGTGTTATACAGCAGATTAAAGACCAGCGGATGGCTTTCATTAAAGCCCGCCTCGTTAAGCAGTTTTTTTGCCTCGGCAATGCGTTTGTCGCGCGGCCAGCTGGCGTAATCCGGTTGTTTCAGCGTGACGCCGCCGATATCGGGCTGGCTAATCAGCCATGCCGGACGTTGTCCCTGCCCCATCACTTTATCGGCGATGATATCTTTATCCAGTCCCATGTTGAGCGCCCGGCGCACTCGGGGGTCATTAAAGGGCGGTTTAGTGGTATTGAGTTCGTAATAGTAGGTCGCCAGCTGTGGCGCAACGTTCAACTGCGAACCCATCGTTTTCTTGAGTAACGCAAACTGGTTCACCGGCACCGTATAAACAATATCTATCTCACCGGCTTTATAACGATTCACATCCGCCGCTTCGGAAGTAATCGGCAGATAGGTCACTTTATTGATTACCGTATGTTCATTATCCCAGTACTTAGGATTGCGTTGCGCCACGATGCGCTCGTTGACGACCCACTTCGACAGCGTGTAAGGGCCGCTGGTGACAATATGTTCCGGTTTAGTCCATTTATCCCCAAAACGCTCCACCAGCACCTTATCAATAGGCACCAGCGACGGGTGAGCAAGCATTGCGAGGAAGGCGGCGTTAGGCTGGTTTAACGTGACCTGCAGCGTGGTATCGTCCAGCGCTTTTACGCCGAGAGTTTCCGGCGGCTGTTTCCCCTCCGAGATGTCGCGGGCGTTAACAATATGCATATTGCCCGGATAGCTGGCGTACGGCGAAGCGGTGGTCGGTGTGACCAGGCGCTGCCAGCTCCAGACGATATCCTGCGCGGTAATCGCTGAACCATCGGACCAGGTGATCCCCGGACGCAGATGGAAAGTCCAGATGAGGTTATCTTTATTCTCCCACTTCAGCGCCAGCCGCGGCTGAATCTCGCCCTGCGGCGAAACGCTCACCAGCCCTTCGAACAGATCGCTAATGATATTAAACTCGACGTCGCTTTCGACCTTATGCGGGTCGAGCGAAGCGGGTTCATTACCGTTGTTCCTGACAAGCTCCTGTTTTGCTGCAAGTTCGGTACCCTGCGGGACCTGGGCGGCTATTGCCGTGGCCGCGCTGCCGAGTAAACCCAAAACCAGTAATGCGTGTGTGATGTGGTTATATTGTTGTCGTTTCATTTCCCTTGCCTTTATGCTTCGTTGATACCCCTTCCACACTTAGTCGCTGACTGGCAATAAGGCAATATTTTTCAGTGACCTATAAGATTCAGATCTGCTTTCCGCCGCTGAACGCATAAACATACTGCATTAATCTGTTTTACCAGAATAAAACGCTGTCCCACCGACACCGGGATCTGAGTAAAGATGGGTAAAAGCATTATGGCTTTCGGCTCGCTTTTCTTATGCTTCATAACTAATTACATCTGTCATAAGAGAGTGACTCATGGATCGTATAATTACCTCATCGCGTGACCGTTCATCGCTGCTCAGCACGCACAAAGTTCTGCGTAACACCTATTTTCTGCTCAGCCTGACGCTGGCGTTTTCGGCGATCACCGCCACCGCCAGTACCGTGCTGATGCTGCCTTCTCCGGGCCTTATCCTCACCCTGGTGGGTATGTATGGTCTGATGTTCCTGACCTACAAACTGGCTAATAAGCCAAGCGGTATTCTGGCGGCCTTCGCCTTTACCGGCTTCCTCGGCTACATTCTGGGGCCAATGCTGAACGCTTACCTGTCCGCAGGCATGGGCGATTTGATCGGCCTGGCGTTGGGCGGCACCGCCCTGGTCTTCTTCTGCTGCTCGGCTTACGTGTTGACGACGCGCAAAGACATGTCTTTCCTCGGCGGCATGCTGATGGCGGGCGTGGTGGTCGTTCTGATTGGTATGGTGGCGAACATCTTCCTGCAGCTGCCGGCTCTACATCTGGCCATCAGCGCGGTGTTCATCCTTATCTCTTCCGGCGCGATTTTGTTTGAAACCAGCAACATCATCCGCGGCGGCGAGACCAACTACATTCGCGCCACCGTTAGCCTGTATGTTTCGCTGTACAACATCTTCGTCAGCCTGCTCAGCATCCTCGGCTTCGCTAGCAGAGACTAACCTTCTCTCCTGCAACACCAGGCCTCGCTTATGCGGGGCCTTATTTTTTGCTACACTGCGCGCAGTTTCCGCATTATGTGAAAAATCATGTTTATCTTTGAAGGCAGTGAAATAGAGACCGATAGCGAAGGCTATCTGAAAGAGACGACTCAGTGGAGTGAAGCGATGGCGGAAGTTATCGCCGCGCAGGAAGGGATCAGCCTGTCCGTCGAACACTGGGAAGTGGTGCGCTTCGTGCGCGATTTTTATCTGGAGTTCAACACTTCGCCAGCCATCCGTATGCTGGTCAAAGCAATGGCGAATAAATTCGGTGAAGAGAAAGGCAACAGCCGCTATCTGTACCGGTTATTCCCCAAAGGGCCGGCCAAGCAGGCGACGAAAATCGCCGGCCTGCCGAAGCCTGTAAAGTGCATTTAATAGAGAATAGCGAATTTTTGCCACTCTCTGGTGGGTTGATGGGGCTCAGTTAACACCCTGTCGACCCTTGCGCTACGCGGCCCGCCGGCCTTAAGCCAGGCAATCAGTTTTTCCACCTGCTCCGCTTCCCCGCAGGCCAGCACTTCTACGCTACCATCATCCAAATTTCGCGCATAACCGGTCAGCCCCAGCTGCAGCGCTTCACGCTGCGTTGAATAGCGGAATCCCACGCCCTGGACGACTCCGTGAACCCACGCCATCGTGCATACCTTCGCCATTATTACCCCCTCAACTGCGCTATCCTGATGCAGAGAATAGCAAATTCCCACCAGCATACTCACTTTTGCCTGACGCTAAAACATCCGCCCGGCGGCGGCAGGAATGGTGCTTGCCCCAGCCAGTTATGCTAATCTACGCGCCATTTTTCGGTGCCGACACTCCGTCGCTTAAAGGTAGCTCCATGACAGATTCCATTATCCCCCGCTTAGTATTAGCCAAAGGACGCGAGAAATCCCTGCTGCGTCGCCATCCATGGATTTTCTCCGGCGCCGTCGCCCGGATGGAAGGTAAAGCTCGCTCCGGCGAGACGATCGATATCGTTGATTCGCAGGGGAAATGGCTTGCTCGCGGCGCCTATTCGCCCTCCTCGCAGATCCGCGCCCGCGTCTGGAGTTTCGATCGTCATGAAGCTATCGATAATGCTTTTTTTGAGCGTCGCCTGCAGCAGGCGCAAACCTGGCGTCAATGGCTGGCCGAACGCGATGGTCTTGACAGCTATCGTTTAATCGCCGGGGAATCCGACGGCCTGCCAGGCGTGACAATCGATCGCTTTGGCGATTTCTTCGTCCTGCAGCTGTTGAGCGCCGGCGCGGAATATCAGCGTGCGGCCATCGTCAGCGCTCTGCAGACCCTGTTCCCGCAATGCTCGATCTACGATCGCAGCGATGTGGCGGTGCGTAAAAAAGAAGGATTGGACCTGGCGCAAGGCCCGGTGGTAGGCGAACTGCCGCCAGCGCTACTGCCCATTACCGAACACGGCATGCAGCTGCTGGTAGATATTCAGGGCGGCCATAAAACCGGCTACTATCTCGATCAGCGCGATAGCCGTCTGGCGACCCGCCGCTACGTCGCCGATAAGCGCGTCCTCAACTGCTTCTCTTATACCGGCGGATTCGCGGTTTCTGCGCTGATGGGCGGCTGCCGCCAGGTCACCAGCGTTGATACCTCTCAAGAGGCGCTGGATGTCGCCAGACAGAACGTTGAGCTCAATAAGCTGGATCTGTCGAAAGCCGAATTCGTACGCGACGACGTGTTCAAACTGCTACGTAAATATCGCGATCAGGGGGAAAAATTCGATGTCATCGTCATGGATCCGCCGAAATTCGTCGAAAACAAAAGCCAACTGATGGGCGCCTGCCGCGGTTATAAAGACATTAATATGCTGGCGATCCAGCTGTTAAACCCAGGCGGCGTGCTGCTGACTTTCTCCTGTTCCGGCCTGATGACCACCGATTTATTTCAGAAAATCATCGCCGACGCCGCAATAGATGCCGGGCGTGATGTACAATTTATAGAGCAGTTCCGTCAGGCTGCCGATCACCCGGTGATCGCAACCTACCCGGAAGGACTGTATCTGAAAGGGTTTGCCTGTCGCGTCATGTAACTTGAAAAGCGGAACATCGCCCACACGTTATTCTCATGACTCAAGAACATTTGAAGATGATGGATACAGTGGGCGCCAGCGTTTCCCGGGAGGTGACTATGATTGCCAGCAAATTCGGTATCGGCCAACAGGTTCGCCATACGCTACTCGGCTACCTTGGCGTAATCGTTGATATCGATCCAGAGTATTCGCTTGACGAGCCCGCCGCGGATGAAATCGGCGCCAACGATGAACTGCGCGCGGCCCCCTGGTATCATGTTGTGATGGAAGATGAGGACGGCCAGCCGGTCCACACCTACCTCGCGGAAGCGCAGCTCAGCAGTGAAGCCAGCGATGAACATCCCGAACAGCCGTCGATGGACGAACTGGCGCAGACTATCCGTAAGCAGTTGCAGGCGCCGCGTCTGCGTAACTGACTGGCCTTCACCGCGATGTTTCTGTTAAAAACCCCGCAAATGCGGGGTTTTATTTTACTTCGCTAACCCTAGTCGGGGAATTTCAATAGCCGGACAACGGTCCATAACCACATTTAATCCCGCTTCACGCGCCATCACCGCCGCCTGTTCATTAATCACGCCGAGCTGCATCCACAACGTCTTTGCCCCGATGGCAACCGCCTCTTGCGCCACACCCCACGCCGCTTCAGAGTTGCGGAACACATCAACCATATCGACTTTTTCCGGAACTTCCGCCAGGGTTGCGTAGCCTTGTTGACCAAGTAGGGTTTTACCTGCGACCTTCGGTGAAACCGGAATGACGTGGTAGCCCTGTTCCAGCAGATATTTCATTACCCGATAGCTCGGGCGATCGGGTTTGTCGCTGGCGCCTACCAGCGCAATCGTCCGGGTGGTGGTCAGAATGCTAGCAATATCGTTCTCTTTCATCATAATCCTCCTGCGCTTTAGCCCTAGTGTAAGCTAATCCATGTAAACCAGCCATCAAGCCTAACTCACAGATACGGCAAAATTTTTCTTTCCGACGCTTGCAGCATCAGTCACTTCCAGTACTCTGTCTGCAGGTTAATATAAGTGGAACCCAATTATGGAACTGACAACACGCACCTTACCCGCACGCAAACATATCGCGCTGGTAGCACACGATCACTGCAAAGATCTGCTGATGAAATGGGTCGAACGTCACCAGGCGCTACTGGCTCAGCACCAGCTCTATGCAACCGGGACCACCGGCAATCTGGTCTCACGCGCCACCGGGCTGGAAGTGAAAGCGATGCTGAGCGGACCGATGGGCGGCGACCAGCAGGTAGGCGCGCTGATTTCGGAAGGGAAAATTGATGTACTGATCTTCTTCTGGGATCCGCTCAATGCGGTACCTCACGATCCTGACGTCAAAGCGCTCCTGCGTCTGGCGACGGTGTGGAATATCCCGGTAGCCACGAATGCCGCCACCGCTGACTTTATTATCCAGTCGCCGGACTTTAATCAACCGATTGAAATTTTAATCCCTGATTACCAACGCTACCTTGCCGAGCGCCTGAAGTAATCCCCACGGCGGCCTGATGGCCGCCGACGATCAGGGCTTTCGCGCTACCGGCACGCCCAGTTCCTGCAGTATCTCAACAAATGACGAAGGCCGTTCTTTATTGAACAGCAGCCAGACCCGCAGGCGAGCGCGGGTTATCGCCACATACAGTAGCCGACGCTCTTCAGCATCCGGGAAATCTTCCGGCTGTGGCAACAACGCTTGTTCCATTACCGACTCTCTTGCCGGCGCCGGGAAGGCGTCATCCCCCTCCTGCAGGCCCAACACAATAACAAAGTCAGCCTGCTGGCCTTTGCTGGCATGAATTGTCATAAAATCTAGCTGCAGATGCGGCCAGCGGGTCGCGGCCTTTTCCAGCGCGGCGGGCTTCAGATGGTGATAGCGCGCCAGCAGCAAAATTCGCTGTTCGGGTTTAACGTAGCCGCTCAACTTGTCGAGCAGATCGTCGAGTTTATCGTCAGGCAGCAGGGTCACCGCTTTCTTATCGCCAGCCGTGAGGCTATTCAGCGGTTTAGCCAGTTGATGCGGGTTTTGCTGAATAAAACCGTTGGCAATCTCGCCGATACGACCGTTAAATCGATAGGTGGTATCCAGCGCACAACAGTCCCCTTCACCAAAGTAGTGGTTAAATGCCGTGGTTAAAGAGAGCTGCGCGCCGCTGAAGCGATAAATCGCCTGCCAATCGTCACCCACGGCAAATAACGTTGTCTGTTTATTTTGCCGACGCAGCGCCGCCAGTAGTTCTGCACGCTGTGGAGAGATATCCTGAAACTCATCAACCAGAATATGTTTCCAGGGGCTCACAAAACGGCCTTTATCCAGTATGTTAACCGCCTGGTGTATAAGCCCGGAGAAATCAACGGCATTTTCCTCTTTCAACGCTGCTTTCCAGGCTTTCAGCAGCGGGGCCATCAGTTTCACACGCTTATTAAAAAGATCGCGGACTTCTTCAGGGGCGCTGGCGATCATCTCCGCCTGCGAGCCGCCGTGCATGCGCATTAAACTAACCCAGCGGTCAAGGCGGCCGGCCAGGCGGCGCAGCAGCGCACGATCCTGCCAGAAATCGCCTTCGTCAATCTGCCACTCCATCTCATCCACCAGCCACTGACGCCAGCCTTTGGCCTGCGCTTTTTTCTCCTGACACTGCTGCTGCCAGGCCTTCAACAATAGCTTTTGCCGGGCGGCTGTATCGTTTTCCAGCTTACTGATCGCCGGCACTTTCTTGCTGCCCTGCTGAATAATATGTAACGCCAGTGAATGGAAAGTTCGCGCGGCAATCTCGTCAGTTCCCAACCGCTCCTGAATACGTTCATCCATTTCCTGAGCCGCCTGACGGCCAAAGGCCAGTAGGAGGATCTGATCCGCCGCTGCTTCGCCGCGATTTAATAACCACCCGGCACGAGCGACCAGTACCGACGTTTTGCCGCTACCGGCGCCAGCAAGAACCAGCAGCGAACGCTCGCCGTTAACCACCGCCCGCGCCTGCGCCGGGTTGAGCGGCGAAGACTCAATCTTATCGAAGAAACCGCGATACTGTTCCAGCATAGCTTCGGTATAGGCTTGATTATGCGCCAGGCGAGCCTCGTCGATATCGCTAAGCCAACATTGGCACTGGCGCCACAGTTCGCGGCAATTATCGAATTCATCCAGACGGCTCTCAGGGAAAGGCAACCCGGTTAAAGCCCGGCGGATTTTATCCTGCACGTCCGCGACCTGCTGGCGCGTCAACCACTTACCTTCGGCGCTGGCTCGTTCAATTTCACTTAACTGCTGGCGCAGCAAGTCCGCGGCGATTTCGCTCATCTCCGCGCTCCACTGCTGCCAGAGATTATTGAGATGATGAAAGAAATGCTGCGTCTCAGTCCATTCGGTACCATGCAAACGCACAACTTTGCTTTCCGGCAGCACGAACTCCAGCTCGCCCCACACAAGGCCACGCTTACATTGAACTGACAATAACTGATTGAAAGGTATAAGATACTCATGACGATCGCCTGAGACTTTGACCCCGGCATTAAGCAACTGCACCCGATCATAAGGATGCTGTGCCATGCGTTTGCCCAATGTTGTCGCTTTAAGTTCCATATATCGCCAAATTTCAATCAGTTTGAATGTATTTAAGTTTAACCGCCCGCGAGCAGGTGCTCCAGCGCAAAAAAACGTTACAATTGCCGGGTCTTATTATCCACAGGGTTAACCAGAGGGTTTATGCGTACCATTCTGAATATTTTGAACTTTGTTCTTGGCGGTTTCGCCACCACGCTCGGTTGGCTACTGGCGACGCTGGTCAGTATTATTTTGATCTTCACGTTACCGCTGACGCGTTCATGTTGGGAAATCACCAGGCTATCGCTGTTCCCCTACGGTAATGAAGCCATTCATGTTGATGAACTGGAACCTGAAGCAAAAAACAGTTTACTGAACGCGGGCGGCACTATTTTGAATATTTTGTGGTTCATGTTCTTCGGTTGGTGGCTGTGCCTGATGCATATTTTCAGCGGTATTGCGCAGTGCCTGACCATCATTGGTATCCCCGTGGGGATCGCCAATTTTAAAATTGCCGCCATTGCACTTTGGCCGGTAGGACGCCGCGTGGTCTCCGTTGAAACGGCTCGCGCCGCGCGCGAAGCCAACGCCCGCCGTCGCTTTCAGTAATTGTACGGAACACTGTTATGTTAAGCCCCCTGCTCCGCCGTTATACATGGAATAGCGCCTGGCTATATAACGCCAGGATATTTATTGCGCTTTGTGGCACCACGGTTGCGCCGTGGTGGATTGGCGAAGTCAAACTCACCATCCCGTTAACGCTTGGGGTGGTTGCCGCGGCGTTGACCGACCTCGACGATCGCCTTACCGGGCGGTTACGTAATCTCGCTATTACGCTGGTCTGCTTCTTTATTGCCTCCGCGTCGGTGGAGTTACTGTTTCCATGGCCGTGGCTGTTTGCTATTGGGTTAACCCTGTCCACGACGGGTTTTATCCTGCTCGGCGGGCTGGGTCAACGCTATGCCACCATTGCTTTCGGCGCCTTACTGATCGCTATCTACACCATGTTAGGGGTCACTCTGTATAACAGTTGGTACCTGCAGCCGCTCTTTTTGCTGGCTGGCGCCATCTGGTACAACGTATTGACGCTCGCAGGGCATCTTATTTTTCCCATCCGCCCACTGCAGGATAATCTTGCGCGCAGCTATGAACAGCTGGCCCAATACCTTGAACTTAAATCCCGACTGTTCGATCCGGATATCGAAGATGAAAGTCAGGCCCCGTTGTACGATCTGGCGCTCGCTAACGGCAAGCTGGTTGCGATGCTTAACCAGACGAAAGCGTCTTTACTGACACGCCTGCGCGGCGACCGCGGGCAACGCGGCACTCGTCGCACCCTTCAGTATTATTTCGTCGCCCAGGACATTCATGAGCGTGCCAGCTCATCACATATTCAGTATCAGACGCTTCGCGACCATTTCCGCTACAGCGATGTGATGTTCCGTTTCCAACGGATGTTGTCAATGCAGGCGCAGGCCTGTCAAAAACTTTCCCGCGCCATTCTCTTACGCATCCCGTATCAGCATGATGCGCACTTTGAACGCGCCTTTATGCATCTGGACGCGGCGCTGGATCGCGTCCGCGCCAGCGGCGCGCCGCAAGATCAGGTCAAAGCGCTGGGTTTTCTGCTCAATAACCTACGCGCTATTGATGCGCAATTGGCAACTATCGAATCGGTGCAGACCAGCGTGCTGGCCAGCAACCATCCCGAAAATCTGCTTGCCGACGATCGCCCTAGCGGGTTTAGCGATATCTGGTTACGACTGCGCAGCAATATGACGCCGGAATCGGCGCTTTTCCGCCACGCGGTGCGAATGTCACTGGTGCTGTGCGCGGGCTATGCGTTCATTCAGTTTACCGGCCTCAACCACGGTTACTGGATTCTGCTTACCAGCCTGTTTGTTTGTCAGCCGAACTATAACGCGACCCGGCATCGTCTGGCGTTAAGGATCATCGGTACATTGATTGGCGTCGCGATCGGCCTACCGGTGCTGCTGCTGGTTCCCTCGGTTGAAGGCCAGCTGCTGCTCATTGTACTAACCGGCGTGCTGTTTTTCGCTTTTCGCAACGTGCAGTATGCGCACGCCACTATGTTTATCACGCTGCTGGTACTGCTGTGCTTTAACCTGTTAGGTGAAGGATTCGAAGTCGCTTTACCGCGTATCCTTGATACGCTGATCGGCTGCGCCATCGCCTGGGCGGCAGTGACCTTTATCTGGCCTGACTGGAACTTCCGTAACTTACCTCGCGTACTGGATCAGGCCATCAACGCTAACTGCCGTTATCTTGACGCTATTCTCGAGCAGTATCATCAGGGGCGCGATAACCGTCTTGAGTATCGCGTTGCCCGGCGTAACGCACATAACCGGGATAGCGAACTGGCATCAGTGGTATCAAATTTATCCACAGAGCCTAAAGCCGACACCACGATGCGTGAAACGGCATTCCGCCTGTTGTGTCTTAACCATACCTTTACCAGCTATATTTCCGCGTTGGGGGCGCACAGGGAAAAACTGACGACTCCGGAAATACTGGCGTTACTCGATGATGCCGTCTGCTACGTCGATGATGCGCTGCATCATTCTCCCGCAGACGAACAGCGTGTTCAGCAGGCGCTCAGCAACCTGCAATCGCGAATTCAACATCTGGAGCCGCGAGCCGACAGTAAAGAACCATTGGTCCTGCAGCAGATTGGGCTACTGCTCGCACTGCTGCCGGAAATATGTCGTCTGCAGCGCCGGATTGCTGGTCAACCGGAATAATCCTCCACGCTGTATCCTTGTGTATTAGCCCACTCCCGTAGCTCCTGGCGCCGCTGCGCCGGGAGCGCGGCGGAATGAATGCCGGCAATCGCGCCCGCCAGGGACTCAAGGACATTGATTGATATTCCTTTATTATGCTCTCTCAATTTTAACCAGCTCTTTTCCGCCCCGAGTGTACGCAGCATTTTCACATCGGTTATTCCGGCATGGATCAACATCAACTCCATATGGAAGCTGATATTAGGCAAATTCTTTAGTCTGCCGGAATCACGCTGATGCTGCTTTTCGCTTCGCGCCGAATGCAATGACAGCTGCGATAGGTGAAACAGCATTTTACTGTCCTGCCATAGTGCTTCATCTATCCGGTAATACTTTAAGGCCACTGGCCGGCCATTCTTGCGCATCATCAGCATCGGGCTGTGATGTTCAACCCGATAAGAGGCGCTTTGTTCGCAAACCCTAAGATAGATTTCGCCCTCAGCCACCATGGCGAATACGGTATTTTCAATCGCCAGACTATACCCGCCGAATAAAGGCCGGCTACTGATTTTACCTAAGGGGGAAAGGCACTCCTGAAACTGGAGGAACCGTAATTTTGAAATTTTCTTCATGATCATTCCTTTGGTAATCATGCACATAAAAGTAATTTTATTAACGGATCCGTTATTGAAGAAAATAAGTGAGTTCGTTTTGTGCAGCAAGATGAATTTTGGCTTCATCTCAATCAGCTCGCTGTTTTGCGAGGCGCTTTCAGGAAAAAGTTATTCTGCAAATTGTGTTACAGAGACTCGCTGAATACTTAAGCAATGTTAATTGATGAACAGCATATCGGCCCCATTGAGGACACGCCCGGCAGCCGTGAAGTAAAGATTAACGGAGGAGAATGTCGCCTGCGGGTTCAGCATAGAGACAGTGAATTCATATAAATAAGTCGCCGCAGCGATAATTCATAGCCGGGTAGAGCGCATAAAATATATGCAAAAATGGGAAAATGAGGTTGACGACGCCCCCTGGCAGATATACTGTATATGTATACAGTAACCCACAGGCGAGATAGACTATGTTTACTTCAGCTCACGCAAATCGTTCACCACTGACTTCGGCTTCAGTACGTCGCCCTTCGCACAGCGTCGTCGAACATTCAGCCACTGGGCTGATTAGTGAAATCGTCTATCGCGAAGATCAACCCATGATGACGCAGCTTTTGCTGCTACCTTTATTACAGCAGCTTGGCCAGCAGTCGCGCTGGCAACTGTGGCTCACCCCGCAGCAAAAGCTGAGTAAAGAATGGGTACAGTCGTCCGGCCTTCCGCTTTCAAAAGTGATGCAGATTAACCAGATGTCGCCCTGCAATACTTTGGAATCGATGATTCGCGCTTTACGTACCGGGAATTATAGCGTGGTTATTGGCTGGCTGACGGATGAACTTACTGAACAAGAACATGAACGTCTGGCGCTCGCCGCAGAAGAAGGTCATGCGATGGGCTTTATCATGCGCCCGGTGAGAAATACAAGCCAGCCTGGGAGACAATTAAGTGGGCTAAAAATTCACTCAAATTTATATCATTGAGTGAAATTAGGATTAATCCTGGAATTTTTTTTGCCTCGTCAAAAACCATTCTCGCAAAGTGGTTAATTTCACAGAGATCCCGGTGTGGTGCGGTTTTGCGACTTTTCACCGCGTTCACAAATTAACCATATTTGTTAAATATTGTGTATACAACCCTTTTTTTTCATATGCCTGACCGAGTTCACACTTGTAAGTTTCTAACTAAGTTGTAGACTTTACATCGCCAGGGGTGATCGGCTTACGCTGCATGTATCAGCATAGTTAACAACGAGTCACGCCCCCGGTGAAGGATTTAACCGTGAGGTCTTATGTACCTTCATGGCGAATTTTGGATGATAATGAGGCGCAAAAAATGAAAAAGACAGCTATCGCGATTGCAGTGGCACTGGCTGGCTTCGCTACCGTAGCGCAGGCCGCTCCGAAAGATAACACCTGGTATGCAGGTGGTAAACTGGGTTGGTCCCAGTTCCATGACACCGGCTGGTACAACAGCAACCTGAACAACAATGGCCCGACCCACGAAAGCCAGCTGGGCGCTGGTGCGTTCGGTGGTTATCAGGTTAACCCGTACCTCGGTTTCGAAATGGGTTACGACTGGCTGGGCCGTATGCCTTACAAAGGCGACAAAGTTAACGGCGCATTCAAAGCTCAGGGCGTTCAGCTGACCGCTAAACTGGGTTACCCGATCACTGACGATCTGGACATCTACACCCGTCTGGGCGGCATGGTATGGCGCGCTGACTCCAGCAACAGCATCGCTGGCGACAACCACGACACCGGCGTTTCCCCAGTATTCGCTGGCGGCGTTGAGTGGGCTATGACCCGTGACATCGCTACCCGTCTGGAATACCAGTGGGTTAACAACATCGGCGACGCTGGCACTGTAGGCGTTCGTCCGGACAACGGCATGCTGAGCGTTGGTGTTTCCTACCGTTTCGGTCAGGAAGACAATGCACCGGTTGTAGCTCCGGCTCCAGCTCCGGCTCCGGAAGTCACCACCAAGACCTTCACCCTGAAGTCTGACGTACTGTTCAACTTCAACAAAGCAACTCTGAAACCAGAAGGTCAGCAGGCTCTGGATCAGCTGTACACCCAGCTGAGCAACATGGACCCGAAAGACGGTTCTGCAGTTGTTCTGGGTTACACCGACCGCATCGGTTCCGAGCAGTACAACCAGAAACTGTCTGAGAAACGTGCTCAGTCCGTTGTTGACTACCTCGTAGCTAAAGGCATCCCGGCTAACAAGATCTCTGCTCGCGGTATGGGCGAATCTGATCCGGTTACCGGCAACACCTGTGACAACGTGAAAGCTCGCGCTGCACTGATCGACTGCCTGGCTCCGGATCGTCGTGTTGCGATCGAAGTTAAAGGTTACAAAGACGTAGTAACTCAGCCGCAGGCTTAAGTTTCCTACGATAAAAAACCCCGCTGATGCGGGGTTTTTTTTGGCCTGATTTTGAGTTCAGAGGAAAATCTCAAGCAACGTTGGCCGCTACTTACTCTTTTCCTAAGAGCACCTGCAGATCGTGCTTCAGGCTCGACATCTTGCTGGCATATTTTTCTTTATGCTCGGCGTCTTCAATTAGCTGTACGATGGTTTCTGATAATGTCTTGCCTCGCCGTTGCGCAAGCCCGGCCAGGCGTTGCCAGACAACGAACTCCAGATCGATGGACTTTTTCCGCGTATGCTGATGCTCGGCGTTAAAATGACGCTTGCGTCGTGCGCGAATAGTCTGCTTCATCCGGTTAGCGAGCTCCGGATTCATATGCTGATCGATCCAGGTATTCACCAGAACAGGTTCATTTTCGAGCGTCAGCAAGACATCGACCGCGGCTTGCGCAGCGCTGGCTTCAATGTAGCGGGTAATCAGCTCACCTTCCCGGTGCTTCTTTACCAGATATTTCCATTTCCAGCCGCTTTCAAGGTTTTCCAGTTGTTGATATTTCATTGCGATCTCAATGTGACCGTGTAACTCATTTCAGGATATCAGTTTTTTCTGGATGTGCTGAGAATAAATCATCTTTCGTGAAGTGGACGATTCCATTATCAGCGTGATAAACGCAATCCTCCGTGTGCGCAGACGCGGTATCGGGTATAATCGCTCGTTTTACATCTGACTAAAAAACAGCGACTTTGACCATTACGAAACTTACCCGAAACGACCTCGCTCCTGATACGGAAAGTTATCAGGCGCTGTTTACCCAGGTCAATCTCGCCGAGACAGAGGCATCCCTCGCCGGCGATCTACAACCCCGTTTATTTTATGCGCTGGAACAGCTTCTGATCACGCCAGCCATTTCATCATTTATGCTGGTAAAGGCGCCGGAAGAGCCGGAGTATCTGCATTGGGTAGCCGAAGCCGCGCGCAGCCTGCAGCAGTCCACGACAGCGCTATGCGGTGTACGCTATCAGGTCAACGGCGGCAACGTAACCATGTCGCCGGCACAAAGCGCGGAAGACAATTTTGCCAGCAACGGTCCGGTTGAGTCGGCCGACTGGATTGAAGCGGAACAGCTCTTTGGTTGCGTACGCCAGTTTAACGGCGAAATTTCGCTGCAGCCGGGTCTGGTGCACCGCGCGAACGGCGGCGTCCTGTTGCTCTCCCTGCGTGCGCTACTGGCCCAGCCGCTGCTGTGGATGCGCCTGAAGAACATGGTGACCCGTCAGCGCTTTGACTGGTTGTCCATTGATGAATCCCGCCCTCTTCCCGTTAGCATTCCTTCCATGCCGCTGAACCTGAGGATCATTCTGATCGGCGAGCGTGATGCGCTGGCTGACTTTCAGGAGATGGAACCGGAACTCGCGTCGCAGGCCATTTATAGCGAGTATGAAGATAACCTGCAGATAGCCGATGCCGACACCCTGAAACTCTGGTGCCAGTGGGTCTGGCAACATGCTCGTCAGCTTTCGCTGCCGGGGCCGGCGGCTGACGCATGGCCGCTGCTGATTGAAGAAGGCGTGCGCGACACCGGCGATCAGGAGACGCTTCCGCTTTCCCCTCTCTGGATTGGCCGTCAGCTGCGTGAAGCGGCAGCCTTCTGCGAAGGCGAATGGATTAGCGGCGCGGAGATGCAAACTATGCTTGAGCGCCGTGAATGGCGTGAAGGCTATCTTGCCGAGCGGATGCGCGATGAAATTCTTCTCGATCAAATCATGATTGATACCGAAGGCGAATGCATCGGCCAAATCAATGCCCTGTCGGTAATCGAGTTTCCGGGCCACCCGCGCGCCTTTGGCGAACCTTCGCGCATCAGCTGCGTGGTACATATCGGCGACGGCGAATTTATTGACGTTGAGCGTAAAGCTGAACTGGGCGGTAATATTCACGCCAAAGGCATGATGATCATGCAGGCGTTTATTATGTCCGAGCTCGAACTTGAACAGCAGCTGCCATTTAGCGCTTCACTAACCTTCGAGCAGTCCTACAGTGAAGTGGATGGCGATAGCGCCTCAATGGCTGAGCTGTGCGCGCTTATCAGCGCGCTGGCCAATGTGCCGATTAACCAGAGTATTGCGATTACCGGCTCGGTCGATCAGTTCGGTCGCGTCCAGCCGGTCGGCGGACTGAATGAAAAGATTGAAGGTTTCTTCACCATCTGCCAGCAGCGCGGATTAACAGGCAAGCAAGGCGTTATTATTCCGTCTGCCAACGTCCGCCATCTGAGCCTGGCACAGGAGCTTCGCCAGGCGGTGGCTGACGAACAGTTCTTTATCTGGGCCATTGACGACGTTACCGAAGCCCTGCCGCTTCTCACCCAGCTGCAATGGGATGGTGAAGGACAAACGCTACGACAAACCATTCAGGAACGGATTGCGCAGGCGATGCAACAAGAGACTCGCCATCGTTTTCCATGGCCGCTACGCTGGTTAGGCGGATCAAATTCGAACTGATCGGACTTGTTCAGCTTACACGTGTTAGCTATCCTGCGTCCCGAACTCAAAATAAGGCTTACTGAAAACATGGTAGATAAACGCGAATCCTATACAAAAGAAGATCTTCTTGCCTCTGGTCGTGGTGAACTGTTTGGCGCGAAAGGCCCGCAACTGCCGGCGCCGAGCATGCTGATGATGGACCGCGTCGTCAAGATGACCGAAACCGGCGGCAACTACGACAAAGGTTACGTTGAAGCTGAGCTCGACATCAACCCAGACCTGTGGTTCTTCGGTTGTCACTTCATTGGCGACCCGGTAATGCCTGGCTGTCTGGGTCTGGACGCAATGTGGCAACTGGTTGGCTTCTATCTGGGCTGGCTGGGCGGCGAAGGGAAAGGCCGCGCGCTGGGCGTAGGCGAAGTGAAATTTACCGGTCAGATTCTGCCAACGGCGAAAAAAGTCACCTATCGTATCCACTTCAAACGCATCGTAAACCGTCGCCTGATCATGGGCCTGGCGGATGGCGAAGTGCTGGTAGATGGTCGTCTGATCTACTCTGCAACTGACCTGAAAGTAGGTCTGTTCCAGGATACTTCCGCGTTCTGATTTACCTTCCGTACTTATCCTTAAGTACAAAAGGCGAAGCCTTCGCAATGCGAAGGCTTCTTTTTTAAAGAGACAGTCAGGCAGTTTGCACCCTGTCCTCCATGGCTTCTCGCCAACCTCCTAGCCAATGGGACCTCTGATTAAGGGTCTGGTAGGGACACATTTCTTTCGATCTACCGGTAATGCCGGCCTGATATCCACGCTGATGTGCCCGTTCCAGGCGATCTCGTTTTTGTCTCTTCATGCCTCGTTTCCCTCATTATTTGATCTGGTGGAAAAGAAAACAGTGGTCACTAAATATGCAACCACGTATAACCTTTACCGCGAAACGCAGGCAGCGTCAATGCGCAAAATTCACGCCAGTGTCATATTTGTGAGCTATATGAAAGTTCATTTGTACAAAAATCGTGAGCCAGCACAACTATCAACCTGATGCGGCAAATAAAAAAGCCGCGGCGATTTTTCAGGTCGCGGCGGCTTTAATTTTATTAATTTTACTTATGGCAGGCGGTTCAACTCACTCGCAATCGCGGTGGCTTCCTGGCTCCAGGCCTGCGCCAGGGTCTTAACCATCGCGTCATAGCCATCTTGCTGTTGCTTAAGTTCAATATTGAACGGACGCTTGATTAACTGCCCCTGATGCTTAAGCAGCCATTCACCGCTAACAATGACCCGGCCGTCGTAGCGGCCGTGGAAGCCGCTAACGGAGACATTAAGCGTATCCTGCTCGCTGCCTAACGGCTGCGATGCCACCACCCAACCCGGCAGTTGATTGCTCAGATTCGCCACCAGCGTGGTACGTAACTGCTGGTCCAGCGGGCTCGCCCACAGATTGTTATTAGCAATCACATACTGCACATCGGTAGTCTGATAAACCACGCCATTCCCGGCCAGATAATCAGGGATACTGACCTGCTCAACCCACAGCAAATTCTTGCTCTGGTTGACGGCGCTTTGCGCGCCGCTCTTTGCTACCGGTAATTGATAGTAAGTTTTACTCTCACCACCGCTGCTGCAGGCCGTCAGTACGCATACCGCTGCCGCTACTAACCACTTTTTCATTATTTCGCTCCCTTCGGCTGCGGATCTTTTTTATCCTTGGCCTCAAATACCAGCGCATTGCTCTTGTCGTTGAGGGTTTTCAGTACCGGCTGCAGTTCACGAAGCACCTGATCCAGTCGCTGCATATCCGCAACCATCTTATTGTAGGCCGCCGAGCCAGGCTGGAAGCCCTGCATACTGCGGTTCAACTCGCGCAACGTACTCTGCATATCAGCTGGAAGCTGCTGCATCGACTGGCTTGAAGTGATCTTATTCAAGTTGTCGAGCGTAGTCTGGACACGCTGCATGGTTTTCTGGCTCTGCGCCAGGGTACTGGTCGCCTGCTCCAGCAGCGGGTTAATCGGCAGATTGTTAATCTTATCGAGCGCATCCATCAGACGCTGCTGGATCTGTGCCAGACCGCCGCTGACGGTTGGAATGATCGGATAGCCGCCGAACTCCTGAATCTTGCCGCGCGGAGGCGCTTTCGGATAGAAGTCGAGATCGATATACAGCGCGCCGGTGACCAGGTTGCCGGTTTTCAGCGAAGCACGAAGCCCGCGGTTGATCAGATCGTCAATATGCGCGCGAATGTTCGGATCGCCGCCCAGTTGATTGATCAGACGTTCCGGCTCGATACGTATTTCAACCGGGATACGATAATCATCGTTCAGGCTCTGTTTCAAACCGGGGATAAAGAACGGCACTTTGCCGACGGTACCAAGACGAATACCGCGGAATTCAACCGGCGCCCCTGGCTGCAGACCACGCACTGAATCTTTAAAGAACAGGACGTAATCAATATGCTGGGTGAACACCGAATCCTGAATACTCTTCTGATCGTCAAACAGGTGGTATTCCGTTTTATTCGCCACCGGCTCGCCGAGATCAAGTCCTTCCGGAATGTCAAAGCTCACACCGCCGCCAAACAGCGTCGACAGCGATCCCATCTCGACGCGCATTCCCGCGGACGTGAGGTCAACCGCGATACCGCTATCTTTCCAGAAGCGAACGTTGGTCGTCACCAGACGGTCGTTCGGCGCATTGATAAACAGCTGATAAGTGATGCGGCGCTTCTGCGTATCAAAGGTACTGGTTTCAACCGAACCGACGCGATAGCCGCGGAACAGCACCGGATCGCCAGGCGAGAGTTGCCCGGCTTTGCTACTTTCCAGCAGAACACGGATGCCTTTGGCATCCGGTGAAGCCAATGGCGGCGAATCCAACAGCGGATACTGCGGCGCCACAGAACCTTCTTTACCTGGCTGCAATTCGATATAGGCGCCGGAAAGCAAGGTGCCGAGGCCGCTAATCCCCTCGCGCCCCACCTGCGGTTTCACCACCCAGAACACCGAGTCTTTATGCAGCAGCTTCTGCATCCCCGAGTTCAGACGCGCTTTAATTTCTACATGTTTCAGGTCATCAGTCAGGATAGCGCTTTCCACCACCCCGACATCAACGCTGCGGCTCTTGATACGCGTTTTACCCCCTTCAATGCCTTCGGCGTTGGTGGTGATAAGCGTCACCTCCGGCCCCTGGTGGCTGTAGTGGTAAAACAGTATCCATGCGCCGATGAGCACAGTCACAATCGGAAAGATCCAGACCGGTGACCAGTTCTTCACCTTCTGCACTTTCGCTTCTCCGCTCTTATTTTCCATGCTGTTGCATTTCCTCATGGCTTGGATCTGGTTCACGGTCCCACAATAGACGTGGGTCAAACATCATGGCCGAGAACATGGTCATAACAACGACCAGCGCGAACATCACCGCGCCTATCGCCGGATAGATATTCATCAAGCCTCCCATACGCACCAGCGCCGAGAGTACCGCGATGACAAAAACGTCGATCATTGACCAACGGCCAACAAATTCAACCACTTCATAAATCAGGTGCATACGCTCTGAATCACGCGCGCCGTTTCCGTTCGCACTCCAGCATAGCCAGCCGATAGCGATCATTTTTAACGTCGGCACCATGATACTGGCGATAAAGATAACCAGCGCGACCGGGTAAGAGCCCTCACTCCACAGCAGAACGACGCCCGCCATGATTGTCGACGGCATTTTATCGCCCAGCAGATCGGTAATCATAATCGGCAGAATATTGGCGGGTAAATAGAGCACAAATGACGTCAACAGCAGCGCCAGCGTCCACTGCAGGCTGTTTTTACGCCGCGGGGTACCTTTGGTGTGACAGCGCGGACACTCTTTCTCATCCGCTGGCAGCACCGCCGTGCAGCACGAGCAGGAACGCAATCCCTGACGAAGCCCCGGCACGCCAGGGCGCAGCGGCTGCTTAATGACCGGCATTGGCGCAATGTCGTCCCACAGCCAGCGGCGATCGACGCACTGAAACGCCCGCAATTGCAGCAGGCAGAACAGACACCAGGGAACAAAGCTCAGCCCAACGCCGATATCACCATAGGCCATGAGTTTAACGAAGCTGACCAGCACCCCGGCGAGGAAAATCTCCGCCATCCCCCAGCTTTTGAGGTGAAACAAAATCCGCGCCAGAAACGCCTTCAAGCGTGAAGGCATATGAACGCGATTGACCAACAATAAGATGGTCACCAGACAAAACGCCGGGACCAGTTGGACAAAGAGTAAAAAGAACGTACCGAGGCTGGCGTAATCCTCGCTGAACAGCACATTAGGGATTTCCAGCAGCTCAATTTCGCTGCTGATCCCGCCGACTTTCATATAAACAAAAGGAAACAGGTTCGCCAGCAGCAACATGAACAGCGCCACCAGCGCATAGGCCGTGGGGCGCTGCCGCGGCGCGTCCCACGATGTGGTGAGCGTGGTGCCGCAGCGTGGGCATGCGGCTTTCTGGCGATGCTCCAGCGGCGGCAAAGCCACCAGCAGATCACATTGTGGGCACAATATGTGCCGCGCAGCATGATGATGATCGCACATGAACACTCCTCAGCTTAAGCGCCGTTTTTGAGTCCTTCGAGATATTCCCAGCGTTCAAAGGCCGCTTCCAGGGCCTGTTCCGCTTCCGCTAACTGCGCCAGCACCTGCTGGGTCTGGTCATGCGGCTGGCCGAAGAAAGAAGGATCGGCAACTTTTTCCTGCAGCGTCTGCAGTTGAGTTTCCAGATCTTCCAGCTTCTGCGGCAGCTGTTCCAGTTCGCGCTGCAGGTTATAGCTTAGTTTGCTGGCAGAGCGTTTGACACTTTCTGCTTTCGGTTGAGCGACTTCCGCCGGTTTTTTTACAATCGGCGGTTTATTCGCCAGCGACTGCGCTTGCTGTCCGCGCGCGTCGTGATAACCGCCGATATATTGGCCGATACGCCCGCCGCCCTCGAAGATCCAGCACTCGGTCACGGTGTTGTCAACAAATTGACGGTCGTGGCTCACCAGCATCACGGTGCCCTGGTAGCCATCGATCAGCTCTTCCAGCAGTTCCAGCGTTTCGACATCAAGGTCGTTAGTCGGTTCATCAAGAATCAATAAGTTACTGGGTTTCAGGAACAAGCGCGCGAGCAGCAGACGGTTACGCTCCCCGCCGGACAACGCGCGTACCGGGGTCATCGCCCGTTTTGGATGGAACAGGAAGTCCTGCAGATAGCCCAGCACGTGACGCGGCTTACCGTTAACCATCACCTCTTGTTTACCTTCCGCAAGGTTATCCATCACCGTGCGGTCCGGATCCAACTCCGCGCGGTGCTGATCGAAGTAGGCGACTTCCAGCTTGGTACCGACGTGGATACGCCCGCTATCGGCCTGCAACTGGCCGAGCATCAGCTTCAGCAGCGTGGTTTTACCGCAGCCGTTCGGGCCAATCAGCGCAATCTTGTCGCCACGCTGGATTTGCGCGGAGAAATCTTTGACCAGCACTTTGCCGTCAACCTGATAGTTGACGTTTTCCATCTCAAAGACGATTTTGCCGGAGCGAGAAGCCTCCTCGACCTGCATCTTCGCGCTGCCCATCACTTCACGGCGTTCGCCGCGCTCGCGACGCATCGCCTTCAGCGCGCGGACGCGCCCTTCGTTGCGGGTACGACGCGCTTTAATCCCCTGGCGGATCCACACCTCTTCCTGCGCCAGCTTGCGGTCGAATTCAGCATTCTGCAGCTCTTCGACGCGCAGCGCTTCTTCTTTATCCAGCAGATATTGATCGTAATTGCCCGGATAGGTCACCAGCTTGCCGCGATCGAGGTCGACAATGCGCGTTGCCATATTGCGGATAAAAGAACGGTCGTGCGAAATGAAGATAATGGTGCCTTTGAAGGATTTGAGGAACCCTTCCAGCCAGTCGATAGTTTCGATATCGAGGTGGTTAGTCGGTTCATCCAGCAACAGCACGCGCGGCCCGCTAACCAGCGCGCGGCCCAGCGCCGCTTTACGCAGCCAGCCGCCGGACAGCGACGCCAGCTGCGCGTCGGCGTTAAGGCCAAGCTGCTCGATCACTTCGTTGATACGGCTATCTAACTGCCACAGCCCCAGGTTATCCAGCTGTTCCTGCAGGCGGGCCAGCTCATTTAAATTTTTATCGCTCGGATCGGTCATCACCTGATGCGAAACATCATGATAGGCCTTCAGATACGCCGCCTGTTCGGCGATCCCTTCCGCGACAAAATCGTACACCGTACCTGCGACATTACGCGGAGGATCCTGCTGCAGACGCGCAACGATCAGATCCTGTTCATAAATAATACGCCCATCGTCCAGACCCTGCTCGCGGTTGAGGATTTTCATCAGGGTCGATTTACCGGCGCCGTTACGCCCTACCAGGCAGACGCGTTCGTTATCTTCGATATGCAGTTCAGCATTATCCAGCAGCGGCGCATCGCTGAACGAAAGCCAGGCGCCGTGCATACTAATCAATGACATTCTTTATTCCTTTCAGGCCGCGGTAATCAGCCAGCAGTTGTGGATCTGACGGTTGCGGGCAAAATCCTGCGACAGCGTTTTTTGCGAAATTTCTTGCGCCTTCAGGCCAAGTGCCGCCAGCCCGTCATGATCCATACGGAAACCGCGTTTGTTATTCGAGAACATAATCGTGCCGCCTTTACGCAGCAGACGTTTTAGATCGGTCATCAGACGGATATGATCGCGCTGCACATCAAAGGCATCTTCCATTCGTTTGGAGTTGGAGAAGGTCGGCGGATCGATAAAGATCAGATCGAACTGCTCGGTGCTTTCCCGCAGCCAACCCAGCACGTCCGCCTGCATCAGGCGATGCGCACGGCCGGTTAAACCATTGAGACGCAGGTTGCGTTCCGCCCATTCCAGATAGGTGCGTGACATATCGACAGTCGTAGTTGAGCGCGCGCCGCCCAGACCGGCGTGAACGCTGGCGCTGCCGGTATAGGAGAACAGGTTAAGGAAATCCTTACCCTTGCTCATCTGGCCGAGCATACGACGGGCGATACGGTGGTCAAGGAACAGACCGGTGTCGAGATAGTCGGTAAGGTTAACCCACAGACGCGCGTTATACTCCTGTACCTCGATAAAGTCGCCCTTCTCCGCCATCTTCTGGTACTGATTTTTACCCTTTTGCCGCTCGCGGGTCTTCAGCACCAGTTTATTCGGCGCAATCCCTAACACCGCGATAGTCGCGGCGATAATATCGAACAGACGCTGGCGCGCTTTGTGCGCATCGATGGTTTTCGGCGGCGCGTACTCCTGCACCACCACCCACTCGCCGTAGCGGTCGATAGCTACGTTATATTCCGGCAAATCGGCATCGTACAGGCGATAGCATTCAATGCCTTCCTGACGCGCCCACTTTTCAAACTTCTTCAGGTTTTTACGTAAGCGGTTAGCAAAATCTTCCGCCAGCATCGCCGGCTTGCCGCCTTCGCTTTCCGCCAGATGATAGTTCTTCTGTACGCAGTCCAGCGGGCCGTTTTTGGCTTTAAACTGTTTATCGGCTCGCAGCTGCAGGCAGCTCAGCAATTCCGGCGAGGCGCTGAAGACCGACAGGTTCCAGCCGCCAAACTGGTTTTTCATAATCCGTCCCAGCAGGCTGTGCAGGGCAATCAGCGCCGGTTCGCTTTCCAGGCGCTCGCCGTATGGCGGGTTACTGATAACGGTGCCATACGGGCCTTTCGGCAGCGGATTATTGAGCTGCGCGACGTCTTTTACTTCGAAATTGATAAGCTCGCCAATACCGGCGCGGCGGGCGTTGCGGCGCGCGCGTTCAATCACGCGCTCGTCGACGTCTGAGCCGTAGAAGCGCGATTCATAAGCGGCCAGCCCCTGGCGAGCGCGCGTTTGCGCCTCGGCTTTCACCTCTTTCCAGATAGCGTCATCGTGTTGCGCCCATCCGCCGAAGCCCCAGTGGCCGCGGTGCAGGCCCGGCGCACGATCGGTCGCCAGCATCGCCGCTTCAATCAGCAACGTGCCGGAACCGCACATCGGATCGAGCAGCGGCGTTCCCGCCACCCAGCCGGAGCGCATGACGATTGCCGCCGCGAGGTTTTCTTTGATCGGCGCCATGCCGGTGCCATCACGGTAGCCGCGCAGATGCAGACCTTCGCCGCTTAGATCCAGTGAAATATGCGCCGTTTCTTTGTTCAGCCAGACGTTGATACGCAGATCGGGATTCTCACGATCGACATTCGGACGCGGCAGATTTTTACGCGTGAAGCTATCGACGATAGCGTCTTTGACTTTTAATGCGCCATACTGACTGTTGCGGATTTCCTCATTGAGGCCGCTAAAATGCACCGCAAAGGTGGCGTCAGTGGTAAAGATCTCCGTCCACGGAATCGATTGAACCCCCAGGTAGAGATCCAGATCGCTATACACGCTGCACTCGCCCAGCGGCAGCATGATGCGCGAGGCCAGCCGGCTCCACATCAGGCTTTGATACAGCAGGCGCGTATCTCCCTGAAAATGAACCCCGCCCTGGACGACCTGGCACGCCGTGGCACCAAGTCCTTCCAGTTCAGTTTTTAACAGCTCTTCAAGACCACGAGCCGTGCTGGCAAACAGAGATTTCATATCGTCACTTTTACTTAAAGAAAATTGGTGCGCATTATAGCCAATATGTGCCCTATGTCATAAAGTTAAAGGCTTATTTTTGAACCCAGGGGCAGCGTATGGTAACGCTATCGAAACTTTTTATTCATCCTGTCAAATCCATGCGCGGAATTGGCGTCACCCATGCCTTTGCCGATATTAGCGGCATGGCCTTCGACCGCATCTTTATGCTGACCGAAACCGACGGTACGTTTATTACCGCACGCCAGTTTCCGCAGATGGTGAAATTCCTGCCTTCGCCGCTTCATGACGGCCTGCACTTGACCGCGCCGGATGGCAGCAGCGCGCTGGTGCGCTTTGATGATTTCGCTCCCCAGGGCGAGCCGACGGAGGTGTGGGGCAACCATTTCACCGCCTTAATCGCGCCAGCCGCCATCAACCAGTGGCTCAGCGGCTTCTTCAACCGCGACGTCCAACTGCGCTGGCTCGGGCCGCAGCTAACCCGGCGAGTAAAACGCCACGACGCGGTGCCGCTCTCCTTCGCCGATGGTTATCCCTACCTGCTCGCCAATGAAGCCTCGCTTCGCGATCTGCAGCAACGTTGCCCTGCCAGCGTAAGCATAGAACAGTTTCGCCCTAATCTGGTGGTCACCGGCGCCGCGGCGTGGGATGAAGATAGCTGGAAAGTCATTCGCATCGGCGAGGTGGTATTTGACGTCGCCAAACCCTGCAGCCGCTGCATTTTCACCACCGTCAGCCCGGAGCGTGGGCAAAAACATCCGTCCGGCGAGCCGCTGGAGACGTTAAAGCGTTTTCGTACCGCGCAGGATAATGGCGATGTCGATTTTGGCCAGAATCTGATCGCCCGCAACAGCGGCGTTATCCGCGTGGGTGATGAGGTGGAAGTGCTGACGCGCGGCCCGGCGAAAGTCTATGGCGCTGGCGATAGCGACGATACTCTGACGGCCGATGCGCAGCCAAACGCGACGGTTGAGATTGAGTGGCAAGGGCAACAGTTCACTGGCAATAACCAGCAGGTGCTGCTGGAGCAACTGGAACAACAGGGCATTCGTATCCCTTATTCCTGCCGCGCCGGGATCTGCGGCAGTTGTCGTATCCGCCTGGAAGAGGGTGAAGTGAGTCCGTTAAAGAAAAATGCGGTCGCCGCGGATGGCACCATTTTATGCTGCAGCTGCGTACCGAAAACCGCGCTGCGCCTGGCGCCTTAAACCGCCTGCCCCAGGCTGTAGCTGGCCGCGCTCTGCGCCGGCTGCAGTCTGTCGTTCATAATTTTAATCACATCGCCTAACTGCATCACCCGCCCTGCCAGAGTCAATCCCGGTTGCGCCAGCAAGCAAAGCGTGGCGTTTTCACCCGGTTCGACCACCAGCAAATTGACCTGCTCGCCGGTATCGCTGATCCACACGCTGGCGGCGTCGCCGCTGGTCGGCTGCCAGTTCTGCTGGTGAGTAGTGAAATGCCAGCTCTTCGGCATCTGCGGTTTCAGAAAACGGATCGCGGTTAAGGCATTTAATACTAATTCGGCACGCTGCTCTTTGTTTAATTCAATATCGCGGCATTTTTCTTCAAAAGAAAAATAGAGCGCCGCGTCATCGACGCAAAATCCCGACGGTGCGAAAGCGTCAGGCGTTAACATGCGCCGGGCGAAACGTGAGCGAAATAACATACCATTGGCCAGATCGAGCATCATGCGGTCATGCTCTTCGTCGTAATACCAACGCCAGTTATCGTCAGGTTTAATCCGCATTTCTACCCCCGTCCTCTTCCACTTCCTTCTGCAAAGCAATGGCATCCTGCTACAGAATAATTTCTAAAATTAAGAAAAGACTAAAATGTCTAAATAAGCAACAATGAAGGAATATAAAACAACCAGGGCCGGAAATAAAGCCCTGGGGAAGATTCAGAAGGGGAAAAGATTAGATGTGTGTAACAATTTCTTTAATCAGCGGTGGCCCTTTAAAAATAAACCCGGAATAAATCTGCACCAGTGTGGCGCCAGCAGCCAGCTTTTCACGAGCGGCAATCACCGAGTCAATACCGCCAACTCCGATAATGGGCAAACGATCATTTAATTCCGTGGCCAGCATACGAATAATCTCGGTGCTTTTTAATTGTAATGGACGACCACTCAACCCACCGGTTTCATCACAATGCTTCATCCCCTGGACCAGTGAACGATCGAGGGTGGTATTGGTAGCAATGACGCCATCAATATTATGGCGGACTAAGCTGTCGGCTACCTGGATCAATTCTTCGACAGAAAGATCCGGGGCGATCTTCACCGCCACAGGAACATATTTTTGATGTTTCTGTTGAAGTTCGAGCTGCTTATTTTTAATACCGCTGAGTAAATCATCCAGCGCTTCACCATATTGCAGAGTACGTAACCCTGGGGTATTCGGCGAGGAGATATTAATGGCGATATATCCAGCGTATGGATAGACTTTTTCCATACAAATCAGATAATCATCTTTACCCTGTTCAACCGGGGTATCTTTATTTTTACCGATATTAATCCCCAGCACGCCGTCAAAATGCGCTTTTTTCACATTCTCGACCAGGTTATCAACGCCGTGGTTATTAAAGCCCATGCGGTTGATCAAACCTTCGGCATCGACGAGACGGAAGATCCTCGGCTTGTCATTGCCCGGCTGCGGACGCGGAGTCACGGTACCAATTTCGATTGAGCCGAAGCCCATCGCACCGAGCGCATCAATGCACTCGCCGTTTTTATCAAGCCCGGCCGCCAGCCCCAGCGGATTCTTGAAAGTGAGCCCCATGCAGGTAACGGGTTTCGACGGTACTTTTTGTCGAACCAGCATTTCCAGCGGCGTGCCGGTGACGCGGCGTAATTGTTGGAAGGTTACTTCATGAGCGCGCTCAGGATCGAGCTGAAAAAGAGCTTTACGAACGAAGGGATAGTACATGAACTCTCCTGGATTCCCGGTGTGCAAACCGGGGGCGTATTATGTTCGATCCGCGCCCGAAAGGGAATTGACCTGCGACAAAAAATCACGCGTCCAACGCAAACGTTTACTTCTCTGCGGCCTGTTATGCGCATTTTGGCAATTTAACCCCGGAAAAATCATTTAGGGAAATAAACGCCCTCTGTCACACTGCCACAAAATGTTATCAATTATAGATAAATGCAAACATTTGGTTATAAGGAGAGAGTATGCGCGTTATTACACTCGCGGGCAGCCCCCGCTACCCTTCTCGCTCAAGCGCATTGCTGGAGTACACCAGAGAGAAACTTACCGCGGCCGACATCGAAGTCTATCACTGGCATTTACAGAATTTTGATCCCGAAGATCTGCTTTACGCCCGCTTCGATAACCCCGCGCTACATACCTTAAATGAACAACTGGCCGGCGCTGATGGCCTGATTATCGCCACCCCCGTCTATAAAGCCTCTTTTTCCGGCGCACTGAAGACGCTACTGGATTTGCTCCCCGAACGCGCTCTGGAAGGCAAAATTGTCCTGCCGCTGGCGACAGGCGGCACCATCGCCCATATGCTGGCGGTCGATTACGCCCTGAAGCCGGTGCTTAATGCTCTCAAAGCGCAGGAGATCCTCCATGGCGTATTCGCCGATGACAGCCAGGTCACCGATTATCAACATAAACCGCAGTTCACACCGAATCTGCAAAACCGTCTCGACCAGGCGCTGGAGACCTTCTGGCAGGCGCTGAATCGCCGCAATAGCCGCATCCCGGGGCTAAAGACCTTACAGGGGGTTGAGCATGCTTAATCCTCTGCGTGCCCTGACCCTCGGCGGGCTACTCGCGCTTTCCTTTATTACGCATGCGGCCCCGCAGGCGCCGGAAGCGTTACGCATCGGCTACCAGAAAGGCAGCGTCAGTATGGTGCTGGCGAAGAGCCATCAGCTGCTGGAGCAGCGCTATCCGCAAACTAAGATTTCGTGGGTTGAGTTTCCCGCCGGGCCGCAAATGCTGGAAGCGCTGAACGTCGGCAGTATCGATATCGGCAGCACCGGCGATATCCCACCGATTTTCGCTCAGGCTGCCGGCGCCGATCTGGTCTATATCGGCGCTGAGCCGGCGAAACCGAAAGCGGAAGTGATTCTGGTCGCCGATAACAGCCCAATCAACAGCGTGGCTGAACTGAAAGGCCGTAAGGTGGCGTTCCAGAAGGGCTCAAGCTCGCACAATCTGCTGCTGCGCGCTCTGCAGCAGGCAGGGCTGAAATTCAGCGATATCCAGCCGGTGTATCTTGCCCCCGCCGATGCCCGCGCCGCTTTTCAGCAGGGTAATGTTGATGCCTGGGCTATCTGGGATCCCTATTACTCTGCGGCGCTGCTGCAAGGCGGGGTACGGGTACTGAAAGATGGGAGCGACCTGAAGCAAACCGGTTCGTTCTATCTTGCCGCCCGTCCTTATGCCGAAAAGAACGGCGCCTTTATCGAAGGGGTGCTGGCGACCTTTAGCCAGGCGGATGCCCTGACCATCAGCCATCGCCAGCAAAGTATTGCCCTGTTGGCCAAAACGATGGGGCTACCCGAAGCGGTGATAGCCAGCTATCTCGACCATCGTCCGCCAACTGCGATATCGCCGGTAAGCGCTGAAACGGCCGCTCGCCAACAGCAAACCGCCGATCTGTTCTATGAGAACAAGCTGGTACCGAAAAAAATCACTATTCAAAACCGTATCTGGCAGCCTGCCCCCGCACAAGGAGCGAAATCATGAGTCTGAATATGTTCTGGTTCTTACCCACCCACGGTGACGGCCGCTATCTGGGCACCGATGAAGGCGCGCGCCCGGTAGATTACAGTTATCTGCAGCAAATCGCCCAGGCCGCCGACCGGCTCGGCTTCACCGGCGTACTCATTCCTACCGGACGCTCGTGCGAAGATGCCTGGCTGGTTGCCGCTTCAATGATCCCCGTCACCCAACGGCTGAAGTTTCTTGTCGCGCTGCGCCCAAGCGTGGTATCCCCCACCGTCGCCGCGCGCCAGGCTGCCACGCTTGACCGGCTCTCTAATGGTCGGGCCTTGTTCAATCTGGTCACCGGCAGCGATCCAAATGAATTAGCCGGCGATGGCGTATTCCTCGACCACACCGAACGCTACGAAGCCTCCGCCGAGTTCACCCACATCTGGCGCAAACTGATGGAAGGTGAAACCGTGACTTTCCACGGCAAGCACCAGCACGTGCGCGGGGCGAAACTGCTCTTCCCGCCGCAGCAACAGCCGCGACCGCCGCTCTACTTTGGCGGCTCCTCGGACGTTGCACAGGATCTGGCCGCCGAACAGGTCGACCTCTACCTGACCTGGGGCGAACCGCCGGCGCAGGTGGCGGAAAAAATCGCCCAGGTGCGTGAGAAAGCCGCGCGCCTCGGCCGCAGCGTCCGCTTTGGTATTCGTTTGCACGTCATCGTTCGCGAAACCAATGAAGAGGCATGGCAAGCGGCGGAAAGCTTAATCTCCCATCTGGATGACGAGACCATCGCCCGCGCGCAGGCCGCCTTCGCGCAAACCGATTCTGTTGGCCAACATCGCATGGCGGCGCTGCACAACGGCCGTCGCGACAAGCTGGAAATCAGCCCGAACCTGTGGGCCGGGGTCGGGCTGGCGCGCGGCGGCGCGGGTACCGCGCTGGTTGGCGATGCGGCAACCGTCGCTGAACGTATTAATGAATACGCTGAACTTGGCATCGACAGTTTTATCTTCTCCGGCTACCCGCACCTTGAGGAAGCCTGGAGAGTCGGCGAACTGCTGTTCCCACTGCTTGATGTCAACGTCCCGACGATCCCTCAGCCGCAAAACCTGCGTCTGCAGGGCGAAGCGGTAGCGAATGAATTTATCCCGCGTAAAGCGGCGCAAAGTTAGGGAGCGAACTATGGCAGCTTCTTCGCAGAAACTTCTGTTACGCCTCGCCCCCTGGTTTTTACCGGTGGGCACCGTGCTGATCTGGCAATTGGCGTCATCGGTAGGCTGGCTCTCAACCCGTATTCTCCCCTCTCCGGAGGGGGTATTGAAAGCCTTCTGGACGCTCTCGGCCAGCGGCGAACTGTGGCAACACCTGGCGATCAGTTCCTGGCGCGCCTTACTTGGCTTCGCCATTGGCGGCTCCATCGGCCTGACGCTCGGGCTCATTAGCGGGCTCTCGCGTTGGGGCGAACGCCTGCTGGATACGTCCATCCAGATGCTGCGCAATGTACCGCATCTGGCGCTAATCCCATTGGTGATTTTGTGGTTTGGTATTGACGAAAGCGCCAAAATATTTCTTGTCGCGCTGGGGACGATGTTTCCGATTTACATCAATACCTGGCACGGTATCCGCAATATCGATCGCGGTCTGGTGGAAATGGCGCGTAGCTATGGCTTATCAGGATTCGCCCTCTTCCGCCACGTGATCCTTCCCGGCGCCTTGCCCTCGATTATGGTCGGCATTCGCTTCGCCCTCGGATTGATGTGGCTGACGCTTATCGTCGCTGAGACCATCTCCGCGAATGCCGGAATCGGCTACCTGGCTATGAACGCCCGCGAGTTTCTGCAAACTGACGTGGTGGTGGTCGCCATTATTCTTTACGCCATTCTCGGCAAGCTCGCCGATTTTAGCGCGCAACTGCTGGAACGCGTGTGGCTACGCTGGAACCCGGCGTACCGTCTTCAGGAGGCTAACGCATGAATACTGCTCGTCTTAATCCCGGGATCCCGCTGTTACTCAATGGAGTCAGCAAACGCTACGGCGACAATGTCATTCTCAATGAGCTGGATTTACATATTCCTACCGGGCAATTTGTCGCGGTGGTCGGTCGCAGCGGCGGCGGTAAAAGCACCCTGCTGCGCCTGCTGGCCGGGCTGGAAAAACCCAACGGCGGCGAACTACTGGCAGGCGCGACGCCGCTTGCGCAGATTCAGGATGATACGCGTATGATGTTCCAGGACGCGCGGTTGCTGCCGTGGAAGACGGTTATCGACAACGTTGGACTTGGGCTGAAGGGCCAGTGGCGCGATGCCGCCCGCCAGGCGCTGGCCAGCGTCGGGCTGGAAGAGAGAGCCGATGAGTGGCCGGCGGCCCTCTCCGGCGGGCAAAAACAGCGTGTTGCGCTGGCCCGCGCGCTGATCCATCGCCCGCGTCTGCTGCTGCTGGATGAACCGCTGGGAGCGCTTGACGCCCTCACCCGTCTGGAAATGCAGGAATTGATTGTTTCGCTCTGGCAAGAACACGGCTTTACCGTGTTGCTGGTAACTCATGATGTGAGTGAAGCGGTGGCGATGGCCGACCGGGTGCTGTTAATAGAAGAAAAGAAAATTGGCCTCGATTTGAGCGTGGATATTCCACGTCCGCGGCGGTTCGGCTCGGCGAAGCTGGCGGAACTGGAAGCGCAGGTACTCGATCGGGTGATGAAGCGCGGCGACAGCGAGCGTGCGCCGCGTTTGTTTAGTCATGGCTAACTGACGTTCCCGGCCCGCGCTTCGCTCGGCCGGGCTACCAAATCGCACAGCGCTGTAGCCCCGGTCAGCGAGAGCGCCACCGGGGATTTTGCGGCCGTTACGCCAGCGCTTTGCCGATCTTCTCGAACAGATCGCCGGAGAGATTCTCCAGCCCTTTCAGCTGTTCCAGCGCCGCACGCATCTTGGCCTGACGTTTCTCATCGTAGCGTTTTAGACGAATCAGCGGCTCAATCAGACGCGACGCCACCTGCGGGTTGCGGCTATTGAGCTCGGTCAGCATTTCCACCAGGAACTGGTAACCGCTGCCGTCTTCGGCGTGGAACGCCGCCGGGTTGCTACTCGCGAAGGCGCCGATCAGCGAACGTACGCGGTTCGGGTTACTCATCGTGAATGAACGGTGCTTGAGCAAGCCGCGTACCGTCTCAACCACATTGGCCGCCGGGCTGGTGGACTGCAGGATGAACCACTTGTCCATCACCAGGCCGTCCTGGTGCCACTTATCGTCATACTCCTGCATCAATGCATCACGGCACGGCAACTCCGCCGCCACCGCCGACGACAGCGCAGCCAACGCGTCGGTCATGTTGTCAGCATGATGATACTGGGCTTGCACCAGCTTATCTGCCAGTTCAACATCGCCAAAAGCCAGATAGCGCAGGCAGGTATTGCGCAGGGAACGTTTACCGATATCGGCATGGTCTACGCGATAGCTGTCGAGCTTGTTGGCGTTGTAAACCACCAGCAGCTCATCGGCCAGTTCTTTCGCCAGCGTACGGGTCAGCGCTTCGCGCACCGCCGCGATGGCAATCGGATCGATGATGGTGAACAGTTCGGCGATTTCGTTGGCCGACGGCAGCGTTAAAATTTCCGCCGCCAGCGCCGGATCGATCTTCTCGTCGAGCAGGATCGCGCGGAAAGCGTCAGCGACGTGGATCGGCAGCGACAGCGGCTGCCCCTGCTGATGACGGTTAACGTTGAGCTTGATGTAGGTCGCCAGCAGGCTCTGCGCGGCATCCCAACGCGAGAAGTCGTTACGCGCGTGGCGCATCAGGAACGTCAACTGCTGGTCGCTCCACTTATATTCAAGTTTGACCGGCGCGGAGAATTCACACAGCAGCGCCGGTACCGGCTGGAAGTAAACGTTATCAAAGACGAACGTCTGTTCCGCCTGGGTGACATTCAACACGTGGTGCACCGGATGGCCGCCCTTCTGCAGCGGGATCGCTTTGCCTTCGTTATCGTACAGCTCGATACTAAACGGGATGTGCAGTGGCTGCTTGTCGGCCTGTTCCGCGGTCGGCGGCGTACGCTGGCTGATAGTCAGGGTGTACTGCTCGGTTTCCGGGTTATAGTCGTCATGCACGGTAACGACCGGCGTGCCGGACTGGCTGTACCAGCGACGGAAATGCGACAGATCGACGTTCGAAGCATCTTCCATCGCCTGCACGAAATCATCGCAGGTGGCGGCGCTGCCGTCGTGGCGCTCAAAGTACAATTGCATCCCTTTCTGGAAATTGGCTTCGCCGAGCAGGGTGTGCAGCATACGGATCACTTCCGCGCCCTTTTCGTATACCGTCAGGGTGTAGAAGTTGTTCATCTCAATAACCATATCCGGACGGATCGGGTGCGCCATCGGGCTGGCGTCTTCAGCAAACTGCAGACCACGCATGGTACGAACGTTGTTGATGCGGTTCACCGCGCGCGAGCCGAGGTCGGAACTGAATTCCTGATCGCGGAATACGGTCAGCCCTTCTTTCAGGCTGAGCTGGAACCAGTCGCGACAGGTCACGCGGTTGCCGGTCCAGTTATGGAAATATTCGTGACCAATGACGCGCTCAATATCGAGGTAATCTTTATCGGTCGCGGTATCGGTACGGGCCAGCACGTATTTAGAGTTAAAGACGTTGAGGCCTTTGTTCTCCATCGCCCCCATATTGAAGAAGTCGACGGCGACGATCATATAGATGTCGAGGTCATATTCGAGACCGAAACGGGTTTCATCCCACTTCATTGAATTCTTCAGCGAGGTCATCGCCCACGGCGCGCGGTCGAGGTTGCCGCGGTCAACGTACAGCTCAAGCGCGACTTCACGCCCGGAGCGGGTGGTGAAGGTGTCACGCAGCACGTCGAAATCGCCGGCCACCAGCGCGAACAGGTAACAGGGTTTTGGGAACGGATCCTGCCACTGGATCCAGTGACGGCCATTGTCCAGCTCGCCCTGCGCGACGCGGTTGCCGTTGGAGAGCAGGAACGGATATTTCGCTTTATCGGCAATGATTTTGGTGGTGAAGCGCGCCAGCACATCCGGGCGGTCGAGGTACCAGGTAATGTGACGGAAACCTTCTGCTTCGCACTGGGTACATAGCGCTTCGCCTGACTGATACAGGCCTTCCAGCGCGGTGTTCGCCGCCGGGCTAATTTCGTTGACGATAGTCAGAGTGAAGCTGTCCGGCAAACCGCCAATCACCAGCTGATTATTTTCTTCTTTATAGTCGTTCCACGGCTGGCCATTCACCTGCAGTGAAATCAGGGTCAGGTCTTCGCCATCCAGACGCAATGGCACATCAGACGCAGCCGCGTGACGGGAAACCTTACTCTCGGCCGTGACAACGGTTTTCGCGGCATCCAGGTCAAAGGTCAAATCAATATCGCTAATCAGATAATCCGGCGCACGGTAGTCGTGGCGGTATTTGGCTTGGGGCTGTTGTGTCATAAAAAACCTTTAGCGTGTCTGTAAAGTATCGGCTCCAGTCTATTCCTGTTGCGCAGATCGCGCTATGCAGAATCTTCATCTTTTCAATGTTCAACACGAAAATCGCTACATATTGATAACACATGAGGCACGAAATGCGCTCGACCCGGCGCAAAGCTTGTGGTGTGATCCGTGTTCAATATATTAAACTAGGCCTCGCAAATGACCGTCAGCGTTACCGTCGAGCCATCGCAGCAGGACAGCACCGGGTATTAAAGGTATACTCCGCCTCTTTTTTCTGCTTTGGCTTGAATGGAACGCCCCAGTGAGAGGATGCTACTGCGCACCATGACACAATTCACTTCTCCTGTACTGCACTCGCTGCTTGATACGGATGCCTATAAGC
Source organism: Klebsiella sp. CN_Kp097 (assembly GCF_040064495.1). Lineage (NCBI taxonomy): Bacteria > Pseudomonadati > Pseudomonadota > Gammaproteobacteria > Enterobacterales > Enterobacteriaceae > Klebsiella > Klebsiella sp. CN_Kp097. Next base: position 223,963 of record NZ_JBEAIL010000005.1, on the reverse strand, counting down.
TGCATATGCAGCAGGCCGTCTTCCACCGCTACTATGATGTGGAGGTGGCGGCAGAGTTCCGCTGCCGCGGAGACGACCTGCTCGGCATCTATGCCGACGCGATTCGCGAGCAGGTTGAAACCATGCGCGACCTGAAGCTGCAGGACGATGAGTATCGCTGGCTGTCCACCCTGCCGTTCTTCTCGCAGGACTATCTCGCCTGGCTGCGCGACTTCCGTTACGACCCAAGCCAGGTCACCGTCATCAACGATCATGGTAAGCTGAATATTCGCCTCACCGGGCCGTGGCGCGAAGTGATCATGTGGGAAGTGCCGCTGCTGGCGGTCATCAGCGAACTGGTGCACCACTACCGTTCGCCGGAAATCAGCGTCGGCCTGGCGCTGGAGACGCTCGAACATAAGCTTGCCGACTTCGCCGACATGACCGCCGACATCGATATGTCGGCATTCCGCCTGATGGATTTTGGCACCCGCCGCCGCTTCTCCCGCGAAGTACAGCAGGCTATCGTGCAGCGCTTGCAGCAGGAGCCGTGGTTTGTCGGCACCAGCAACTACGATCTGGCCCGCCGATTGAATTTAACCCCGATGGGTACCCAGGCGCACGAATGGTTCCAGGCCCACCAGCAGATCAGTCCAAACCTGGCCAGCAGCCAACGCGCGGCGCTTGCCGCCTGGCTGGCGGAATATCCGGATCAGCTGGGTATTGCCCTGACCGACTGCATCACCATGGACGCTTTCCTGCGTGATTTCGGTCCTGAATTCGCCACCCGCTATCAGGGGCTACGCCATGACTCCGGGGATCCGCTGGAGTGGGGCGAGAAAGCAATCGCCCATTATCAGAAATTGGGTATCGACCCGATGAGTAAAGTGCTGGTGTTCTCCGATAACCTCGACCTCGGCAAAGCGGTCGATCTGTATCGCCACTTCTCCTCGCGGGTGAAGCTCAGCTTCGGTATCGGCACCCGGTTAACCTGCGACATCCCACAGGTAAAACCGCTAAATATCGTGATAAAACTAGTAGAATGTAACGGCAAGCCGGTGGCGAAACTCTCCGACAGCCCGGGTAAAACCATCTGCCATGATAAGGCGTTCGTCCGCGCCCTGCGCGAGGCGTTTGACCTGCCGCCGATTAAAAAGGCGAGTTAATTTCAACAAGGAGCCTGGCAGGCTCCTTTCTCTTTATTAATTATTATCAAATTATCCCTTTATGATGCGAATTCTGCTTGTCTGATGGAAGATGACAGGTAACATAGATATCCCCCCGTTGCAGGGGAAGAGACTTTTTTATTGGACTATATAGAGAGAATATTATGAGCGTTGTGCCTGTAGCCGACGTACTCCAGGGCCGCGTTGCCGTTGACAGCGAAGTCACCGTGCGCGGATGGGTGCGTACCCGCCGAGATTCTAAAGCTGGCTTTTCTTTCCTCGCCGTCTATGACGGTTCCTGCTTTGATCCTGTACAGGCCGTTATTAATAATTCTCTGCCCAATTACAATCAGGAAGTGTTGCGCCTGACCACCGGCTGCTCGGTTATCGTCACCGGTAAAGTCGTGGCCTCCCAGGGTCAGGGACAGAGCTTTGAAATCCAGGCCTCCAATGTGGAAGTCACCGGCTGGGTTGAGGATCCGGACACCTACCCGATGGCGGCGAAGCGCCACAGCATCGAATATCTGCGTGAAGTGGCGCACCTGCGTCCGCGCACCAACCTGATTGGCGCGGTAGCGCGCGTACGTCACACCCTGGCGCAGGCGCTGCACCGTTTCTTCGACGAACAGGGTTTCTTCTGGGTATCCACCCCGCTGATCACCGCTTCCGATACCGAAGGCGCCGGTGAAATGTTCCGCGTATCGACGCTGGATCTGGAAAACCTGCCGCGTAACGACCAGGGTAAAGTCGACTTCGATAAAGACTTCTTCGGTAAAGAGTCGTTCCTGACCGTTTCCGGTCAGTTGAACGGTGAGACCTATGCCTGCGCATTGTCCAAAATCTATACCTTCGGCCCAACCTTCCGCGCCGAAAACTCCAACACCAGCCGCCACCTGGCGGAGTTCTGGATGCTGGAGCCAGAGGTAGCCTTCGCCAGCCTCAACGATGTTGCCGGTCTGGCGGAAGCCATGCTGAAGTACGTCTTCAAGGCGGTGCTGGAAGAGCGTGCGGATGACATGAAGTTCTTCGCCGAGCGCGTAGATAAAGACGCCATCGACCGTCTGCAGCGTTTTGTCTCTGCTGATTTCGCCCAGGTTGATTACACCGACGCCGTCACTATCCTGGAAAACTGCGGCAAGCAGTTTGAGAACCCGGTGTATTGGGGCGTGGATCTCTCCTCCGAGCATGAGCGTTATCTGGCCGAAGAGCACTTCAAAGCGCCGGTGGTCGTGAAAAACTATCCGAAAGACATTAAGGCGTTCTACATGCGCCTTAACGAAGACGGTAAGACCGTCGCCGCAATGGACGTTCTGGCGCCGGGCATCGGCGAAATCATCGGCGGGTCCCAGCGTGAAGAGCGTCTCGACGTGCTGGACGCGCGTATGGCCGAAATGGGTCTGAATAAAGAAGATTACTGGTGGTATCGCGACCTGCGTCGTTACGGCACCGTACCGCATTCTGGCTTCGGTCTGGGCTTCGAGCGTCTTATCGCCTACGTAACCGGCGTACAGAACGTTCGCGACGTGATTCCTTTCCCACGTACGCCACGTAACGCCACATTCTAATCGCGTTTCGCTAAAACACGGACAAGGTCGGCGCAAGCCGGCCTTTTTTTATGTCAATTTTCGTGAACGAATTTCAACAAACTTAAACATCAACCTTCACAATTCGTAATTATGTTACTCACTATTTCCTTACCCTTCGTACGTAGATTTCGCACCTTATGTTAAGACACAAGTGAATACACTGATTGATTTGATTATTTTTTAATCATTCTGCGCACGTTATGCAAAAATAGCGCCTGAACAAAAAAGGGACCGAATTGAGCCAAAAAATAATCAAATCTGTCTTTAGCGAAAATATTCATAACTAATTCATATAGATATATATGAGAAGGTGACAATCTTCGCAAAGTGGAACGGAATTTTGATTGAGTTCACAAAGTTCCAAAAAATACATATTTGGTTACATGTTTTTTCTTTTAGTAACTATTTTACGATATTGGTAGCATTTTCCGGCTAGCGAAACGGCACTACCGATGGAAAGATGCCTTCAGACACCAAACTATCTTCAATAGTTCTGTAAATTTTCATTGACGGAAATTATTGCTGGCGGTGGCAAGTGTCATATAAAAAATATTAATGAGGGTAATAAATAATGATGAAGCGCAATATTCTGGCAGTGGTGATCCCTGCCCTGCTGGTAGCCGGTGCGGCCAACGCTGCGGAAATCTATAACAAAAATGGTAACAAACTGGATTTCTACGGAAAAATGGTTGGCGAACATGTCTGGACCACCAATGGTGACACCAGCAGCGACGACACCACCTATGCCCGTATCGGCCTGAAAGGCGAAACCCAGATCAACGACCAGTTGATCGGTTACGGCCAGTGGGAATACAACATGGATGCGTCCAACGTTGAAGGTTCCCAGACCACCAAAACCCGTCTGGCTTTCGCCGGTCTGAAAGCGGGTGAATACGGTTCATTCGATTACGGCCGTAACTACGGCGCCATCTACGACGTTGAATCCGCAACCGATATGCTGGTTGAGTGGGGCGGCGACGGCTGGAACTACACCGATAACTTCATGACCGGCCGTACCAACGGCGTGGCCACCTACCGTAACTCAGACTTCTTCGGTCTGGTGGACGGCCTGAGCTTCGCGCTGCAGTATCAGGGTAAAAACGATCACGACCGCTCAATTCGCAAACAGAATGGCGACGGTTTCAGCACCGCGGCAACCTACGCGTTTGATAACGGTATCGCGCTGTCTGCAGGTTACGCTAACTCCAACCGTAGCGTTGACCAGAAACGTGACGGCAACGGTGACAAAGCTGAAGCATGGGCAACCTCTGCCAAGTACGATGCTAACAACATCTATGCCGCAGTTATGTACTCCCAGACTTACAACATGACGCCGGAAGAAGATGACCACTTCGCGGGCAAAACTCAGAACTTCGAAGCCGTAGTTCAGTACCAGTTCGATTTCGGTCTGCGTCCGTCCCTGGGCTACGTGCAGACTAAAGGTAAAAACCTGCAGGCTCGCGGTGGCTTCGGCGGCGGCGATGCGGACCTGGTTAAATACGTAGAACTGGGTACCTGGTACTACTTCAACAAAAACATGAACGTGTACGCGGCGTACAAGTTCAACCAACTGGATGATAATGCCTACACTCGCGCAGCTGGCGTAGCCACCGACGACCAGGCTGCGGTTGGTATCGTTTACCAGTTCTAATCTGTAGTACACCCCTTCGTGATATGCCTAAAAAGCAGGACTTCGGTCCTGCTTTTCTGCGTTACTAAGACGAAGATCGTAACTTGCAAAAACCTTCTCGCTTTTTGTCGCAAACGGTTGGCAATTTGTAAATCTACCGTTACCCTGATAGCGGATTTCCCTCAGTAATCACAATGGAACCTCGTCATGTTTGAGAACATTACAGCCGCCCCTGCCGACCCTATTCTGGGCCTGGCCGATCTGTTTCGTGCCGATGACCGCCCAGGCAAAATTAACCTCGGAATTGGTGTTTACAAAGATGAGACAGGTAAAACGCCTGTTCTGACCAGCGTAAAAAAAGCCGAGCAATATCTGCTGGAAAATGAAACCACCAAAAACTACCTCGGTATTGATGGTATTCCGGAGTTTGGTCGCTGCACTCAGGAGCTGCTGTTCGGTAAAGGAAGCGCAATTATCAGCGATAAGCGCGCCCGTACCGCCCAGACCCCAGGCGGCACCGGCGGCCTGCGCGTTGCGGCTGATTTCCTTGCCAAAAACACCGACGTTAAACGGGTATGGGTAAGCAATCCAAGCTGGCCAAACCATAAAAGCGTTTTCGGCGCCGCCGGGCTGGAAGTGCGCGAATATGCTTATTATGATGCCGCCAACCACCAGCTTGATTTCGACGGCTTGCTGGCCAGCCTGAACGAGGCGCAAGCGGGTGATGTCGTACTGTTCCACGGCTGCTGCCACAACCCAACCGGCATCGATCCGACGCTGGAACAGTGGCAACAGCTGGCGCAAATGTCTGCTGAAAAAGGCTGGCTGCCGCTGTTTGACTTCGCCTACCAGGGCTTCGCCCGCGGTCTGGAAGAAGACGCTGAAGGCCTGCGCGCGTTTGCCGCTCTGCATAAAGAGTTGCTGGTCGCCAGTTCTTACTCGAAAAACTTCGGCCTGTATAACGAGCGCGTTGGCGCCTGTACGCTGGTTGCCGCCGATCAAGACACCGTCGATCGCGCGTTTAGCCAGATGAAAGCGGTGATCCGCGCCAACTACTCTAACCCGCCGGCGCACGGCGCCTCCGTGGTGGCGACGATTCTCAGCAACGACGCGCTGCGCGCCATCTGGGAACAAGAGCTCACCGATATGCGCCAGCGTATTCAGCGCATGCGCTTACTGTTTGTGAATACCCTGCAGGAAAAAGGCGCCAGCCGCGACTTTACCTTCATCACCAAACAGAATGGGATGTTCTCATTTAGCGGCCTGACCAAAGAGCAAGTACTTCGTCTGCGTGAAGAGTTCGCTATTTATGCGGTCGCATCCGGGCGTATCAACGTTGCCGGCATGACGCCTGATAACATGTCGCCGCTGTGCGAAGCCATTGTCGCGGTGCTGTAATTTTCAGCCGTGACGCATAAGAAAAAGGCCGCAGACGCGGCCTTTTTTATTTCTTTGAGGTCAGGCATTACCAGACCGGCATTTCATCCTGCAGGAACGGATTGTGAAGTCGCTCATATCCCAGCGTCGACAAGGGGCCATGACCGGGGATAAACGTCACGTCGTCGCCCAATGGCAACAGCTTACGTTTAATCGCATCAATCAGTTGGCCATGGTCGCCGCGCGGGAAGTCGCTGCGCCCTACTCCGCCTTTGAAAATCACATCGCCGGAAATCAGCAGACGAGAGGCATCGTCAAAGAAAACCACGTGCCCCGGCGTATGACCTGGACAGTGCAATACCTGCAAAGCGATATTGCCGACGGTCACCACATCGCCTTCATTTAGCCAGCGGTCCGGCTGCAACGGCTGACACTCATCCAGCCCGAACATACGGCTTTGCGCCGGCAATCCTTCCAGCCAGAACTCATCTTCTTTTTCCGGTCCAATAATTGGCACACCGTAATGTTGCGCCAGCTCGGCTGCGGCGCCGACGTGATCCAGGTGACCATGCGTCAACAGGATCTGCATCAGGCTGACGCCTGCCGCCGCCACTTCTTCCTTGATGCGCTCGGCATCGCCGCCAGGATCGACCAGCGCGGCAAGCCGGGTTTGTTCACACCAGATTAAAGAACAGTTCTGGGCGAACGCCGTGACCGGAATAATACGATAGTTCATGATGCTCCTTTCGTTACCAGTGCCGTACCGGACCGGTATCAATATGCACAAAGTTGCTACGTGGGTAGTATCCTACACCACCTGAGCGCATAGATAACGCCGCTTTGCGAATATTGCTTAAGGCAACGCCTTCAATGTGGAAATCCATCGCCTGGCCTTTGGTGTGATAGCTGTGTTTCGCTACACCACGGCTTCGTGCGCGAAGTTCATCGTTGGTATCGACGGAGCGATAACCGGAGATGAGCTGGACAGGCTTGTTGGTGCCGAGTAGTCCCTGCAGGCGGTAAAGCTGATCGAACAATCCTGGGTCAATAGACTTAATTTTGTTCGCGCGGAAATCACGGAAAAAGTGGTTAAGTCTTGCTAATTCATCCTGAATATAGCCTCTACCATCGAAAAACTCCGCCTTGAGTGATTCACCGGTGTGCAGGTTATTCAGCGTCAAAATACGCGGTCGGGGGGTCGAGAGGGTGGCAAATGCCGGCGCAGGGAGAATGGCGGCAGCACCGAGGGCAGCGCCACCCAACGCCAGCAATCTGCGGCGATTAGCGTCAAATTTGTCCATGATAATCAGGTCTACAGGTAAATGAATCGTAATATACTTTTCCGCTAAAATGTCCTTGGCTGGGTCGTATTGACCGCCGCAACACATTTTTGCGGATTATATGTATATGCACTTCTGGCGCACGAAAGGCACCTTACCGGGCATTATTGCCAACGTCAAGGCAGCCTCACCCCAGGAAATACGGGCCTTGTAGACGACCAGGGCCCGATTTCGTTCAGTGCTAGGACAACATTTTTCGCAGAACTACTTCATTTACCTGATTAATTGTTCCGCTTTTGGCAGAATTTGTGCGCTGGATCGCGCGGTGAGATCGTAATTGTAAATATCTGTTCGATATTGTGTACGTCCATCAGCACCAACAAAGGCGGTTAAATAATATAAATTAACCGGAATATTTTGCCGAATATTGACGTAGCGCGTATCCCCCTGCTTCAGCGCGTCGGAAATACGTGAATCATTCCAGCCCGCATCCTGCAATAGCATATTCGCCAGCTCAGAGGCTTTATTGACGCGAACGCAGCCCGAGCTCAACGCGCGAACATCTTTCTGGAACAGATTGTGGTTCGGCGTATCGTGGAGATAAATAGCATCCGAGCTTGGCATATTGAACTTATACCGCCCCAGCGAGTTGCGTGCGCCCGGCGCCTGCTGAAAACGGAACGGTAGATTCTTCTCGGTGATGGTAGACCAATCGACACCATACGGATCGATAGCTTCTTTGCTGTTCCAGCCGCGCATCAACGTATAGCCATGCTGCTCCAGATAGCCCGGATTGTTACGCACCTTCGGCAGAATATCTTTGCGCGCCAGCGTCGGCGGCACGTTCCACGGCGGGTTGACCACCACGTTGTTCAACGCGCTGCTCATCATCGGCGTTTTACGATCCGGACGACCGACAATGACCCTCGATGCCAGCACCTGACTGCCGTCCTGATAGTAGACCAGCGAGAACGCTGGAATATTGACCATGATGCCGGTGGACAATTTGCTCGGTAGCAAACGCAGACGCTGGATATTCAGCGCCAGCACCCCGGCACGCTGCGCCGAAGAGACGTTCAGCCAGTCGCGGGTGGACTGGCCGATGACGCCATCAGCGCCCAGCCCTTGCCAGGCCTGAAAGCGCTTAACGCCTTCTACCAGTTGACGATCGTAAACGCCACGCGCGGCAGGTTTTGCTTTCGACTTCGGTTTCGCCGATGGGCTAACCACATCGCCCGGTAGAGCGATTTTCGCCGAATCATCCAGCATGCCGGTACGCTGCAGGATTTCACGCAGCGCGCCGATATCGTTACTCCACTCTCCCGGACGAAGCGAGGCGTTGCTGGTCAGTTGTGGCCACGGACGGTTATCCGCCACCAGCGTCAGCAGCGCCTGATGCATTGCTTCATATTGTGAATGTTGTGGCGCCAGTCCGGCAATAAACTGCGGTAGCGAACCGTTATCCAGCGCCAGCTGCCACTGGTTAATCACCGACAGCGGCGGCGTCGCCATTTTGTACGGCGTTGAGCCATACAGCCAACGGTTCCCCTGCATCGGAATACCGCTAATAAAATGCAGATATCCCATCATGGCGTCGGAAAGCACGACATCGCGAGCCATGCCGCTGACGGACGGATCCGTCAGCAGGCTCACCCAGGTGGTGAACTGCGGCTGGAAACCGGCGATAGCGACCTCTGCCAGCTGCTGCTGGAAGGCCTGTACCGCTTCGCGGTTCTCCCACATGGGTTTCATGTCGCGGGCAGCGTATAGCGCCACCAGCGGGTTGATATAAACCGGATGATAACCCGACGGCAGTAAGGCCTCGATTTCAGTGCGGCTTTTCGCCACCGCATCCGCCGCCAGCGGCTGCTCGCCGGCCATTTGCGCGACCGCAGCGGATTGACCGTCGTTTTGTAGTAATGCCGAAGAAAGATCGCCCACCGTCGCAGAGCTATCTGTGGGTATGACTTCAGGCTCTGCGGCCTGGACATTGAACAGCGGAGCAAATGCAAAAGCCAGGCTCAAGCTGAGCACTGACAATTGACGACCATACCGTTTTTTTAGCAACATCCCTTGCCCCCTGTTGACACATTGCCGCCCGCCAAATGGGGCTTTCTCTCAGTATATAAAGGCGAAAACGCTTTTGCCTTGCCAAATGTAAAGAAGTTTAAAGATCACATGTTGTAAGAATACTGTACAGAAAAACAAAAAGGGCGACAAATTGTCACCCTTTTTCCTATTAATCGACGCCCTTTCAGGAGGCGTCAGCGGTTCCAGGCAGCGCTTCCGGTACCGGCGCGGCAAAACCGCGCAGCCCGACAACGTGTACATGTTCGTGATTATTGAACACTTTACGCACCAGTTTATAGGTGGTGCCTTTTTCCGGGCTGATATTTTCCGGAGCCGCGATAATCAGCTGCATCTCCAGACGTTCGCACAGTTCGAACAGCGTGGCGATAGAGCGAGCATCCAGACGCGCAGCTTCATCGAGGAACAGCAGACGGCAAGGCGAGATATCCTTGCCGCGCAGGCGACGGGATTCATCTTCCCAGCTCTGCACCACCATCACCAGAATCGACATCCCGGTACCGATCGCTTCACCGGTCGACAGCGCGCCGGACTCCGCACGCAGCCAGCCGTCTGAACCACGGTTAACTTCCACTTCCATCTCCAGATAGTTGCGGTAGTCGAGCAGTTCCTCACCGATGGTTTGCGGCGTACGTTGCCCCATGTCAATCTGCGGATTCAGGCGCTGATACAGTTTGGCCAGCGCTTCCGAGAAGGTCAGGCGATTGCTGTTAAACAGATCCTGATGTTGCTCATGCTGTTCAGACAGGACATCCAGCAGCGTCGAGTGGGTCTCGCGCACGTTGACGTTCAGACGCACGCTGTTGACCTGGCCGAACGATACGCTCTGCAGCCCCTGGTTGAGCATGCGAATACGGTTCTGTTCACGCTGGATGGTCTTGCGAATGATATTCGCCACGCTGCGGGAGCTAATTGCCAGCTTCTGTTCGCGGTTGGTCAGCTCTTCGGTCAGACGGCTGAGCTCGATTTCCATCTGCTCGATCGCTTCTACCGGATCGTCAGTGCGAATAATATCCTGGCGGATTCGCTCGCGCAGATGCTGATAAACCGCAACGAAGAACTGAATTTTGCGCTCCGGACGTTTCGGATCTTCCGAAATACGCAGGACGTCGCGCAGGTGTTCGTTATCGGCGACCGCCAGACGCAGCGCGCCCAGCGCCTTATCCGACATCGAACGCAGTTCGTCGGCGGAGAGATAGGCCAGCTCGCGGCGGTGCAGACGACGTTCCACGCCGTTGTCTTTCACCAGACGCATCACCGCGCACCATCCCGCTTTAGCGCTCACCACCTGCTCGCGCATTTCGCAGTAATCGCGCTCCAGCTTGCGCAGTTTGCGGGTCAGGTTGTCCATCTCCGCTTCGCAGAAGGTCAACGCTTTCTCCAGTTGATTACGACGGGAGCGGTTGTTGCTCAGCTGCATATGCAGCTCATCACGACGCGCACGCGCACGCTCTTCCGCGCCGACATCGGCACGTACGCCGATATCCTGCAATTCTTTATACAGATCGTTGAGCAGCTCTTTCTTGGTGTCATACGAGCTTTTCAGCGACGCCAGCACCTGGTTGTACTGGTTCAACTGCGCAACGTGGCTACGCATCGCTTCGCGAGCGCGGCTACGTTCGGATTCTGCTTGTTGCAGGCGCTGGCGCAGCTTTTCGTTGAGATCGCTGTTGCCGCTGAGCATCTCCGCCGAGTCAGAGTAGCTGAAGTGGGCGCGGCGCTGCACGACTTCCGCCAACGCGAAAGCCTGCTGGCGCGCATCGCGCTGCATTTGCTGTGAGTAGGCATAGTCTTCTTTCAGCTGTTCGAACTGTTCCGGGTCGCTCTGCAGTACCGAGACGATCGGTTCCAGTTTCGCCAGCTGATTGCCATGCTGCTGGATAAAGCGCGCCGCTTCCTGCGCTTCGTCCAGACGCTCCTGGATTTCATCTACGCGATCGGCCAGCGTCTCATCGGCCAGCAGATTCAGACGCGGCAGCAGGCGGTTAAGCGCCGACACGCCCTCTTTCGCCTGCTCGTACTGGACGCGGTTCTGCTGGTTATCACTTTCATGCGCATTCAGCGCACGCTCGAGTTCGCCGCGGCGGCTATTGAGTTTACGGATCTCTTCTTCCGGATCGTCATCGAAGGCAACCGCCAGATGGCTACCGATGAAGCGGCTGAAGGCCTGATGCAGGCGCTGCGTTTTCTGCACGTCAAACGACAGCGTAGCAAAACGCTCGGAGAGACTTTCACGCTCGGCGTGCAGCGTTTCGATGCGGTTTTCACGGGCGGCGCGGCCAAACAGCGGCAGCGTCGGGAAACGCGAATAGCGCCACTGGCGGTCGGCAATCTTCACCACCACCGCTTTTTCCAGCTCATCGACGCTGAATACGCTGTCATCGAAGGACTGCGGATCGCCTTCGATCAGATACAGGTCTTCCGGGCAATCTTCCAGCCCTTCGAGCTGCTCCGCCACCTGTGACAGATCCGGAACCACGATCGCATGGCGCGATGGGCCATACAGCGCGGAGAAGTACGGCGCATCGTCGAGGCTAACGTCGTCATAGATTTCCGACAACAGCACGCCGCCAAAGCGCTCCGCTAGCGCGTTCAGACGCGGGTCTTCAGAGCCGCCCGGTTGGCTGAGACGCTCAATTTCTTCGTCAATGGCGCGCTTGCGGGCGCCGACTTCATCGCGCTCAACAATGGCTTCGCGCTCGCGCTCCAGCAGTTGCTGCAGGTATTCGGTGACGTCCTGGCTTGATTCAAACTGCTCGCCGCACTGCTCGCACAGTTGGTTGAGGCTGTTTTGCGCCGCCAGCCAAATCGGCGCTCGGCGCATCAGCGTCTGGGTACGCGACTGCAGCTGCTCAAGCTCCTGACGCAGAGCCATGCGCTGTTCCTGAGCGTTAGAGACGCTGTCGGCCAATGAGGCAATGCGCGCTTCCAGCTCCTGATGCAGCGTTTCCAAATCGTCAATATCGTAGCGTTTGCCCTGGCGCTTACAGAATTCGGCCAGCTGGCGCTCGGCGTCTTGTTGTTCACGCAGACGCTGTTCCAGCTCGTTGAGACGGCTACGCAGCCCATGCGCCTGCTCCGCCAGATGACGCTGGTTGACGCCGTCGCGTAGTAATTCACGCGCCACATCCCAGGCTTCATTACGCGCCAGCGGCCCGTTGATCGCCGCAACCAGCTGATACGCTTGTTCAAACTGGCTGTGCGCGGTTTGTGCCACGCTCATTTTCTGTTCCAGCGACAGCATTTTTTCCGTCGCTTCCAGCTCTTTCGCCTGGAACGTTTCCAGCCATTCGTCGGCGCTGTCGGCGGTTAGATCCGGCAGGTGACACAGCGCGCGCGCGCGTTCCAGCGCCTGTAGCGCCTGATTGTACTGAATGGCGCGAGTCTGCTGCACGTCGAGCGCCTGCTGGTAATCGGCGAGCTGGCTCTTCAGCTCATCCACTTCCAGTTCGGCGGCCTCGGCGCGGGCTTCGTTCTCTTCCTGCTGGTCGGCGGCTTCCGCCACCACTTCATTTTGCTCTTCCAGACGGATCTGCAGTTCGTCGAGATCCGCCTCGTAGCGCTCGATTTTTTCCTGCTGACGCAGCGCGGTTTGTACCAGGTTCAGGTGATCGCTGGCGGCCTGGTAGTCGGCTTCCAGATCGCCTTCTGCGCCGTTGTGCTCCTGCAGCTCGCGTGCCATATCGACATGTTTGTACTGCTCTGCCGCCAGCTGCGAACGCGAGGTAAAGAGCTCGCGACGGTACTCCAGCGCTTTATCCAGATGGATGCGCCGCTCGTTGGCGTGACGCATGTAGTCCGCCGCCACGTAGTTGGTGGCTTCACTGATAAGGTGCTTAAACAGATCGCGATCGGACTGGGTAACGCGAATCGCTTCCAGCGTCATACGGTTTTCACGCAGCGCCGCTTCCATATCCTGGAATGCCTTACGTACGCCGCTGTTTTCCGGCAGCAGGTAATCGCGCAGGGAGCGGGTAATGGTGCTGGAGATCCCGCCGTACAGCGAGGCCTCAATCAGGCGGTAGTATTTGCTACGATCGGATGCTGAACGCAGACGACGCGCTACCACGCCCAAATCAAACATCAGCGAGTGATATTCGGTAATCGAGTTAAACTGTTTGAACTGCACCCCTTCCATCGCGTCGAGCTTCTCTTTCAGCTCGTTGAGGCTCACGACGCGCGCCTGGCGCTCGTTAAGGGTTTCGGTCAACAGTTGGGTCGGCTGGATCGAGGTTGGCAATCCCTGGATGGCAAATGGCTTAATATCGACTTTACGGTCGCGCCCGGCAACCTGCTGCAGACGCACGCCAACCACCACGCGCTGGTGGCGCGAGTTGATCACGTCAAGCACCGAGTAACAGACGCCGGCGCGCAGTTTACCGTGCAGGCCTTTATCGCGCGAACCGCTGGTAGCGCCCGCTTCGGTGGTGTTACGGAAGTGCAGCAGGGTTAAATCCGGGATCAGCGCCGTGACGAAAGCCGCCATGGTCGTGGATTTACCGGCACCGTTACCCCCGGAAAGGGTGGTTACCAGCTCATCAAGATCGAAGGTCCGGGCAAAAAAACCGTTCCAGTTAACCAGCGTCAGCGAGCGAAACTTACCGCGTTCAATCATTATTCTTCCTCCCCGCTATCCGGCTGATTCTCTTCATTCTCATCATTGAGCTGCAGGTGATTCTCCAGCGCCATCGCTTCGCCGTCGCGGATCATGCGCAGCTGCGCTTCGCGCGGATCGTCGCCAACGCGCACGTCAGCGCCAAAGCGGAATACCGATTCGGTGATGCGGAATTTACTGCTGTCGTGGCCCATAAACCACACCATGCCGAGGCGGCGCAGGCGGTTGAGGGACGCGCGCATTTTTTCCTGCAGCTTCTGGCGGTCGAGGTCGGAACCGGTGGAACGGTTGTTGACCAGCTTCAGCAATTTGCTTTCGTCCGCCAGCGTCAGCAGCTCATCGTAGAGCTCTTGCTGAGTGAAGATGCCTTCATTAGCCAGACGTTCGGGGCTGAGGTAGAGGTAGCACAGAATTTTGCCGACCATCATATCCAGCTCTGATAATACCGAGCGCGGGATCAACGTCGTGGAGCGCGGACGCAGGTAGAAGAACCCCTCCGGCGCGCGAATCAGCTCAACGTTGTAGCGCGCGTAAAACTCTTCCAGGTAATCCTGAAAATCCATCAAAAATGCGTGATTATCCAGCTCATCCAGGCCAATGTGGCGGCCCGCACGCAGGGCGCTGTCCAGCGCCGGAAATAACGGATTGGCCAACGCCTGCGCCAGCTTAGCTGGCATCACTTGTTCAATATTTGTCAATGACATGCGCCTGTACCTTGGCTCCGTAATCATTAATCGGCTGCCATTTTGCCGGCAGTCCGGTGAAATCTGCCTGGGCGACGCCCAGCTGTACCGCCTGGTCAACAACGATTCGCGCGACGTCAAAGTGACGCGCGCGCGGATACTGCGCCAGAAACTCTCGCGCCACCAGGCCGAGATCCAGCGGCATACCCTTCTCTTTGTAGACCGCCAGCTGCGCTTCAATCAGCGCGGCCAGCTGCTCGCGAATTTCGTTGAACTCTTCGAATTCAAGGTCTGCCGGCAGCTCGCCGGTGACTTCTTCATCGCGCAGCGCCATCTCTTCATCGCGCATATCCAGCAAACGGTCGGCGCTGGCATAGGTCAGCGCCCACGGAGCGTCGAAGTAGGTCTGTACCGACTGACGCAAACGCTGGGCGAAAACGCGGTTTTTATCCATATCGATGGCGGTACGGATAAATTTATGTACGTGACGATCGTAACCGATCCACAGGTCGATAGCCTGTTGACCCCAGCTGACAATACGGTCGAGCTTGCTTTGCAGGTCGAACACCAGACGGTCGACAAAATGCAGATCGTCGCGCGCGATGGTGGCGTCCTGGATACGCAGCAGGTTGGCCTGCAGCTTATCGCCCGCCGCATCCAGAGTATCTTGCAATTCGCGCAGAGTACCGGAGGTTTCGGACAGCAACAGTTCGCAGCTGGAAATCGCCGCGCGCCAGTCTTTGTTCAGCAACTGAGCGATATCGTCTTTCACCTGCTGTTGCTGCTCATCCATGATGCGTTGAGTCAGATCGATACTATCGAAGATTTCCGCCACCGAATATTTCAGCGGCGCAAAGACGTTGCGATGCCAGTGGAATTCATCGCCGCCCTCATCCGCGGAATCCGCAGCCCGCTTCAGTTCGCCGGCCACAATCGACAGCTGCATCGACAAACGCAGGGTGGAGAATTCACGCTGGCGAATATAGTAGTCGGTAATGCCAATACCTAACGGCGTCAGGCGGTAGATCGCATTCCCTTCCGTTATTTCGCTGGTAAAGCGGTTCAGCAGACGCTGGCGCACCATATCGTTGATGGCGTTATTGGCGCGCTGGCTGATGGTTTCGCTGGTCTGCTCAAACGCATCACTGACGTGGCGGAACGCGTCCACCAGTTCTCCCTCGGTCATTTCCCCTTCCAGCCGCTCGCCGTTCAGCGTGGCGACAGCCAGCAGAAAAGAGAGTCTGTCGACCGGCAGCGAGATGGAAAAATCATTTTTCCTGGCCCAGGCAACCAGTTCGGGGACTGTCTGGGAAAATTCACTCATAGTTTATCCTTGCATCTGCGGCTGTGCGCCTGGATCTTTCTTAAGCGCAGTGACATGAATATAGCGGCCCAGGCTGATATACGGCTCCTGGCGACAGTAGCGCGTTTCCAGCTCCAGCAGCGCAGTAAAGCTGTCATGCTGTTTACGTTTCTCACGCAGATAATCATGAAACACCCGCACGCCGGTTTTACCGGTTATCTGCCAACCGAGAGCTTCCAGCCAGCCGTATACCTGCTGCGGATCGCGCGGATAATCCGGCGACAGCGTGCGTTTTTTCTTTTTCGGCATGCCGATTTGCACGTAGTCGAAGTTTCCCGCAACCATATTGTGCATCAGCAGGCCGTTAGCATTGTAGAACATTAACGACAGCGCGCCGCCCGCGCGCAATACCGACCACAGCGTGCGCAACATTTCCTGCGGTTCCGCGACCCACTCAAGCACCGCATGAAACAGTATCAGATCGACGGGGCTTTCCAAATGCTGAGCAATATCCTGCGCCGCGCATTGTACAAAATGCATGTTGTCGATCACACCTTTATCGCAGGCGGCCTGCTGAGCACGAGCCACCATTTCGGCGGAAAGATCGCATAGCGTCACGTGATGGCCTAATTCCGCGACGCGGATCGCCGTTTGCCCTTCGCCGCCGCCGGCATCAAGTACCCGCAACGGCCCTGGCCCCATCTGCGCGAGCAGCGGTTCCAGATCCTGCCAAAGGATCGCCTGGCGCAGTTGGCCTTTGGTGGTGCCATAAATATTGCGCGAAAACTTTTCAGCGATGTCATCAAAATTGCGATCCTGCACGGACGACTCCACAAGCCAACACAAAACCGCTATTTTGTCATACCCACGGCGATAATGAAGCGATCTGTTATAAGATCCGTATATAACTTTGGTTATATGGTTAAAAAAGGAACCATTCGGGATGCTTTTCACACTGAAAAAGGTATTGGGCGGCATGATGCTGCCGCTTCCTCTGCTGTTATTGCTGATGGCGATCGGCATCATTCTGCTATGGCGCAGCCGTTTTCAAAAAACCGGCAAAGCGCTGGTCACCCTGAGCTGGCTGTTGCTGACGCTGTTAAGCCTGCAGCCGGTGGCCGACGGGTTGTTAAAACCTATCGAAAAAAGCTACCCGACCTGGCGTGGCGGCCAATCCGTTGAGTATGTCGTGGTGCTGGGCGGCGGCTATACCTGGAATCCGCAGTGGGCGCCGAGCTCCAATCTGATCAACAACAGCCTGCCGCGGCTGGCTGAGGGGATCCGGCTGTGGCGGGAAAACCCAGGCGCGAAAATGATCTTTACCGGCGCGGCGGCCAAAACCAACCCGGTTAGTACCGCCGAGGCGGGGGCGCGCGTCGCCGAAAGCCTCGGCGTACCGCGCAGCGCGATTATCGTCCTTGACCGACCAAAAGATACCGAACAGGAGGCGGCTGAAGTAAAAAAAGCCATCGGCGGCGCGCCATTCCTGCTGGTGACATCCGCCTCGCATCTGCCGCGAGCGATGATATTTTTCCGCCATGCCGGACTGAATCCATTACCGGCGCCAGCCAACCAGTTGGCGGTAGAATCGGCGCTTAACCCCTGGGAACGCGCGCTGCCGTCACCGTATTGGCTGATGCACAGCGAACGCGCGATTTACGAGACCCTGGGACGAAGCTGGCAGTGGCTGAAGGGAGCGTCAGGCGATCCAGGGCAGGATTGATTTCGCGGCAAGCGAGAAACGGGCGCGATCGAAGCGCCCGGTATTCACCAGATTTTCGACTTCATCCCATAACTGATATAGCCAACGCCGCCAGACGAAAGACTCCGCTACCGGCGCCCGCTGCAGGTAGCGCCATAGTAACTGCTCCCCTAATCCGCCGTCGGCGAGGCGGAACAGTTCGTACTCCCGCGGCGCCCACAGCATCATCCCCGGACCGACCATCGCCAACAGCTGATCGCTGCGCGCGTCTTTGAGCATACTTCGTAGCGTAAAGCAGCCATGGACCAGTACGCAGTTATCGTTGAAATCGCTAAACAACTGCGGCAGGCTCTCACGACTGCGGAATAAAATGCGCTTATCCTGCATCGTTAGCCCGGTGTCATAATAGAGGTTGAGCGTGCTCCACAGCATTTCTACCCGCTGGCGATACCAGTGCGGCCAGAGGTTTTCCTGAGTGCTATCGACCATCCCCACACAGCCGCCGCTATCATGCCGATGCCACGCCAGTAACCCCTCGACAATCTGATCCTGCAGCTGCTCCCAACGCTCGGGCGTGCGCGCTGGCGCTTCCACTGAAACGCCGCGTAACCGTTCAATGAGCAATACGTCAGGTCCCGGATGTTCTTCATGCGTCATGACGCCGTATACCACCGGCATACGAACGGTGCCGCTACGGGCAAGCAGCGAAATTTTCCACGCCAGCTGGCGCGCCACGCCGGGCGTGGTAAAGCTTTTCGCCAACAGCGGCATTGGGTTTCCCTGCGCATCATACAGCGACCATAGCGCTGACGAGGGTTTCTCGCTAACGCACTCCACGCGGCTTAGCTTCTCGCCAAGCAGGTGGCTCAGTTCGGCTCGCAACTGTTCCATCATAGATACCCTCATGAAGACTACTGTTTTCATAATGAGCGTCTGGGGGCGACTTGTCAGCGGATAAGATCAAAAATGGGCTAATTAGAGGCAGAAATATGTCCCCTTCAGCCGAAGGGGACGGCAAGGATTAACGCAGCTCGGCGCGGACGCGCTCCAGATCTTCCGGCGTATCAACGCCGGTGCCAGGAACCACTTCCGCCACCGCGACGTGGATTTTTTCGCCGTACCATAGTACGCGCAGCTGTTCGAGCATCTCAATTTGCTCCAGTGGGCTTGGCGCCCAGCTGACGTAGCGGCGAATAAAACCGGCGCGATAAGCGTAAATACCAATATGGCGCAGCAGGGAATCACCAATTTCTTCGCGCGATTTTGCAAAACGATCGCGATCCCAGGGAATAGTCGCTCGAGAAAAATAGAGCGCATAGCCGTCGGCATCCATGACCACTTTGACCGCATTCGGGTTAAATGCTTCTTCGGCATCGTGGATAGGCACCGCCAGCGTTGCCATCCCGCTGGTGCTGGCCGCAAGGTTTTCCGCCACCTGGCGCACGATCGCCGACGGGATCATCGGTTCATCACCCTGAATATTGACGATGATAGTGTCATCGCTGAAAGCACATTTTTCAACGACTTCCGCCAGACGTTCGGTGCCGGACTGATGATCGGCGCGGGTCATGCAAACCTCGCCGCCCGCGGCTTCAACCGCACGCGCGACATCTTCATGATCGGTGGCGACGATAATGCGATCCGCGCCGGATTCGCGGGCGCGTTCCAGTACATGGACGATCATCGGCTTACCGTTGATATCCTGCAGAGGTTTCCCCGGCAGGCGCGTGGAGGCAAATCGCGCGGGAATAATGACGACAAAACTCATGGCTGGCTCTCTTCTACCGCGAGCGAGCGCGCTTCGTTTTCAAGTAGTACCGGGATCCCGTCGCGCAGCGGGAAGGCCAGGCTGTCGGCTTTGCAGATAAGCTCTTGCTTATCCTGGCTGTAGTACAGCTTACCGTTACAAACCGGGCAGGCGATAATTTCGAGTAAACGGTGATCCATGATTCCTCCTGATGGACCGAATAGATTTGGCAGCAGCATATCACAGGATGGTAGCCCGCGTATCACGCGGCATCAACACCCCAACCTTGCCGCTGGTTAGCAAATAGCGCCGCGGGTAACTGGCGCAGCACAACCTCTTCTGCCCCTTGCCAGCGCGCAAAATCATTAATTGCTCGCTGGAGTCCGCTCTCCAGCCCGGCAGTCACTTTAACCCCCTCTTCCAGCCACAGCGAAAAGATCTCCAGCACGCCGCCCTTACGGTGCAACTTGCTGTCCATCCTGCCAACCAGTTTGCCCTGATGCAGCAACGGTAGTACAAAGTAGCCGTATTGCCGTTTCGGCGCTGGGGTATAACATTCCAGCCGATAGCTGAAGTTGAATAACTGCTCGGCGCGTTTACGGTCCCAGACTACCGGATCAAACGGCGAGAGCACGGCGCTGTGGCTGGCGGTTAACTTACCGCCAGATGCCGATTCCAGCACAGCTTGCAGATCGCGGTGCAGCCACATCTCACCCAGTTCCTCAACCATCACCGGCACCACCAGCCCCTCATCCTGCCAGCCCTTCAGCAGCGCCGGTAATGCAGGCTGGCGTAGACGATAATAATCGGCCAGCCACTGTGGACGAAAAACGCCCAGGCTGCGCGCGCTGTTACGTAGCATAATGGACTCGGCCTCCTGACGGGAGAGCGCATCGCGCCCATCATCCCAGTGCGGCATCGCCCGATGGGTTAAATCATAGACGCGATGAAAATTACGCCGCTCAACGACCATCAGTTTGCCGGCGGTGAACAACCCTTCCAGATGACGTTTATGTGGTTTCCACTCCCACCAGCCGCTGGCGCCTTTACGTGGATGGGAAAAATCCGCCGAGCGAACCGGGCCATTTTGCGCGATATGCGCCAGCAACTCTTCTATGCTCGCGGCATGCTCGAGCATCCACTCTTTATGGTATTTCCAGCCCATCTTGTCGGGATTCAACATCCGGTGGCGCACGAGGGCGAAATCGCTGCGTGGCAAAAAACAGGCTTCATGCGCCCAGTATTCCATCAGTTCGCCGCTACGCAAGGAATCATCCAGCCAGTGCTGCGGATAGCTACCAAGGCGGCTAAACAGCACCAGATAAGGGCTACGGGCGACCACGTTGATCGTATCGATTTGCAGCAGCGACATCTGCTGGATGGTGGAAAGGATGTCAGTCTGGCGAGCGCGACGTCGGGGCTTTTTCAGTAACCCCTGCGCCGCAAGATGAAGATGGCGAGCCTCTTTTAGCGACAGTTGCAATACCGACATGCAGGTTCTCCGTAGGGGATTCAAGCACAGCGGCGAGCAAAGCCAGCACGCAGGTTAACGTTGCGCCAGCGTCACTAAGTCCGCGAGCAACCGCTGTGCGCGATCATCGGTCATTATGGCGTCAACCGGCAGATACCACCAGTTAGCGGCGGCGAATTCACGGCATTTTACCGCGTCTTTCTCGGTCATCAACAACGTCTGCGACGGGGTTACCAATGCGGCGACAGCGCTTTGACTCAGCGCCTGATGATCCGCCAGCGCCACGGTTTTCACCGGCCGCACGCCGCAGTTTTCTAGCGTCGCGAAAAAGCGCGGCGGATGGCCAATGCCGGCCATCGCTACTACGTTATCGAGGGTCGCAACATCGCGACGCTCGCCGGTAAGCAGGTTCACCGCCATGCCGGGACGCAACTGCATCGGAATTTCACCCGGGCGGGCGACCCCGCCGTTGACGATAACGGCATCGACGCTTTGCAAACGGGATGCGCGCTCGCGCATCGGCCCGGCCGGCAGCCACCAGCCGTTGCCAAAGCGGCGTACACCGTCAATCACGACAATTTCTACATCCCGCGCCAGCTTATAGTGCTGCAGACCGTCATCGGTAACAATAATTTGCAAATCGTGTGCGGCCAATAACGCTTTTACCGCGTCGCTGCGTAGCGGAGAAACCGCTACCGGCGCGCCGGTACGCTGATGAATCAATACCGGTTCATCGCCCGCCTGCGCCGTACTGGTCGCGTCATCCAGAACCAACGGATAGCTGTCGGCTTTGCCGCCGTAACCGCGAGACACCACGCCGACGCGAATACCGCGCTGGTTCAGCTGTTCCACCAGCCACACCACCACCGGCGTTTTACCGTTGCCGCCGGCGGTCAGGTTACCGACCACGACTACAGGCACCGGCGCGCGCCAGGCTTTTTTCCACCCCAGCTTATAGCTGAGGCGAATGAAAGCGCTCACCAGGCCATACAGCCAGGAGAGCGGCAGCAATAGCCGCCATAGCGGCGATTCGCCGGACCAGATGCGCGCTATCATTGACCGAATTGCATCTTGTGTAGCTGCGCGTAAACGCCTTTATGTTCCAGCAGATCCAGATGGCTACCGCGTTCAACAATGCGGCCATCTTCTACCACCACGATTTCGTCAGCCTGTTCGATAGTTGACAGGCGGTGGGCGATAACCAGTGAAGTGCGGTTTTTCTGCAGTTCATCCAGTGCCGCCTGAATCGCACGTTCCGACTCGGTATCCAGCGCCGAGGTGGCTTCATCGAGGATCAGGATAGGGCTGTTGCGCAGCAGCGCACGCGCAATAGCGATACGCTGACGTTGACCGCCGGAGAGCATGACGCCATTCTCGCCGATAATCGTGTCCAGACCGTTATCCATCTTGTTGATAAAGTCCATCGCATAGGCCATACGCGCCGCTTCTTCAATTTGCTCACGGGTGTACTCTTCGGTACGCGCATAGGCGATGTTATTGGCGACGGTGTCATTGAACAGGTGCACGTTCTGCGAAACCAGCGCCACCTGGTCACGCAACGAGCTCAGTTTGTACTCGCGCAGATCGTGGCCATCCAGCAGAATTTGCCCCTCGTCAACATCGTAAAAACGGGTAATCAGGCTGGCGATGGTGGATTTACCTGAGCCGGAACGCCCTACCAGCGCAACGGTTTTTCCCTCCGGAATGCTCAGATTAATGTTACGCAGCGCGGCAACTTCGCGACCAGGATAGCTAAAGGTGACGTTGTGGAACTCCAGGTTACCTTTGGCGCGCTCAATCACGCGCGTGCCTTCATCTTTCTCCTGCTCGGAATCCAGAATGGAGAACAGCGTCTGACATGCCGCCATCCCACGCTGGAACTGCGCGTTGACGTTAGTCAGGGATTTCAGCGGACGCATTAGCGCGATCATCGAAGAAAAGACCACGGTGATGGTACCGGCGGTCAGGGTTTCCATGACGCTTGGGAAGCTCGCCGCATAAAGCACAAAGGCCAGAGCCAGAGAGGCAATCAGCTGAATGACCGGGTCGGAGATAGAGGACGCGGAGACCATTTTCATCCCCTGCAGGCGCATCTTATTACTGACCTTGTCAAAACGCTTGGTTTCGACTTCCTGACCGCCGAACATCAGCACTTCTTTATGCCCTTTGAGCATCTGTTCCGCGCTGGTGGTCACCTGCCCCATGGTGTTCTGCATATTCTTACTGATATTACGAAAACGCTTCGAAACCACCCGAATCGCCACTGAGACGATAGGCGCCAGCACGATAAGAATCAGCGACAATTGCCAGCTGTAATAGAACATCATGGCGAACAGACCGATAATTGAGGCCCCCTCTCGCACCACGGTGATCAACGCGCTGGAGGAAGATGACGCGACCTGCTCAGAATCATAGGTGATACGCGACAGCAATGTCCCGGTGGACTGTTTGTCGAAGAAGGCGACAGGCATACCCATCATATGGCCAAACAGGCGGCGACGCATCGTCATCACCACTTTGCCGGAAACCCAGGAGATGCAGTAGCTTGAGATATAACTGGTGATGCCGCGCAGCACCATTAAACCAATCACCACCAGCGGCATCCATAACAGTACTGAGCGATCCGTTTTACCAAAACCATCATCCAATAACGGTTTAAGAAGCGATAACATGAAGGTATCACTTGCCGCGTTAAGCACCAACGCCACGGCCGCTACGATTAGCCCGGCTTTAAACGGCGCTATCATCGGCCAAAGTCGGCGGAAGGTCTGCCACGTGGAGAGATCTTTATCGTTCTGCATTCAATAAACCAGCTTATGTTGAAATAGCCGCATATTCTACCCGTTCTACGCCTCTGCGCCAAACCACTGATGATACCAACGAGGGAAAAGTTGATCCCGTAAGCTCTGGATTTGCCAACCATCTGGAGAAAAAATAATCGTTATTTGCCCCGAGTGCGGCGTATCAAACCACAGATATCCCTGCTTACGATAACGCTCTTCGACTTTTTTGGAAGGCATCTTCCATGCATTGTAACGCGCTGCCGAGGCGATAGCCGCCTCTCCTCCTACCCGCTGCAGCAATGTCACGCCGGATGACGTATTACTGCCATGGTGCGGAACCTGAATAAGTGTAGACGTAAGATGTTGCCAGTAATGGCTTATCATTTGCTGTTCGGCAGGGATTTCGATATCACCGGTAAGCAAAACGCTACGCCTGCCGTCATCGACCCTAACCACGCAGGAACCATTGTTTCCCTTATGCTCGCCTGCAGGCAACGGCCAAAGCGCCTGAAATCGAAGCCCTCGCCAGCGCCAGGCTTCCCCTCTGCGGCAAGGGAGATGTCCACGCAGATTAAGCGAGCTACGAATAACGAGATTTGGCCACGCCTGAACAATCGCATTCAGGCCACCGCGATGATCAAGATGTTCGTGGCTCAAGATGACTCCTTCAGGATGGAGACCACGCCAGCGCAACCAGGGCACGATGAGTCGCTGGCCGCTATCGCCCCCCGGCCAGGCGGGGCCGGTATCGTACAGAATAGCTGCTCCCTGACGCTCGATAACCACCGCTAACCCTTGTCCGACATCCAACATCGTCACTCTCCACTCGCCTGGCGTCGCGGTGCGCCAGAAGGGCCAACTGAGTAGCGCCACGCCGCTCATACAGAGTAACGGCATCTGACGCCAGGCCTGAAAACGCCATGCCAGGAGCGCCAGCCACGGTAGTACACTGATCGCCAACCACCGTTCGTCAAGCGATAACCATCCGGCAGGCAAATGGCGTAAGAACCAGAATAATATTGCCAGCAGACGATCGGCGAGTTGCCATAACGCCATTTCAAGCAACACCGGGCCGCTTAGATGCAGTAGCATCGCCGCTAAAATCAGCGGGACTATCAGAAATGTCACCAGCGGAACGGCAACCAGGTTTGCTATCAATGAAGTCAGGCTAATCCCATGAAAAAGCCCTATCTGCAGCGGCGCCAGCAGTAACATCAGGCCGCATTGCAGGTGGCCCAGCGCCAACAGTTGCCGCCACGGTGAACGACAGCGGAGCCGGCGAAGCGGCGCAAGCTGATACCAGAAAATCAACGCAGCAACCGCAAACACCGATAACCACAGGCTTTCTGAAATCATCGCCAGCGGATCAGCCAACAGTATTGCCGCAATACAACAGCAAAAGATTTGCCACGGCGACCAACGCCTGGCCTGTAGCCTTAACAGACATCCTGCGCTTAAGGCCGCACAGGTACGCAGCGCCGGGGGTTGCATGCCGGTAAGCCAGGCGTAAAACAGCGCGCAGCCTAACCCGACAAGTAGCGGTATCCGCCAGCCTATCCAGCGGCACGGAAGAAAGAACTGTATTCCACGAACCAACAACCAGCCAAGCGACGCCCCCAGCGCAATATGCAGGCCGGAGATAGCCATTAAATGGGAGGTTCCCGTCTCCTGCATTAATCTTTTTATCTCATCCGCAACTGCCAGGCGCTCCCCCATTCCCAGCCCCAGCATCACCGTTTTCCATGGATACTCAGCGAGTGTGCGGTTTAACGAGGCCAGATAGCGAGCCCGGAAGCTGCAACGTGAATCAAGCGATGAGGCATTTAGAAAACGTCCGCTAAGCGGGCGATGCTGCGCAAGAGCGTAGCGCTGGCTATCGAAGCCGCCCTCATTTAACTGCCCATGTACCGGACGAGCGCGGATGGTCATCAGCCAGCGCTGCCCAACGCAGCCTGCTTCAGGTAGTTCGCTGCCGTAGAGGGTAATCCCAACCGCAGGATATAAACGCCGACCCTCAAGACGAATTATCTTACCTTGCCAGCTCGTCAGGCCATCACCGCCTACCAGCTCAATAATGGCCTGTCGGTTGCGACCGGGAATATGCTCAGTGGGCCACAGCGCTTGCCGGGCATGTAATATTCCCCATACGAAAAATAGCAACGTCAATGCGGCATACGTTGTGCAAGGTTTGCGCAGCGTTGCAATGATTAGCGCAGCGCCAATCAAGCACCAGACGCTTAGCATATTCGGTAGCGCCGGTAGCCAAAGCAGCGGCGAAATTCCGATTATGGCGCAGCCTGCCAGATGTGGTAATCGCATAACACCTCCCTGTTATCGGGGAGTGTCAGACAATTCGCCGCCGTGATCATGCATTAAAGAATGGCGTTGCGTCGCGCTATCCGGGAAATGTTGGCGCTTGCTATCAGGTAACAAAAGTTTTGCGAGCGGACGCGAAAAACAGACATAAAAAAAGCACCCTCAGGTGCTTTTTTATTAAGTAAGTCTTTGCCTGATGCGGAAAAACTTACTCTTCGTAAATATTGGCGCGGTCGCGTAGTTCTTTCCCGGGCTTAAAGTGAGGAACGTATTTACCTTCCAGTTCCACTTTATCGCCAGTCTTCGGGTTACGCCCGGTGCGAGGTGCTCGATAGTGCAGAGAGAAGCTGCCGAAACCGCGGATTTCAATGCGCTCACCTTGAGCAAGCGTTGAGGCCATATGCTCCAGCATTTCTTTAACAGCATCTTCCACCGCTTTCGCCGGGATATGAGATTGCTGGCTGGCAAGTCTTTCTATCAATTCTGACTTGGTCATTTTTCCTCCGGTTTCCTTCAAGGCAAAGTTAGCTTACAGCTTAAACAAGGGCGGCCGTAGCCGCCCTTTGTGCTTGATTACAGGACGAATCCTGCAATCTGTCAAGTAAACTCGTCATTATTCAGGCCGTTGTGGCCTGAATAACTAAGATTACTCGCCTTTAGCTGCTTTGAAAGCTTCAGCCATTGCGTTGTTAGAGAAGTTTGCATCTTCCTGTTTGTTAACAGTTGCGATTGCATCTTTCTCGTCAGCTTCGTCTTTCGCACGAACAGACAGGCTGATTGCGCGGTTTTTACGATCAACGCCGGTGAATTTAGCTTCAACTTCGTCGCCAACGCTCAGAACCAGAGTTGCATCTTCAACGCGGTCACGGGATGCTTCAGAAGCACGCAGGTAACCTTCAACGCCGTCAGCCAGTTCTACGGTTGCGCCTTTAGCGTCAACTGCAGTTACTTTACCGGTTACGATAGCGCCTTTCTTGTTCAGAGCAACGTAGTTGTTGAACGGATCTTCCGCCAGCTGTTTAACGCCCAGGGAGATACGCTCACGTTCTGCGTCAACCTGCAGTACAACTGCAGCGATTTCGTCGCCTTTTTTGTATTCACGAACTGCTTCTTCGCCTGCAACGTTCCAGGAGATGTCAGACAGGTGAACCAGGCCGTCGATGCCGCCGTCCAGGCCGATGAAGATACCGAAGTCAGTGATAGACTTGATTTTACCTTCAACACGGTCGCCCTTGTTGTGGGTTTCCGCGAACTGCTGCCATGGGTTAGATTTGCACTGCTTCAGACCCAGGGAGATACGACGACGTTCTTCGTCGATATCCAGAACCATAACTTCCACTACATCGCCAACGTTAACAACTTTGGACGGGTGGATGTTTTTGTTGGTCCAATCCATTTCGGAAACGTGAACCAGGCCTTCAACGCCTTCTTCGATTTCAACGAAGCAGCCGTAGTCGGTCAGGTTGGTCACGCGACCAGTCAGTTTGGTACCTTCCGGATAACGCTTAGCGATAGCTACCCACGGATCTTCGCCCAGCTGTTTCAGGCCCAGGGATACACGGGTACGCTCGCGGTCGAACTTCAGCACTTTAACAGTGATTTCGTCGCCAACGTTTACGATTTCGCTCGGATGCTTAACGCGTTTCCAGGCCATATCGGTGATGTGCAGCAGGCCGTCAACGCCGCCCAGATCAACGAATGCACCGTAGTCAGTGAGGTTCTTAACGATACCTTTGACTTCCATGCCTTCCTGCAGGTTTTCCAGCAGCTGATCGCGCTCTGCGCTGTTTTCGGATTCGATAACGGCACGACGAGAAACAACGACGTTGTTACGTTTCTGGTCCAGCTTGATGACTTTGAATTCAAGCTCTTTGCCTTCCAGGTGCAGCGTGTCGCGCACCGGACGAACGTCTACCAGGGAACCCGGCAGGAACGCACGAATACCATTCAGCTCAACAGTGAAGCCACCTTTAACTTTGCCGTTGATAACACCGACTACAGTTTCAGCGTCTTCGTAAGCTTTTTCCAGCGTGATCCAAGCTTCGTGACGTTTAGCTTTCTCACGGGACAGCAGGGTTTCACCGAAGCCGTCTTCTACTGCATCCAGAGCAACGTCAACTTCGTCACCAACCTGGATTTCCAGCTCGCCCTGGGCGTTTTTGAACTGCTCAGCCGGGATGGCGGACTCAGATTTCAGACCAGCGTCAACCAGTACGATATCTTTGTCGATAGCAACAACAACACCACGAACGATGGAACCCGGGCGGGTTTCGATTTCTTTTAAGGATTCTTCAAATAGTTGAGCAAAAGATTCAGTCATGTTTAATCTTCAGGTTTCATATTTAACGTCCACCTGGCTCCGTGCCGGATGGGGTTGTTTAACATACCCGCTAACACTCCGTTGCTGCGGGGGTACTGCTATAATTCGGAGGCTTGCGACGCTTTGCCGGTTAACGGTTAAGCGATAGCCAGTTTTTCGCGCGCATATTGTAGCGCTTTTTCAATTACTTGCTCAATGCTTAGTTCAGTGGAATCGAGAACTAATGCATCAGCGGCCGGGACAAGCGGCGCCACAGCACGATTACGATCGCGATCGTCACGCTCTTTTATCTCGGACAAAAGACGTTCAAAGTTAACACTAAAACCCTTCTCCTGCAACTGTAGCAGGCGGCGCTGGGCACGTTCTTCCGCCGACGCATCGAGGAAAATTTTAACCGGCGCATCCGGGAACACGACGGTGCCCATATCGCGGCCGTCGGCAATCAGGCCAGGCAGTTCGCGGAAGGCGCGTTGACGGCGCAGCAGCGCTTCACGAACACGTGGGAAAGCCGCGACCTTAGAGGCGGTATTGGCCACTTCCTGGGTACGGATCTCTGCGCTGACATCCTCGCCTTCCAGCACCACTTCCAGGTTGCCGTCAGTAGAAATAAAACGCACATCGAGATGAGCTGCCAGCGGAACCAGCGCCTCTTCTGACTCGACGTCTACGTGATGATGTAAGGCTGCCAGCGCAAGAACGCGGTAGATAGCCCCGGAATCCAGCAGATGCCAGCCAAGCGCTTCCGCCATTGCCTTGCACAACGTGCCCTTACCCGCACCGCCAGGTCCATCAATGGTGATTACCGGAACATTTGCCGTCATCTTTTTCTCCTTCAGCAAGGCGCATGAATATAAACGCCGCGCATTATACGCATCAATGCGCCAGAAAGTGAGCATTGCGTGCAAATTACGGAATAGAAGAAATTAAATGTAGAAGAATTGCGCAATTATAGCGGGCTGGCAGAATACCAGCCCGCAAGATGACAAAGCTTTACCTTAAAGGACAGAACAGACTTTACGCGAGGGTACTAATTCGCGCCAACTGCTCGAAATAATCCGGGAACGTTTTCGCCGTGCATTTCGGATCAAGGATAGTGACCGGTGTCGCCGATAAGGCCACCAGCGAGAAGCACATCGCCATGCGGTGATCGTTGTAAGTACCGATTTCAGCAAATTTCAGCGTCTCAGGCGGCGTAATACGAATATAATCTTCGCCCTCTTCTACTTCGGCGCCCACTTTACGCAGTTCAGTGGCCATCGCGAACAGGCGGTCGGTCTCTTTCACCCGCCAGTTGTAAATATTGCGCAGCACCGTGGTGCCTTTCGCGAATAGCGCCGCAGTGGCGATGGTCATTGCAGCATCCGGGATATGGTTCATATCCATATCGACAGCATTCAGCTCACCGTGAGTACAGGCGATGAAATCGTCGCCCCAGGTAATTGTCGCGCCCATTTTTTCCAGCACATCGGCAAAGCGAATGTCGCCCTGAACGCTATTGCGGCCAATCCCGGTCACTTTTACCGTACCGCCTTTAATCGCGCCGGCAGCAAGGAAATACGAGGCTGAAGAGGCATCACCTTCCACCAGATAGTCGCCCGGCGACTGATACTGTTGCTTGCCGCGTACGACAAAGCGCTGGTAGTTGTGGTTTTCAACGTCAACGCCAAAGGTTTTCATCAGGTGTAGCGTGATGTCGATGTAAGGTTTGGACACCAGGTCGCCTTTAATCGCGATCGTCGTGTCCTGCGGCGCCAGCGGCGCAGTCATCAGTAAAGCGGTAAGGAACTGGCTGGAGACGCTGCCATCAACTTCCACCTGGCCGCCGTTGAAACCGCCGCGCAGGCGCAGAGGCGGATAGTTTTCCTGCTCCAGATACTCAATTTGCGCGCCCCCCTGGCGTAACGCATCGACCAGGTGGCCTATCGGTCGCTCTTTCATTCGCGGTTCGCCGGTCAGCACAATATCGTTGTCGCCGAGGCACAACGCCGCCGCCAGTGGGCGCATCGCCGTACCAGCATTACCGAGAAACAACTCCAGCGCGCCGCTGGCCTGAAGCGGACCGCCGTTGCCGGTGACTTCACAGCGAGTACGATCGGCGGACAGGGTATAGTGAACTCCCAGGGCGTTAAGCGCATTAAGCATGTGGCGAACATCATCGCTGTCCAGCAAATTGGTCAGCACGGTGGTGCCGTGGGCTAATGCCGCCAGCAGCAAAGCGCGGTTAGAGACACTTTTTGACCCGGGTAGGTTTACGGTGCCATCAACGCGCGCAATGGGTTGTAACGTCAGGGATTCCATGAAACTCGACTCTCAAAAAAACAGAATAAAAACCCCGCAGACCGGCCGCGGGGATGAAAATAAGCGCTCAGCAATTAGCCGCGACGACGTTCAAAGTCCTGCATGAAGTCGGTAAGCGCCTTGACGCCGGCCAGCGGCATCGCATTGTATATAGAAGCACGCATACCGCCCACCACGCGGTGGCCCTTCAGCGCATGCAGACCAGCCGCAAAAGATTCTTCAAGGAACAGTTTGTCCAGCGCGCTATCCGCCAGTTGGAACGGCACGTTCATCCGCGAGCGGTTGGCCGCGGCAACATCGTTACGATAGAAATCGCTATTATCAATCACGCCATACAGCAATTCAGCCTTCTGCTGGTTGATTTTATCCATCGCAGCGACGCCGCCCTGCTCTTTCAGCCATTTAAATACCAGCCCCGCCAGATACCAGGCGAAGGTCGGCGGCGTGTTGAACATTGAATCATTGGCGTTCAGCACGGTGTAATCAAGGATCGATGGGCAGGCGACGCTGGCTTTACCCAGCAGATCTTCACGCACGATAACCAGCGTTAACCCTGCCGGGCCGATATTCTTCTGCGCGCCAGCGTAAATCACGCCATAGCGGCTGACGTCAATTTCATGCGACAAAATACTGGAGGAGTAATCCGCGGTAACGACCACATCATCGCCAAAGTTTGGCGTTTCGTGGATAGCGATACCATCAATGGTTTCATTTGGACAGAAGTGCAGGTAAGCCGCGCCCGGCGTCAACTGCCATTCGCTCATCGGTTTAACGGCTCGCAGGCCGTCAACGGTGGTTTTCGCATCAATAACGTTTGGCGTGCAGTATTTTTGCGCTTCTTTCACCGCACTTGCCGCCCAGTAGCCAGCATCCACATAATCTGCTGTCGTTTTGTCACCCAGCAGATTTAACGGGATCCCGGCAAACTGGCCGCGACCGCCGCCATGACAGAACAACACTTTATAGTTGGAAGGGATATTAAGCAGATCGCGGAAATCCTGTTCTGCCGTTTCAGCCACCTGGATAAACTCTTTACCACGGTGGCTGATTTCCATTACCGACGTCCCCAGACCATGCCAGTCGCACAGTTCCTGTTGCGCCAGTTTGAGAACTTCTGCCGGCAGCATTGCCGGGCCCGAACTAAAGTTATAGACCTGAGCCATTTCCCCTCACCACGTTGCTATATTGTCTGCACGCGAACCGTCGCGGGCATAAGTTATTCCTGTGGCTATCGGTTTTATCATTCAGTGACACACACCGCAACGAGTAAAACTAAGCGGCCCATAAATGAGGCCATCGTCACACAAAAGAATCAACCAGCTTGACGTCATTAAACCGACATAATTGCTGCAAGAGAATCGCTTTTTAGCCTGTGTTCCGTCACCCATTCCGGATTTTGACCCACGGCATAAATAGTTATCCACTACATTCACAGGTAACGATCTCGCCATAGCGCAATCCGTCAACTCATTTAATACTTGAATATTATCTTAATTCTTCATGAATTATGTTTCCGCGAGAGCATCGCCATTTACCGCTGCATTTCCAGATCATTAAAATTTTTAAGCCAGCCGATGAAGACTGGTATTAATCACTTTTAAAGGAATAGTTATGCGTGAATTAACCTATAACGAAATGTCTGATGTGAGCGGCGGTTTTGGCCTGTTATCCATTCCGGCAGCAATTGGTTTGCTGGTCAGTATCCCGACAATTGTCATCGGCGCGATTACCGGGCCCTTTACGCTGGGGGCAGGCTTCGCAGTGATGGCGGCAGGCATCGTCGGTACCAGTCTTGCTGGCGCCGCTATGATCGTTAGCATTTGTACGCCAATCCTGTAACTTGCTATGGCATGTGGAGTTTCTCCGCATGCCATTTATCGCTCTTCTCTTTTTATCCCTTAGCGCGGCTAACGACATAGCCACTTACCGGTAAAACCCGTATCATTGCCCATCCTGCCAACAATAAACGAATTGCTATGACCCAGACATTTATCCCCGGCAAAGATGCCGCCCTGGAAGATTCCATCGCTCGCTTCCAGCAGAAACTGCTCGACCTCGGATTTGATATCGAAGAGGCCTCGTGGCTGAACCCGGTACCACACGTGTGGTCCGTTCACATTCGCGATAAAGAGTGCGCGCTGTGCTTTACCAATGGTAAAGGCGCGACGAAAAAGGCGGCGCTGGCTTCCGCGCTGGGCGAATATTTCGAACGTCTGTCCACCAACTACTTCTTCGCGGACTTCTGGTTAGGCGAAACCATCGCCAACGGTCCATTTGTTCATTATCCGAACGAAAAGTGGTTCCCGTTGACCGAAGATGATGAAGTACCGGAAGGCCTGCTGGATGCCCGCCTGCGCGCCTTTTACGATCCGGACGATCAGCTGACCGCCAGCATGCTCGTGGATTTGCAATCCGGTAATGACGAGCGCGGCGTTTGCGGCCTGCCGTTTACCCGTCAATCCGACGGCGAAACTGTTTATATTCCGATGAATATCGTCGGCAACTTGTACGTTTCTAACGGCATGTCAGCGGGTAATACCCCGAATGAAGCGCGCGTGCAGGGCTTGTCTGAAGTCTTTGAGCGTCATATCAAAAACCGTATCATCGCAGAGAGCATCAGCCTGCCGGAGATCCCGGCGGAAGTGATGGCGCGCTATCCGGGCGTCGTTGAATCTATCGCTAAACTTGAAGCTGAAGGTTTCCCGATCTTCGCTTACGATGGCTCATTGGGCGGCAAATACCCGGTTATTTGCGTGGTTCTGTTTAACCCGGCTAACGGCACCTGCTTCGCCTCTTTCGGCGCCCATCCGGATTTCGGCGTGGCGCTGGAGCGTACCGTCACCGAACTGCTACAGGGCCGCAGCCTGAAAGACCTCGACGTCTTTACCCCGCCGACCTTTGATGACGAAGAAGTCGCCGAGCACGCCAACCTGGAAACTCACTTCATTGATTCCAGCGGCCTGATCTCCTGGGATATGTTCAAACAGGATGCCGACTATCCGTTTGTAGACTGGAATTTCTCCGGCACGACTGAAGAAGAGTTCGCCACCCTGATGGCTATCTTCAAAGCAGAAGATAAAGAAGTCTATATCGCCGACTACGAACATCTGAGCGTCTATGCCTGCCGAATCATCGTTCCAGGGATGTCCGATATTTATCCGGCGGAAGACCTGTGGCTTGCAAACAACAGCATGGGCGCGCATCTGCGCGACACTATTCTCTCCCTGCCGGGTAGCGAGTGGGAAAAAGAAGATTATCTGGCGCTTATTGAGCAAATGGACGACGAAGGTCTTGATGACTTCACGCGTGTACGCGAGCTGTTAGGACTGGCAACCGGCAAAGACAACGGCTGGTATACCCTGCGCATCGGCGAGCTAAAAGCGATGCTGGCGTTGGCCGGCGGCGACCTAGATCAGGCGTTGATTTGGACGGAGTGGACCATGGAATTCAATGCCTCCATCTTCAGCCCTGAGCGCGCCAACTATTATCGTTGCCTGCAAACGTTGCTGCTGCTTAGCCAGGAAGAAGAACGCCAGCCGTTACAGTATCTGAATGCCTTCATCCGTATGTATGGCGCGGATGCAGTAGAAGCCGCGAGCGCCGCTCTGAGCGGCGAAGCGCCGTTCTATGGCCTGCAGGCGGTCGATAGCGATCTACACGCTTTCCCGGCGCATCAATCTTTACTGAAGGCCTACGAAAAGCTACAACGTGCAAAAGCGGCCTTCTGGGCCAAATAACCCTTTATAGGTAAAAAATAACGTACGGAGCCGACAGCGGCTCCGTTTTCTTATGATTTTAGCCAAAACCATGCCATTTTGTAGCCCATGAGTTAACTTTAAGTAAAAAACAATATTTGGTGATATTTAGATTGTTAATTTTAATAAAAATACTCCATTCTAATTAACCGTAATCAATGGTCACTCATGGAAATCTTCAACATTATTTATAAATATTAAAATTTAGTTTTTTATTAAAAATCAAAAAGATAAAGCAATAACAGGCTAATTCCACACGCAAAATGGGCCTATGACTCCGGTAGGATATGATCTACATCAAATTCCCTTCTATAATGCTTTGTTAGTATCACACCGCCAACTTATATAAAGAGAGAGTTAGTGTGAAAGCTGACAACCCTTTTGATCTTTTACTCCCTGCCGCGATGGCGAAAGTCGCCGAAGAAGCAGGTGTCTATAAAGCGACGAAACATCCGCTGAAGACGTTTTATCTGGCGATTACCGCCGGTGTCTTCATCTCCATCGCTTTTGTGTTTTATATCACGGCGACCACCGGTACTGCCGCAATGCCATTCGGGATTGCCAAACTTATCGGCGGGGTATGCTTCTCACTAGGTCTGATTCTTTGCGTTATCTGCGGTGCTGACCTCTTCACCTCTACCGTACTGATCGTCGTGGCGAAAGCCAGCGGGCGTATTACCTGGGGTCAGCTGGCAAAAAACTGGCTTAACGTCTATGTTGGAAACCTCATCGGCGCACTGCTATTCGTATTATTAATGTGGTTATCCGGCGAGTATATGACGGCCAACGGCGGCTGGGGCTTAAATGTTCTGCAAACTGCAGACCACAAAATGCACCATACGTTTATTGAAGCCGTCTGCCTGGGTATCCTGGCGAACCTGATGGTTTGTCTGGCTGTCTGGATGAGTTACTCCGGCCGCAGCCTGATGGACAAAGCGATGATCATGGTGTTGCCGGTTGCGATGTTTGTCGCCAGCGGCTTTGAACACAGCATCGCTAATATGTTTATGATCCCGATGGGTATCGTAATTCGCAACTTTGCAAGCCCGGAATTCTGGACCGCTATCGGTTCAACTCCGGAGAGTTTTTCTCACTTAACCGTTATGAACTTCATCACTGATAACCTGATTCCAGTCACTATCGGAAACATCATCGGCGGTGGTTTGTTGGTTGGGTTGACATACTGGGTCATTTACCTGCGTGGCGACGATCATCATTAATGGTTGTCTCAGGCAGTAAATAAAAAATCCACTTAAGAAGGTAGGTGTTACATGTCCGAGCTTAATGAAAAGTTAGCCACAGCCTGGGAAGGTTTTGCGAAAGGTGACTGGCAGAACGAAGTCAACGTACGTGACTTTATCCAGAAAAACTACACCCCATATGAAGGTGACGAATCCTTCCTGGCTGGCGCAACTGATGCGACCACCAAGCTGTGGGACAGCGTAATGGAAGGCGTTAAACAGGAAAACCGCACTCACGCGCCTGTTGATTTCGACACTTCCCTCGCATCCACCATCACTTCTCACGACGCGGGCTACATCGAGAAAGCGCTCGAGAAAATCGTTGGTCTGCAAACCGAAGCTCCGCTGAAACGTGCGATTATCCCGTTCGGCGGTATCAAAATGGTTGAAGGTTCCTGCAAAGCGTACAATCGCGAACTGGACCCGATGCTGAAAAAAATCTTCACCGAGTACCGTAAAACTCACAACCAGGGCGTTTTCGACGTATATACCCCGGACATCCTGCGCTGCCGTAAATCCGGCGTGCTGACCGGTCTGCCGGATGCCTACGGCCGTGGTCGTATCATCGGTGACTATCGTCGCGTTGCGCTGTACGGTATCGACTTCCTGATGAAGGACAAATTCGCCCAGTTCAACTCGCTGCAGGCGAAACTGGAAAGCGGCGAAGATCTGGAAGCAACCATCCGTCTGCGTGAAGAAATTGCTGAACAGCATCGCGCGCTGGGTCAGATCAAAGAGATGGCGGCTAAATATGGCTACGACATCTCCGGTCCGGCGACTACCGCTCAGGAAGCTATTCAGTGGACCTACTTCGGTTACCTGGCCGCCGTTAAATCTCAGAACGGCGCGGCAATGTCCTTCGGTCGTACTTCCAGCTTCCTGGATATCTACATCGAACGTGACCTGCAGGCGGGTAAAATCACCGAGCAAGACGCGCAGGAAATGGTTGACCACCTGGTCATGAAACTGCGTATGGTTCGCTTCCTGCGTACCCCGGAATATGATGAACTGTTCTCCGGCGACCCGATTTGGGCAACGGAATCTATCGGTGGTATGGGCGTTGACGGCCGTACTCTGGTAACCAAAAACAGCTTCCGCTTCCTGAACACCCTGTACACCATGGGGCCGTCTCCGGAGCCGAACATCACTATCCTGTGGTCTGAAAAACTGCCGCTGAGCTTTAAGAAATTCGCCGCTAAAGTATCCATCGATACCTCTTCTCTGCAGTACGAGAACGATGACCTGATGCGCCCGGACTTCAACAACGACGATTACGCTATCGCATGCTGCGTAAGCCCGATGATTGTTGGTAAACAAATGCAGTTCTTCGGCGCTCGCGCTAACCTCGCGAAAACCATGCTGTATGCTATCAACGGCGGCGTTGATGAAAAACTGAAAATGCAGGTTGGTCCGAAATCTGAACCGATCAAAGGCGACGTCCTGAACTTCGACGAAGTTATGGAGCGCATGGATCACTTCATGGACTGGCTGGCTAAACAGTACGTCACCGCGCTGAACATCATTCATTACATGCACGACAAGTACAGCTACGAAGCCTCTCTGATGGCGCTGCACGACCGTGACGTTATCCGCACCATGGCGTGTGGTATCGCAGGTCTGTCCGTTGCTGCTGACTCCCTGTCTGCTATCAAATATGCGAAAGTTAAACCGATTCGTGACGAAGACGGTCTGGCTGTTGACTTCGAAATCGAAGGCGAATACCCGCAGTTTGGTAACAACGATGCTCGCGTCGATGACATGGCCGTTGACCTGGTTGAACGTTTCATGAAGAAAATTCAGAAACTGCACACCTACCGCAACGCTATCCCGACTCAGTCCGTTCTGACCATCACCTCTAACGTTGTGTATGGTAAGAAAACCGGTAACACCCCAGATGGTCGTCGCGCTGGCGCGCCGTTCGGACCAGGTGCTAACCCGATGCACGGCCGTGACCAGAAAGGCGCTGTAGCCTCTCTGACTTCCGTTGCTAAACTGCCGTTTGCTTACGCTAAAGATGGTATCTCTTACACCTTCTCTATCGTGCCGAACGCGCTGGGTAAAGATGACGAAGTTCGTAAGACCAACCTGGCGGGCCTGATGGATGGTTACTTCCACCACGAAGCGTCCATCGAAGGTGGTCAGCACCTGAACGTGAACGTCATGAACCGCGAAATGCTGCTCGACGCGATGGAAAACCCGGAAAAATATCCGCAGCTGACCATCCGTGTATCTGGCTACGCAGTACGTTTTAACTCCCTGACTAAAGAACAGCAGCAGGATGTTATTACCCGTACCTTCACTCAGACCATGTAATTCCCTGTCTGACTGAAAAAGCGTACAATAAAGGCCCCACATCAGTGGGGCCTTTTTAACACGTGATTCCCTGCCCCAGCCTGCTTTGCCAGTTATCTATACTTTGGGTACCTGTCAAAACAGACTTAACACAGCCGGTTTGAGCTGTGCATCATAGGCCCTGGAGGGCCGAACCCGGAGATATCACCGCAATGTCAACTATTGGTCGTATTCACTCCTTTGAATCCTGTGGCACCGTCGATGGCCCAGGCATCCGCTTTATTACCTTCTTCCAGGGCTGCCTGATGCGCTGCCTTTACTGCCATAACCGCGACACCTGGGATACCCATGGCGGTAAAGAAATCACCGTTGAAGAATTGATGAAAGAAGTGGTGACCTATCGCCACTTTATGAATGCTTCCGGCGGTGGCGTCACCGCCTCCGGCGGCGAGGCGATCCTGCAGGCTGAATTTGTCCGCGACTGGTTCCGCGCCTGTAAAAAAGAAGGTATCCACACCTGCCTGGATACCAACGGCTTCGTACGTCGCTACGATCCGGTGATTGACGAGCTGCTGGAAGTCACCGATCTGGTGATGCTTGACCTTA
The DNA here is from genome assembly GCF_040064495.1 of Klebsiella sp. CN_Kp097. Classification (NCBI taxonomy): domain Bacteria; kingdom Pseudomonadati; phylum Pseudomonadota; class Gammaproteobacteria; order Enterobacterales; family Enterobacteriaceae; genus Klebsiella; species Klebsiella sp. CN_Kp097. The sequence goes on along the minus strand of NZ_JBEAIL010000005.1, from coordinate 185,725 downwards.
AGCAGATGAACGATGAAATCCACCAGAACCTGGTCGGCGTTTCTAACCATCGTACGCTGGAGTTCGCACAGTATCTGTCGAAGAAAGGGATTAACGTGTGGATCCGCTACGTCGTGGTTCCCGGCTGGTCTGATGATGACGATTCCGCACATCGTCTGGGTGAGTTTACCCGCGATATGGGTAACGTCGAGAAAATCGAACTCCTGCCCTACCATGAGCTGGGTAAACACAAATGGGTGGCAATGGGCGAAGAGTACAAACTTGACGGCGTACACCCACCGAAGAAAGAGACCATGGAGCGGGTAAAAGGCATCCTGGAGCAATATGGCCATAAGGTGATGTACTAAACCGGCTGCGGGCCGGAGGTACTCTCACCACGGCCCGCAACTATAATAGTATCAATCCCGCCGATAACGCCTCATCATGAGCGCGATACCGTCTGCCCGCAGAAAGATTGGTTACGCGTGTGCCACCGGCGTCGGGTGATGTCCGGCTTTGCGCAGCAGGGTCAGCAGATAGATAAACGATACGCTGGCGATCATGATAAACAGCAGATTATCCGAGAAGTTCTGCATCAACATCGCCGTCAGGGTCGGCCCCAGCAGACTGCCGATGGTATAGCTCATCAGCAGCGCCTGGTTCATCGCCACCAGTTGATGGTGTTCAACCTTCTCGCAGGCCCAGGCCATCGCCACCGGATACAGAGTAAAACCGGATGCGCCGAGCACAAAAAGCGCTGGCGCCATTGCCGCCTGGCTCAGCATCGCCAGACAGCCCAGAATCACCACAAAGACCTGTACGCGCAGCACCAGCAGGCGGCCATAGCGGTCAGCCAGACGCCCGACCGGCCACTGCCCGAGAATGCCTGCGCTAACCATCACCGCCATCCAGAAACCAATACCCGAATCGCTGACGCCCTGATGATTTAGCCACAGCGGCATCAGGCCGTACAGTGAACCAAGCACGATGCCGGAGATGATGCAGCCATTCACACCGTGACGTGCCTGACGCAGTTTCAGCATCGGCCAGATACGTACCGTTTCATGCGGCTCGTCGGCCTGGCTCATAATACGTGTAAACATCAGCGGCAGGATCGCCGCCAGCGCCAGGCCGGTAACCCACGGCAGCACGCTCATTAAATCGGTCGGTAATTTGCTGACCATCAGTTGGCCCAATACAGTACCGATGTAATAGACCATCATGTACGCCGCCAGCAGTCGACCGCGGCTGCGGGAAGTACCGCTGCACACCAGTGCGCTTTCGACCACCACCCAAATCATTGCACAGCCCACGCCGGCGATAAAACGCCAGCTCAGCCATGTCCAGAAGCCGAGTGTGATACCCAGACCAACGCAGCCGACAGCAAAAATTAATGACGCCAGATAATAGCTACGGTTAAACCCCAGACGTTTAATGACCCAGCCGGCAAATAGTGTTCCCACCAGATTACCGGTGAAATAAGAAGAGCCGACCATCCCAACCTGCCAGGTTGGCATATTTTCATGGGCGAGCCACAGCGGGACAAGCGTATTTAAAACCGCGATTGCCAGCGTCAACAGAAGCAGGCCACAGAGCAACATTTGCACTGGGCGAGTGTAGATGGTCATGGGTATTAACCGTGAGGAAGTTCAGATTTCGTGCGCATCATGCCACTGCTGTAAACATTGTCAATCCGCCAGAATTCAGGCCTGACGCGGTTTTCAGGGCAACGATAGAAGTTTTTTATCCAGCGGAACGGCAACGGAATTATTCTTTATATTATTCCATTGTTTTTATTAATTTATTGGAAAACTATAGTGGGAATATCAGTAGAAAAATTTCATGAATCAACCGCATTTTTTAATCACGCCGGAATAGGCTTCCGGCGTGATTTCACGTTATTAACTGGCGATAGCCATACCGACGGTCATATGCAGACCATAGAATACGCCGCGGCCAATCATCTCGCCGACCAGCACCAGTACAAAAGCCAGCCCCAGCAGCGGCAATGCGGGTTGATAACCTTTAAGCTGCGGTACAATCCAGCAGACCAACGCCAGCACTAACGCGACCGTCCGCCATGCCATTAAGGAACCATAATTCGGCACCAGCGCCGAGGCCTGTTGGATTGAACTATGGATCGTCGCCAACTCGCTGCCCTGAATCAGCACGACGGTCACGCTAATCACCAACGCCACCAGCATGATCACCGGCAATAAACGCATCGCCCAACCGTCCACACCCGCGACACGCAGCAGCAGGTAACCCAACAGCGGCCCGCCGATAAACAGGGTCAGGAAGAAGTTGAGCGGTGTCCAGATGGTGTACCAGGTGGGTACGGTATCGATAGTGTTATATACGCGGATCATCATCCAGACAAAGATGACGCCGAGGATCATGGTGACGACCAGCCACAGATTACGCAGCCCGGACGGTAATTTATTTACCACCGCCAGCAGCCAGCCAATCCCGCCGACGGCGAAGAAAAGCGCGCCGCTGGCTATTTCATTGCTTAACGAGGATGCGCCAACGCGATTCAGCGAATTAAACGCGCGCATTGGCGAACCAAGGTGCATGGTGGAGGCGATAAAACCGATCCCCATTAATACCCATAGCCCAAACATGCTCATTATCACCTGCCGCTGCTGCTCGCGCGAAAGTTCGCCCTTCATCAACGCCAGCGCGAGAACGATAAAGCCCCCGGCGACGCATTGACCGAAGACCGTGAAAATCATCAGCGGCCATTCATGCCATCCATTTCCCATTTTAGACCTCCTTCGGATTGGCCAGATAGCCGGTGGTATCGCCGCACGGACGGCTGTTGGCGTTTGGTTTTATCACAATGCTCGGCCTGGTGAAGTGCGCCGACGGCAGCGGCGCCACGGCGGCCAGTTGGCCGTGCTTTTCACGCAGTTCGGCAATCGGCCCGAAGTCCAGCGCCCGCAGCGGGCAGGACTCGACGCAAATCGGTTTCTTGCCTTGTGCGACGCGTTCGTGACAGCCGTCGCATTTGGTCATATGCCCTTTAGCGGCGTTGTACTGCGGCGCGCCATACGGGCAGGCCATATGGCAGTAGCGGCAGCCAATGCACACCTCTTCATTGACCACCACAAAACCATCTTCGCGCTTGTGCATCGCCCCGCTCGGGCAGACCTTGGTGCACGCCGGGTCTTCGCAGTGGTTACAGGCGATGGAAAGGTAGTAGGCAAAAACGTTCTGATTCCAGACGCCGTTGTCCTCCTGCCAGTCGCCGCCGGCATACTCATAGATACGACGGAAGCTGACGTCCGGCGTCAGGTTCTTGTAGTCTTTACAGGCCAGCTCGCAGGTTTTGCAACCGGTGCAACGGGCGGAATCGATAAAAAATCCATACTGAGTTGTCATCGGTTACTCCTTACAGCTTTTCAACCTGGACGAGGTTGGTATGCGATGGGTTGCCTTTCGCCAACGGCGACGGACGTTGAGTCGTCAGCACGTTAATGCTGCCGGCCTGATCCACGCGTGAAGCGTCCGGGTTATACCAGGCGCCCTCGCCCAACGCGACAACGCCCGGCATCATACGCGGCGTCACTTTCGCTTCGATATGGACTTCGCCGCGGTCGTTGAAAATGCGAATGCGATCGCCATTGGCGATGCCGCGTTTGTGCGCATCGATCGGATTGATCCACATTTCCTGACGGCAGGCTGCCTGCAGGACATCAACGTTGCCATAAGTTGAGTGGACACGAGACTTGTAGTGGAATCCCGTCAGCTGTAACGGATATTTGGCGGACAACGGATCGTTGTAATTTTCAAACCCAGGAGTGTAGATCGGCAGCGGATCGATGACATCGCCTTCCGGCAGCTCCCAGGTCGCGGCGATTTTAGCGAGCTCCTGGGAATAGATCTCGATTTTGCCCGATGGCGTGGTCAGCGGGTTGGCCTGCGGATCTTCACGGAAGGCTTTATACGCCACATGATGACCTTGCGGGTCACGCTGCTTGAAGATGCCCTGCTGGCGGAAAGTATCGAAATCCGGAAGTTCGGGAATCGCTTTCCGCGACTGCTCATACAAATAGCGCATCCATCCTTCCTGAGTCCGGCCTTCGGTAAATTTCTCCGCCACCCCCATGCGTTTCGCCAACTCGGTGGTCATCTCATAGATGGTTTTGCATTCGAAACGCGGTTTGATCGCCTGGTCGGCAAAGATGACATAGGACATATTGCCGCAGGAGGCGTCCAGCGCGAAGTCCATCTGCTCAGAGGCGGTACAGTCCGGCAGCAGAATATCGGCGTATTTCGCAGACGACGTCATGTGGCAGTCGATTACCACGATCATTTCGCACTTCTTATCGTCCTGCAGGATTTCGTGGGTGCGGTTGATCTCGGAGTGCTGGTTGATAAGGCAGTTACCCGCGTAGTTCCAGATCATCTTGATCGGCACGTCGAGCTTATCTTTGCCGCGTACGCCATCACGCAGCGCGGTCATTTCCGGACCACGTTCAATCGCATCGGTCCACATAAACATAGAGATGCTGGTCTCAACCGGATTTTCCAGCGTCGGCATACGTTCGAACGGCAGGCTATATGAACCTTCACGCGCGCCGCTATTGCCGCCGTTAATCCCTACGTTGCCAGTCAGAATGGCGAGCATGGAGATGGCGCGGGTGGCGATTTCGCCGTTGGCGTGACGCTGAGGTCCCCACCCCTGGCTGATATACGCCGGTTTCGCCGTCGCTATCTCGCGAGCCAGCTTCACAATGCGCTCACGAGGTATCCCGGTAATGGTGGATGCCCACTCCGGCGTTTTAGCGATACCGTCGGAACCCTGACCAAGGATGTAAGCTTTATAATGTCCATTCGCCGGCGCATCGGCAGGCAGGGTTTTCTCATCGTAGCCGACGCAGTATTTATCGAGGAAGGGCTGATCGACCAGATTTTCAGTAATCATCACCCAAGCCAGCGCTGAAATAAGCGCCGCGTCGGTTCCCGGACGAATCGGGATCCATTCATCTTCACGCCCGGCGCCGGTATCGGTATAACGCGGATCGATAATGATCATGCGGGCATTGGATTTCTGCCGCGCCTGTTCAAGGTAGTAAGTCACCCCGCCGCCGCTCATGCGCGTTTCGCCAGGGTTATTGCCAAACAGCACCACCAACTGACTGTTTTCGATATCCGACGGGCTATTGCCATCGGCCCAACCGCCATAGGTGTAATTCAAACCAGCCGCAATCTGCGCCGATGAATAGTCGCCATAATGATTGAGATAGCCGCCGCAGCAGTTCATCAGACGAGCAATCAGCGTTTTTCCTGGCGGCCAGGAACGAGTCAGAGTCCCGCCGAGCGTACCGGTTCCGTAGTTCAGATAGATAGATTCGTTGCCATAATCTTTAATCAGACGCTGCATATTGCTGGCGATAGTGTCGAACGCCTCTTCCCAGCTAATTTGTTCAAATTTTCCTTCACCGCGTTTGCCGACGCGCTTCATCGGATATTTCAGCCGGTCAGGGTTATAGACGCGGCGGCGCATAGAGCGGCCTCGCAGACAGGCGCGAACCTGATGCAGACCGTCGTAGTTATCATCGCCGGTATTATCGGTTTCTACGTACTTAATCGCACCATCAACCACGTGCATGCGCAGCGGACAGCGGCTGCCGCAGTTTACGGTGCAGGCGCTCCAGACCACTTTCTCACTCACTGGCGCCAGCGTATCAGCGGCGTGCGCAATACGCGTGAAGGGCAAGGTCAATGCGTTGCTGGCCATCGCCAGGCCGCCTATCGCCGTGGTTTTCATTAAACCACGTCGGCTAACTTCGGCAGCCAGTAAAGCATCGGGGGCTTTGATTTTCATAGATACTCGCTTTGGTTGCTCACAATAAGCTGACAATCGTTATATAATTTTATATATATCGGATTTTATTGGCTTTTTATGCTGTATTAATCCAAAGGGAGTATCACCGGATTCACTGAATGGATTATTGCCCGGTATCAATAAGGATATAAAAAAAGCGCCCGCAGGCGCTTTTAAGGAAAGAGCAGAAAAGATTACCCGATATACTCGAGGCCGCGCATATACGGGCGCAGGACTTCCGGGATCTCGATACGGCCATCGGCCTGCTGATAGTTTTCCATCACCGCAACCAGCGTACGGCCAACCGCCAGACCAGAACCATTCAAAGTGTGAACGAGACGAGTCTTTTTGTCGGACTTGCTGCGGCAACGCGCCTGCATACGACGCGCCTGGAAATCCCAGACGTTGGAGCAGGAAGAAATTTCGCGATAGGTATCCTGCGCCGGAACCCACACTTCGAGGTCATAGGTTTTACAGGCGCTAAAGCCCATATCGCCGGAACACAGCGCTACCTTACGGTACGGCAGACCCAGCAGTTGCAGAACCTTCTCAGCGTGGCCGGTCATCTCTTCCAGCGCCGCCATAGAGTCTTCCGGACGTACGATCTGCACCATTTCAACTTTGTCGAACTGGTGCATACGGATCAGACCGCGGGTATCACGACCATACGAACCCGCTTCAGAACGGAAGCACGGAGTATGGGCGGTCATTTTAATCGGCAGATCGTCTTCGTCGATGATTTCGTCGCGGACCAGGTTAGTCAGCGGCACTTCGGCGGTCGGAATCAACGCATAGTTGCTGCTATCGGCTTCTTCTTCCAGCGGACGAGTATGGAACAGGTCGCCGGCGAATTTCGGCAACTGGCCAGTACCATACAGCGTGTCCTGGTTCACCAGATAAGGAACATAGTTCTCGCTATAGCCGTGCTGTTCGGTGTGCAGATCCAGCATAAACTGCGCCAGCGCGCGGTGCAGGCGAGCCAGCTGGCCTTTCATCACCACGAAACGGGAACCGGTCAGCTTAACGGCGGCGGCGAAATCCAGCCCCCCATGCATTTCACCCAGCGTAACGTGGTCGCGCACCTCGAAATCGAACTGACGCGGCGTACCCCAGCGGCTGACTTCAACGTTGTCGTTTTCGTCACGTCCCACCGGCACGTCATCGTGAGGAATGTTCGGGATCGCCAGCGCGATATCGCGAATTTCCGCCAGCAGCGTTTCCAGCTCGGACTTTGCGGCATCCAGCTGTTCGCCAAGCTTGTTCACTTCCAGGCGTAATGGCTCGATATCTTCCCCGCGCGCTTTCGCCTGGCCAATGGATTTCGATCGGGAGTTACGCTCCGCCTGCAGGTTTTCGGTTTGAACCTGCAGAACTTTACGACGCTCTTCAAGAGCGCGCAGTTTATCTACATCCAGCTTAAAGCCCCGGCGTGCCAGTTTTTCTGCGACTGCGTCTGGCTCGGTACGCAGCAGATTGGGATCGAGCATGCTTATCCTGTGCTTATCGAATTTAAATAGGAAAAATGGCCGCAAACTACGGCCACGGAAATATAGGTAATAACCTTACCGCAACGCCACAATTAGCGGTAGCGTTTTATCTGGCTATTTTGATCCAGTTCGGCAAGCCAGGCGAGCTTTTCAGCGATTTTGCCCTCGAGCCCCCTGTTTGTTGGCTGATAATAGCGCGTTTGCGCCATTTCCTGCGGGAAATACTGCTCGCCGGCGGCGTAGGCGTTAGGTTCATCGTGCGCGTAGCGGTATTCCTGACCATAGCCCATCTCTTTCATGAGTTTGGTCGGCGCATTGCGTAAATGAACCGGCACGTCGTAATCAGGGCGATCGCGGGCGTCGGCCAGCGCGGCCTTAAAGGCGGTGTAGACCGCGTTGCTCTTCGGCGCGCAGGCCAGATAAACAATCGCCTGAGCGATAGCCCGCTCACCTTCCGCCGGCCCAACGCGAGTAAAACAATCCCACGCGGAAATGGCTACCTGCATGGCGCGAGGATCGGCGTTGCCGACATCCTCAGACGCGATAGCCAGACAACGGCGAGCAACATACAACGGATCGCCGCCTGCGGTAATAATCCGTGCGTACCAGTACAGCGCCGCATCCGGCGCGCTACCGCGCACGGACTTATGTAACGCGGATATAAGATCGTAAAAACGGTCGCCTTTATTATCAAAACGCGCACTACGCTCGCCGGCAATTTCGGTAAGCAGTTCCGCTTTCAGCACTCGCTTGCCTGAATCGTCGTTTTCAGCCATATCGGCCATCATTTCCAGCGTGTTCAACGCCCGGCGCGCATCGCCGTTGACCAGCTCGGCAATCGCTTTGCGGGTTTCATCCGGCAGGATAATATCTTGCCCACCGTAGCCTCGCGCTTTATCGCTCATCGCCTGGTTGAGCACCTGCTCGATATCGTCCGTGGTCAGTGATTTGAGCAAATAGACTCGGGCGCGGGAGAGCAAAGCGGAATTAAGTTCGAATGACGGGTTTTCAGTCGTCGCGCCAATAAAAGTAATAGTGCCGTCTTCGATGTGCGGCAGAAAGGCATCCTGCTGGCTTTTATTGAAACGATGCACTTCATCAACAAACAGGATAGTGCGTCGACCAGCGTTGCGATTTTGCCGCGCACGTTCGATAGCTTCGCGGATCTCTTTGACGCCAGATGTAACAGCCGAAATACGCTCGACATCAGCATTGGCGTAGCGAGCGATCACTTCCGCAAGGGTAGTTTTACCCGTGCCCGGCGGCCCCCACAGGATCATCGAGTGCAGATGCCCTGCCTCAATCGCCCGCGGCAGCGGTTTACCCGGCGCCAGCAGGTGCTGCTGGCCAATGTACTGCGCTAAATTTTCTGGCCGCATACGGGCGGCCAGAGGTTGAAATGCATTATCGGAAAAATCGAGCGAAAAGTTGCTCACATTCGCCTCTACTTACGTTGATCGTCCACCGTCACCCCTTGCGGCGGCGTAAAAGTGAACTTAGATGCGTCGACGGCGCCATTCTGCTGCGACTTCAGCTGATAGCTGCTGCGCTGGTCGTCTTGCTCGACGGCGCTGAACTGATGGATAGTACCGTCACGGCCCACATTGATTGTGAACTGCTTGAGGTTGCCGTTACCGCTTTTCGGCGTCAGCACAAAATCATCGCCGTTTTGTTTGATGTTGTATTGCTGCCAGTCCGCTGACTGGTTGCGGGCGATCAGCATGAACGGCGTGTTGCTGGTCGCGTTTTTCAGCCAGGTCGCGGTTGCCTGCTCCACAAACGGATTATAGAACCACAGCGTTTTCCCATCCGATACCAGAATACTTTCATCCGGCTGGGTCATATGCCAGTTGAACAGATTCGGGCGTTTCACCCACAAATCGCCCTGCCCGTCCTGCACGGCATTACCGCTTGCGTCGGTCACTTTCTGAGTGAAGCTGGCATGGAAGCTGCTGACTTTATCCAGACGGCTTTTTAAGTCGCCGGCAGCGTCTGCCCAAACCTGGCTTACCACGAAGCCAGACAATAATGCACAGGTGATGGCAAGTTTCTTCATTGTTGATCCTTATTGTGCGTCACTCCCGACGCGGGAGCCTGTTCTGTCCCTACTGTAGAGCCGTTGAGAGCAACGGAATAGCAGAACAGGCTGATTTTGCGCTTATTTACCGAACTTTGCACTTACTCGAAGGGCGGCGGTGCCAGGACTTCACGGTTACCGTTATGGCCTTGCTCGCTGACGATCCCCTGAGCTTCCATCTGCTCAATGATACGCGCCGCGCGGTTATAACCGATACGGAACTGACGCTGCACCCCCGAGATCGAGGCTTTGCGCTTCTCGGTTACGAAGTTGACCGCCTGATCGAACAGCGGATCCAGCTCTTCCCCGCCATCAAAGCCGCCACCACCGCCTTCGCTTTCGCTATCAGAGGTAATACCGTCAACATACTGCGGACGACCGCGCGCTTTCCAGTCCTGCACCACGGCGTGTACTTCCTGGTCACGGACAAACGCGCCATGGACGCGAACCGGCATCGTGGAGTTCGGCCCGGAATAGAGCATATCACCCATGCCCAGCAGCGATTCTGCGCCCCCCTGGTCAAGGATGGTACGCGAGTCAATCTTGCTCGATACGGTGAAGGCGATACGCGTCGGAATGTTGGCCTTGATAAGACCGGTAATCACGTCAACCGACGGACGCTGGGTCGCCAGCACCAGGTGAATGCCAGCCGCGCGCGCTTTCTGCGCCAGACGCGCAATCAGTTCTTCCACCTTCTTACCGACGGTCATCATCAGATCGGCGAATTCATCCACCAGCACCACGATGTACGGCAGTTTTTCCAGCACCGGATGCACGGCGTCCATACTGTCGCCCGGTTTCCAGTAAGGATCCGGGATCGGGCGTCCCATGCGTGCGGCCTCAGCGATCTTCTCGTTGTAGCCCGCCAGATTACGCACGCCCAGCGCCGACATCAGCTTATAACGGCGCTCCATTTCATTGACGCTCCAGCGCAGCGCATTGGCGGCGTCTTTCATGTCGGTGACCACTTCCGTCAGCAGGTGCGGGATACCTTCGTACACCGACAGCTCAAGCATTTTCGGGTCGATCATGATGAAACGAACGTCTTCCGGCTGCGCCTTATAGAGCATGCTGAGGATCATGGCGTTCACGCCGACCGATTTACCAGAACCAGTGGTACCGGCAACCAGCAGATGCGGCATTTTCGCCAGATCGGCCACCACCGGATCGCCGGCGATATCTTTGCCCAGCACCACGGTAAGCGGCGATGGGTTCTCGCGGAATTTCGGACAATCGAGCACTTCGCGCAGGTATACGGTCTGGCGTTTTTTGTTCGGTAATTCCAGGCCAACGTATGGTTTACCCGGAATAACTTCCACCACACGCACCGCCACGGTCGACAGCGAACGCGCAAGGTCGCGCGACAGGTTAGAGATACGCGCGGCCTTCACCCCCGGCGCGAGGTTCAGCTCGAAACGAGTGATCACCGGACCCGGCGAGTAGTTCACCACATCCGCTTTAATGCGGAAATCGGCGAGACGCGCTTCAACCAGACGCGCCATCTGCTCAAGCGCAAAGGTATCAACAGGTTCAACTTCACTCGGCGGCGGCGTCAAGAGATCCAGCGACGGCAGCGGCGTTGTTGGTCTTTGCAGTGGACGGCTGTCGCCATTACGCATCAGTAGCGGATGAATAAGGCTATCCTGAGGCGACGGCGCGGGCTGCTGATAAGACTGCTGAGCAACTGGCTGTTGTTGCTGCATTGGCTGCTGCGCAGGCTGGTAAGCCTGCGGCTGCGGCGCTACCGGCTGATGGTGTACGGGCGGCTGCGCAGGTTGATAACCCTGCTGTGGCGCGGCTGCCGGTTGTTGATAATGCTGAGCCGGTTGCTGGGGCTGCACTTCCGGCGTCGGCGTAAACAACGGCTCGCTTGGACCATCATTGACCAGCGTTTTCATCGGCGAGAACTCATAGTCCGCCGGTGAGAAGGGATTGGCTCCCGGCGGCTGCTCGCTGGCATAGCGCTGCTGCTGGGTCGCGGCAAACTGGCGCGCCAGTTCGGCTTCAGCGGCAGCGTCTTCGTCCTGCTCATCGCTTTCGGATTCCCAGGACTCGCCATAGCGCTGTTGCTGGGTAGCGGCAAACTGACGCGCCAGCTCGTCCTGTTCCAGCGCATCGGCTTCTTCGTCACTCAGCGGCTCATTATCGTAATGATGTTCAAGCTCGGCCCGACGCGCGCGCTCTTCAGCAATACGCTGAGACGGCAGCTTAATGCCATAGGAAGCAAGCTCCCGACGCGTCGGCACACGGACGCGATTCGGACGCGGCAATTTCGGACCAATGCCTTCTTTTACCTGTACCCGCGGGCCGCTGGATGCCGGGCTGAAAACTGGCGCTGCGTCAGCGGCGGTTGACGCCACTGAGGCGGCTGCGGCTGCGCTGCCAGAAGTGGTGGCCTGATGAACGCCTGCAGCGACGGCCGTCACGGCGGCGGCATCAACTGACGGTTTGGATGGGGCAGCCGGGGTGGTTATCGGTTTGGTCGCCACCGGGCTCGCTGGTTCAGGGATTGGCTGATACCAGGATTCCAGCAACTCACGCTCGCGCGCGCGCTTCTCTTCGACTTCCTCGAAGTAGTACATCGGCGGGCGTTTAGTTTCTTCCTGAGGAGCCTCAGGCTCAGCGGCTGGCGCCGGTTCCTGATGATAAACAGGTTGTTGAACAGCCGGTTCAGGCTGGTATATCGGCTGCTGTGGGTGCGCGGCTTCCGGCTGGTAAACCGGCGGCTGCTGCGGCGCATACTGAGGCTGATACGCCGGCAGCTGTGGATGCGCGGCTTCCGGCTGATAAACCGGCGGCTGCTGCGGCGCATACTCAGGCTGATACGCCGGCTGCTGTGGATGCGCGGCTTCCGGCTGGTAAACCGGCGGCTGCTGCGGCGCATACTCAGGCTGATACACCGGTTGTTGCAGGTGTGCGGCTTCCGGCTGATAAACCGGCTGCTGCTGCGGCGCGTATTCCGGCTGATACACTGGCTGCTGTGGATGCGCGGCTTCCGGCTGGTAAACCGGCGGCTGCTGTGGCGCATACTCAGGCTGATACGCCGGCTGCTGAGGATGCGCGGCTTCCGGTTGATAAACCGGCGGCTGCTGCGGCGCATATTCAGGCTGATACACCGGTGGTTGCAGGTGAGCGGCCTCCGGTTGGTATGCCTGCCCTGTCCCCTGCTCCGCCCATGCCTGCGGCGCAACGACAGCGGCGGAGGCGGCGCCGATCGGGTCGGCCACCGTATGGCCATTCAGTAGCGGATCGTAAGGGTCTAAATCGCCAGGACGCGCGGCGCTGGCGCCTGAGAACAGGACATCATCCGCAGCGACAGGCGCGCCGCTGGCGCTGTATTGTACTGCTTCCGCATCATCCATACGTTTACCGGAGAACAGCGCGGCATCGGTTTTACGCCCCATCGGGTTGGCGAACTTTTCCGCCAGACGCTTACGACGCGCTAGCGCGCTGCGTAAGATGCGGGCGCGACGCGATTCCCGCGGCTGTGCGGTATCGTCGTCTTCTTCATCTTCATATTCATCATCTTCATATTCCCCTTCATCAACCCAGGTATCGTCCCGACGGGTACGATTACTGGCAAAGGTCAGAATAGAAAGGATTGCGCCGCCGAGTTTCTCGGCAATGCTGACCCATGACCAGCCGGTAAACAGTGTTAAACCCGCGGCCCAGATACAGAGCAAGGCGATAGTGCCGCCGCTGCTGTGCAGCAAGGGTTGTAAGGTGGTGCTAAGCAGGCTGCCAATGACGCCGCCGGAGGCAAAGTACCAGATATCGTCGGCGTTAATTGCCGCCAGGCCGCAGGAGGTGAGGATCAGCGCCAGCGCGCCGATCAGGCGCAACGAAACAGCGAAGTAATCGACATACTCGTCATTTTCCTGATGACGCCATGCAAACCAGCAGCCGCCGATGATAATCACGGGGATGGTGTAGGCCATTACGCCAAAGATGAAAAATAACGTGTCCGCCAGCCACGCGCCGGGCATGCCGCCCAGATTATGGATAGGCTCATGCCAGGCGGTCTGTGACCAACTGGGATCGGATGGATTAAAGCTCAGTAATGCCGCCATCAGCCAGATGGCAAAAAGAGAGCAAAGGATGAGTAACGCCTCAAGAACGCGGCGCCCGCTGCTTAGCTTCGTTAGTTTGACTTCTTTGTCTTCGGTGTATTCCTGGCTCAAGAAAGGCTCTCCAGGTATCAGGCAATTTCCTGCCTGCTGCTAAAACGGACAACAGCGCCGGGTCTCCCCGGCACTGTTGCTGTATGGATTAACAGGAGTGTAATCAAACTACGTCGATTTTGCACCTGTTCCGTGTTAGCGCGTCTTGATTACCAGACGATTACTCTGCTTGACTTCTTCCATAACCACGTAGGTACGGGTGTCGTTTACGCCCGGCAGGCGCAGCAGGGTTTCGCCCAGCAATTTACGATACGCTGACATGTCCGGTACGCGGGTTTTCAACAGATAGTCAAAATCACCGGATACCAAGTGACACTCTTGAATTTCTTCAAGTTTTTGTACTGCGGCGTTAAATTGCTCAAACACATCTGGCGCACCACGATTCAGAGTAATCTCAACAAATACCAGAAGTGATGCATCCAGATAATGCGGGTTGAGCAGCGCCGTATAGCCCTGAATAAAACCCTGTCTTTCCAGTCGACGCACACGCTCAAGGCAAGGCGTCGGAGAAAGTCCCACCCGTTTGGAAAGCTCGACGTTGGAAATACGCCCGTCTTTTTGCAGTTCATTCAGAATGTTACGATCGATGCGGTCGAGATCTTTGCCAGGGCGTTTCTTGCTATCTACCATTATTATTGTCTCTCTGTATTCCTTCCCTACTCCTGTTCTGACTCTGCGCCTTCACTGCCAGAGCCCATCCCGTTATTACCCGTACGACGTTGAGTAACCCAGGGGTACGTGAGAAGCCCGTTGCCTGATGGCAGTCACCGACATCACGCATGGCGTCTGTCCACACCATGCGTAGATTTCGCTGACCCGGATAAAAATGGCATTTGCGTGCATGAACATTCGCCACACGCGAAACACTGCTTTTCTTCTTCCATGAATGTTTTCGCAAAAGCACAGGGGATTGTCAAAGCAAAACATCGATTTTTAGTACAAGATGCCAGATATTCATCATCAACCCCCTCTGAATCTCATGTTTTCATCTTATAATCAGGGCGCTAACAGTAGAATTAATTATATTTTCCGCTCGTTAAATCGCCAATCCATCGGCGGGTTCTATTGCACATATCGTTAACAAAATCGCTACGCTCTTTTTTTACGCCCGCAAATTCCCTACAATCCAGCCCAATGTATGCCAATAAAATATGGGGATCTCATGGGCACAGCCAAACACAGTAAACTGCTTATTCTAGGTTCTGGACCTGCAGGATATACCGCGGCGGTCTATGCTGCGCGCGCAAACCTGCAGCCGGTGCTGATCACCGGCATGGAAAAAGGCGGTCAGCTGACCACCACCACTGAAGTGGAAAACTGGCCAGGCGACCCAAACGATCTGACCGGTCCGCTGCTCATGGAACGCATGCACGAGCATGCCACCAAGTTCGAAACTGAAATTATTTTCGACCATATCAGCAGCGTCGATCTGCAAAACCGTCCGTTCCGCCTGGTCGGCGACAGCGGCGAGTACACCTGTGACGCGCTGATTATCGCTACCGGCGCTTCCGCCCGTTATCTGGGTCTGCCTTCTGAAGAAGCTTTCAAAGGACGCGGCGTCTCTGCCTGCGCCACCTGCGACGGTTTCTTCTATCGTAACCAGAAAGTCGCGGTCATCGGCGGCGGCAACACGGCGGTTGAAGAAGCGCTGTATCTGTCCAACATCGCTGCTGAAGTGCATCTGATCCACCGTCGCGACACCTTCCGTGCGGAAAAAATCCTGATCAAGCGCCTGATGGATAAAGTGGAAAGCGGCAATATCGTGCTGCACACCGATCGCACCCTGGAAGAAGTCACCGGCGACCAGATGGGCGTCAGCGGGCTGCGTCTGCGCGATACCAAAAATAGCGATAACGTTGAGACGCTGGACGTCGCCGGTCTGTTCGTCGCCATTGGACACAGCCCGAACACCGCTATCTTTGAAGGTCAGTTAGCGCTGGAAAACGGTTATATCAAAGTACAATCCGGCATCCACGGCAACGCCACGCAAACCAGTATCCCTGGCGTGTTCGCCGCGGGCGACGTGATGGACCATATTTACCGTCAGGCGATTACCTCCGCCGGCACCGGCTGTATGGCGGCGCTGGACGCGGAACGCTATCTGGATGGTTTAGCTGACGCTTGCAAATAATCTTTACAAGTCAGTAACAAAGGTAAAGAAGGCGACGAAAAGTCGCCTTTATTTTTGCCCCGTTGTAACATTGCCATGCCCAAAAATCTCATAACGACACCTGCTAAGCGCGCAATGAATAAAACCCGTCAACAAGAGTTAACCCGCTGGTTAAAAGAAAAAAGCATTATCTCCCGTCGCTGGTTGATGATTTCTCGCCTGCTGGGCGTCGTGAGCGGTCTATTGATCGTCGCTCAGGCGTGGTTCCTGGCGCGAATACTTCACCGAATGATAATGGAAAATATCCCGGCGACGGCGCTGCTGCTGCCGTTTACCTTGCTGGCGCTGGTGCTGATCCTGCGCGCCTGGGTGGTGTGGCTACGCGAACGCGTCGGCTTCCACGCCGGCCAGCATATCCGTTATGAAATTCGCCGCCAGGTGCTTGACCGTCTTCAGCAGGCGGGCCCAGCCTGGATTCAAGGAAAACCCGCCGGCAGTTGGGCGACGCTCATCCTTGAGCAAATCGACGATATGCATGATTACTACGCGCGCTATCTGCCGCAGATGACGCTGGCCGCCTGCGTGCCGCTGCTGATTGTTATCACTATCTTCCCCAGCAACTGGGCAGCCGCGCTAATTTTACTCGGCACCGCCCCGCTGATCCCGCTCTTTATGGCGCTGGTCGGGATGGGCGCCGCCGATGCTAACCGGCGCAATTTCCTTGCGCTCGGTCGCCTTAGCGGCCACTTCCTCGACCGTCTGCGCGGCATGGAAACGCTACGCCTGTTCAACCGCGGCGAGGCGGAAATTAACAATATCCGCGATGCGTCGCAGGATTTCCGCCAGCGGACGATGGAAGTCCTGCGCCTGGCTTTTCTCTCCTCCGGCGTGCTGGAGTTCTTTACCTCGCTCTCTATCGCGCTGGTGGCGGTCTATTTCGGTTTTTCCTACCTCGGCGAGCTCGACTTCGGCCACTACGGCGTCGGCGTCACGCTGATGTCCGGTTTTTTAACCTTGATACTGGCGCCGGAGTTTTTCCAGCCGCTACGTGATTTAGGCACATTTTACCATGCCAAGGCGCAGGCCATTGGCGCAGCGGATAGCCTCAAGACTTTTATGGAAACGCCGCTGGCGCAGGCTGAACGGGGCGTGAAAACGCTAAGCGATCATGAACTGATTCGCCTCGAAGCCCGCGATCTGATGGTGAAATCGCCGGATGGCAAAACGCTGGCAGGCCCGCTGAGTTTCACCCTGAACGCTGGCGAGCGCGTGGTCCTGGTCGGCCAGAGCGGTTCCGGTAAAAGCTCGCTGCTGAATACGCTGACAGGCTTTCTTCCCTATGAAGGTTCGCTACAGGTTAACGGCGTGGAGCTGCGCGATCTCGATGCTGAACGCTGGCGTCGGCTAATTAGCTGGGTCGGTCAAAACCCGCAACTGCCCGCCGCCACGCTGCGTGAAAACGTGCTGCTAGCGTGGCCAGAAGCCACGGAAGCGCAACTGCAGCTAGCCCTGGATAAGGCCTGGGTCAGCGAGTTTATTTCCCAATTGCCACAAGGTATTAATACCCCGTTAGGCGATCAGGCTGGCGGCCTCTCGGTCGGCCAGGCTCAGCGTATTGCCGTTGCGCGCGCGCTGCTGGTGCCGTGCCGCCTGTTGCTGCTTGATGAACCAGCGGCCAGCCTTGACGCTCACAGCGAACAGCGTGTGATGCAGGCGCTATCTAACGCTTCTACCCAGCAGACCACGCTGATGGTTACTCACCAACTGGCAGGACTGGCCGAGTGGGATGCTATTTGGGTGATGCAGAATGGACAGATTGTCGAGCAAGGCGGCTATGCGCAGCTTTCTGCCGCTGGAGGCGCGTTTGCCTCACTGTTAGCCCATCGCCAGGAGGAAATTTAAATGCGCGCACTGTTACCCTATCTGGCGCTATACAAACGCCACAAATGGCTGCTGACCCTCGGCGTGGTGCTGGCTATCGTCACCCTGCTGGCAAGTATCGGGCTATTAACGCTTTCCGGCTGGTTCCTGTCGGCCTCTGCGGTGGTCGGGGTCGCCGGGATTTACAGTTTTAACTACATGCTGCCTGCCGCAGGCGTTCGCGGCGCGGCAATTATTCGTACCGCCGGCCGCTACTTTGAGCGTCTGGTGAGCCACGATGCCACTTTCCGGGTATTGCAGCACCTGCGCGTCGCCACGTTTAGCAAACTACTGCCGCTCTCCCCTGCCGGGCTGGCGCGTTTTCGTCAGGGTGAGTTGCTCAACCGCATCGTGGCAGATGTCGATACGCTGGATCACCTCTATTTGCGCGTGATCTCGCCGCTGGTTGGCGCACTGGTGGTCATCCTGGTGGTGACCATCGGCTTAAGCGTACTCGATGTCACCCTGGCGCTAACGCTTGGCGGAATTATGCTGGCGACGCTACTCCTGCTGCCACCGCTGTTTTACCGTGCCGGTAAGCCGACCGGGGAGCAGATCACCCAGCTCCGCGGGCAGTATCGCCAGCAACTCACCTCCTGGCTACAGGGGCAAGCCGAGTTAATGCTGTTTAATGCCAGCGATCGCTACCGTAAACAGATGGAAAAAACGGAACAGCGCTGGCAGGAGGCGCAGCGCCGCCAGGCTGAGCTCACCGCCCTGTCGCAGGCGCTGATGCTGCTGATTGGCGGCATCGCAGTGATCGCCATGCTGTGGATGGCCTCCGAAGGCGTTGGCGGTAATAGCCAGCCGGGGGCGCTGATCGCCCTCTTCGTGTTCTGCGCCTTAGCGGCATTTGAAGCGCTGGCGCCGGTCACCGGCGCCTTCCAACATCTCGGCCAGGTCATCGCGTCCGCTCGCCGCATTACACAGATTACCGAGCAGCAGCCC
The DNA here is from genome assembly GCF_040064495.1 of Klebsiella sp. CN_Kp097. Taxonomy (NCBI): domain Bacteria; kingdom Pseudomonadati; phylum Pseudomonadota; class Gammaproteobacteria; order Enterobacterales; family Enterobacteriaceae; genus Klebsiella; species Klebsiella sp. CN_Kp097. Next base: position 167,190 of record NZ_JBEAIL010000005.1, on the reverse strand, counting down.
GAGGTGACCTTCAGCCAGCAGGCGCCGCAAAGCTTCTCCCAGGTAGCGCTTACCCTGAATGAGGTAACCTTCAGCTACCCGCAGCAGTCGGCCCCGGCGCTAAAAGATATTTCTCTGCAGGTCGCGGCAGGCGAGCATATCGCCATTCTTGGCCGTACCGGCTGCGGTAAATCGACTCTGCTGCAGCTATTGACCCGCGCCTGGGATCCGGCCAACGGTCAGATTCAGCTAAATGGCCAGCCACTTAGCGAGCTGTCTGAAACGACACTGCGCCAGGCGATGAGCGTCGTGCCGCAGCGGGTGCATCTCTTCAGCGCGACGCTGCGCGATAATCTGCTGCTCGCCGCGCCGCAGGTCAGCGACGCCAGGCTTGCCGATATCCTGGCGCGAGTCGGCCTGGAGAAATTGCTTGAAGATAGCGGCCTGAATAGCTGGCTTGGCGAAGGCGGACGTCAGCTTTCCGGCGGCGAATTACGTCGACTGGCTATCGCCCGCGCGCTATTGCACGATGCGCCGCTGATGCTGCTTGATGAACCCACCGAAGGTCTGGATGCAACAACGGAAAGCCAGATCCTTGATTTACTTAGTGAAGTGATGCGCGATAAAACCGTGTTGATGGTCACTCACCGTCTGCGCGGGCTGGCGCGTTTTAATCAGATAATAGTCATGGACAACGGCCAAATTATTGAGCAAGGTAGTCACGCAGAGCTGCTGGCGGAACAGGGCCGTTATTACCAGTTTAAGCAACGTCTGTAAGCTATTATTGTCAACAATTGCTGGTGCGTATTGAGGTCAAAAATGCGTCTGGTTCAGCTCTCTCGTGACTCTATCGCCTTCCCTTCCCCGGAAGGCGCTCTGCGTGAACCAAATGGCCTGCTGGCGCTGGGTGGCGATCTCAGCCCAGCCCGTTTGTTGATGGCCTATCAGCGCGGTATCTTTCCATGGTTTTCTCCCGGCGACCCTATTTTATGGTGGTCGCCCGATCCACGCGCCGTACTGTGGCCGGAGCAATTCCACTATAGCCGGAGCATGAAACGTTTCCATCAACGTTCGCCCTATCGGGTGACGCTCAATCACGCCTTCGGCCAGGTTATCGAGGGCTGCGCCAGCCATCGCGATGAAGGCACCTGGATCACCCATGGTATCGTTCAGGCCTATCACCAGTTACATGAACTCGGTCATGCTCACTCCATCGAAGTATGGGATGAGGATAGGCTGGTCGGCGGCATGTATGGCGTAGCGCAGGGAGCGCTGTTTTGCGGCGAGTCGATGTTCAGCCGGGCGGAAAATGCCTCCAAAACCGCGCTAATGATCTTCTGTCAGGCTTTTGCCCAGGGCGGTGGCAGATTAATTGACTGTCAGGTTCTTAACGCGCATACCGCCTCTTTAGGAGCGATTGAAATCCCGCGCCGCGATTATCTCGATTACCTTTCCGTATTACGCACCTATCGCTTACCGGAGCGATTTTGGGTACCAAGGGTGCTATTTACCGGTAATGGATAAATGTTTTCAGCACATTTCTTAGCGCGGTGGTATAATTGCGCGGTAGAGTAGCTTCTGCCTGTTGCCCCGCCGCCGTTTGGGAATATTAAGAGTCAGATAACGCCCATCGTTCTGTCACTGCCCTTTACGTTTGCGCCTGTCATGTGGTTTTACCGCGTGTATTCCGGGCAATGCGCCAAAACTACTTCGGCGATTTATACCCGTCATGTTTTAAGCTGCAGGCGCTGGCTGCGCGCAATTATTTACCGCCAGCCTGCGACGCGAACTGTTTTGGGTATACGTAAAACTTTACATACTTGCTGAACTTCGGCATTATCTTGCCGGTTCAAAACTACGGTAGTGATACCCCAGAGGACTAGATGGCCAAAGAAGACAATATTGAAATGCAGGGCACCGTACTTGAAACGTTGCCTAACACTATGTTCCGCGTAGAACTGGAAAACGGTCACGTGGTAACTGCGCATATTTCCGGTAAAATGCGTAAAAACTACATCCGCATTCTGACGGGCGACAAAGTGACTGTTGAGCTGACCCCGTACGACCTGAGCAAAGGCCGCATTGTCTTCCGTAGTCGCTAATTGTTTCCGCCGCTAAGGCGTCAGATGCTGAAGGCCGGGCTCCTGCCCGGTCTTTTCATTTCAACTTCCCTCACGCAAGCTGAGTTTTCCGGCGCTTTCACCAACGCCAGGGTGTCGTTTTGCCCTTTTTCGCGATCTGCGCGCCGAGTTTAACGATAAACTCCCGTCATATCCGGACATTTGACCTGAGCGATAAAAAAAGACCGGGCTGTCACCAACCCGGTCTTTATCACTGAACAATTCAGAATTTATTAATGCGCCGCTTCCGGTTTGTGCTTCTGCGCGCTGTGGAAGCCGTAGGTCAGCACATTGTTGGCTTTATCCAACTCAACGGTGACCTGGCCGCCATCCACCAGCGAACCAAACAGCAGCTCGTTTGCCAGCGGTTTCTTCAGGTTGTCCTGAATCACCCGCGCCATTGGACGCGCGCCCATTGCCCGGTCATAGCCCTTCTCAGCCAGCCAGTCACGCGCTTCCTGACTCACTTCCAGCGATACGCCTTTCTGATCCAACTGTACCTGCAGTTCGACGATAAACTTATCGACTACCTGATGGATCACGGTGGTAGAGAGGTGATCGAACCAGATGATGTTGTCGAGACGGTTACGGAACTCCGGCGTAAAGATCTTTTTGATCTCTTCCATCGCATCGGTGCTGTTATCCTGCTGAATAAGACCAATCGATTTACGCTCGGTTTCACGCACCCCGGCGTTGGTGGTCATCACCAGCACCACGTTGCGGAAGTCCGCTTTACGGCCGTTGTTATCTGTCAGCGTACCGTTATCCATCACCTGCAGCAGGATATTGAAGACATCCGGATGCGCTTTTTCGATCTCATCAAGCAGCAGTACCGCGTGCGGATGTTTGATAACCGCATCGGTCAACAGCCCGCCCTGATCGAAACCGACGTATCCCGGAGGGGCGCCAATCAAACGGCTGACGGTATGACGTTCCATATACTCGGACATATCAAACCGCAGCAGTTCAATACCCAGCGCTTTCGCCAGCTGCACGGTGACTTCAGTTTTCCCAACCCCGGTCGGCCCGGCGAACAGGAAGGACCCAACCGGTTTATGCTCATGTCCAAGCCCGGCACGCGCCATTTTGATGGCTTCGGTAAGCGCTTCAATCGCTTTATCCTGACCAAAGACCAGCATTTTCAGGCGGTCGCCAAGGTTTTTCAGCGTATCGCGATCGCTGCGGGAGACGCTCTTCTCCGGGATACGCGCGATGCGCGCAACCACGGATTCGATATCCGCCACATTGACCGTTTTCTTACGCTTGCTGACCGGCATCAGCCGCGCCCGCGCGCCCGCTTCGTCGATCACGTCAATCGCCTTATCCGGCAGATGGCGATCGTTGATGTATTTCACCGCCAGCTCGACCGCCGCACGCACCGCTTTGGCGGTATAACGCACATCGTGGTGCGCTTCATACTTCGGTTTCAGGCCGTTGATGATCTGCACCGTCTCTTCGACAGAAGGCTCGGTCACGTCGATTTTCTGGAAACGACGCGCTAAGGCACGATCTTTTTCGAAGATGTTGCTGAACTCCTGGTAGGTCGTGGAGCCAATCACCCTGATCTTGCCGCCGGAAAGCAGCGGTTTAATCAGGTTAGCCGCATCAACCTGGCCGCCGGAGGCCGCCCCTGCGCCGATGATGGTATGGATCTCATCGATAAACAGGATGCTATTGGTATCCTGCTCAAGCTGTTTCAGCAACGCTTTAAAGCGTTTTTCAAAATCGCCGCGATATTTGGTTCCTGCCAGCAGCGAACCGATATCCAGCGAGTAAATAGTGCAATCCGCCATCACTTCCGGCACGTCGCCCTGGACGATACGCCAGGCGAGCCCTTCCGCAATCGCGGTCTTGCCGACGCCGGATTCTCCCACCAGCAGCGGGTTGTTCTTACGGCGGCGGCACAATACCTGAATAGCACGCTCCAGCTCTTTATCACGGCCGATCAGCGGATCGATACCGCCTACGCGCGCAAGCTGGTTGAGATTGGTGGTGAAGTTTTCCATACGATCCTCCCCGCCTGCTTGCTCTTCGTTACCCGGCTGGCTCGCATTGTTTTCCGAAGGCTGGCTGGGCTCGTCTTTGCGCGTGCCGTGAGAGATGAAATTCACCACATCAAGGCGGCTGACTTCATGTTTACGCAGCAGATAGGCGGCCTGCGACTCCTGCTCGCTGAAAATCGCGACCAGTACGTTAGCGCCGGTCACTTCGCTGCGACCGGAGGATTGGACGTGGAAAACCGCACGCTGCAGCACGCGCTGAAAGCTTAGCGTCGGCTGGGTGTCTCGCTCTTCTTCCGTAGCCGGAAGGACGGGAGTGGTCTGTTCGATGAAGGCTTCAAGTTCCTGACGCAAAGCGACCAGGTCCACGGAACAGGCTTCCAGCGCTTCGCGTGCCGAGGGGTTGCTGAGCAAAGCCAGCAACAAGTGCTCGACGGTCATAAATTCATGACGGTGCTCGCGCGCTCTGGCGAAAGCCATGTTTAAACTGAGTTCCAGTTCTTGATTGAGCATAGGCACCTCCCCCAATTTTCATGCCTGTAATCAGGCTTTCTCTAGCGTACACAGCAATGGATGCTCGTTCTCCTTGGCATACTGGTTCACCATAGCGACTTTGGTTTCCGCAACTTCGGCGGTAAAAACGCCGCAAATCGCCTTACCTTCATAGTGAACCGTGAGCATCAGTTGCGTTGCACGTTCTACATCATAAGAAAAGAATTTTTGTAACACGTCAATAACAAACTCCATTGGAGTGTAGTCATCATTGACTAATATCACTTTATACATAGATGGTGGTTTAAGCGCATCACGAACTTCATCTTCTACCAGTTGATCGAAGTCCAGCCAATCTCTCTTACTCATCGTCAATGTTCGTCATCGGTTGCTGTTGCCAACAGGCCGCGGCCTGTCGATGATCTGAGGTTATGCACGTTACAAATCTACAATAGATCATAGATAACTATCATCTATTGCTTCCATCCGCGACGCCTGTCACATTCCCCAGCAATAGCGTTAACTGCTTCAAATTTTGACGCATTTTTCACCGTCCACCCTCGTCAATTGCTTGACGCATTTCCGTATTTCTCTAAATTGTACTGGCGAGAGTTGGCGAGCAATTGTACAACTCGTGACTCCCTACCGGTTCATTCCATCTTACTTATAAAGATTTACGAAGGATGTCGAAGTATGGAAATGGGTACTGTTAAGTGGTTCAACAATGCCAAAGGGTTCGGTTTCATTTGCCCTGAGGGCGGCGGCGAAGACATTTTCGCCCATTACTCCACCATCCAGATGGATGGTTACAGAACGCTAAAAGCCGGGCAATCCGTTCGGTTTGATGTTCACCAGGGGCCGAAAGGCAATCACGCCAGCGTGATTGTTCCTGTGGAAGCAGAAACGGCTGCATAACTCTTTTGCTTCATTGTGTACATCCTGCTAATAAAATGCCAGTCCTTCTGACTGGCATTTTTATCACCTTACTCTCGTGCCAACGCATCCACAGGGTCTAATCGCGCGGCATTACGCGCCGGCAACCAGCCAAACAGCACCCCGGTCAACGTCGAACATAAAAATGCGGTCAATAGCGCCAGCGGCGAAAAACCGATTTCCCAACCGGGTAAGAACAGTTGCAAAATGAACGCAATCATCAACGATAAACTCACGCCGATGGCGCCGCCCACCAGACAAACCAGCACCGCTTCAATAAGAAACTGCTGCAGAACATCCCTGGCCCGGGCGCCAACCGCCATTCTGATGCCGATTTCACGGGTACGTTCCGTCACTGACACCAGCATGATATTCATCACCCCGATTCCGCCGACGACCAGCGCGATCACCGCCACCAGGGTCAGGAACAGCTGTAATGTATGTGTGGTCCTTTCCGCCGTTTTCAAGACACTGTCCATATTCCAGGTGAAAACATCTTTTTTGCCATGGCGGAGCTCCAGCAACCGCACCAGCTGCTGTTCAGCGGTGGCGCTATCGTAGCCCTCCTGCACGCGGACGGTTATCGAGTTTAACCACGATTGCCCCATCACCCGTCCGGCCATCGTGGAGTAAGGTAGCCAGACGCGAAGAATTTTGCTGCTGCCGAACATCGATTGCTTCTCATCGGCCACGCCGACAATCGTCGCCGGCATATTACCGACCAAAATCACCTCGCCAACCACTTTCGCCTTGTGAGGAAATAGCTGGCGGCGGGCATTGCTATCCAGCACCACCACCTGCGCCCGGCTATTCAGCTGCAGCTCATTGAACGTATTTCCCTCGCTGAACGTCATACCGTAAACATTGAAATATTGCGCGCCAACGCCTTCGGCGCTGGCGGCCACATCGATATTATTGGCGCGCAGGCGCAGGCTTTTCGATACCGCCGGCGTTGCAGAGCTCACCCACGGCTGTTTTTGAATTGCCAGCAGATCATCATATTTTAACGCCTGCTGATAACGCGGATCGTCATCGCCAAAATCTTTGCCGGGGTAAACATCGATGGTATTGGTGCCGATAGCGCGAATATCGGCTAAGACCAGTTGTTTCGCCGCATCGCCAACCACCACAATAGAGACCACCGAAGCGATACCAATAATGATGCCGAGCATAGTAAGCAGCGTACGCATTTTATTCGCCGCCATCGCCCGCCAGGCCATCACCAGCGCCTCGCGAAAACCGCTACTGAACTGACGCCAGACGGAAGGTTCCCCACGGGCTTCGGCGCGAAGCACGCCGCCTTTCTCCGACGATGACGGCGGCGGGTTACGCACAATTTCACCGTCGCGCAGCTCGATGATTCTCTCCGCCTGCGCCGCGACCTGCGGGTCGTGGGTGACGATAATCACCGTATGCCCTTGCGCCTTTAGCTGATGCAGGATGGCCATGACCTCTTCGCCTGAGCGGCTATCCAGCGCCCCGGTCGGTTCATCGGCGAGGATCACCTCACCGCCGTTCATCAGGGCGCGCGCAATACTCACGCGCTGCTGCTGGCCGCCGGATAGCTGCGACGGGAAGTATTCCGCTCGCTCGCCCAGACCTAATCGGGTGAGTAAATCTCGCGCCCGTTCAAGACGAATCCGGCGCTCTTTACCGGCATAGATAGCAGGGACCTCGACGTTTTGCGCCGCCGTGAGGTGCGATAACAGATGGTAACGCTGGAAAATAAAGCCGAAGTGCTCGCGGCGCAGCCTGGCCAGTTCATCGCCGCTCAGATGCGCCACATCGACCCCGGCAACCTGATAGGTGCCGCTGGTGGGCTTATCAAGGCAGCCAAGGATGTTCATCAGCGTCGATTTCCCGGACCCTGAAGCCCCGACGATCGCCACCATTTCCCCGGCGGCAATACTAAGGGTGATCCCCTTAAGCACGTCAACTTCACCGTCGCCAGAGGGGTAACTGCGGCGAATATCACGCAGTTCAAGCAGCGCCGTCATTTTGTCGCTCCGGGCGTGCTTTCGCTGATAATGACCTCATCGCCCTCTTCCAGCCCTTTCGCCACCGCCACATCGGTATCGTTACGCGCGCCAATAACGATTTCACGATCTTTCACTTCCCCGTTGCGCAGCAGGCGCACGTTATAGCGGTTATCGCCGATGGCGTCGCCCAGCGCGCTGAGGGGAATAGTAATCACGTTTTTCACTTCCGCTAGCTGGATATGCACCTGCGCAGTCATTTCAAGACGCAGGATCCCCTGCGGGTTAGGGACTTCAAAACGCGCATAATAAAATATGGCATCATTGACCTTTTCCGGCGTCGGCAGAATATCCTTCAGCGTACCTTCGTAACGAGTCAGAGGATCGCCGAGTACCGTAAACCAGGCTTTTTGTCCCGGCTTAAGATGGATCACGTCAGCTTCCGAAACCTGCGCTTTGACCAGCATGGTACTGAGGTCCGCCAGGGTCAGAATGTTTGGCGCCTGCTGGGCGGCAATCACCGTCTGTCCCTGCAGGGTGGTGATTTGCGTCACTTCACCGGACATCGGCGCCAGGATACGCGTATAGTCGAGGTTGGTTTTCGCGGTGTCGAGGGTCGCCTGGTTGCGTTTGATCTGCGCTTCGATGGTGCCGATTTGCGCCTCTTTCACCGCCACATCGGTGGCGGCGGTATCCAGATCCTGGCGAGAAACCAGCTGACGCTGCGCCAACTGCTGCTGGCGCGCTAATGTTACTTGCGCGAGCTTGCGTTCGGCCTGCGCCTGTTTCAACTGCGCGCGCAGTTCCATGAGCGTCGCGTCGACTTCTTTAATCTGGTTTTCCGCCTGCTCCGGGTCGATGACCCCCAGTAGCTGGTCTTTCTGCACTTTATCGCCAATATTGACGCGCAGCGTTTTCAACTGGCCGCTGACCTGGGCGCCGACGTCGACTTTACGCAGAGCATCTAATTTGCCCGTCGCCAGAACGCTCTGCTGCAGATCGCTTTTGCGCGCCACCAGCGTTTGATACTGCGGCAACGGCGCGTTAAGAATGCGCCATCCCCAGATGGCCGCTATCACTACCACTAACGCCAACAGCCACCAGACTTTCCTGCGTTTTCCATTCAATGTCATAAAAAAATTCCTGATCTTTTCCCCGCAGCTCGGACGATGATTCTATCTAAACCGCGTGACAACAGAACTTAATTTTTAGCAATCCTTCATTTTTGTTTAAGCGGTGTTAATCGGGGGGATGATGAAATGGCGAAAAAATAACAGAACCAGGAATGATCATGTCTTCAATTGCTGAAAATCCAGATTCCGAACTATCGCAACCTAAAACAGGCTGGAAACTTTTCTGCCGTCTCGCCAGCGGAGAGATAACGCCGGGACGTGCCTGGCGTAACCCGGCATACCGCCGCAAGTTTATTTTACGTTCATTGATGAAGCCATTTGCCACCGCGCAATTATTAAACGACCTGGCGCGTCAGCCTCAGCTTCCGGCCATGCTTAACGTACAGCCGGGTTTACCCTGCCGACTGCATCGTCCCTGGTTGTCGGTAAATTGCAGCCAACAGCAGATTCTGGATGCGCTCAATTTCCACTATCAAGCTATGAGTGAACAATTGACGCCGCTGGCGCTAAATGGGTATTTATCACGTGCGGGAACCCTGCTGGCGACTATCAGCGGTAAAGACGATCGGCAGTTTCGTATTGTGCTGCGCGCTGAGCCGAATCTCGATAAGGAAGGCGAAGCCACGCTAAGTTTCGTGACAGAAGAAGATATCGTACTTGCCGAACTCACCTTTACGCTTTGTCGACTGGAAGGCAAACGCGTCATGTGGATTGGCGGGCTTCAAGGTGCCAAAGCAAATGTATCGCATCAGTTGATACAAGATGCGACTAAAGCCTGTCATGGACTGTTCCCGAAACGACTGCTGGTGGAAGCGGCGATGTCAATGGGGCAATCATTCTCTGTTGAGCGCCTGCAGGCAGTGAGCAATACCACACATATTTATCGCAGTATTCGCTATCGCAAGAAAAAACAGGGATTACTGCATGCGGATTACGATAGTTTTTGGCAATCGTTAGGCGCGCATCCGCTGGCGAGCGGCGATTTCCAACTGCCGCTGGTCATGCCGCGTAAACCAATGGAAGAGATTGCCAGTAAAAAACGAGCGGAATACCGCCGTCGTTATGCCTTACTGGATAGCCTACAGCAACAGACCGTCGCATGCTGCCGCCCCTAATCAGCGCGACCACGCGCCAGCCACAGCACGCGGGAAAACATCTTTTTCAGTAATGTCGGGACGGCGTCTACTCCCCGCCGCCCGGCCTCCATCGCGACCTCTATCGCCAGATCGGGTTTCGATGAACGATGTATGGCTTTTGTTATCACCCGGCGCATGTTCATCGGCATATTATCCGGGATCTGCGCCACGCGATGGTAAACATCGTCGAACCCCTGACGATACATAAAGTGTTCCATGTCCATTGCCGGAAGCATGGTTAAGTGCACTCGTTCCAGTTCGTTATCATTGTTGAGCAGCCCACGTACCGTAGCGGCATACTTCTTACCGGCCTCATCACCATCTACCAACACATGCCATTCAATCCCCATCCGGCGGGCGAATTTTATCAGCGGCTTGAGCCCGGATTGGGCGAATTCAATCACCTTCACCCCTTCAGCATCGAAATGATGCCCGCACTGGCGCGCCAGTTCGTTGATAACCCAGGTTTCCGTTTCGCCTTCCACCAGCAACCAGCAGCGGGCAAACAGCGATGAGGCGCGGTTGAAGCGAATGTGAAACGCAATGCGGCGGCTATCTTCCGCATTCATCCCGCCGGGACCGAGCCGCCACGCCGAGACGCGGGACGATTCACGCACCAGGCGACACACCTGCTCAACCGGCGTCAACGACAAAAGCTCGCCGGAATTGGTCGTGGTCACTCGCTGCAGCGGTAGCAAATTCAATAAATGCCAGGCGACCGAGAGCATGATCGGATGCAGACGCGTTTCCGGGTCCTCAATCAGCAGCAGCGGCCGCGCATCGCGATCGAGTCGGACGGTTCCCTTCGCCTGTAATAAAGTGGAGAACAGCCCAAGCAGGATCACCCGATGACTGCGTCCGCCGGGTTTATCAATCATTCGGTTAATAATATCGAGATAGCGCCAGCTGCGTTGTTCGTCATGAGAACGGCGGCGCATCAGGCGATTGCGGCTTTGCGCGCTGCTCTGCTCGGCGAAATAATGTTCTAGCAGTTGCACCATCGCCGACAGCCCTTCGCGGATTTGCCCGTCGGTGAGATTTTGCGGGTGATTAACCAGCTCGCGGGAGAGAAAATCCAGCTGACGGGCGGTGATCTCAATTTGCGGCGAATGCGGCACGGTACCGTTGTGAATTCGGCGCATAAAGCGTGCGTCGCGCAGGCGCAATACCGGCATTAAGCGCACCAGGTGGCGCGCCAGTTCGTCGATATCTTGCATCTCCAGCGCCTCTCCCTGGCAGTTAATAAAACTACGCAGGGTCATCACGCTGCCGTCATCCGCCAGCTCACCCTCAAGGCGATAGAAAATGCGCTGATAGCCGTCATCACAGGGCACCCAGCAATCGCTAAGCGGACGAAAACGGCGCACGCGATGGCGCCCGGGTTCATTTTCACGGAAAGTTAAAATGATATGCAGATGATGCTCGCGTCCCTGAATATCGCCAGGTGGAAACCAGAAGTCATCGCGCACGAAATGGTACAGGTCAAATTCCGGCGATAACAGCAGCGTCAGAGCGTCCAGCAGGCTGGATTTACCCCAGGCGTTTTCGCCGATCAGCACATTGTTTTGCTCAAGCATCAACGATAAACGGTTGATACCGCGAAATCCGACGATCTCTACACGCTCAAGATGCATATCCCCTCCGCCTGGCCCACATTCTCCTTCAGTAATCAGTAGTATAGCGAGACGCACACGACATGGCACCCCCAGCGTCGCTGGCCGATAATTGAATCCAGAAATGAATGAGTTTGTAAGGTAACGGCTCTTGATTTCATATAATTAATAAATTAATTCATCTTCGGTAGTAGTTTATTTTTCAGCATTGTGTTCTACACTTGCATAAATCATGCATGGTGAAAGGAAAATCATCTCATTGCTCTAAATCAAATTACATCAATTTATTTAACTAGTCCGAGGGTGGCGTTCGTCCCTAAAATAGCGACGCTTTATTTTTATCGTCATCCTTTGCGTCGATAAATAAAGACCGGCACGTCATAACGTGTTCGTTTACATTATTATTTGAGGTGGTTATGTTCAGAAAATTAGCAGCAGAGTGCTTTGGCACATTCTGGCTCGTATTCGGCGGCTGCGGCAGCGCAGTGCTGGCGGCGGCTTTCCCGGAATTGGGAATTGGTTTTGCCGGCGTGGCTTTAGCCTTTGGTTTAACCGTATTAACCATGGCGTTCGCCGTGGGCCATATTTCCGGCGGTCACTTTAACCCGGCGGTGACGTTAGGTCTGTGGGCTGGCGGTCGTTTCCCGGCTAAAGACGTCATTGGTTATATTATCGCCCAGGTTGTCGGTGGTATTATTGCCGCCGCGGTGCTGTATGTTGTCGCCAGCGGTAAAGCCGGTTTTGACGCTGCAGCGAGCGGCTTCGCTTCAAACGGTTTCGGCGAACACTCTCCGGGTGGCTACTCCATGCTGTCCGCTATCGTTATCGAAATCGTGCTGACCTGCGGATTCCTGCTGGTCATTCACGGTGCGACCGATAAAAACGCCCCGGCGGGCTTTGCGCCGATTGCTATCGGCCTGGCGCTGACCCTTATCCACCTGATTAGCATTCCTGTGACCAATACGTCCGTTAACCCGGCGCGTAGCACCGCGGTCGCTATCTTCCAGGGCGGCTGGGCGCTGCAACAGCTGTGGCTGTTCTGGGTGATGCCAATTATCGGCGGTATCCTCGGCGGCGTACTGTATCGTACCCTGCTCGAAAAACGCGATTAACCCTCGCGAGAAGCCCGGCGACGCCGGGCTTTTTCTTTTTGCCGACAGCTTTACTCGGCCTGGCGAATTGGGTAGTGTCATTGGCGCTATTCTTAATTCGCAAGGACCATGCCGTTCATGTTTTCGGGACTATTAATCATTCTGCTGCCGTTGATTGTCGGCTATCTGATTCCGCTGCGTCACCCTTCCGCACTTAAACTGATTACCCGGCTGCTGAGCTGGATTGTTTACGTGATCCTCTTTTTCATGGGGATTAGCCTTGCTTTCCTCGATAATCTCAGCAGCAATCTGTTATCGATACTGCATTACTCCGCGGTAAGCATTGTGGTTATTATTCTGTGCAATATTGCCGCACTGCTATGGCTGGATAAAAAAATGCCGTGGCGGGTCAAGCATCGTCCGGAAAAATTACCCTCGCGCCTGGCGATGGCTCTCGAGTCGCTGCAGCTGCTTGGCGTCGTACTAATTGGTTTCCTGCTGGGGTTAAGCGGCCTCTCATTTTTACAACACGCGACTGAAGCCAGCGAATATACGTTAATTTTCTTGTTATTCCTTATCGGTATTCAGCTGCGTAATAATGGAATGACATTACGGCAAATTGTGCTTAATCGCCGCGGAATGATTGTCGCGGTAGTGGTCGCGGCCAGCTCATTATTTGGCGGAGTGATTAATGCCCTTATTCTTGGCCTGCCCATTAAAACCGGTCTGGCGATGGCGTCCGGCTTCGGCTGGTACTCCCTTTCCGGGATCCTAATGACCGAATCCTATGGCCCGGTCATTGGCAGCGCGACATTCTTTAACGATCTGGCCCGCGAACTGCTGGCTATTATGCTGATCCCCGGCATGGTATTGCGTAGCCGCTCCACCGCGCTTGGGCTGTGCGGCGCAACCTCAATGGACTTTACTCTACCGGTGCTACAGCGCTCCGGCGGCGTAGAAATCGTCCCTGCAGCTATCGTACACGGTTTTATCCTTAGTCTGCTGGTGCCGGTACTGATGGCGTTCTTCTCAGCCTGATCCCCCGTGGCGGTAGATTCCCTACCGCCAAAATTGCGCTAAATCAATCTCCCTTTAAGTTGTGTCAGAAATACCTTTTCTCCGTACAGCCACAGGCATAACCTTAAACATGTATCTAAAATATAACTTTAAAAGGTGTGATCATGTTTTGTGTGCAATGTGAACAAACTATCCGTACGCCGGCAGGAAATGGCTGTTCTTACGCGCAGGGTATGTGCGGTAAAACCGCTGAGACCTCTGATTTGCAGGATCTGTTGATTGCTTCTCTGCAGGGTCTGTCCGCATGGGCCGTTAAAGCGCGTGAATATGGCATCATCGATCATGAGGTGGATAATTTTGCCCCGCGCGCATTCTTCTCTACTTTGACCAACGTGAACTTCGACTCGCCGCGTATCGTTGGTTACGCCCGTCAGGCGATCGCCATGCGCGAGGCGCTGAAAGCGCAATGCCTGAATATTGATGCCAACGCTTCGGTCGACAGCCCGGTAGCCGATCTGCAACTGGTCAGCGATGATCTCGGCGATCTGCAGCGTCAGGCGGCGGACTATACGCCAAATAAAGACAAGGCCGCGATCGGCGAGAATATCCTCGGCCTGCGCCTGCTGTGCCTGTACGGCCTGAAAGGCGCCGCGGCCTATATGGAACACGCGCACGTGCTCGGTCAGTACGACAACGACATTTATGCCCAGTATCATAAAATCATGGCGTGGCTGGGTACCTGGCCTGCCGATATGAACGCTTTGCTGGAGTGTTCGATGGAAATCGGCCAGATGAACTTCAAAGTGATGAGTATCCTCGACGCCGGTGAAACCACGAAATATGGTCACCCAACGCCGACTCAGGTCAACGTTAAAGCCACCGAAGGTAAGTGCATCCTGATTTCCGGACACGACCTGAAAGATCTCTATAACCTGCTGGAGCAGACTGAAGGCACCGGCGTTAACGTCTATACCCACGGTGAAATGTTGCCGGCGCACGGTTATCCGGAGCTGCGTAAGTTCAAACACCTGATTGGCAACTACGGCAGCGGTTGGCAAAACCAGCAGGTTGAATTCGCCCGCTTCCCGGGCCCCATCGTGATGACCTCGAACTGCATCATCGACCCAACCGTCGGCGCCTACGACGACCGCATCTGGACCCGCAGCATCGTCGGCTGGCCGGGCGTCAATCATCTGGAAGGCGAAGATTTCTCCCCGGTTATCACCCAGGCACAGCAAATGGCAGGCTTCCCGTACAGCGAAATCCCGCATCTGATCACCGTCGGCTTCGGTCGCCAGACGCTGCTAGGCGCGGCGGATACGCTGATTGATCTGGTTAGCCGTGAAAAACTGCGTCACATCTTCCTCGTCGGCGGCTGCGACGGCGCGCGCGGCGAACGTAACTACTTCACCGATTTCGCTACCAGCGTACCGGACGACTGCCTGATTTTGACTCTCGCATGCGGTAAATACCGCTTCAACAAACTGGATTTCGGCGATATCGAAGGCCTGCCGCGTCTGGTTGACGCCGGTCAGTGTAACGATGCCTACTCGGCGATTATTCTCGCGGTAACGCTGGCGGAAAAACTGGGCTGTGGCGTAAACGATCTGCCGCTGTCGTTGGTGCTCTCCTGGTTCGAACAAAAAGCCATCGTCATCCTGCTGACGCTGCTGTCGCTGGGGGTGAAAAACATCGTCACCGGTCCGACCGCGCCAGGCTTCTTTACCCCGGACCTGCTGGCTATCCTCAACGAGAAATTTGGTCTGCGTTCCGTCACCACCGTAGAACAAGATATGCAGCAGTTGCTGAGCGCATAAGGAGTCACCGCATGACAATGCCAACCGATCAGTGCCCGTGGCGGATGCAGGTTCATCATATTCAGCAGGAAACGCCTGATGTGTGGACCATTTCGTTGCTGTGCCACGACTACTATCCCTATCGCGCCGGACAGTACGCGCTGGTCAGCGTGCGCCATTCGGCGGATACGCTGCGCGCCTACACCCTCTCCTCAACGCCGGGGGTCAGTGAATACATTACGCTGACCGTTCGTCGTATTGATGATGGCGCAGGCTCACAGTGGTTAACCCGCGATGTGAAACGCGGCGACTATATCTGGCTGTCGGACGCGATGGGCGAGTTTACCTGTGAAGATAAAACAACCGATCGTTTTCTGATGCTGGCCGCCGGCTGCGGCGTGACGCCGATTATGTCGATGCGCCGCTGGTTAGCGAAGTATCGTCCGCAGGCGGATGTGCAGGTTATCTTTAACGTGCGCTCGCCGAAAGATGTGATTTTTGCCGAAGAGTGGCGTCAGTATCCGGTGACGCTGGTAGCGGAACACGACGCGACGTCGGGCTTCGTCGCCGGTCGTCTCACCCGCGAGCTGCTGCAAAGCGTCCCGGACCTGGCGAGCCGCACCGTGATGACCTGCGGCCCGGCGCCTTATATGGAGATGGTCGAACAGGAAGTGACGGCGCTTGGCGTGACGCGTTTCTTTAAAGAGAAGTTCTTTACCCCGGTGGCGGAAGCCGCTACCGACGGATTGAAATTCACCAAGCTGCAGCCGGCGAAAACGTTCTACGCGCCGGTCGGCACCACGTTGCTGGAAGCGCTGGAGAGCAATAAAGTACCGGTGACCGTCGCCTGCCGCGCTGGCGTCTGCGGCTGCTGCAAAACCAAAGTGGTTGCCGGCGAATATAGCGTTACCAGCACCATGACGCTGACCGATGCCGAAATCGCCGACGGCTACGTGCTAGCCTGCTCCTGCCACCCGCAGAGCGATCTGGTTCTCGCCTGAGGTCAAAATCCCCAAAAGCGCTACGGTACATACCGCTTTCTGGGGCTACAGGACCGTTGGCCGGATAAGGCATTAATGCCTTATCCGGCACTTTTTTACCGCCAGGCCGACTGACCGGCCAACGAATAACGCCCAGCCCCTAATAGCGCAATCGCTAACGCGCCTATAAAGAAATAGACCAGGCTTTCAATCGCCCATGCACCGACGGCATCCAGCGCAAATGTCTTTCCTGTCCCAACCATCAGCCAGGCCACCGCCATGGTAAATGCCAGCACCAGCGCCGCCGGGCGCGTCAAGACGCCAAGAATAAGTAAACAAGGCGCGACGACTTCCCCCACCAGCACGCCGTAGGCAATGAACCCCGGTAGCCCTTTCGCGACCAGCATCCCGCTAATGCCATCCACGCCGTCGATGAGCTTATGCAGACCGTGAAACAACATTAAGCCGCCAACGGCAAGTCGTAACAAGAGTTTACCGGCATCTTCATGCGACAGCGTTTTATTTACTACGTTTAACAATCCCTTAACCATTTGATGTGCTTCCTGTTTTACACCCTGTGTGATCCCAGAGTATGCCCAATATTCCGCCAACAAAACCAGCGAAAAATAAGGGGCAATTGGCAACGTAACCTGTAGTTTCATCTAAGCTTGATAGCGTTATCACAAAAAGGAGATGGAAAACCATGAAACAGACCGTAGCGTCATATATTGCCAAAACGCTTGAACAGGCCGGCGTGAAACGTATTTGGGGAGTGACCGGGGATTCCCTCAACGGCTTGAGCGATAGCTTAAACCGCATGGGTACCATCGAATGGATGCCGACCCGCCATGAAGAGGTCGCCGCCTTTGCCGCCGGCGCGGAAGCACAGCTCACCGGCGAGCTGGCGGTGTGCGCCGGCTCCTGCGGGCCTGGCAACCTTCATCTGATTAACGGTCTGTTTGATTGCCATCGTAACCACGTACCGGTGCTGGCTATCGCCGCCCATATTCCGTCGAGCGAAATCGGCAGCGGTTATTTCCAGGAAACGCATCCGCAGGAGCTGTTCCGCGAATGTAGCCACTACTGCGAGCTGGTCTCCACACCGGAGCAAATTCCGCAAGTGCTGGCTATCGCCATGCGTAAGGCGGTGATTAACCGCGGCGTGTCGGTGGTGGTCCTGCCCGGCGACGTGGCGCTGAAACCGGCCCCGGAAAGCGCCAGCAGCCACTGGTATCACGCTCCGCAGCCCACGGTCACTCCGGCGGATGAAGAGCTGCACAAGCTGGCGCAGCTGATCCGATACTCGAGTAATATTGCCCTGATGTGCGGCAGCGGCTGCGCCGGCGCGCACCAGGAGCTGGTGGAGTTTGCGGCAAAAATTAAGGCCCCTGTCGTCCATGCCCTGCGCGGGAAAGAGCACGTCGAATACGACAATCCTTACGATGTTGGCATGACCGGGCTTATCGGCTTCTCTTCCGGTTTCCATACCATGATGAACGCCGACACGCTGATCCTGCTCGGCACCCAGTTCCCTTATCGCGCGTTCTACCCTACCGACGCCAAAATTATTCAGATCGACATCAACCCCGGTAGCATCGGCGCGCATAGTAAGGTCGACATGGCGCTGGTGGGCGATATCAAATCGACACTGAAAGCCCTGCTGCCGCTGCTGGAAGAGAAAACCGATCGTCGCTTCCTCGATAAAGCGCTGGAGGATTATCGCGAAGCGCGTAAAGGGCTTGACGATCTCGCCAAACCCAGCGAAAAAGCGCTCCATCCCCAGTATCTGGCGCAGCAGATTAGCCGCTTTGCCGACGACGACGCGATCTTTACCTGCGACGTCGGTACCCCCACCGTCTGGGCGGCGCGCTATCTGCAGATGAACGGCAAGCGCCGCCTGTTGGGTTCGTTTAACCACGGCTCGATGGCCAACGCCATGCCGCAGGCTATTGGCGCCAAAGCGACCGCGCCGAATCGCCAGGTCATCGCCATGTGCGGCGATGGCGGTTTCAGCATGCTGATGGGGGATTTTTTGTCGCTGGCACAGATGAAGCTGCCGGTGAAAATCGTTATTTTTAATAACAGCATTCTCGGCTTTGTAGCGATGGAGATGAAAGCCGGCGGCTATCTGACCGACGGTACCGAGCTGCACGACACTAATTTCGCCCGCATTGCCGAAGCCTGCGGGATCAAAGGGATACGCGTCGAGAAAGCCTCTGAGGTTGATGAGGCGCTGCAGACCGCCTTTAGCACCGACGGTCCGGTATTAGTCGATGTAGTGGTAGCGAAGGAAGAGCTGGCGATCCCGCCGCAAATTAAGCTGGAGCAGGCCAAAGGATTTAGCCTGTATATGCTGCGGGCGATTATCAGCGGACGCGGCGATGAAGTGATCGAACTGGCGAAAACCAACTGGCTCAGGTAAAACAATGCTATCACCCAGAATCAGAACAAGGATATGCCGTGATAGATCTTCGCAGTGATACCGTAACTCGCCCCGGGCGCGCCATGATGGAGGCCATGATGGCCGCCCCAGTCGGGGACGATGTGTATGGCGACGACCCAACCGTCAATGAACTCCAGCGCTATGCCGCTGAGCTTGCAGGCAAAGAGGCGGCGCTGTTTCTGCCTACCGGCACCCAGGCCAACCTCGTTGGCCTGCTTAGCCACTGCCAGCGCGGCGAAGAGTACATCGTCGGCCAGGGCGCGCATAACTATCTGTATGAAGCCGGCGGCGCAGCGGTGTTGGGCAGTATTCAGCCGCAGCCGATCGATGCCGCGGCGGACGGTTCGCTGCCGCTGGATAAAGTCGCGGCCAAAATTAAGCCCGACGATATCCATTTCGCCCCCACCCGCCTGTTAAGCCTGGAGAATACGCACAACGGTAAGGTGTTGCCGCGCGGCTATCTGCAAGAGGCCTGGACGTTCACCCGCCAGCGCAATCTGGCGCTACATGTCGATGGCGCGCGTATCTTCAACGCCGTTGTAGCGTACGGCTGCGAGCTGCGCGATATCGCGCAGTACTGTGATTCGTTCACTATTTGCCTGTCAAAAGGGCTCGGTACGCCGGTTGGTTCTCTGCTGCTGGGCAGCGAAGCGTACATCCGCCGCGCCATTCGCTGGCGTAAAATGGTCGGCGGCGGGATGCGTCAGGCAGGCATTCTGGCCGCTGCCGGTCTGTACGCTCTGCAGAATAACGTAGCCCGTCTGCAGGAGGATCACGACAACGCCGCGTGGATGGCGGAACAGCTACGCGCCGTCGGCGCTGATGTGATGCGTCACGATACCAACATGCTGTTCGTACGCGTCGGCGAGGAGCAGGCTCGGGCGCTCGGCGAATTCATGCAGGCTCGCGGCGTGTTGATCAACGCCTCGCCAGTCGTGCGTCTGGTCATGCATCTCGATGTTAATCGCCAGCAGTTGACGGAAGTGGTCGGTCACTGGCAAGCCTTTTTACAACGCTAAGGAGTCAGGCGTGTCGCAATCTATTCTGGTGCTTGGCGCCAGCGGCTATATTGGCCAGCATCTGGTGCGCGAATTAAGCGCACGAGGTTATCCGGTGTTGGCAGCGGCACGCCATATCGACAGGCTGCAGAAGCTCGATCTTCCCGACGTCACCTGCCACGCTATCGACCTCAATCAGCCGCAGGATCTCCCGGCACTGCTTCGCGGGGTCGATACTCTTTACTATCTGGTGCATGGCATGGGGGAAGGCGGCGATTTCATCGCCCATGAACGTCGGGTCGCCGTTAACGTGCGCGATGCCTTGCGTCAGACGCCGGTGCGCCAGGTGATATTTCTCAGCTCGCTGCAGGCTCCGGCGCAGGAGCAGTCCGACCATCTGCGCGCCCGTCAGGTGACGGCCGATGTCCTACGCGAGTCAGGGATCCCCGTTACCGAGTTACGGGCGGGTATCATCGTCGGCGCCGGATCCGCCGCTTTTGAAGTGATGCGCGACATGGTTTACAACCTGCCGGTGTTGACGCCGCCGCGCTGGGTACGCTCACGCACAACCCCCATCGCGCTGGAAAACCTGCTCTACTATCTGGTGGAGTTACTTAATCATCCGGCTCGCGAGCACCGCGTCTTCGAGGCCGCCGGCCCGGATATTCTCAGCTATCAGCAGCAGTTCACCCATTTTATGGCGGTCAGCGGCAAGCATCGCCTGTTGATCCCTATCCCCTTTCCGACCCGCTGGATTTCGGTGTGGTTCCTGAACGTCATCACCTCGGTGCCACCCACCATTGCTAAGGCGCTGATTCAGGGGCTAAAACACGATCTGATCGCCGACGATCGTTCGCTGCGCGCGCTGATCCCGCAAACCTTGATTCCCTTCGATCAGGCGGTGCGTCGTACTTTGAAAGAAGAAGAACAGCTGGTGAACTCCAGCGATTGGGGCTACGACGCTCAGGCTTTCGCCCGCTGGCGGCCGGAGTATGGCTACTACCCAAAGCAGGCTGGCTGCACCGTTAGCACCCAGGCAAGCCGTAAGTCGCTATGGCGAGTGGTGAACCAAATCGGCGGTAAAGAGGGTTATTTCTTCGGCAACATTCTGTGGAAAATCCGCGGCGCCATGGATCTGCTGGTCGGCCATCGTTTAGCCAAAGGGCGGCCGCAGCATGATTATCTGCAAACTGGCGATACGGTCGACAGTTGGAAAGTGATTATTGTGGAAGAAGAACAACAGCTAACCCTATTGTTTGGCATGAAAGCCCCCGGTCTTGGTCGTTTAAGCTTTACCATTAGCGATAAAGGCGACCATCGTGAACTGGACGTTCGCGCCTGGTGGCATCCGCACGGTATGCCCGGCCTGTTCTACTGGCTACTGATGATCCCGGCGCATCTGTTTATTTTTCGCGGCATGGCGCGACGCATCGCCCGCCAGGCCGAGCAAATCACAGGCAAAAACGAAGATTAAGCGTTATTCTTTCATGATTCTCATTGCATACTCGGGAGAATCACGGAAAAATGCGCACGAAATTCTTTTCTGGGACAGTAGATTGATATGAAGGTACTGGTTACCGGTGCGACCAGCGGATTAGGCCGTAATGCGGTGGAATATCTGCGCAACAAGGGCATCAGCGTGCGAGCGACCGGGCGCAACGAAGCGATGGGTAAGCTTCTGAGCAAAATGGGCGCGGAGTTTATTCCTGCCGATCTAACCGAACTGGTCTCTTCGCAGGCTAAAGTGATGCTCGCCGGTATTGATACGCTATGGCACTGTTCCAGCTTTACCTCGCCGTGGGGTACCCAGCAAGCCTTCGATTTAGCTAACGTTCGCGCAACGCGCCGCCTTGGCGAATGGTCCGTTGCCTGGGGCGTACGCAATTTCGTCCATATTTCATCGCCTTCGCTCTATTTCGATTATCACCACCATCGCGATATTCAGGAAGATTTCCGCCCACACCGCTTTGCCAATGAATTCGCCCGCAGCAAGGCGGCCAGCGAAGAGGTTATCAACCTGCTGGCGCAGGCGAACCCGCATACCCGTTTTACGATATTGCGCCCGCAAAGCCTGTTTGGGCCGCATGATAAGGTCTTTATTCCGCGAATGGTGCAAATGATGCGCCACTACGGCAGCGTGCTCTTGCCGCGCGGCGGTAACGCGCTGGTGGACATGACTTACTACGAAAACGCGGTGCATGCGATGTGGTTGGCCAGTCAGCCGCAGTGCGACCACTTACCTTCCGCGCGGGCGTGGAATATCAGCAACGGCGAGCCGCGGACGCTGCGCAGTATCGTGCAGAAGCTCATCGACGAGCTGGGCATCAAGTGCCGAATCCGCTCGGTGCCCTATCCGATGTTGGATATTATTGCCCGCAGCATGGAGCATTTCGGCAATAAATCGGCAAAAGAACCCGCTTTCACCCATTACGGCGTTTCGAAGCTCAATTTCGACTTTACCCTCGATATCAGCCGCGCTCAGCAGGAACTTGGCTATCAGCCGATCGTTACCCTCGATGAGGGGGTTACCCGCACCGCCGCGTGGTTAAAAGACCACGGTAAACTACACGATTAAAACCGACGCTTACGGCAGCAAGTCACCCGGTTTGCTGCCAATAGGCGAAATACGCGCGCCTGATTTATCGATATAAAACCACTGCCCGCCAATCATCGACGTATGCTCGCCATCACGCCGTGTATTGCAACCGTTACAGACCAGCGCTTTCCCTTCTTTAAACGGCCAGGCGAAGTCAAACTGCGGGATAATTACCGCCTGAAGCTGTGCATTATAAAAACCGACCTTACCCTGCTGGCGAGAACGCACCAGTCCTTCAGCAAATTCATCGCCGCCATTATCAAACGGCAGCAAAGACAGCGCCTCACTGCGATCGTTAAGTAAGTAATAGCGCCCACTACCTGGCCACTCAGCAGAACTGATATACAGCTGGTAAAGGCCATTAGCAGACAACGCAAGCCGAGATAAGCGCGGGGAAAACCGCGGCTCTCCATCAACCCAACTGGCGCAATTCACCAGGGTCTCCTCTTCTGCGCTGATTTTCGCTAAATACTTGCAGGAATAACTTTGTGCGGAAGCTACAGAGGTAAAACACATCGCCGCCAGCGCAAGACGCAATACATCCTTGTTCATTTTATTACTCCATCATCCTTGTCCATATTTTTCCAGCAACGCTTCGGCGATCGCCTGCGTTTGCGCATCGGCCACGCCGTCCCAGCGTGCCGGCCTGAAGTGCATCTGGAAGGCCATAATCACCCGTTTTTGCTGCGCCGGGGTCATCTCCGGGGTGACCTGATAGCCGTAGCGCGACAGCAGGTCTAACAATTCTCCGCTATCAACTGGCTGCCAGCCTGGACGCCCTTGCAAATAAAAGGCGACGCGTGAATCATCAGGCCAGGCGCCAATTCCCTGCTGCGCCAGCGCCCGCCACGGGAACAGCGGGCCAGGGTCGTCCTTGCGCTGCGGCGCGATATCGGCATGAGCCACGACATTTTGCGGCTGAATGTGATAGCGGGCGATGATATCTTTCGCCAGCGGGATAAGCGCGTCAATTTGCGCCGGATTAAATGGGGTAAACCTTTTTATATCGCCGTTTTTTTGCCAGCCGCGATTTTCCAGCTCAATACCGATAGAGGTATCGTTGATACGCGTGCTGCCGCGCCAGAAGCTGATACCGGCGTGCCAGGCTAAATCTTCCTCCGGCACCAGTTGCCAGATACGCGGTTTACCGTGGTGCAGAGGCGGCTGCTCGGGAATTAAATAGTGCGAACTAACCTCTTTATCGGTCAGGGTCGCCAGCGAGACATCAAAGTTATCGGCGGTATAGTGAATGACCAGGACTTTAATACGCGGATAGGCCGCCTGCGCCGGATGACGGGTATCCAACTGATAACCCTGTTTGTCGACAATACCCTGCTCCTGCGCACAGCCTGCCAGCAGCAAAGCGGCAAGCGCAAGCTGGATAATGCGCTTTGCTAATAAGACCATCGATTACGTCCTTCTTGCTTGGCTTTATACAGCGCAGCATCCGCCTGCGCGATTAACTCTGACGCCGGGACGCGCCCGTCCGAGGCGACAATACCCATACTGACCGTCACTAGCGGCCCGGCATCGGATTTGGCATGCGGCAGCGCCGCTTCGCGAATCTTCTGTTGGATCCGCTGCGCCACCGCCGTGGCGCTATCTAATGATTGCAGCGGCAGGACAATCACAAACTCCTCGCCGCCATAGCGCGCCACCATATCCTCCTGCGCGCGTACCGACATTTTCAGCACGGAGGCGATGCAGGAGAGGCAGTAATCTCCCGCCTGGTGACCGTAGTGATCGTTATAACGTTTAAAAAAGTCGACATCGAGGATGATCAGCGCCAGCGGCTCTTTACGTTCCCAGGCCTGCGCTAAAAAATTGTCCAGAGCCCGGCGGTTGGCGGTCGCCGTCAAGGCATCCTGATTCGCCATGTTTTCCAACCGATTAATCAGTTGCATGTTCTCCTGATGGGTTTTCCAGGCCTCGTCATACCAGCGCTGTAATATCTGCCGGCCATAAATCATAATGGCGGTGCATATTCCCCACAGAATCAGAAAACGTAAATCGACACCATGATGTATTTGCACGCCAGCGAGTAATGAAATACCCCATAAAGGAACAAGGTAAGCCACGAGGCCCACCGGAAAATAATAGAGCGCGGCAAGACCGGTGGTCATTAAAATAACCAGCAGCGGCCACGCGAACGGCAGCGACCATAAAATGATGAAGCAGTAACTACTCACCGACCAGCATAAACTGAGAATCAACAAAATAGCGGAAATCACTTTTGTGGCATAAATACCGCTTAATATCCGCCCGGAGATAACCATCATGCAAAGCGCCAGCGAGAAAACGATAATGGCCCCAAGCGCCATCTCCAGATAAGGAATAATATCCTGGTGAGTCAAGCTCTGATGATCGAACTCGGTGAACAGAACGTTGCGGAAGATGACCATCAAGGCAAAGGCGATATTGACGAACGCTAACCACGGCATGCTGCGCGACAGTGCATGTTTTTGCACATTTTCGCGATTGGCCCACAGCATTGCTCGATCCTGGCGCGGATCCAGCCGTTGTTCGGTCGGCATAGCTACTCCTTTTTTAGCGACTGGACAAGCAGTTGAGCTGCCCGCTGTGTCTTTCTCTTTATGATAAACCATCAACCCCGGAATGTCTGTTGCTGGCCGCTTCAGCCCCTCGCCGCTTAACGTCATTTTCAGCTAACGACAGATGAAAATGGTCTTAGGCTCCGACAACGTCTATTACGCAAAAAAAAGCAAGCATTATCAATGAGAACCCTGTCATCTTTTCTTTAAAAAATCGTTAATTTTAGGTCATAAAAATGCAGCATTTCGCTTGAAAAAAAGACGGGCTTGATTCAATCTGATGGCGCTCATTGGTTAGTTAAAACAAGAGCATGATGATAGCAAGATAAACAATGGAGATTAATAATATGAAATATGCAGCTTTAGTGGCAGGTGCAGCATTGTTTTTAACCGCGAACGCGTTTTCTGCAGAAATTCTGAGCAAAGAAGATTTCGCTAAGGTAGAGGGTCAATACCAAAAAATTGGCACCATCTCCTCTACCGGACAAACTGCGCCAAGCGATGCGCGCGAAGAACTGATCAAAAAAGCCGATGAAAAAGGCGCTGACGTTGTGGTGCTCTCTTCCGGTAACACCGATAAGAAACTGCACGTATCCGCGAATATCTATAAGAAGAAATAATTAGTTATTGCCGATATAGAAACATTATCATCGTATGGTGATAGTGTTTCTTACTTATTACTCTGTGAATATTTATTTT
Organism: Klebsiella sp. CN_Kp097; assembly: GCF_040064495.1. NCBI lineage: Bacteria > Pseudomonadati > Pseudomonadota > Gammaproteobacteria > Enterobacterales > Enterobacteriaceae > Klebsiella > Klebsiella sp. CN_Kp097. The sequence goes on along the minus strand of NZ_JBEAIL010000005.1, from coordinate 141,636 downwards.
TATACTCTTTTTCCATTTACCCCTCGTTAATAGTCATATCAAATATGCGCCTTCATCAGGATGCTAATCCGTATAACGCCTAAAATTGGTAATCCACTCCGTTAACGGACTCGCAATATATCCCCCGGACTATCAGTATAAATCCGACGCTAAAAAAGATATGTCCTCTATACTTTGGGCATAAGAATATGCTCGCGTTTTACATTACCGCAGGTGGCAAATGAAAAAAATCGCATTCCTTATTTCTGGGTTGCTCTGCTCTGGCTTCAGCCATGCCAGCGCACTCTATTTTTATGAAATCGGCACCGAAGACGTCGGCCTGGCAGGCGCAGGTCAGGCCGCCCGCGCGCAGGACGCCTCCACCATCGTCACCAACCCAGCCGGCATGACCCGGCTTCCTGACCATATGTTTACCGGCGGCGCGCAGGTCATGGGCGGCGATATCCCGTATCAGATGAATAACGAACACGGCGGTAATAGCCCTGGTAACGTGATGAATCTGTTTCCTAACGCCAGCGGCTTTTACGCACAGAAAATTAACGATGATTTATATGCCGGGATTGGCTTGTACGGCAACTACGGTTTAGGCATCGATTTTGGCAACTGGGCCGGCGATCGTCTTATCAAGAAAAGCACCATGGTGGCGATGACGCTGAGCCCGTCGCTGGCGTGGAAACTTAACGATCGTCTCTCTGTCGGCGCATCCGCCAACCTGAACTATGGTTATTTATCGCTGACGCGTAACGTCGACGGTAATGACGAGAAAGATAAAGACCATGACTGGGCGATGAGCTATCGTCTGGGTCTGCTGATGCAGTTAACCGACCAGACCCGCGCCGGCATCACCTGGAACAGTAAAACCGATTATGACTTTAACGTTAAGGGCAAAGCGCGTTTTCCCAATTTACCGAACGTTGCGTATGATTTGCCTATCTCCGCCCAGGTCCGCGCGCCGCAGCAGATCATGCTCAGCATGGTCCACGATATTAATAAACAGTGGTCGGTGATGGGCGATCTCGGCTGGCAGGACTGGAGCCAGTTCGGCAGCCCGCAAATCACCGTTTCCGGTCACGAAAGTAGTAAAAATAACCGCCTGAAGGACTCCTGGCATACCGCCGTCGGCGTACAGTACCGGCCGACCGAGCAGTGGCGTCTGAACGCCGGCGTCGGTTTCGACAGCACGGTTTATGATTCACAAAGCGACACGGCGCTCTCGCTGCCAACCGGCGATGAGTGGCGCTTCGCCACCGGCGCGCAATACCAGATAACCCCGGCCAGCAATATCGGTGTCGCGGTCTCTTATCTGCACATGCAATCTTCCCACGTAAAATCACCGGAAATCGTCTCCGGCAGCTACGATCACCCTTACCTGTGGTTCGCCAGCGTCAACTATAGTTATCAATTCTGATACGCCGGCTGCCCGCGCAAGAGGCGCGGACAGCCGATGGTCGTTGTCACATCAAGGTCTTAGCTCTTTGCGTCAAGTACAATTGTCGCGCTTACGCTATGCTTTAGCAGAATCTAACAACGTAGTGAGTTCATAAGGAAATCATCATGCGCTACAACATTCTTGCACTTGTTTTGCCTTGCGCACTGGCGCTGAGCGCCTGTACCACCGTGACCCCGGCTTATAAAGACAACGGCACCCGCAGCGGTTCCTGCATCGAGGGCGGCCCGGACGAGGTAGCGCAGCAGTTCTATGATTATCAAATCCAGCATCGTAATAACGATCTCACCGCGCTGCGCCCGTATCTGAGCGACGGTTTGGCTAAACTGCTGAACGACGCTCGTCAGGACCCATCGCGTAACGCGCTGCTGCAATCAAATCCATTCTCCAGCAGTTCTACCCCGGCGGATAGCGCCGACGTCGCCAGCGCCTCAACCATCCCGAACCGCGATGCGCGCAATATTCCGCTGCGCGTTGAATTAAAACAGGGAACCCAGAGCTGGAAAGATGAAGTGCTGATGATTCAGGAAGGCCAGTGCTGGGCGGTTGACGATGTCCGCTACCTCGGCATAAACAGCCACGCTCCGGCCGGCTCGCTGCGTCAGAGTCTTGAGAAACGCTAATTTCGGCGTTAAAGCCACCCCGCTGAAACGATAACCCCGGTAAAATGTCGGTATTCCGTGCGGTAATGCCGACATTTGTTCCCCCCTACCACATGAACCCATATTTTGTGCTAACTTTAGTGATAAATGTGGTTTACATTTAACTTTTAACGCATAAATATTGCATAACTATTCTGTCAAAGGTACTATTTGCGGCCTCAATAGCTATTTGTATCAGACTGCCCAGATGAGTATTAAACTAAACGGCATTAATTGCTTCTACGGCGCGCACCAGGCGCTGTTCGACATCACGCTGGATTGCCCGCAGGGGGAAACGCTGGTGCTCCTCGGCCCAAGCGGCGCCGGTAAAAGCTCGCTGCTTCGCGTACTCAACCTGCTGGAGATGCCGCGTTCCGGTACCTTAAACATCGCCGGTAATCAATTCGACTTCACCAAAGCGCCGTCTGACAAAGCTATTCGCGAGCTGCGCCAGAATGTCGGGATGGTCTTCCAGCAGTACAACCTGTGGCCACACCTGACCGTGGTGCAAAACCTGATCGAAGCCCCGTGCCGCGTGCTGGGCTTAACCAAAGATCAGGCGCTGGCGCGCGCCGAAAAACTACTTGAGCGTTTACGCCTTAAACCTTACAGCGACCGCTATCCGCTGCATCTGTCAGGCGGTCAACAGCAGCGCGTAGCGATTGCCCGCGCGCTGATGATGGAGCCACAGGTGCTGCTGTTTGATGAACCCACCGCCGCGTTGGATCCGGAAATCACCGCCCAGATCGTCAGCATCATTCGCGAACTGGCGGAAACCGGAATCACCCAGGTTATCGTTACCCACGAAGTGGAAGTGGCGCGTAAAACCGCCAGCCGCGTGGTGTATATGGAAAACGGGCATATCGTTGAGCAAGGGGATGCTAACTGCTTCGCGCATCCGCAAACCGACGCCTTTAAAAACTATCTTTCACATTGATGTTTTCGGGGAAATAACGATGAAAAAAGTACTGATTGCCGCTCTGCTCGCGGGCATGAGCCTTTCCGCTACCGCAGCCCAGACTATCCGTTTCGCCACCGAGGCCTCCTACCCTCCGTTTGAGCTGGTAGATGCCAACAACAAAATCGTCGGCTTTGACGTCGATCTGGCTAACGCGCTGTGTAAAGAGATGGACGCGACCTGCACCTTTACTAACCAGGCTTTCGATAGCCTGATCCCAGGACTGAAATTCCGCCGCTTCGACGCCGTCATGGCCGGTATGGATATCACCCCTGAGCGTGAAAAACAGGTGCTGTTCAGCACCCCGTATTATGAAAACTCAGCGCTGTTTGTCGGCCAGCAGGGTAAGTTCACCGGCATTGACCAAATGAAAGGCAAAAAAGTTGGCGTGCAGAACGGTACTACCCATCAGAAATTCATCACTGATAAGCATCCTGAAATCACCACCGTTCCTTATGACAGCTACCAGAATGCCAAACTGGATCTGCAAAACGGCCGCATTGACGCCGTCTTCGGCGACACGGCGGTAGTGACCGAATGGCTGAAGAGCAATCCGAAGCTGGCACCGGTGGGTGATAAAGTGACGGATAAAGACTACTTCGGTACCGGCCTCGGCATTGCGGTTCGTCAGGGCAATACCGAGCTGCAGCAGAAATTTAACGCTGCGCTGGAAAAAGTGAAGAAAGATGGGACGTACCAGACCATCTATAGCAAATGGTTCCAGAAGTAACGCTGAATGAACGAATTTTTTCCATTAGCAAGCGCCGCCGGGATGACCGTCGGCCTTGCCGTTTGCGCGCTGGTCATCGGCCTGGTGCTGGCGATGCTTTTCGCCGTGCTGGAGTCGGTGAAATGGCGCCCTGTGGCATGGTTGGCGACCGGCATCGTGACGATTTTACGCGGCCTACCGGAAATCCTGGTGGTGCTGTTTATCTACTTTGGTTCCTCACAGCTGCTGCTGACGTTGTCTGACGGTTTTACTCTTAATCTTGGGTTTGTGCAGATTCCGGTACAGATGCAAATTGAGAATTTCGACGTCAGCCCGTTCCTCTGCGGCGCCATTGCGCTTTCCCTGCTGTATGCCGCCTATGCCTCGCAGACCCTGCGCGGCGCCTTGAAAGCGGTGCCGCAGGGGCAGTGGGAGTCCGGACAAGCGCTGGGTTTGTCGAAGGCGGCGATATTCTTCCGCCTGGTGATGCCGCAGATGTGGCGCCATGCCCTGCCGGGTCTTGGCAACCAATGGCTGGTGCTGCTGAAAGATACCGCGCTGGTCAGCCTTATCAGTGTCAACGATCTGATGCTGCAAACCAAAAGTATTGCTACCCGCACTCAGGAGCCGTTTAACTGGTACATCATTGCGGCAGCGATATATCTCGTCATCACCCTGTTGAGTCAATACATTCTCAAACGTATTGATCAGCGTGCGACGCGCTTCGAACGGAGACCAGGTTGATGCTCGATTACTTACCCGAACTGCTGAAAGGGCTGCATACCAGCCTGACGCTGACGGCGGCATCGATCGTCGTGGCGCTGATCCTGGCGCTGATCTTTACCATCGTGCTGACGTTAAAAACGCCGGTGGTGGTGTGGATCGTCCGCGGCTATATCACCCTGTTTACCGGGACACCGCTGCTGGTGCAGATCTTCCTGATCTACTATGGACCAGGACAGTTCCCGTCATTACAGAATTACCCGGTGCTGTGGCATCTGATCTCTGAGCCCTGGCTGTGCGCGCTGATCGCTTTGTCGTTAAACAGCGCGGCTTATACCACCCAGCTGTTCTATGGCGCCATCCGCGCCATTCCGGACGGCCAGTGGCAGTCCTGCAGCGCGCTGGGGATGAACAAGAAGGATACGCTGGCGATTCTGCTACCGTATGCTTTTAAACGCGCCCTCTCCTCGTACTCTAACGAAGTGGTGTTGGTCTTTAAAAGCACCTCGCTGGCTTACACTATCACGCTGATGGAAGTGATGGGTCATGGCCAGCTGCTGTACGGGCGCACCTATGACGTGATGGTCTTCGGCGCAGCCGGTATCATTTATCTGGTGGTGAACGGCCTGCTGACGCTGCTGATGCGTCTGGTGGAAAGAAAAGCGCTGGCCTTCGAGCGCCGTAACTAACATCACGAAATGCATAAACAGTAACATATGAAACGGGTAAGTGCTAATGCTTACCCGTTTTTTTTACAACCAACAAAATAAACATACAACTTTATTGCATATAAATTCATTTGGTGGCATTGTGAACTTCAGCCGTAAACCGGCACAACATCATAAGATTGACCGACGGGAGTCCCACTATGAAAAAGTTAGTTCTGGCCGCACTGCTTAGCTCTTTCGCCTTTGGCGCCGCTGCCGCGGAAAAAATCAGCTTTGGCGTTTCCGCGACCTATCCGCCATTTGAATCCATGGATGCGAATAACCAGATTGTCGGTTTCGATCTCGATCTGGCCAAAGCGCTGTGTAAGCAAATGCAGGCTGACTGTACTTTTACCAACCACGCTTTCGACAGCCTGATCCCGGCGCTAAAATTTAAAAAGTATGATGCGGTGATCTCCGGCATGGACATCACGCCTGAGCGTAGCAAACAGGTCGCGTTTACCGACCCGTACTACGCCAACTCGGCGCTGGTAATCGCCAAAAAAGACGCGTACCACTCTTTTGATGACCTGAAAGGTAAGCGTATCGGCATGGAAAACGGCACCACGCACCAGAAATACCTGCAGGATAAGCACCCGGAAGTCAAAACCGTCGCTTACGATAGCTACCAGAATGCCATTATCGACCTGAAAAACGGCCGTATCGACGGCGTCTTCGGCGATACCGCGGTGGTCAACGAATGGCTGAAGACCAACCCGCAGTTAGGCGCGGCGACGCCGAAAGTGACCGATCCGCAGTATTTCGGTACCGGCCTCGGCATTGCGGTGCGCCCGGATAATAAAGCGCTGCTGGAAAAACTGAACGCCGCGCTGAAAGCGATTAAAGCTGACGGAACCTACCAGAAAATTAGCAACCAGTGGTTCCCGGAGTAAGATCTACGCTTCCCGGCTTACGGCGCAGCCGCCTGAGCCGGGTCTATCGGTAACGCCCCCCCTCACAGCGGCAGGGTAAACTGGAAACAGGCCCCTGCCGGTACTTCCAGCAGGCGAATTTCCCCCCCGTGCAGTTGCAGCATCCGGCGAACAATCATCAACCCCAGCCCGCCCCGTGAGGCGCTCTGCTGCCCCGGTTCCAGTACCGATGGCCGCTCAAACAGATTGGCCCGTAACTCACCGGCGACGCCCGGGCCGCTATCGGCCACCTCGACCACCACCTGCGCCCCCTGCAGGCGCGACGACAGACGAATTTCGCCCCCGTGCGGAGTATGGCGAATGGCGTTATCCAGCAGATTGGTTAATACCCGCTCCATCATCGAGAGGTCTGCCTCAACCAAAGGCAAGCCTGACGCCAATTCCAGGCGCAGACAGATTTCGCGGGTGGCAATCGCCAGATCGAATTTTTGCGCCACGTCCTGAATCAGCTCGGCAAGGATAAACTTTTCCGGCTGCGGCTTAATACCGCCATGTTCAAGGCGTGCCAGCTCAAATAGCTGCTGAGACAGATGACGAACTTTATTTCCCTGGCGTAGCGCGATATTCAGATACTGCTTACGCTCCTGCGCCGTCAGGCGATCATCCTTTAGCGATAACGTCTCCAGATATCCCAGCAGCGAAGTGAGCGGCGTGCGCAGGTCATGCGAAATATTGGCAATAAATTCCCGGCGCTGACGATCGCTATCAGCCAGCCGATCCCATTGCCCGGCGATCTGCTGAGCCAGTTCGATAAAGCGGTTATGCAGCAGCGCCACTTCATTTCCGGGATGCGGGTCCGGCGCCTGCGCCGCCAGCGCTTTGATTGCTCGAATACTATCGCTGTCTCCGGCTGCCACCTGCGCCGTCAGCTGGCGTACCGGGCGTGTTACCCAATACCACGCCAGGCCGCCGGCCAACAGGCCAAACAGCGCCACCAGCAGCAGTGTCCATAGCAGCAGGCTCCACAGCGTCTTCTGCCAGGCGTTTTGTGCCAGTTCATTAAAAGTTTCGCCCTGCAGGATAATGTAGAGATAGCCACGTAGCTGGCCGTCAAGGCGCAGCGGCGCGGCGCTAAACACTTTTTGCTGGTCCATGCTGCGCGGATCGTCACCATAAATTGGCCACGCGCCGCCGGAGAGAAACGCCTGCACCGGCGCCATGGCAATGCGCTGGCGTTTAATGTGCCCCGGCGGCGCGGCATCCGCCAGCAGCTCGCCATCCGGCGAAACGAAGTACAGCTCGACGCTTGGGTTAAACACCATCAGACGGTCGAATAGTGGTTTCAACGCCGCGCGATCCACCTCGCCGCGCACGTTGAGCAGCGGCTCGCGGGCGGCGATCTGCTGCGCCAGACCGGCTGAAAGCCGTTGCACCATGACGTTACCGTACTGCGCGCTGCTATAGAGCTGGAGTAGACAAACGGACAGCGCACACAGCAACAGCAAGGCGATAAACACCAACGATAACCGCTGGCTGAGGCTGAGTCGGCGGATCATGACTGCGCCCCGGCGCTATAGGGCGCAAATTTATACCCCTTCCCCCAGACGGTAAGAATAATGTCCGGCTCTGCCGGGTCGCGCTCTATTTTCGTACGCAGACGATTAATATGTGTGTTGACCGTATGTTCGTAGCCTTCATGCTGATAGCCCCAGACGCTATCCAGCAGCGCCAGACGCGAAAAAACTTCACCGGGATGGCGGGCAAAGTAATAGAGCAGATCGAATTCGCGCGGCGTGAGGTCTACCAGTTCACCGTGCAGCCTGACCTCCCGGGACAGCGGGTCGATATTCAGGCCGTGGCAGGCGATACGTCCGGCATCCATCAAGAGATTTTGTCCCATCGCTTCCTGACGGCGGAAAACCGCCTTCACCCGGGCAATCAGCTCCAGCAGAGAAAAAGGTTTCGCCAGATAATCATCGGCCCCCATTTCCAGCCCCTGCACGCGCTGGGTTTCGCTGGAACGGGCGCTAATAATAATCACCGGTAGATAGCGCGTTTGCTGACGGATGCGACGGCAAATCTCCAGCCCGTCGACGTTGGGCAACATCAGGTCAAGAATCACCGCATCCCAAACGCCGTTATCCAGCTGGCGCAGCGCCTGCGCGCCGTCCGCCTCGTGCACGATTTGGTACCCTTCATCCTGCAGATTCAGGCGCAACAAAGCCGCAATATCATCATCATCTTCCACCAGCAGGATTTTTTTACTCATCAGATTCGCTCCACGAATTTCACGCTCGTTTCATAAAGCTTACCCGATTTCAGCCGCTTAAAGAGTTCACATTTTGTTTAAACTTCACGAACCAGCAGCGTCAGCACTTCATAATGCGCGGTATGTGGAAACATATCGAACAACTGCACCCGCTCAAGGCGATAGCCCTGCAGACGATCAATATCTGCGGCCATCGTCCGCGCGTTACAGCTCGAATAAATAATATACGGCGGCGCCATGCGGCTTAGATAATCGCACAGTTCGGCGCCGATGCCGCGCCGCGGCGGGTTGACCAGCACCAGCTGTGGAATATCGTCTTCATGCGTCGCGAATTGCGTGGAATCCAGCGCCTGAAAATGAAGATTGGTTAATCCCAACTGGGCCGCGGATTGCTTCGCGCAGGCGATGGCTTCCGGGGCGATTTCGATACCGGTAAGGCGCATCTGCGGGGTTGCGCAGTGCAGGCCGAAACCGCCGACGCCGCAAAACAGATCCCACATGTGGTTGACCGGCAGCGCGCGTACCCAGTCGCGGGCGGTAGCATAGAGCTGGCTCGCCACCGTCGGGTTGGTCTGGAAAAAGCTTTGCGGGCGGATCCACAGCGGTACGCCGTTAAAGTTCTCCGCCAGCGCCTGTTGATCGCTGAGGAAAATCTCCTGCTCCCCTTCCATGATAGCCATATGCACGGGCTGAATATTGGCGGTAATCACCTTAAGCTGCGGCAACTGCTGCTGTAACCACGGCAGCGCGGCGCGCAACTGTGCAAGCTTAGCCGCAGAGCGCAGAACGAAACGCAACATCATGCCGCCCTGTTGGCTTTCGGTCAGCAGTAAATACTTCAGTTCGCCGCGCTTGCGGGCAACGTTATAGGGGGTGAGTCCGGCGCGGGCGATAAACGGCTTCAGCGCGGCGAAAACCGGTTCAAAACTCGGCGGATACAGCGGGCAATCGGTGAGATCTTCCGGCGTACCATCGCGATGCAGCATGCCGAGCAGCGGGCGCTCGACGCTACCGCTTACGACCATTTTCGCTTTGTTGCGAAACGCCGTCTCCGGACCTGAAACCGGAGCAAGCCATCTCGCCGCTGGATGACCCGCCAGCAGTTCGCGCAGGTTCGCCATTTTATCGGCGAGCTGTTGCGTCAATGGCAATTCCAGCCACTGACAGGAACGGCAGCGGCCCGCGTCGTAAAGTGCGCAATGCATAAGAAGACCTTCAAGAAAACCGGGGCGGGGATTGTATCACCGTTATTGCAAGCGGAAAAATCGTCGGCACGACGCAGGGATAAACAATAGCGCCAGCACCAGCAGATCCGGCAACTTCTGCAAGAACAGCGCATGGAGAATCTCTCGTTTTGACTCCCCGGCCACGCTGAACAATTCAGGATAGCCGTAGCCAATCGAGGCCGCCCACAGATAAGAGATGACGATAATTTGCGTCAGCAGGTAGAGCCAGCGCGCCCAGTTACGGCCTTTCACCAGCGAAAAGGCGCACCAGATCTCGATAAACACCAGCGCCAGGCTCGCCAGAAACACCAGCGTCAGGGCCCAGGTTTGCACGCTACGATGGACAAAATCGGCAATCCCCTGCACGCCGAGCTGATTGAGGATCATTAACAGGTCGAGACCGCGAATTAAGATAATAGCAAAGGCCGCCACCTGTACCAGCGCAGGGACGTTAAGACGAGCATGAGACGATCGAGTTTTTGTAAACAATCCCAACGTAAAGTCATCCATGAAAACGGCGCCACGAGTGCGGCACCGATAATAGGCTCTGTTAGCGATTTTAGTGGGTTCAGCCCCTTCTTGCACGCTGGATATCGCGCACTCGCTGCTTTTCTGCGCGAGCCATTAAATACCAGGCGATAAAACCGACAATTCCCACCACGCCGAGGATTAAGGTCGCCAGGGCGTTAATTTCCGGGTTAACGCCCATCCGCACGCTGGAGAAAACCAACATCGGCAGCGTCGTCGCCCCCGGCCCGGAGACAAAGCTGGCAATCACCAGGTCATCAAGAGACAAGGTAAACGCCAGCAGCCAGCCGGAAATGACCGCGGGCATAATCATCGGCAAGGTTATCACGAAAAACACCTTCAGCGGCGCGGCGCCAAGATCCATCGCCGCCTCTTCGATTGACCTGTCCAGCTCGCGCAGACGTGAAGAGATCACCACCGCCACGTAGGCAGTACAGAAGGTGACATGCGCCAGCCATATCGTCAACATGCCGCGATCCGATGGCCAGCCGATGGAATGCCCCAGCGCGACGAACAGCAGCAGCAGCGACAGCCCGGTAATCACATCGGGCATCACCAGCGGCGCGGTGATCATAAAAGCAAAACCGTTGGAACCGCGAAAACGGCCAAAACGCACCAGCACCACCGCGGCAATCGTGCCAAGGATCGCCGCAGCCGTCGCCGCGCAGGCGGCAATGGTCAGGCTTAACCCCACCGCGCTCATCATCGCGTCATCATGAAATAGCTCGCTATACCAGCGAGTCGACCACCCCGCCCATACCGTCACCAGCTTCGAACTGTTAAATGAATAGATAACCAGCATCAGCATCGGCGCATACAGGAAGGTAAAACCGAGCACGAGGATCAGAATCCGCCATGGCGAACGTACTACCGGTAAGTCATTCATCCATGATCCCCCATCTGTTTTTGCTGATGCTTGTGGAACCACATGATCGGCACGATCAGCAACAGCAACATCACAATCGCCACCGCCGATGCTACCGGCCAGTCGCGGTTATTAAAGAACTCCTGCCACAGCACGCGGCCAATCATAATGCTGTCGGGGCCGCCGAGTAGTTCCGGGATCACGAACTCGCCCACCGCCGGAATAAACACCAGCATCGAGCCGGCGATAATGCCGCCTTTCGTTAACGGAACAATCACCTGGAAGAAGGTCTTTAACGGCCTGGCGCCGAGATCCAGCGACGCTTCCACCAGCGAATAGTCGATACGCGTCAGCGCGGTATAAATCGGCAGCACCATGAACGGCAGGTAGGCGTAAACGATACCGATGTACACCGCCAGGTTGGTATGCAAAATCTCCAGCGGTTGATCGATAACTCCGAGCCACAACAGGAAGTTATTGAGCACCCCGTTGCTTTTCAGCAGCCCCATCCAGGCGTAAACGCGGATGAGGAACGAGGTCCACGAAGGTAATATCACCAGCAGCAGCAGGATATTGCGCGTCGACGGCTTGCTATGCGCCACCGCCCACGCCAGCGGATAGCCCAATAGCAGACAGCAAAAGGTGGAAATTGCCGCCACCTGCAACGACTGCAGATAAGCCTCAAAGTACAGCGGATCGTCGGTCAGCTGCAGGAAGTTGCCGAGGTTGAGCGTCAACGTCAGTTGACCGTCGGCCCACGACAGTAACTCGGTATAGGGCGGGATCGCCCGCGCCATTTCGGCAAGACTGATTTTAAAAACGATCAGGAATGGCAGTAAAAACAGCAGGATTAACCACAGATACGGCAGCGCAATCACCAGCTTACGCCCGTGAGCCATCTGCTGGCGCGCCAGCCACAGGGCAAAACCGCCGGGCTTTTTGCCGCCGGCTGGAGGTTCTAATGTGCTCATCGTCCTCTCCTTACACCGTCAGAACAACACAGCTATCGGCATCCCAGCACAAGCGAACTTCATCACCCCAGGTCGGCATTCCTTTGCGATGGCGATGCTCATTTTGCAGCTGCGCGCTGATCATCTGCCCGCTTTTCAGACGGACATGATAGATAGACAGATCGCCGAGGTAGGCAATATGGATAACCTCGCCTACCGCAAAGTTAAAGCCGTCCGCCGGCGGTTCGTCGCAGAGCATGATTTTCTCCGGACGCAGCGCCACCCAGACCGGCACGTTATCCACCACCGAGGCATCCGGATCGACTTTCAGCGGATGCACCAGCCCCGGCGCATTCAGTACCAGGCCATCTTCCAGCCGCTCTTTAACCAGCCCTTCGAAGACGTTTACCGAGCCGATAAACTCGGCGCTATAGCGGGTCGTCGGATGTTCATAGATCTCCTCCGGCTCGCCGATCTGCACGAACTTACCGCGGTTCATGATGGCGATACGGCCTGCCATGGTCATCGCCTCTTCCTGGTCATGGGTGACCATCACGCAGGTGACGCCGACGCGCTCAAGAATATCCACCACCTCAAGCTGCATCCGGTCGCGCAGTTTTTTATCCAACGCGCCCATCGGTTCATCAAGCAGCAGCAGTTTCGGCCGCTTCGCCAGGCTTCGCGCCAGCGCCACGCGCTGACGCTGCCCGCCGGAGAGCTGGTGCGGTTTGCGTTTGGCGAACTCCTGCATATGCACCAACGCCAGCATCTCCTGGACGCGGGCGTTAATCTCCGCCTTCGGTAGCTTGTCCTGCTTAAGACCAAAGGCGATATTTTGCTCCACCGTCATGTGGGGAAATAGCGCGTAAGACTGGAACATCATATTGATCGGCCGCTGATACGGCGGCACGCGCGCCAGGTCGACGCCATCCAGCACAATCTGCCCGGCGGTGGGCAACTCAAAACCTGCCAGCATACGTAGCAGCGTCGATTTCCCGCAGCCGGACGCGCCCAGTAAGGCAAATATTTCGCCTTTATAAATAGTGAGGTTGACATCATCGACGGCGTGTTGCCCATCGAAGGATTTGGTTAAATTACGGATTTCCAGCAGCGGGGTCAGCGCTTTGGGGGCTTTCGCCTGTGGGCGGGGCATTGCGTCATTCACTCGGGTGCTCTCCGGCAAATACAATCACCGTATGGCCCGGTTGCCATACATTCTTCAGTTCTATGTCCGCCAGCGAACAGCAGGTCAGACCTTTACAGGCCCGGCGAACCGGGCCTGACGGCGTTATTTTCCGCTTTTTACTTTGGTCCACGCGCGGGTGCGCACGCGGTCAATCTTCGGATCCTGCACCTTGAGGGTGAACAGCTTGGCGAAGACATCCTCTGGCGGGTAAATCGCCGGATTGTTGCGGATGTCGGCGCTGACCAGCGGCGTCGCCTCTTTGTTACCGTTAGCGTAGTAGACGTGATCGCTGATATGCGCAATAACCTCCGGACGCAGCAGATAGTTCAGGAACTGATAGGCTTCGTCTTTATTTTTGGCATCCGCCGGCATGGCGAAGACATCAAAGAAGGCCAGCGCCCCCTCTTTCGGAATAAAGTAGGAGATATTGACGCCGTTCTTCGCCTCTTTGGCCCGATTCGCCGCCTGCCAGACATCGCCCGCCCAGCCGATAGCGACGCAAATATCACCGTTTGCCAGGTCATTGATATATTGCGAAGAGTGGAAGTAACGGATATTGGGCCGCAGCTTCAGCAGCAGATCGGTTGCCGGTCCGGTGTAATCATCGGCTTTGGTGCTGTTTGGATCTTTGCCGAGATAGTTCAGCACCGTCGAGAAAATCTCTTCCGGAGCATCAAGGAAGGAGACGCCGCAGCTTTTCAGCTTCTCAAGGTTTTCCGGTTTGAGCACCAGATCCCAGCTGTTCAACGGTACGTCTTTACCCAGCGCCGCTTTCACTTTATCGACGTTATAGCCGATGCCGGTGGTCGCCCACATGTATGGCATCGCATATTTATTATCGGGATCGTGACGCGCCACCAGTTGTAAAACTTTCGGGTCGAGGTTTTTCCAGTTCGGCAGTTTGCTTTTATCCAGCGGTTGGAATACCCCGGCCGCCAGCTGGCGTTCAAGGAAGCTTGCCGACGGCACCACCAGATCAAACCCGGTGCTGCCGGCCATTAATTTACCTTCCAGCACCTCGTTGGAATCAAATACGTCATACACCACTTTAATACCGGTCTCTTTTTCAAAATTGGCAACCGTGTCCGGCGCAATATAATCAGACCAGTTATAAACGTGCAGCGTTTTTTGTTCCGCTGCGAGCGAGCCGGCAGAAACGGCCATCAGCGCACCCGTAATCACACCTGTTAACCATTTTATACCCAAGGCGGTCATATCTCTGTTTCCTTCTCAAGGCCCGTTAATTCACGGACGCAATAGACGAACCTGAACGCATGCAAGAATCATGCATATTTTTCATTGCCTGAGATAAGGAGAGGAAACCTCTCCCTGATTGGCTGCCCGCAAAAGGACGCCTCGCCAGAATAACTGTAGCCAGAATAAGAGGATATAGCCCAGGCAAAAAAACGCCCTGGATCATATTTCCAGCCAATAAAGGTCTACGAGATAAAAGCGAAGCGCTAAAACAGCAGTGAATAATTCTTTAAAGACGGGTTTGAGACAGAATAAATAAGCAACCGCCATCGCAGCGGCTGCTTTTATTAATTAGTGCAGAAAATGGTATTGCACTTCTTCGGCTGCGGCCTCTTCTTCCTGCTCTTCCGCTTTATACAGCAGTTGATTGGCACCGGCTTCCAGAATGACCATCGAGACCTGCTCTTCGCTCTGGCGGAAGAACCAGGCAAACTGTTCGAGAGTGACGCCCGCGCCAACGGGCAACGCCTGGCAGACCACCAGCTTCGGCAGGTTATCATCCTGAATATCAAGGAACGCTTTTACGGTCAGCGAACTGGCGTTAATCGCCGACAGATCCGCCGACAGCGGCAGCAGCGCAGAGGGCTTCACTTCCGCCAGCGCCGAAAACAACACCACGTTGTCCAGCAGGTCGATTTTGGCATCGAAAATACCGTCGAAATTCTGCATATGCGGCAGGTGCAACGCCTGGCAGGAGTCGCACTCAAAAAAACTGATGCCTAACTCGTCGAGCCAATGACGTAACGTATCAAGACCCGGAACGACCAGTGAATCCATAGTGCCTGTGACCTCTTGCTGGATAAAAAACGACGCATAGCTTACGCAAAAAATGCGTCGCATTCCATGAAAGGATAACGAAGTGACGCTACCCTCCCATTTTTAGACAATATCCAGGCGTTGCCTGACGTTCGATCCACGCGATCATACGTCCGGCAATATCGACGTGAGTGGTGGTTTCAATCCCTTCCAGCCCCGGCGAGGCGTTAACTTCCATCACCAGCGGACCGCGATGGGCGCGCAGGATATCCACGCCTGCCACGTCCAGACCCAGCGTTTGCGCCGCTTTAATCGCCATCTCCCGCTCCTGATCGCTAAGCGTGGCCGTAGTGGCGACGCCGCCGCGGTGCAGGTTAGAGCGAAAATCGCCCTCCTTCGCCCGCCGTTCAATCGCCGCCACCACCTCATCGCCAACCACCAGGCAGCGGATATCGCACCCTTTTGCCTCAGCGATATATTCTTGCACCAGAATGTGCGCATTGAGGCCCCGGAAGGCGTCAATCACGCTTTCCGCCGCCTGTCGCGTTTCCGCCAGCACCACGCCAATCCCCTGCGTCCCCTCCACTAACTTCACCACCAGCGGCGCGCCGCCGACCATGGCGATCAGATCGCTGGTGTCGTCCGGCGAGTGAGCAATACCGGTGACCGGTAGATCGATTCCCTGACGCGCCAGCAACTGCAGCGAGCGCAGCTTATCGCGGGCGCGGGTAATCGCCACCGACTCGTTTAGCGGATAGCTGCCCAGCAGTTCGAACTGCCGCAGCGCGGCGGTGCCGTAATAGGTGATCGCCGTGCCAATACGCGGAATGACTGCATCAAAATGGGGCAACTGTCGCCCTTTGTAGTGAATCGAGGAGGCAACCGGGCTGACGCTCATATAGCAGGAGAGCGGATCGAGGATCTCGACCTGATGCCCGCGTTTTTGCGCGGCTTCACGCAAGCGGCGGCAAGAATAAAGCGTTCCATCCCGGGATAATATAGCGATTTTCACCCAACACCTCTTAGAAAATAACTGGCGGCCAGCACTCTGCGTTTGCAGGTTGAAGTGTATAGGGAATCAGCGCGTTGCCCAGCCCTGTTTATGCAAATAATCGAGAATAAACGGCCGGCTCTCTTTGATGATGGTGCGGCGGATATGATCGCTCCAGGTATCGCGGCGGGTATTGCTGCCGCGCGTCAGATAATAGTCCGCCAGCTGTTCGTCATACTGCGCCAGCACCTGTTGATCAAGCGGCTGGTAGTGATTCTCATGCACCAGCATCGCAGGCGGAATACGTGGCTTAACCTGCGGGTCGTCAGCAGGCCAGCCAAGGCACAGGCCAAACAGCGGCAACACGTGTTTCGGCAGCTGCAGCAGCTCGGTTACCGCGTCAATGTTATTACGCAGGCCGCCAATATAGACGCCGCCTAATCCCAGGGATTCCGCGGCGATTAAGGCATTCTGCGCCATTAGCGCGGTGTCGACGACGCCCAGCAGCAGCTGTTCAGCCAGTCCCAACTGCGCTTGCGGGCAAATTTGCAGGTGGCGGTTGAAATCGGCGCAGAATACCCAAAACTCCGCTGCCTGCGCCACGTGCTGCTGGCCGCCGGTCAACTCAACCAGCTGCTCACGCATCTGCGGGTCGGTAATGCGAATAATCGAGGTACATTGTAAAAAGCTGGAGCTGGAAGCCCCTTGCGCCCCGGCAATGATCGCCTCACGCTGTTGGTCGCTAATCGGCGCGTCGGTAAAATGGCGGATGGAACGGTGGTTACGCAGCAGATCAATGGTCGGCGTCATGGTGTTTTTCTCGTTCGGACGGGGTAGAAGATGAGGTCTTATTATCGGTCAACTGCGGCGCGACAATTTTCGCTATTCGCCACATTAAGGCTATCGCCGCCGGGATCATCAGCAGGATCCCGGCAAAGATCATGATGAGCGCCGCCGTCGGGCTGGCAAATGGCGCAGGCAGCTGAACATACTGGTTTAATGACAGCCAGGCCAACGTCAGCAGCGCCATGCCGACGAGCTCAACAATCAGAATACTTTTGGGTAATGCGGCAGGCGATCGCATAACGCTCCTCAATATACTCATGCCGCGCACAGCGCATCGCTGGCGCATCTGTATAGGGTCTTGCAGCAGATGATATTGATCAAGCATAACCCGCAACCATCGCTATAAAAGGTAAAACCTTCTTCCCCTTGCTAACGGAACGCGGCATCATAGCCACATTCGCCATCCGGCTGAGATTTAAGGAGAGAAGCATGTTTACCGTTATTTTTGGTCGCCCAGGTTGCCCGTACTGCGTTCGCGCTAAAGAACTGGCTGAGAAACTGAGCACCGAGCGCGATGACTTCAGCTATCGCTACATTGATATCCACGCGGAAGGCATCAGCAAAGCCGATCTGGAAAAAACCGTCGGTAAGCCGGTAGAAACCGTACCGCAGATTTTCGTCGATCAGAAACACATCGGCGGCTGCACGGATTTCGAAGCCTGGGCGAAGGAAAATCTCGGCCTGTTTGCCTGAGAGACTTCACTCTTCCGTTGAGTGCCTGCGTCTGGCGTCCAGCCAGACGCAAATAAATAAAAAGCATAGCGCCCCGAGCGCGCACCAGAAGACCGCGCTAAAAAGCCACGCCAGTTCCTGCCAAAACGATCGATGAGTAATAAAGAACATCCGCATCACCACCAGACAAACCGGTGCCGCCAGCATGGCGCCAATCAGCGGACGTATGACGCGCCTTCCGGGGGATAAACAGCTCGCCACGGCGCCAGGTAGCACAAAGAACAGCAGTCCAAGCTCGGGGTTGCCCGTTTGCCGAAAAGCCCCTTTCATATGCAGCAACAGCGATAAACAGACCACAATAAACAGAAAGAACCCACAAATTATACCGGCCCACGCGCGCTCAGATTTCACGACATCCTCCTGATTTCGCCTCTAACTATCTTTCACTTCATCCAGTCAGAAATAGCATTCTGGCAGTCCATGCTTATAACGCTCCCGTCAGAGTAAAACGATTGTGACTAGCCGCAGCAACCAGGAAAGATTAAACTAGCGGCACTGTTTTATCGGTATTAACGGGATGCCAGAATAACGTTCGGCATAGTGCGAACGCTTGAGCAACCTTAGACCAAAAAACCATTTCCTTCAACAACTTACTAGTAAACGAGAAGTTGGCTTTCGTGAATATAAACGTCGCAGATTTGTTAAACGGGAATTACATCCTGTTATTGTTTGTTGTACTCGCACTGGGTCTTTGCCTGGGGAAACTTCGCCTCGGGTCAGTACAACTTGGTAATTCCATTGGCGTTTTAGTCGTTTCTTTATTATTAGGTCAGCAGCACTTCGCCATTAACACAGATGCGCTAAATCTTGGCTTTATGCTGTTTATTTTCTGCGTCGGCGTCGAAGCGGGCCCCAACTTTTTTTCGATTTTTTTCCGCGACGGCAAAAACTATCTAATGCTGGCGCTGGTGATGGTGGCCAGCGCGATGTTAATCGCTATGGGGCTGGGCAAATTGTTTGGCTGGGACATCGGCCTGACCGCCGGGATGCTGGCGGGCGCTATGACCTCCACCCCGGTGCTGGTGGGCGCTGGCGATACCCTACGCCACTTTGGCCTGCCCAGCGATCAGCTGGCGCAGTCGCTTGACCACCTGAGCCTGGGTTACGCCCTGACTTACCTGGTTGGCCTGGTGAGCCTGATCGTCGGCGCGCGCTATATGCCGAAGCTGCAGCATCAGGATCTGCAGACCAGCGCCCAGCAGATCGCCCGCGAGCGCGGTCTGGATACCGACTCCAAGCGTAAAGTCTATCTGCCGGTTATCCGCGCCTACCGCGTCGGCCCGGAATTGGTCGCGTGGGCGGACGGCAAAAATCTTCGTGAGCTGGGAATTTACCGCCAGACCGGCTGCTATATCGAGCGTATTCGTCGTAACGGTATCCTGGCGAACCCGGATGGCGACGCGGTACTGCAGATGGGCGACGATATCGCGCTGGTTGGCTACCCGGACGCCCATGCCCGCCTCGACCCAAGCTTCCGTAACGGTAAAGAGGTGTTTGACCGCGACCTGCTCGATATGCGTATCGTCACCGAAGAGATTGTGGTTAAGAATCATAACGCCGTCGGCCGCCGCCTGGCGCAGCTGAAGCTGACCGATCACGGCTGTTTCTTAAACCGGGTGATCCGCAGCCAGATTGAGATGCCAATCGACGATAACGTGGTGCTCAATAAAGGCGACGTGCTGCAGGTGAGCGGCGACGCCCGCCGCGTAAAAACCGTCGCTGACCGCATCGGCTTTATTTCGATTCACAGCCAGGTGACCGATCTGCTGGCTTTCTGCGCCTTCTTTATCGTCGGCCTGATGATCGGCATGATCACTTTCCAGTTCAGCTCGTTCAGCTTCGGCATCGGTAACGCCGCCGGCCTGCTGTTCGCCGGCATTATGCTTGGCTTCCTGCGCGCCAACCATCCGACCTTCGGCTATATCCCGCAGGGCGCATTGAACATGGTTAAGGAGTTCGGTCTGATGGTGTTTATGGCCGGGGTCGGCCTGAGCGCCGGCGCGGGTATTAATAACGGTCTGGGCGCCATTGGCGGGCAAATGCTGGCTGCCGGTCTTATCGTCAGCCTGGTGCCGGTGGTGATCTGCTTCCTGTTCGGCGCCTATGTGCTACGCATGAACCGCGCGATGCTGTTCGGCGCGATGATGGGCGCGCGCACCTGCGCCCCGGCGATGGAAATTATCAGCGATACCGCGCGCAGCAACATTCCCGCACTCGGCTATGCTGGCACTTACGCTATTGCCAACGTGCTGCTCACCCTTGCCGGTACGCTAATCGTCATCATCTGGCCGGGCCTTGGCTAGTCCCGGCCGAAAATTTTTAACTTTTTCGCAAAAAAATCGGTGATGAACAGAACTTTTTCCCAGGACGTCAGTCATAACTAGTGCCACTGCTTTTCTTTGATGTCCCCATTTTGTGGAGCCCATCAACCCCGCCGTTTAGGTTCAAGGTTGATGGGTTTTTTGTTGCCTGAAATTCAGCTTCCTTAGAATCAACCTCTTAGCAGACAACTCGTTTCTGCATGCAATGCCCCTCCCGTGAAAACCGCCCCCGTCTTAACAGCAGTCTCTGGTCTTGCTTTCTCCTCGCAGAAAAGCGCTTCCTCAACGTCCGATAGTTACTGCTATTGAATTGACGTACTTAACCTGCTATGTAAAACGTAGTGTTGATACTTTACTTCTACTGATAAGGAATTCAGATGTTAACGCAAAGTCTTATTAATATATTCAGCAAAGAAATGATAGGGACAGTTATCACCGCCCTGCCCATCATAAAAGCCATCTTAAATTACTTAAACAAACCTTTAGATGACATCGATGATATATATAAAAAAGCCAAATTAAGCACATGGCGAATTCGATTTTTCATGATCAAAATATCGACAAAAGAGATACCCAGGCTGACTCGCGCAAATGTGATATTGTTTTCCATCGTCTTATTATTTCTTTTTGGCAGCTTAGCAACCAGTTCATATTATGGCGTAAAGCTATTACAAGTACGTCCGGGCTGGACATCTTTAATTCTTAAAGAAACGGATGAATGGTTTTTAATCTCGGAAAAAGAAGCATCAGAACACGCATTCCATCCCTCATGGCATCTCACAGAAAAAAGCTGTCTCTCTGGCGAGGCCACGCAACTGGCAAATGACAAAATAATAACACCACAACTAGGGAGATTTATTTGTGAATCCTTCACCAATACAGATGACAAAGAGAACATAATGAAATCCATTAAAGATACCACTCACAATAAACCTGTCATCACCTTTCTCATCTCGATCATTACCGTTGGCTGCATATGGTTCATAACCAGCTTAATATTGACGTTAATATATACTCTCAGACTTAAAAAATTCATTATCCGGGAGCATGAAAAAGCCTATGACTATCTAACATAGCACTCCAGACTTTAGCTTAGGGGGTGAGAACTCTGTTACATTTGTCATTTGCACGACGTATATTATCAGTTCCGGTAATATTGTTACTGGAACTGCAGAGCCTATCATCCTGTGATAATTATTGATATTATTGTCCGCAACGATTAAGAGGTGTTTCGGTTGAAGGTAAAAACATGATTGATGTACAGCAGGAACAAACACTTCAGAAGCACGGTTTTACCAGCAAAGAGATCAATATGCTGCGAAAAGGACTTGAGAGTCCACAACGTAAAGATCAAAGCCTGCAGGTCTTGTTGGTGGAGCTAAGGCGTCGTTTTTACATGTCCTGTATCATCATCATTGCCCTGCTTATCTTTTGTAGCTACGCGGTGCTGACTAATGATACCGGTTATGGTCTGGCTTACTTTGCTGTGACTGCAGTTTGCTGCGCCTTTGCACTAATAGCTACACCTTATCCGCTTTCATGGAAAGCGATAACATTCTTAAGAAAGAAACTCTACCCAAATTAATTTAACAAGCAATTTTTTCATCAGTACGATACGTTCTCCCTATGTTGTATAACTGATATGTCCTCAACATGCCACTTAAATATCCCCTCTTAAATAATCCGCGATAAAGCTTATCAAGCACACCAGCGAAAAACAGATGGCGAAACCACCCAGCTTGAATAACCAGCCATCCAGAGCAATAAAACAAACCACAGCGGCGATAGAGAAGCTGCCCGTTCCGACAGCTTCAAACATATTGATTGCATGAATGCAGATCTTTTTACAAACATAGCTTGAAGAGAATCTTTTTGGTTTCATTGGCTCTTTCTTATCCCTGCATCAGGTAACCCAAGGCTAATCAAAAGCGCGTCTATTGGCCAGTAATAATTAAAGCATTCCCTTATTAAATCAAAAAGTTAAACAAACACCTAATAAAGAAAATCAATCCCTAAACGTAACTCCCCCCTACTTGCGCGGTCTATTTTTTCACCCATACTTTGCTGATCCACTCCCACATAAGGCGCTCTTCATGTTGCTTAAAGATAAGACCGTGGTGATTTTCGGCGGCAGCGGCGCGATTGGCCGCGCGGCGGCGCTCGCCATGGCGAAAGAAGGCGCGCGGATCTTTCTGGCCGCCCGGCAGACGGATAAGCTGGAAAAGGCGGCGGCTGAGATTCGCGCCGCAGGCGGGAGCGTCGAGCCCCTGCAACTGGATGTGCTGGATGGCGGGCAAACCACCGCGCAGGTGGCCAACCTGGCCGGGCGAACCGGCGGGATTGATATCGTAGTCAATGCCACCGGCTTTCTTCACAATCAGGGGAAAACGCTGGCACAATTATCCCTTGCCGATTATCACCAGGGTTTTGTCCCCTTTCTCGATGCCCAATTTATTATTGCTAAGGCAGTGGCGCCGTGGATGGGTGGCGAACGCGAGGGCGTCATTATTACCACTATCCCTCCTTCCGCGGCGATGGCCATCCCTGGACACCTCGGCCATATCGTCGGCTGCGCCGCAATGGAAGCCTTTATCAACGCATTGGCCAGCGAACTGGGGGAGAAAAATATCCGCGTGCTCGGCGTACGGTCACACGCGATAGCGGATGCGGCGCTGGCGGGTTCTTATACTGCCGAGGTATTTGCGCCTAAAGCACAGGCGCTGGGCTTGAGCGTCGAACAGTGGCTGGGTGGTGCGGCGCACGGCACGATGCTGCAGCGGTTACCAACGCTCGCGCAGATAGCCGGGGTCATCACCTTTCTCGCCTCACCATCGGCGGCGGCGATGACCGCCACGGTGGTTAACGTCACTGCGGGGGCGACACTTAGCTAGCGCTATTCTCCCCCGCCAGCCGCCCGACCATCAGGCGAATCGCCGCTTTCGACAGCGGCGCGCTATCGGTGACGAAGTGCAGCGTCATCCCCTCGATAAACGCATCCAGCCCGCGCGCCGTCGCCGGTTCGAACCACTGCTCCAGCGTCTGCTGACTGCGCAGCATCCAGCTCTGCATGACCGTTTTCAGCGCTGGTCGGCTGCTGCAAAACGCGTACAGCTGGTACATTAACTCCATATTGCGCGCGGTGGTCACCTGGGCGCTGAAGATAAGCTCGGCGATAGCGTCGCAGGCCTGTTGGCGGCTGCCGACGCCGTCGAAAAATTGCTGATACTGCGCCGACATTTCGACGGTGAAGTTACGAAACGCCTCCTCAATCAGCGCCTCAATACCGCTAAAATAATAGGTCAGCGAGCCCAGCGGTACCCCGGCGCAGCTGGCGATTTTACGGTGCGTTACCGCATGAATTCCGTGCGCGGCGATGGTATCCAGCGTCGCCTGCAGGATGCGCTCGCGCCGCTGCGGATCGTTTGGTCTGCGGGTCATCGGTGTGTTTTTCCCCTCTGTGCGCTATGCAAATCAAGCGATAGCGGAATGTGTACAAATGTACACAACCTTGCTACTGTTGTCTGCAACTCTTCTTTCTCGGGCGTTTATGGATGACGGCGCAAACTTCTCGCAAAGCCCTCCAGCTTCGGCTGTGGGCGCTATTTATGTTCTTTTTTATCCCCGGCTTATTGATGGCCTCCTGGGCCACCCGTACGCCCGCGATTCGCGATTTACTAACCCTCTCCACTGCTGAAATGGGAATGGTGCTATTTGGCCTGTCGATTGGTTCGATGAGCGGTATTCTCTGTTCAGCATGGCTGGTGAAGCGCTTCGGTACCCGTAAAGTCATCCGCACAACTATGTTGTGCGCCGTGGCGGGCATGCTGGTGTTAAGCCTGGCGCTGTGGCTCGCCTCCGCGCCGCTGTTCGCCTTTGGGCTGGCTATCTTTGGCGCCAGCTTCGGCTCGGCGGAAGTGGCGATTAACGTCGAAGGCGCCGCCGTTGAACGGGAAATGAATAAAACCGTGCTGCCGATGATGCACGGTTTTTACAGTTTCGGCACCCTCGTGGGCGCCGGCATCGGTATGGCGGTGACCGGTTTTGGCCTGCCCGCCGCGCCGCATATTCTGATCGCTGCGCTGGTGGCGATTGCCCCTATCCTTATCGCCATTCGCGCCATCCCTGATGGTACCGGCAAAAACGCCGCCGAATCCGCCCATAGCGAGGCCAAAGGCCTACCGGTCTGGCGCGACGTGCAGCTATTGCTGATCGGCGTGATCGTGCTGGCGATGGCCTTTGCCGAAGGTTCCGCCAACGACTGGCTGCCGCTGCTGATGGTCGACGGCCATGGCTTTAGCCCCACTTCCGGTTCGCTGATTTACGCCGGTTTCACCCTCGGCATGACCCTCGGCCGCTTCACCGGCGGCTGGTTTATCGACCGCTACAGTCGCGTCACCGTCGTACGCGCCAGCGCGGTAATGGGCGCGCTGGGTATCGGGTTGATTATTTTTGTCGACAGCACCTGGGTTGCAGGGGTATCTGTACTGCTGTGGGGGCTCGGCGCGTCGCTCGGTTTCCCGCTTACCATTTCCGCCGCCAGCGATACCGGCCCGGATGCGCCGAAACGCGTGAGCGTCGTGGCGATTACCGGCTATCTGGCTTTCCTCGTCGGGCCGCCGCTGCTGGGCTTCCTTGGCGAACATTTTGGCCTGCGTAGCGCCATGATGGTAGTACTGGGTCTGGTCATGGTGGCGGCGCTGGTAGCCCGCGCGGTAGCCAAACCGCAGCCTGAACCTGTGATGGAGAATAGCTAATGAGCATCAAACTGATTGCGGTAGACATGGACGGCACCTTTTTAAGCGATGCCAAGACCTATAATCGCCCACGTTTTCTGGCGCAGTATCAGCGCATGCGCGAACAGGGCATTCGCTTCGTGGTCGCCAGCGGCAACCAGTATTACCAGCTGATATCGTTCTTCCCCGAGCTGGTCGATGAAATCGCCTTCGTCGCCGAAAACGGCGGTTGGGTGGTGAGCGGTAAAGAGGATATCTTTAACTGCCAGCTGCCGACGACGCATTTCAACGCCGTCGTCGACCACCTGCAAACGCTGCCGCATATCGAAATTATCGCCTGCGGCAAACGCAGCGCCTATACGCTCAATAGCTATAACGACGAGCTAAAAGCGGTGGCGGCGAAGTACTATCACCGTCTCGAACTGGTGGATGATTTTAACCATCTCGATGACGCGATCCTCAAATTCGGCCTGAACGTGCCGGATCATCTGATCCCGGAAATTCAGCCGAAGCTACACGCGGCGCTGGGCGATATGGTTACCGCCGTCGCCACCGGCTACGGCAGTATCGATTTAATCATCCCTGGCGTGCATAAAGCCAACGGCCTGCGCATTTTGCAGGAGCGCTGGGGCATTGATAACCATGAGGTGGTGGCCTTCGGCGATAGCGGCAATGATATTGAAATGCTGCAGCATGCCGGTTTTGGTTTCGCCATGGCGAATGCCAAAGCGGAGGTCAAAGCCGTCGCCAGTCATCATGCCCCGCATAATAACGAAGAAGGCGTATTGCATATTATTGATAAGGTATTGAATCGCGAAGCGCCGTTCGCCTGATGAGAACCCGGGTGCCTTTAGGCATCCGGGTTTACTACGTATCACGCCTGCTGCGAACTGCCGACGCTTTTATCTTTCAGGAAGTAAATAATCAGCCCCAGCCATAGCACCCCGCCCAGCAGGTTAAACAGGCTGAACAGGCCGTTACCGCCAAGCTCATAAGCATGCTTGCTAAGCTCTATGCCCACGGTAAAGATCAGCATCTGCAGCATACCCATCGCCGCCGAAACCGTCCCTTTACTCATTTCGCTGGCGAACAACGTTAAGCGCACCAGCCCGGCGTTAGCCAAGCCAATCCCGAAAGCGTAGAAGCTTAAACCAGCGGTCATCCACAGATAAGCATGGGACGAGACCACCGTGGCCGCCGCCGACAGGAGCAGGCCAAACATAATCGGCCAGCCGCCCATAATAATCAGCGAACGTACCGAGCGGCGCGAGGTCAGACGCGCCAGCACCAGGTTGCCGGCGATCAGCGCGCCGAAAATCGGCACCTGCAGCATGCCGTACTCATAGCTGGTGGCCTGCTCGCCGCTGATGATAATCACCGGCGATTGCGCAATCCACGCCAGCAGCGGCAGGCTAACAAAACCGGTCGCCAGCGCGCCGGCGACAAAGCGCAGGTTTTTCAACACCAGACGATAGTCGCGGCCCAGCTCTTTTACCGACAGTCTTTCCCCCATCCGCGTCGCCGTTTCCGGCATCGCCCGCTGCAGCCCCACAAAGGAGATGGCCGCCAGCACGGCAAACAGCACGAACATCATCTCCCACGGCAGCATATGCACCCAGGCAGCGCCGACCAGCGGCCCGAGCAGCGGCGCAATCAGCGCGACGTTAGCCATCAGGGCGGTAATTTTGATACACACCGCCTCCTCAAACGACTCCTGGATAGCCGCATAGCCCACCGCGCCGATAAAGCACAGGCTGATGCCCTGCAGGAAACGCAGCAGGGTAAATTGCTCAATGGTTTGCGCCAGCAGCGTCGCCAGACAGGTGACGATAAACCACACTACCCCGGTCAGCATCACCGGACGGCGGCCAATACGATCCGACAGCGGCCCCAGCAGCCACTGCAAAAACATCCCCCCCGCCAGATAGGCGGTCATAGAGGTGGGGACCCACTCATTGCCGACCTGAAACTCCTGCACCACCGCGAGCATACCCGGTTGGATCATATCGTTGCCGATATAGGTGGAGAATTCATATAACACAAGGCACAGCGGGAACAGTAACGCCTGACGACCGAGGCGCTTACCTGATAACGAATAATTCTGCATGCAATCTCTTAATTAAAAAAAAAATCGCGCAAAGTTTAATGAAAGTCGACCCGGGGAGATAGTGAATTGTGAGTGACAATGAAAAATATCGCCAGCCCGCGGTCCGGCATGAAACGAATATTTATATTTCGTTTATGTTTCAATGAGATTACAGGCGATATACTCGCTTTGGCGAAATACCGGCAAGGGCATCTCACGGATATATTTCGTAACAAACTGATAATTAAGACAATGCTGCTTTACCCTATCGTTGCCTTTCAATAAGGTGAGCAGCTTATTGCCATCGTAACCAGAGACTGGAAGCATGCTGGAAAATATCAACTACGCGCTGTTTGCCCTGATTAACGCCACCCCGGCCTCCTCGTGGTGGGCGATTGAGGTCGCCACGTTTATTGCCAAAGACTTAATTATCATTGTGCCGCTGCTGGTGGTGGCGCTGTGGCTGTGGGGGCCAAACCAACGTCAGCTGGTATTTAAGGTCATGCTGGCCCTGGCCCTGAGCCTGTCTATTTCGTGGGTTATCGGTCATCTGTTTCCACACGACCGGCCGTTTGTTGACGGCGTCGGCTATAACTTCCTGCATCATGCGGCGGATGACTCGTTCCCAAGCGATCACGGCACCGTCATCTTTACCTTCGCGCTGGCGTTTTTATTCTGGCACCGGGTGTGGTCCGGCGCGCTGCTGCTGGTCATCGCCTCGGCGATTGCATGGTCGCGCGTCTATCTGGGAGTACACTGGCCGCTGGATATGTTGGGCGGGCTGCTGGCCGGCATGTGCGGCTGCCTTGGGGCGCAACTGCTGTGGCAGAGCGGCGGTCATGGTCTCTACCAATGGCTGCAGCGCCTGTATCGTCTCTGCTTCTCGCTGCCGATTCGTAAAGGCTGGGTACGCGGCTAACGTCTGACAGGTGACGAACCCCTCGCCGCCGGGTAAAATCAAGCTGACGCCCTGCCCTTGCAGGGCGATTTTAGCTCAGAGGGTATATGGAAACTCGTCGTGACGAACGCATTAACCAGCTCATTCAGGCACTCAAGCGCAGCGATAAACTTCACCTGAAAGAAGCAGCTTCGCTGCTTGGCGTATCAGAAATGACCATTCGTCGCGATTTAAACGGCCACAGCGGCCCGGTGGTGCTGTTGGGCGGCTACATCGTGCTGGAACCGCGTAGCGCCACGCACTATCTGCTGAGCGATCAGAAAACCCGTCTGGTGGATGAAAAACGCCGCGCCGCGCGCCATGCCGCCGGGCTGCTTGAAGCGCATCAGATGGCCTTTTTTGACTGCGGCACCACGACGCCATGGATCATCGACGCCATCGATAACGAGCTGCCGTTTACCGGCGTGTGTTACTCGTTAAATACCTTTCTCGCCCTGCAGGAAAAACCGCTGTGTCGCGCTATTCTGTGCGGCGGCGAATTCCACGCCAGCAACGCCATCTTTCTGCCGCTCAGCCTGCAGGATACCTTGAGCCATCTCAGCCCGGATATCGCCTACTACTCCGCCGCCGGTATCGACTGCGAGCAAGGCGCGACCTGTTATAACCTGGAAGAGCTGCCGGTGAAACACTGGGCCATGAACAACGCTCGCTACCATGTGCTGGTGGTCGATCACAGTAAGTTTGGCAAAGTGCGGCCGGCGCGGATGGGGGAATTATCGCGTTTTGACGTCATCGCCAGCGACGTTCGCCCGGATGACGATCTGTTGGCGCTGGCGAAAGAAAAGCAAATATCACTGCTGTACTAACCGCGCCCCGTAGGGCGCGGCCTGTCTCTTAAGAGAACCAGCTGCCGAACCAGCCGTGCAGTTTCATCAGCACGAAGTCGACCATGCGGCTGAAGAAGCCGCCCTCTTTCACGTCTTCCATGACGATCAGCGGTCGCTGTTCGATAGTTTTGTCATTGAGTTTAAAGTCGATGGTGCCCACCACCTGCCCTTTCGCCAACGGCGCGGTGAGCTGCGGCTCAGTCAGGTTGTAGCTGGCTTTCAGGTTTTTCAATTGCCCGCGTGGAATGGTCACCGATCCGGCTTCGCCGGCGCCCAGTTTGACTTCATTACTGTCGCCGAACCACACGCGCTGGGAAATAAAGGTGGCATCCGGTTTGATTGGCGTGACGGTTTCATAGAAACGGAAGCCCCAGGTCAGCAGTTTTTCGGACTCGTTAAAACGAATACGGTCGGTTTTAGTGCCCAGCACTACCGCGATAAGGCGCATATCGCCCTGGGTCGCGGAAGAGACCAGGTTGTAGCCCGCGCCGGCGGTGGTGCCGGTTTTAACGCCATCGGCATTGAGGTTGGTGCTCCACAGCAGACGGTTGCGGTTTGGCTGACGGATTTTATTGAAGGTGAACTCTTTCTCTTTGTGTACCGCGTACTCTTCCGGCACATCATGGATCATCGCTTTAGTCAGCAGCGCCATATCGCGCGCGGTACTGAACTGCCCCGGCGCGTCCAGGCCGTGGACGGTTTTAAAGGTGGTGTTGGTCAGGCCGATTTTCTGCGCGTAGCCGTTCATCAGATTGACAAACGAATCCTGGCTGCCGGCGACATAGTCGGCGATAGCGATGCTGGCATCGTTGCCGGACTGAATTATCACGCCCTTATTGAGGTCTTCAACCGATACCTGCATGCCTGGCTTCAGGAACATCACCGAGGAGCCGCGCAGCGCCGGGTTACCGGTGGCCCACGCATCGCGGCCGACGGTGACCGTATCGGTCAGTTTGATTTTGCCTGCTTTCAGCGCCTGGCCTACCACGTAGCTGGTCATGATTTTGGTCAGGCTGGCCGGGTCGAGTTTCTCGTCGGCATTGCCTTCACTCAGCACTTTGCCGCTGGCATAGTCCATCAGGATCCAGGCTCGCGCATCAATCGATGGCGCATCAGGAAGTTGATCCGCCGCCTGCACTGCAGGGGCCACGAGAAGTAAAAGCGCGCAGCCTGCCGCGAGGCCGCGAAGGGAAAAAGCATCATGCGTCATAAGAGCCACCCAAGTATCCTTTCCAAACAAAATATGCCGCAACACTCTTGCCGCACAGCACAAGGCGGTGAGTAAAGCGTACAAATGACCTTAAAGAAACAGCGAGTTGGTAAAGTTTTTAAAGTTTACGCAATAACGACGCTGCCTGCTGAAAACAAGGCAATTTTTTTGATCGTGATTGCCTTAATATTAACTTTATTCCAACATGATTGCTCACCATGTTGCAACGGCGATTAAATAACATGCAGGAGCGGATATGATTACGTTATGGGGCAGAAATAACTCGACCAACGTGAAGAAAGTACGCTGGGTGCTGGCTGAGCTGGATCTTCCTTATCAGCAGATTCTGGCGGGGCTGGAGTATGGTCTCAATCACGACCCGGAGTATCTGGCGATGAACCCGAACGGCCTGGTGCCGCTACTCAAAGACGATGCCAATGGGCTGGTGCTGTGGGAATCCAACGCCATTATTCGTTATCTTGCCGCGCAGTACGGGCAAAACCGTCTGTGGGTGGAGTCGCCTGTGCAGCGCGCGCAGGGTGAAAAATGGATGGACTGGGCCAACGCTACGCTGTCCCCGGCGCACCGTCCGGTATTAATGGGGCTGGTCAGAACGCCGCCGGACCAGCGCGATCCGGCGGCCATTGAGGCGGGTATTAACGCCTGTGAAGGGCTGTTCGCCATGCTCGACGATGAACTGGCGAAGCATGCCTGGCTTTCTGGCGATGAGTTCGGCCTTGGCGATGTGGCGGTGGCGCCGTTCGTTTATAACCTGCTTTCCATCCTCGACAGCTGGCAGCCGCGGCCCCATCTGCAGCGCTGGTATCAGCAAATCCAGCAGCGCCAGGCCTTCCGCGACGTCGTCATGATCCCGGTCACCTGAGGTCATTACTCCGGGCTGACCTTGAGCAGTTCACCGTCGGGCTCGTCGGTTAACAGATAAAGATAACCGTCGGGCCCGACGCGCACATCGCGAATGCGTTTGCCGCGATCTTTTAATAGCCGCGTCTCCTCGCTGAGGGTATTGCCGTCCACCGAGAGCACAATCAAGGACTCATCCTTCAGCGCGCCGATAAACAACTTATGTCGCCACTGCGGGAAAGTTGACGCGTTGTAAAACGCCATACCGCTCAACGCCGGGGAGACGGGCCAGACATGCAGCGGCGCCTCGGTATTCGGTGCGCTCTTTCCTTTAGCTTCCGGGATAGGTTGACCGCTATAGTTAATGCCGTGCGTCGCCAGCGGCCAGCCGTAGTTTTTCCCGGCCCGGGGAATATTGATCTCATCGCCGCCGCGCGGGCCATGTTCGTTCAGCCACAGCGTATCGCTCCACGGATTCATCGCCATCCCCTGCGGGTTGCGAATGCCATAAGCCCAAATTTCTGGTCTGATGCCAGTACGGCCGACGAAAGGATTATCTTTGGGGATTTCCCCCTGTTCGGTCAGGCGTACCACTTTTCCCTGCAGCTTATCGAGATCCTGGGCCGTCGGGCGCTGATTATTTTCGCCTAAACCGATAAACAGATGACCTTTGCCATCGAAAACCATCCGCCCGCCGAAATGATTGCCAGTGGAGAGCTTCGGCTGCTGGCGGAAAACGGTTTTAAAATCTTCCAGGTTTTGCAGGTCGGCGCTGAGGCGGCCGTACCCCACCGCCGTCCCCGCTTTGCCGTCATCGCCCGCTTCGGCATAGCTCAGCCATACCCGGCGCGACTGAGCAAAATCCGGCGCCAGAACCACATCCAGCAGGCCGCCCTGGCCGTTGGCCCACACCTTCGGCACGCCGCGAATGGGCGCCGATAATCCTTGATCGAGCTGCCAGCGTTTAAGTTCGCCGCCGCGCAGGGTAATCAGCACGCCTTCATTGTCCGGCAGGAATGCCAGTGACCAGGGGTGGTCGAGGTTATCCTGCAGCACCTCAACGCGCGGCGCGGCCATCGCCGCCATGGGCAGCAGCACAGTCATAAGTGTTATTTTGAGATATCGGCGCATGGCGCACTCCTTTCGTCAGCATTGCTGATAAGGGTAGCCAGCGTGGGCGGTCAGGCAGGGATTTTTACATAAACTTTAACAGGGGGAGTCACCTCCCCCTGGATTCAGGCGTGGGTCATTGGCGCTGAGTTATTCAGAATGTGAATATTCATCGTCAACCCCGACAGACAGCGTTCTAGCTTCTCTACGTTAACGGCAATATAAGCCGGGCAATCATGATGCCCGCTCATCAGGCAAACCGCCGCCGAAGCGACGGATTCGCCGGCAAGGCGGAAGGCTTCCATCTCTTCCGGCGCGATGGCGTGCTGCAAACGCGGCGCGTGTACGCGCAGTTCATGGCATAGCTCAAACAAGTTATCACGCAGATGGTCATTTTCGCTGACTGACATATAGCCTTTCGCTTTACGAAGCTGGAGATAAGCCGCCAAATCGATATTGGCATTAATCAGCTTATTCAAAAGGTTAGTGTAACGTCTGTCAACGCTCATCACGGTCCTCCTCTGTCGTCCATTACCATAATCATAGTATGGTCATTTTTTGCGCGGAATCATGAGCGAGGTCAATAATCACACAGCAATTAACATTATTTACAATGTTACAACCTGGGCGGCCAACAACGCGGCTTAAACGCCTCCGCTGCGCTAACGCTTTTTCATCATTCATCGCCGTCTGGCTATACTCTTTTTCGCAAAGATCTGTAGAATTCCTGCCCTGACCATTCCAATAAATGAACATTTTTTAAGCTATGAGCAATGTCACGCACCAGCCGAAAATCGGCTTCGTCTCCCTGGGCTGCCCGAAAAACCTGGTAGACTCAGAACGTATCCTCACCGAACTGCGTACCGAAGGGTATGATGTGGTTCCCAGCTACGACAACGCCGATATGGTTATCGTCAACACCTGCGGCTTTATCGATAGCGCCGTGCAGGAGTCGCTTGAAGCGATCGGCGAAGCCTTAAAAGAAAACGGCAAAGTGATCGTTACCGGCTGCCTCGGCGCGAAAGAAGATCAAATCCGCGAAGTGCATCCAAAGGTGCTGGAAATTACCGGGCCGCATAGCTACGAGCAGGTGCTGGAGCACGTCCACCACTATGCGCCAAAACCGAAGCACAACCCGTTCCTCAGCCTGGTGCCGGAACAGGGCGTCAAGCTGACGCCGCGTCACTACGCGTACTTAAAAATTTCTGAAGGCTGCAACCATCGCTGCACCTTCTGCATCATCCCGTCAATGCGCGGCGATCTGGTGAGCCGCCCGATTGGCGAAGTGCTGGCGGAAGCCAAACGCCTGGCCGATGCCGGGGTGAAAGAGCTACTGGTGATTTCGCAGGACACCTCCGCCTATGGCGTTGACGTCAAGCACCGCACCGGTTTCCACAACGGTATGCCGGTGAAAACCAGTATGGTCAGCCTGTGTGAAGAGCTTGCGAAGCTCGGCATTTGGGTGCGTCTGCACTACGTCTACCCGTATCCGCACGTTGACGATGTGATCCCGCTGATGGCGGAAGGCAAGATCCTGCCGTATCTCGATATTCCGCTGCAGCACGCCAGCCCGCGCATTCTGAAACTGATGAAGCGCCCGGGTTCAGCAGACCGTCAGCTGGCGCGTATTAAACAGTGGCGCGAGATCTGCCCGGATCTGACCCTGCGTTCCACCTTTATCGTCGGTTTCCCGGGCGAAACGGAAGAAGATTTCCAGATGCTGCTCGATTTCCTGAAAGAAGCGCGTCTGGACCGCGTTGGCTGCTTCAAGTACAGCCCGGTTGAGGGCGCCACCGCCAACGAACTGGCGGATCAGGTCCCGGAAGAGGTGAAAGAGGAGCGCTGGAACCGCTTTATGCAGCTGCAACAGCAGATTTCCGCCGAGCGTCTGCAGGAGAAAGTGGGCCGCGAAATTATGGTACTGGTCGATGAAGTCGATGAAGAAGGCGCGATTGGCCGCAGCATGGCCGATGCCCCGGAAATCGACGGCGCGGTCTATCTGAACGGTGAAACCAACGTTAAACCGGGCGACGTGCTGCGGGTAAAAGTCGAACACGCCGACGAATATGACCTGTGGGGTTCCCGGGTCTAATCCCGCTTCCCGGATAGCGGCTTACGCCTTATCCGGGCTACCTCTTTCCCCATGGCTGCTGAAACTGCCGCCGTTGGTGGCCTCAAAATCGCTGAGACGTTCCCGGAAGGTCGGGGCAGCCCGCATGGATGCGGGCTGAGGGCCGTGTTTTGCAAGGACGCTGCCTCGGCCCGACCCGAAGCCTGCCGGGATAAGTCGAAGGTACCACGAAGTGGCGATTTTGGCGGCCAGAGCCCGGGAGTACAGAGGGCGGCGGCGACTGGCCGCCCTCTGTGCGCTCCCTGCGCCATGAGAGCCATAACGCAGAAGAAATATCGGGAGCGCAATGTTCTCGGAAACAGCACAGGACAACCCTTTGTCCTGGAGCGAAACAGCTGCAAGCCGATAACAGTATCTACCAACTTTGCTACCGTCGTGCTCGTCCCCTACCCCTTTATCTTCGGATCCAGCGCATCGCGCAGGCCGTCGCCCAACAGATTAAACGCCAGCACCGTCAGGAAAATGGCGATCGCCGGGAATAACGCCACATGCGGCGCCATCACCATATCCGCGCGCGCTTCGTTCAGCATCGCCCCCCACTCCGGCGTCGGCGGCTGGGCGCCAAGGCCGAGGAACGACAGGCTGGCGGCGGAGATAATCGACACGCCGATGCGCATGGTAAAATAAACCACTATCGACGATACCGTACCGGGCAAAATATGGTTGAACAGAATGGTCGTATCGCTGGCGCCGATACTGCGCGCCGACTCAATAAACGTCTGCTGCTTCAGCACCAACGTATTGCCGCGCACCAAGCGGGCGAACGCCGGAATTGAGAATATCGCCACCGCGATAATCACGTTGGCCATCCCGCTGCCCATCACCGCCACTACCGCAATCGCCAGCAGAATGCCGGGGAAGGCAAACAGCACGTCGCAGATACGCATGGTGATGCGGTCCCACCAGCCTTCGTAGTAACCGGCCAGCAGGCCGAGCACGGTGCCAATTAGCGCGCCAATTAGTACCGCCAGAACCCCTGCGGCCAGCGAAATTTGCGCGCCGACCAGCACACGGCTGAAGATATCGCGCCCCAGCGAATCAACGCCGAACCAATGCACCATTGACGGCCCTTCATTGAGCCGGTCGTAATCAAAATAGTTTTCCGCGTCATACGGCGCTATCCACGGCGCGATAATCGCGACGATAATCAGCAGCAGCACAAATAGGCCCGCCGCCATCGCCACCGGCTGGCGACGAAAACGCCGCCAGAATTCATGCCACGGCGTGCGGATCTGCCCGGGCTTAACGCCCGGCATGGCGTTGATAACCGCTTCCCTTCTCCAGTTGAGCAATCGCACCTTACTTGTACCTGATAGCCGGGTTAATGGCGGCATACAACACGTCCACCACTAAGTTGATAAGAATGAACTCCAGCGAAAACAGCAGCACTTCCGCCTGGATCACCGGGTAGTCGCGCATCTCCACGGAATCGACCAGCAACCGGCCAAGCCCCGGCCAGTTGAAGACCTTCTCCACCACAATGGAGCCGCCGAGCAGAAAACCGAACTGCAGACCCATCATGGTCACTACCGGGATCATCGCGTTGCGCAGACCATGCTTCAACACCACCAGCGTTTCGCTCACCCCTTTAGCCCGCGCGGTACGCATGTAATCCTCATGCAGCACGTCGACGAACGACGCGCGGGTGAAGCGCGCCATCACCGATGCCACCGCGGCGCCAAGGGTCAACGACGGCAGAATATAGTGCCGCCAGCTGTCGGCGCCGACCGTCGGCAGCCAGCCCAGCTCGACGGAAAAAACCTGCATCAGCAGCATGCCGAGGGCGAACGCCGGGAAGGAGATACCGGTTACCGCCAGCGCCATCCCCAACCGATCCGGCCAGCGATTGCGCCACACCGCCGCGGCGATGCCCGCCGCCATGCCGAACAGCACCGCCCAGCTCATACTGGCAAGCGTTAACCATAGCGTCGGCATAAAGCGGCTGGCGATTTCGCTGGTCACCGGGCGGCGCGAAGCCATCGAGATACCGAAATCACCCTGCAATACATTGGTGATGTAGTGCCAGAACTGCACGTGCAACGGCTGATCGAGCCCCAGCTGTTGGCGAACCATCGCCACCACCTGCGCATCGGCTTCCGGCCCGGCGATCAGCCGCGCCGGATCGCCCGGCAGCATATGTACAAACAGGAACACCAGAACGGCGACGATAAACAGCGTCGGAATGAGCCCCAGCAGGCGCTTCAGAACGTAATTCAGCATCGCCCCCTCCCATTTCGGCAGAGGGAACGCGTGAGCATAAGCACTATCACTGCGTCAGATCCGCCTGCTCGAAGCTAAAACCGGTATCCGGTTGAATATAAAACCCGGTCAGGTTTTTGCTATGCGCCGATACCAGCTTTTCCACCACCAGCGGCACCCACGGCGACTCTTTCCAGATAATGTCCTGCGCATCTTTATAGAGTGTGGTCTTCTGTTGCGCATCGGTCGTTTTCAGCGCCTCGCTCAGATCTTTATCGACCTGCGGGTTACTGTAAAACGCGGTGTTAAACAGGGTCGGCGGCCAGTTTTGTGAGGCGAATAGCGGCGACAGCGCCCAGTCGGCTTCGCCAGTCGACGCTGACCAGCCGGTGTAGAACATCCGCACCCCGCTCTCTTTCTGCCCCTTGCCTTCAACCTGCGCCGCACGCTGTCCGGCATCCATCGCCGTCACTTGCGCTTTTATACCCACCTGCGCCAGCTGCTGCTGGGTAAACTGCAGCACCTTCTGCGCGGTGCTGTGATTATGCGATGACCACAGCGTGGTGCTAAAGCCGTTAGGGAAACCGGCTTCTTTCAGCAACTGACGGGCTTTCGCCGGGTCGTAAGGCCATGCGCTGTAGGTTTGGGCGTAAGCAATAGAAGGCGGTACGACGCCGGTCGCCGGGGTGGCGTATCCGGCAAACGCGACCTTGACCAGCGCCTGACGGTTAATCGCATAGTTAATGGCTTCCCGCACCTTCGGATTATCGAACGGCTTCTGCGTTACGTTCATGCTGATATAGCGCTGCATAATCGACGGGCTGGCCACCAGCTCCAGCTTGCTGTTTTTCGCCAGCAGCGGCGCCTGCTCGTAAGGGATCGGGAAGGCGAACTGCGCCTCGCCGGTCTGCAGCATCGCCGCACGGGTGTTGTTATCGACCACCGGGCGCCAGGTAATGGAATCCAGCTTCGGCAGCCCCGGCTGCCAGTAACCGTCAAACTTGCTGACTTTGACGAAATCGGTCTGGTTCCAGGTATCGAGCTTATACGGCCCGGTACCTACCGGGTGGAAGCCGATCTCCTTGCCATATTTTTTCAGCGCCGCCGGCGAAATCATCGCCGTCGCCGGATGGGCAAGAATATTGATAAACGCCGAGAACGGCTGTTTGAGCGTGATTTTGACCGTCGTCGGATCCACCGCCTCGGTGCTGGCGATATTCTTGTACAGGTTATAACGTTTGAGATGGTTATCCGGATTGCTGGCGCGGTCGAGATTCGCTTTCACCGCTTCGGCGTTAAAATCGGTGCCATCCTGGAATTTCACCCCGCTGCGCAGCTTGATGGTATACACCAGACCATCCGCCGAAACGGTATAACTTTCCGCCAATACGTTTTGCAGTTTCATCTCTTTATCAAGGCCGAACAGGCCTTGATAAAACGACTTCGCCACCGCCTGCGATAACGTATCGTTCGCGTCATAGGGATCAAGGGTCGTGAAGTTGGAACCGACCGCCACTACCACATCTTTCGCGGCGAAGGCCGGCGTCGCCGCCAGCGCCGAGGCGATGCCAAGCGCCAGTAGCCATTTGCGTGTAACAGGTTGAGTCATGTTGTTATGCTCCTGCAAGAGTGCGTTAGGTTGTTATCGGCTCAGTACATCTGCGGGCTCGCGGGCGACATAATGCCCCGGCGCTACCAGCTGTAACGGCGCGCTGTCGATTTCTTCTCCCGGTTTATAGATATTCCCCGGCAGCTCGTCAGAGAGTAATACGCGCTGCGGTTGACGATGCGCCGGATCGGCGACCGGCACCGCCGCCATCAGTTTACGGGTGTAAGGATGCTGCGGGTTCTCAAACACGGCGCGACGCGGGCCAATCTCCACGATCCGCCCGCGATACATCACCGCTACGCGGTGGCTGATGCGCTCCACCACCGCCATGTCATGGGAAATAAACAGAAATGCGATGCCCATTTCACGCTGTAAATCGAGCAGCAGATTAATAATCTGCGCGCGAATAGACACGTCCAGCGCCGACACCGACTCATCGGCGATCACCACTTTCGGATTGAGTGCCAGCGCGCGGGCGATACAGATACGCTGCCGCTGACCGCCGGAAAACTCATGCGGATAACGCCACGCGTGTTCCGCCTCCAGCCCCACGCGCTGCAACAGCCAGGCGACGCGTTCGCGAGCCGCATCCCCTTCCAGCAGACCATGCACGCGCAGCGGCTCCATAATGGAATAACCGACCGTCTGCCGCGGGTCGAGCGAAGCGTAAGGATCCTGAAAAATAAACTGAATATCGCGGCGCAGCGTCTGTAGCTTGCCGCCGGACAGCGCATCAATACGCTGGCCGTTAAAGGTGATGCTGCCGCCTTGCGCTTCCACCAGCCGCAGCAGCGCCCGCCCGGTGGTCGATTTACCGCAGCCGGATTCGCCGACCAGCGACAGCGTTTCGCCCGGCCACAGGTCGAAAGTCACTTTTTCCACCGCATGCACTTCGCGGGTGACGCGGTTGAGAATACCGCCGCGGATCGGAAAACGCGCGACCAGGTCGCGTACCTGCAAAATCGGTTTACCGGCTACCACGGTATTCTGTTCCGGCTGCTGGGTCACACCGTCGTTGAGCAGCGGGAAGCGTCGCGGCAAATCGCTGCCGCGCATCGAGCCGAGCTTC
The DNA here is from genome assembly GCF_040064495.1 of Klebsiella sp. CN_Kp097. Lineage (NCBI taxonomy): Bacteria > Pseudomonadati > Pseudomonadota > Gammaproteobacteria > Enterobacterales > Enterobacteriaceae > Klebsiella > Klebsiella sp. CN_Kp097. The sequence goes on along the minus strand of NZ_JBEAIL010000005.1, from coordinate 102,862 downwards.
GGCACCGCCGCCAGTAGCGCCCGGGTATAAGGATGCTGCGGGGCGCGAAAAATATCCTCGACGCGCCCGCTTTCTACCGCTTCGCCGCGGTACATCACCAGCACGCGATCGGCGATTTCCGCCACCACGCCCATATCGTGAGTGATAAACATCACCCCCATCGCCATCTCTTTTTGCAGCGCGGCGATAAGCTGTAGGATCTGCGCCTGAATCGTGACGTCCAGCGCGGTGGTGGGTTCATCGGCAACCAGTACCGCCGGGCGACACGATAACGCCATGGCGATCATCACCCGCTGGCGCATGCCGCCGGAAAGCTGATGCGGATAGCGTGAAAGCATCGCTGCCGCCTCCGGAATACGCACCCGTTCGAGCATCTTTTTCGCTTCCCGCAGCGCCTCGTCATGGCGCAGTCCCTGATGTAGCCGAATAGACTCGGCAATTTGTTCGCCGATGGTGAATACCGGGTTCAGCGAGGTCATCGGCTCCTGAAAAATCATCGCCACGTCCGCGCCGCGAACCTGACGCATCTGCCCCGACGTTTGAGCATTAATATCAATCACCTGACGGTTACGTCGGCGCAGCAGCAACGCCTCGCTGCTGACTTCGCTGACCGCCTCGTCGAGCAGGCGCATCAGCGCCAGGGCGGTCACCGATTTTCCGGAGCCGGACTCGCCGACAATCGCCAGCGTCTCGCCGCGGCGGAGGCTAAATGACAGGTTACGCACCGCAGAAACGCGCTGCCGCTGCTGGCTAAAGGCGACGTTAAGATCGCGTACCACCAGCACATCTTCTTCATCAATTTCATGACTTTGCGGCAAACTCGCTTCTCCTTTTATTCGCGATAAATTCCAATCGTCGGCGTATCGCCCGCATAACACCACGCCCGGTACATCCCCTCACTGTTGAACGGCAGCACCACATTCCCCTCGCGGTCGATGGCGATAAGGCCCCCGCTGCCGCCCAGCGCCGGCAGTTTTTCCTGCACCACCCGCTCGCAGGCCTCAAACAGGCTGAGATTGCCGTACTCCATCAACGCTGAAATGTCGTAAGCGGCGAGCGTGCGCATGAAGACTTCGCCGGTGCCGGTGCAGGAGACCGCGACGCTGGCATTATTGGCATAGCAGCCCGCGCCCGGCACTGGGCTGTCGCCGACGCGTCCGGGCAGTTTATTGGTCATTCCGCCGGTGGAGGTCGCTGCCGCCAGATTACCGGCCAGATCCAGCGCCACCGCGCCGACGGTACCCATTTTGTGGCGTTCATCGAGTGGCGCAGCATGATGGTCGAGAATAATCTCGCCGCCCTCTTTCGCCTGCTGTAACTGCAGAAGCCGCTCGGTAGTGGAAAATAACTCGTTTTCAACCAGCGCCATCCCGCGCGAGGAGGCAAATTTTTCCGCCCCTTCGCCGATAAGCAGCACGTGCGGACTTTCTTCCAGCACCAGACGCGCCGCCAGCACCGGGTTACGCAGATGCTTTACGCCAGCCACCGCGCCGGCCTGCAGGCTATAGCCATCCATCACGCAGGCATCCAGTTCGTGAGTTTGATCGTGGGTAAACACGGAACCTATTCCGGCGTTAAATAGCGGGCACTCTTCCAGCAGGCGTACCGCTTCGGTCACTGCATCCAGCGCGCTGGCGCCTGCTGCCAACATTTTTTGTCCACTATCGACGATGGCCGACAGCGCGGCCACATACTCGCGTTCGCGCGCCTGAGTCATCTGCGCGCGGCTAATCGCGCCGGCGCCGCCGTGGATTGCTATTACCGCCTTACCCATTCAATCTTTCCTTTGCCATAAACTGTATAGATATCATTATACTGACTAACTTTTTATACGTTTTTTGAATATAGAAAGAGCATCCGGTGATGTAAAGCCTCGTACCGCAGTGGCATACAGTCGCCGGCGCTTTTCTGCCATAATAGGCGTTTTCGACGTTTTGCCAGCAGGAGTAACCCATGGATTTTACCGCCGGACTGATGCCGCTCGACACAGCCCTGACTCAGATGCTCGACCGTATTTCGCCGCTGCAGGCCACGGAAACCCTGCCGCTGCTGCAGGCCTTTTCGCGCGTGACCGCCCATGATGTCGTTTCGCCGCTGGACGTACCCGGTTTTGATAACTCGGCGATGGACGGCTATGCCGTGCGCCTGGCCGACCTCACCGACGGCGCGGCGCTGCCGGTTGCCGGTAAGGCCTTTGCTGGCCAACCGTTCCACGACGCCTGGCCGGCGGGCACCTGTATCCGCATCATGACCGGCGCGCCGGTGCCGGAAGGCTGCGACGCCGTGGTGATGCAGGAAGAAACGGAACAAAGCGACGCCGGCGTGCGCTTCATCGCGCCGGTAAAAGCCGGGCAAAATATTCGCCGGCGCGGGGAAGATATCGCCAACGGTGCGGTAGTATTCCCGGCGGGTACGCGTCTCACCGTAGCCGAGCTGCCGGTGCTGGCATCGCTGGGCATTGCCGACGTCGAGGTAGTCCGTAAAGTGCGCGTCGCGGTCTTCTCGACCGGGGATGAACTCCAGTTGCCGGGCCAACCGCTCGGCGACGGCCAGATTTATGATACTAACCGCCAGGCGGTACATCTGATGCTCGAACAGCTGGGCTGCGAGGTGATCAACCTCGGCATTATTCCTGACGATCCGGCAAAGCTGCGCGACGCCTTTATCGCCGCCGACCAGCAGGCCGATGTGGTAATAAGCTCAGGCGGCGTCTCCGTGGGCGAAGCCGATTACACCAAAACTATCCTCGAAGAACTGGGCGAGATCGGCTTCTGGAAGCTGGCGATTAAGCCGGGTAAACCGTTCGCCTTCGGCAAGCTCAGCAACAGCTGGTTCTGCGGCCTGCCGGGCAATCCGGTTTCCGCCACCTTAACCTTCTATCAACTGGTACAGCCGCTGCTGGCCAAGCTCTCCGGCAACCGCGGTCAAACCCAGCCGATGCGTCTGCGCGTGCGCGCCGCCAGTCGGCTGAAAAAATCGCCGGGCCGCCTCGACTTCCAGCGCGGCGTGCTGCAGCGCAATCCGGAAGGCGAACTAGTGGTGAGCACCACCGGCCATCAGGGCTCGCACATTTTCAGCTCATTCAGCCTCGGTAACTGCTTTATCGTACTGGAGCGCGAACGCGGCAACGTCGAAGCGGGCGAATGGGTCGAAGTCGAGCCCTTTAATCATCTGTTTGGGGGGCTGTAATGGCCGTTGAGCTGAGCGACGAGGAGATGCTGCGCTATAACCGGCAGATCGTACTGCGAGGGTTTGATTTCGACGGTCAGGAGCGCTTAAAAGCCGCTCGCGTACTGGTCGTCGGCCTCGGCGGGCTCGGCTGCGCCGCCGCTCAATACCTGGCGGCAGCCGGGGTGGGTCAGCTCACCCTGCTGGATTTCGATACCGTTTCATTATCCAATCTACAACGCCAGACGCTGCACAGCGACGCGACCATCGGCCAGCCGAAGGTCGATTCTGCCCGCGATGCGCTGGCGCGCATTAACCCGCACGTCCGGCTGGTCACCATCGATGCAATGCTGGATGACGCGGCGCTGGCAACGCAGATTGCTGAGCACCATCTGGTGCTGGACTGTACCGACAACGTTGCTGTTCGCAATCAGCTTAACGCCGGCTGCTTCCAGCACAAAACCCCGCTGGTCTCCGGCGCGGCGATTCGTATGGAAGGGCAAATCAGCGTCTTTACCTATCAGGACGGCGAGCCCTGCTATCGCTGCCTGAGCCGCCTGTTCGGCGAAAACGCCCTCACCTGCGTCGAAGCCGGGGTGATGGCGCCGCTGGTCGGCACTATCGGTTCACTGCAGGCCATGGAGGCGATTAAACTGCTGACCGGTTACGGCGCCCCTGCAAGGGGCAAAATCGTGATGTATGACGCGATGACCTGCCAGTTTCGCGAAATGAAGCTGATGCGCCACCCGCAGTGCGAGGTGTGCGGTTCACGCTAATTCCAGCCGCCGGCGAGGCAGGTCGCCGGTTATTTTGTGAACCACGCCGTTCTTTTTCTCCCCATCTCTACTACCCACTCTGATTGTTGATTTGCATCAATATAACTTTCATTCGAAAGTTATTTAATCTTCATATGCAAATAAGAGGGTAAATCATGATCTTCAACATCCAGCGCTACTCCACCCATGACGGCCCGGGGATCCGTACCGTCGTATTCCTTAAAGGCTGTTCGCTGGGCTGCCGTTGGTGTCAGAACCCGGAAAGCCGCGCCCGCAGCGAAGACCTGCTGTATGACGCGCGGCTGTGTCTTGACGGCTGCGAGCTTTGCCAGCAGGCGGCACCGGAGGTGATTACCCGTACTCTGGATGGCCTGATCATCCATCGGCAAAACGTCAACGACAGCCACATTGCCGCGCTACGCCACTGCTGCCCCACAACCGCGCTGACGGTCTGCGGCGAGGAAAAAAGCGTGACGGAAATTATGGCGACGGTGCTGCGCGATAAACCGTTTTACGATCGCAGCGGCGGAGGCATTACTCTTTCCGGCGGCGAGCCCTTTATGAACCCGGCGCTGGCGCAGGCGCTGTTCGAAGCCAGCCATCAGGCGGGCATTCACACCGCCGTGGAAACCTGCCTGCACGTACCGTGGAAGTACATTGAACCCTCTTTACCGTTTGTCGATCTGTTTCTGGCCGACCTGAAGCACGTTGACGAGGCCGTTTTCCAGCAGTGGACCGACGGCAGCGCCCGCCGGGTGCTGGATAACCTGCAGCGCCTGGCGCAGGCCGGGAAAAAAATCATTATCCGCGTCCCATTAATTCAGGGATTTAACGCCAGCGAAGCCGATATTACCGCGATTACCGATTTTGCCGCTGACCGTCTTCAGGTCAGCGAAATCCATTTCCTGCCGTACCACACGCTGGGAATGAATAAATACCAACTACTCAGTCAGCCCTATACCGCACCGGACAAACCGCTGGCCGCTCCCGAGCTGCTGGCCTTTGCACAGCAGTACGCGCAAAGCAAAGGTTTAACGGCGACCCTACGAGGATAACTTATGACCACCTTAAAACTGGATACTCTGAGCGCCCGCATTCAGGCGCATAAAATGGCGCTGGTGCATATCGTTAAGCCGCCGGTTTGTACCGAGCGCGCCCAACACTATACCGCCGCCTATCAGCAACATCTCGATAAACCGATCCCGGTACGTCGCGCGCTGGCGCTGGCCCATCACCTGGCGGAACGCACTATCTGGATCAAGCACGATGAGCTGATCGTCGGCAACCAGGCCAGCGAAGTTCGCGCCGCGCCGATTTTCCCGGAATATACCGTCAGCTGGATTGAGAAAGAGATCGACGATCTCGCCGACCGTCCGGGCGCCGGCTTCTCGGTCAGTGAAGAGAATAAGCGTGTCTTACATGAAGTGTGCCCATGGTGGCGCGGGCAGACCGTTCAGGACCGCTGCTACGGCATGTTTACCGATGAACAAAAAGCGCTGCTCGCCACCGGCATTATCAAAGCCGAAGGTAACATGACTTCCGGCGACGCCCACCTGGCGGTCAACTACCCGCTGCTGCTGGAAAAAGGGCTCGACGGCATGCGCGCGAAAGTCGCTGAGCGCCGCTCACGCATTAATCTGACGGTGCTGGAAGATCTGCACGGCGAACAGTTCCTGAAGGCGATCGATATCGTTCTCGCGGCAGTGAGCGAACACTGCAAACGCTTCGCTACGCTGGCGCGCGACATGGCGGCGCAGGAGCCGCGCGAACTGCGCCGCGACGAGCTGCTGGCGATCGCCGAAAACTGTGAAATTATCGCCCACCAGCCGCCGAAAACCTTCTGGCAGGCGCTGCAGCTCTGCTACTTTATTCAGTTGATCCTGCAGATTGAATCCAACGGCCACTCGGTCTCTTTTGGCCGCATGGACCAGTACCTCTATCCATACTACCGCCGCGACGTTGAACTGCAGCAATCGTTGGATCGCGAACAGGCCATTGAGCTGCTGCATTGCTGCTGGCTGAAGCTGCTGGAGGTCAACAAAATTCGCTCCGGCTCGCATTCCAAAGCTTCCGCCGGTAGCCCGCTGTACCAGAACGTCACCATCGGCGGGCAAAATCTGGTCGACGGCCAACCGCAGGACGCCGTCAACCCGCTGTCGTACGCGATCCTCGAATCCTGCGGCCGCCTGCGCTCGACCCAGCCGAACCTCAGCGTGCGTTACCACGCCGGGATGAGCAACGACTTCCTCGACGCCTGCGTGCAGGTGATCCGCTGCGGTTTCGGCATGCCGGCGTTTAACAATGATGAAATCGTCATTCCGGAATTTATCAAGCTAGGGATTGAGCCGCAGGACGCCTACGATTACGCCGCTATCGGTTGTATCGAAACCGCGGTTGGCGGCAAATGGGGCTATCGCTGCACCGGCATGAGCTTTATTAACTTCGCGCGGGTGATGCTGGCGACGCTGGAAGGCGGCCGCGATGCCACCAGCGGCCAGGTGTTCCTTGCCCAACAACATGCGCTGTCGAAAGGTAACTTCACTAACTTCGACCAGGTACTGGAAGACTGGGATACTCAGATCCGCTACTACACCCGTAAATCCATCGAGATTGAGTACGTTGTCGATACCATGCTGGAAGAGAACGTCCACGATATTCTCTGCTCAGCGTTAGTTGATGACTGCATCGAACGGGCGAAGAGTATCAAGCAAGGCGGCGCGAAGTATGACTGGGTTTCTGGTCTGCAGGTCGGGATTGCCAACCTCGGCAACAGCCTGGCGGCGGTGAAAAAACTGGTCTTCGATCAGGGCGTCATCGGCCAGCAGGAGCTGGCGAAAGCGCTGGCGGAAGATTTTGCCGGCCTGACCCACGAACAGTTACGTCAGCGGTTAATCAACGGCGCGCCGAAGTACGGCAACGATGACGACAGCGTCGACATTCTGCTGGCCCGCGCCTATCAGACCTATATCGACGAGCTGAAGCAGTACCATAACCCGCGTTACGGCCGCGGCCCGATTGGCGGTAACTATTATGCTGGTACGTCGTCTATTTCCGCGAACGTCCCGTTCGGCGCGCAGACCATGGCGACGCCGGATGGCCGCAAAGCGCACGCGCCGCTGGCGGAAGGGGCCAGCCCGGCCTCCGGTACCGATCACCTGGGGCCAACGGCGGTTATCAGTTCGGTAGGCAAACTGCCGACCGGCGCGATCCTCGGCGGCGTGCTGCTCAACCAGAAGCTGAATCCTTCCACGCTGGAGAACGAGTCTGATAAGCAAAAGCTGATGGTGCTGCTGCGTACTTTCTTTGAAGTGCACAAAGGCTGGCATATTCAGTACAACATCGTGTCACGCGAAACGCTGCTGGAAGCCAAGAAACACCCTGACCAGTACCGCGATTTAGTGGTCCGCGTCGCCGGATACTCGGCGTTCTTCACCGCCCTGTCGCCGGATACTCAGGACGATATTATCGCCCGTACCGAGCATACGCTGTAAGGAAAATACCCGGCCGGCGCTGCGCTGAGCCGGGTGACATCTTCTGTACCCGTTGATAATTGGATAAACTTTCATTCGAAATAAATTTGTGCTCCCCATCACATTGTAATTAGAATGTTACTGGTCGAAGTTAAGCCAGGAGCACCTCTTATGACCGTTAAAGTTATCGTCACCGATATGGACGGAACTTTTCTCAATGACGCCAAGCAGTATGACCGCCCGCGTTTCCTCGCGCAGTTTGCGCAGCTTAAACAGCAAGGTATTGAATTTGTTGTCGCCAGCGGTAACCAGTACTATCAGCTGATCTCATTTTTCCCGGAAATCCGCGAGCAGATTTCGTTCGTCGCAGAAAACGGCGCTCTGGTTTACGAGCATGGCAAACAGGTGTTCCACGGCGAACTGACCCGTCACGAATCACAGGTGGTGATTGGCGAACTGCTGAAAGATCCGCAGCTCAACTTTGTCGCCTGCGGCCTGCAAAGCGCATACGTGAGTGATAAAGCCCCGGACGCCTTTGTTGAGCTGATGTCGAAGCACTACCATCGTCTGCAGCGGGTAAGCGATTACCATCGCATCGACGATACGCTATTCAAATTCTCCCTCAACCTGCCTGATAGCGATATCCCACAGCTTATCGATAAATTGCACGTCTCGCTGGATGGGATCATGAAGCCGGTCACCAGCGGCTTTGGCTTTGTCGATTTGATTATCCCCGGCCTGCATAAAGCCAACGGCATCAGCCGCCTGCTCAAACGCTGGAACCTTTCGCCGCAGCAATGCGTAGCAATTGGCGACAGCGGCAATGACGCCGAAATGTTAAAACTGGTGAAATATGCTTTTGCTATGGCCAACGCTGCCGACAGCATCAAAGCCATCGCCGGTTTCACCACCGATGACAATAACCACGACGGCGCGTTGAAGGTGATTCAGGCCGTTCTCGATAAGACCTCCCCTTTCAACGACTGATCCTGTGCCGGGGTATCCGCCCCGGCTTTTCCATTTTGTGCGCCGCTGCATAATTTTAAACTTGCATTAACTCTAATTTAACTTAAATTAACGTTTGTAAGATTTAATACTTTCGAATGAAAGATACAGCGAGGTAATTATGGCTGCTCTCCCTACCCACGAAACATTACCTGCCGACCATAAAGCGGCGATTCGCCAGATGAAACAGGCCCTACGCGCGCAAATCGGCGATGTTCAGGCAGTGTTCGATAAACTCTCGGCGCGCATCAGCGAGCGCCTGGACGAGATTAATGCCCTGAAAGCCGCGGGCCAGGAGGTCTGGCCGACGATCCCGTTTAGCGATATCGCCCAGGGTAAAGTGAGCGATGCGCAGCGCGAGGCGATTAAGCGCCGCGGTTGCGCGGTTATCAAAGGCCACTACCCGCGCGAACAGGCGCTGGCCTGGGATAACGCGATGCTGGAATACCTGGACCTGAACCATTTCGACGACGTTTACAAAGGGCCCGGCGACAGCTTCTTCGGCTCGCTGGAGGCTTCGCGCCCGGAGATCTATCCGATCTACTGGTCGCCCTCGCAAATGCAGGCGCGCCAAAGCGATGAAATGGCGGCGGTACAATCCTTCCTTAACCGCCTGTGGCGCTTTGAGCAGGACGGCAAACGCTGGTTCGATCCGGATGTCAGCGTGATTTACCCTGACCGCATCCGCCGCCGCCCGCCGGGAACCACGTCAAAGGGGCTGGGCGCGCATACCGATTCCGGGGCGCTGGAGCGCTGGTTGCTTCCCGCTTATCAGCAGGTTTTCGCCAACGTCTTTAATGGCAATATCGACGCCTACGATCCGTGGGACGCGGCGCATCGTACCGAAGTGGAAGAATACACCGTCGATAACACCACCAAATGTTCGGTCTTCCGCACTTTCCAGGGTTGGACAGCGCTGTCGGACATGATCCCCGGTCAAGGGCTGCTGCACGTGGTGCCGATCCCGGAGGCGATGGCTTACGTTCTGCTGCGTCCGCTGCTGGATGATGTGCCAGAAGATGAACTATGCGGCGTCGCGCCGGGCAAGGTACTGCCGATCTCTGAGCAATGGCATCCATTGCTCATCAAAGCGCTAAGCTCGATTCCCGCGCTGAATGCCGGTGATTCCGTCTGGTGGCACTGCGATGTCATTCACTCGGTCGCGCCGGTGGAAAATCAACAGGGCTGGGGCAACGTCATGTACATCCCGGCCGCGCCGATGTGCGAGAAAAACCTCGCCTATGCGCAGAAGGTAAAAATCGCGCTGGAAAAAGGCGCCTCGCCGGGGGATTTCCCGCGCGAGGATTATGAATGCGACTGGCAGGCGCGCTTCACCGTTGCCGATCTTAACGATCACGGCAAACGCGCATTGGGCATGAAGATCTAATCATCATACAGACCTTGCTGTTCTACGGCGGTATGGCTCTTGCCTGGCCGGATCCGCCGCACCGAATCGCGTACCACCAGGGCGCCGTGCAGTAGTAGCGAACCGTGTGGCGCTTCCGGGCGCAGCAGACGCTGCTGGAGAAGATGCACCGCCTCGCTGCCGAGCTCATCCCGCGGCACATGAATCGCCGTCAGCGGCACGTCCTGAATCGCCGCCAGATTAAAACCGTCGATACTCATCACCGAGACATCCTGCGGCACCCGCAGGCCTCGTTTTTGCAGCGCGCTGACGGTACCGGCGGCCATAAAATCGCCGCCCACCAGAAACGCCGTCGGCATCGGGCGCCCCTGTAAAGCGTCGAGCCAGGCACCGACCTGCTCTTCCGTTTCTCTGGCGCTAAAGTTGGCGACGCTAATCAGGTCACGGCTACCGGTAAATCGCAGGTTGCGCGCGCGCCACGCCTCCTTGATACCCACCAGCCGTAGCTCCATGGTATAGCGGCGCAAGCACATCACGTTCATTACCGCCTGATGGCCCATATCAAACAGATAACGAGCGGCGCACTGGCCAATCAGCCGATGGTCAGGCGCAATAGAAGGAAGCCGCATCCCTTCATCCCGGCAGTTAATTAATACGCAAGGTTTGCCAAGATCCGCCGCCAGCGCGTGGATATGCCGATCGTCAATACCCAGCAATACCGCCGCCTGGGTGTCGGTCTCGTTCATGCGGGCCAGAAACAGATTGGCGTCGCTGTCGTTTTCTTCCAGCGCGCAATAGCGCAGACGTACTTCATGCGGCGCCAGCGCGTTATTAATACTCTGGATGACGCGGTAGTAGAAAATATCTGAACGTTCGTCGAAGGCCCGTTGCGGAGCAAAAATCAGCAGGTTGTTGAGCAGTAGCCGCCCGGCGGCCAATCCCTGCATCACCCCCAGCTCGCGGGCGCAGGCCAATACCGCCTGACGGGCCTTTTCGCTGGTATTCGCTTTTCCGGCTAAGACGCGCGAAACCGTACTGGCTGACAGCCCGGTGCGGGCGGCAATTTCGGCGACTCGCAGCTTTTTATCCATTCTGTGATCCAGCTCCAATTCAAAAATGAAAGAATTTTCATATTCGCCAAACCCTGACCAACAAGCAAATACTCCGGCAAATTATGAGAACTACGTCATCTCATGAAAAATTTTGCATAAATAGCGCTACTGCCCGCCGACTTTCTCCCTTATTTTGAATTGGTCCAATATCTTCCATACTAGTTATACCAATAGATATTGAAATAAAAACAAATAATTCAAATGGTTAGAACTATTACGTGACGACTCAGCGGCTGAAGCGTCATTTCCCCCTACAACGTCTTGTGGAGAGTTCTATGAGTCAAGGCCTCAACAATGATATGGCAGTCAGCAAAACGCGCCGGGTGGTGAAAAACCTGCGCTGGTGGGTGCTGGTGCTGTTTTTACTTGGCGTCACCGTCAACTACATCACACGTAACTCGCTGGGGATTATCGCCCCGGAACTGAAAGCCACTCTCGGTATTACCACCGAGCAATATTCGTGGATCGTCGGCGCATTTCAGCTGGCTTATACCATCTTCCAACCGCTGTGCGGCTGGCTTATCGACGTCATCGGGCTCAAGCTGGGCTTTATGGTTTGCGCCACCTTGTGGGCGGTAGCCTGTATCGCGCACGCCGGAGCAGGCAGCTGGCTGCATCTGGCTATTTTACGCTTCTTTATGGGCGGCGCGGAGGCGGCCGCCACCCCGGCTAACGCTAAAACCATCGGCGAGTGGTTCCCGAAATCCGAACGGCCGATCGCCGCCGGCTGGGCTGGCGTCGGCTTTTCTATCGGCGCAATGCTGGCGCCACCTATCATCTACTTCGCCCACGCCTCCTTCGGCTGGCAGGGCGCGTTTATGTTTACCGGCGTGCTGGCGCTGCTGTGGGTCGTGCTGTGGTGGGCGTTCTATCAGAGCCCGGAAAAGCACCCGAATCTCAGCCAAAGCGAGCTGGAGTACATCAAGCAGGACAACGAAGCGCCGCCGGTGAAGCAGCCCTTTTTTACCGCGCTAAAAACCGTCTCGAAGAACAAACGTTTCTACGGTATCGCCATCCCCGCTTTTATGGCCGAGCCCGCCTGGGCGGTGCTGAGCTTCTGGGTGCCGCTGTACCTGGCGAAAGAGCACGGTATGGATCTTAAGCAGATAGCGATGTTCGCCTGGCTGCCGTTCCTCGCCGCCGACCTTGGCAGCGTGGTCAGCGGCTATCTCACCCGCCTGTACGTCCGTTGGTTCGGCTGTACGCGAGTCAATTCGGTCATCGCCAGTTCCGTGACCGGCGCGTTTCTGATGCTCTCGCTGGCCCTGGTGGCCATTACCCGCGATCCCTATATCACCATCATCCTGATCTCCATTGGCGGTTTCGGCCATCAGATCATCTCCTGCATGCTCAGCGCGCTGGTGGTGGAGTCTTTCGACAAGGGACAAATGGCGACGGTCAACGGTATGCGCGGCTCCGCGGCGTGGATCGCCAGCTTCCTGTTCTCATTATTAATCGGGGTGACCGCCGACAAAATTGGCTTCAACCCGCTGTTTATCGCCATGGGTTTCTTTGACCTGATTGGCGCCGTTTTCCTGGTGGCATTTATTGCTGAACGTCGCGCCAAGCGCGCCTGAGAGTGGATGTAAAATATGAAGACGTTGAAACACTGGAGTTTGCACCAACAGCTGGAGCATCACGTTGAATTGACCGTTGATGGTCAGCACACTTTGTGTCTGTACGTGCTGGAAGAGAATTTATTCCGCGTCCTGCTGAAGCGCCAGGGCCAACTGGCGCTGGATCGCACCTGGAGTATCGCCCCGCAGCAGGATGTGCCGTGGGAAGGCCGTGCGCGGGATGACCTCAGCGGTTTTAGCCTCCCGGCCTGGCAGATGAGCGAAGCGGATGACACGCTGACCATCGCCACCCGCCAGCTGCGCGTTACCGTCCATCAGCCGCTTTGGCTGGAGTGGAGCTATCGCGACGAGGCCGGTGAGTGGCAGACGCTCGCCAATGACCGCCCAACCAGCGCCTATCTGGCAAACGCCCACGGGGATGGCGTCGCCCATTATCTTAGCCGCCGCAAAGATGAACGTTTCTACGGGCTGGGTGAAAAAGCCGGTGACCTGCAGCGTAACGGCAAACGCTACGAAATGCGTAACCTCGATGCCATGGGCTACAACGCCGTCAGCACCGACCCGCTGTATAAACATATTCCGTTTACCATCACGCAGCGCAGCGATATCAGCTACGGCCTGTTTTATGACAACCTGAGCAGTTGCTGGCTGGATCTGGGCAATGAAATCGACAACTACCACACCGCCTATCGCCGCTGGCAGGCGGAGGCCGGCGACATTGATTATTATCTGTTTACCGGTAAGCAGGTGCTGGATGTGACCAAAGCGTTTGTCCGTCTGACCGGTAAAACGCTGTTTGGGCCGAAATGGAGCCTCGGCTATAGCGGCTCGACGATGCACTATACCGACGCGCCGGATGCGCAAAATCAGCTGATGAACTTTATCCGCCTGTGCGAGCAGCATGCAATCCCCTGTGATTCGTTCCAGCTCTCTTCCGGCTATACCTCAATCAACGGCAAACGCTACGTCTTTAACTGGAACTACGACAAGGTGCCGCAGCCAAAAGTGATGAGCCAGTCGTTCCACGATGCCGGGCTGAAACTGGCTGCCAATATCAAACCGTGTCTGCTGCAGGATCACCCACGCTATGGCGAAGTGGCGGAACGCGGCCTTTTCATTCGCGATTCGCAAACCGATGCGCCGGAGCGCTCCAGCTTCTGGGACGATGAAGGTTCGCATCTCGACTTCACCAACCCGCACACCGTGACCTGGTGGCAGGAAGGCGTGACCACCCAGCTACTGGAGATGGGTATCGATTCGACCTGGAACGATAATAACGAATATGAGGTATGGGACGGCGAGGCGCGCTGCTACGGCTTTGGCCGCGAAATCGCCATTAAGCATATTCGTCCGGTGATGCCATTATTGATGATGCGCGCCTCGCTGGAAGCCCAGCAGCGCTTTGCGCCGCAAAAGCGCCCGTATCTGATCTCCCGCTCCGGCTGCGCCGGGATGCAGCGCTACGTGCAAACCTGGAGCGGCGATAACCGCACCAACTGGGATACGCTACGCTATAACACCCGTATGGGATTAGGGATGAGTCTTTCCGGCTTGTTTAACGTCGGCCATGACGTCGGCGGATTCTCCGGCGATAAACCCGAGCCAGAACTGTTCGTTCGCTGGGTGCAAAACGGCGTGATGCATCCGCGCTTTACCATTCACTCGTGGAATGACGACCAGACGGTCAATGAACCCTGGATGTACCCGGAAATCACCCCGGCGATCCGCTCTGCCATCGAGCTGCGCTACCGTCTGCTGCCCTATTTGTACACCCTGTTATGGCAGGCGCATGCCGATGACGAACCCATGCTGCGCCCGACCTTCCTCGACCACCAGCACGATACCCAGACCTTCGCCGAGTGTGATGACTTCATGCTGGGGCGCGATCTGCTGGTGGCAAGCGTGGTGGAGCCTGGCGCCCGTCAGCGCCAGCTGTGGCTGCCCGATAATCAGGACGGCTGGTACGATTTTTACAACCACCAGTGGTTCGCCGGTGGTCAGTGGGTGACGCTGGACGCACCGCTGGAAAAACTGCCGCTGCTGGTCCGCGCCGGCGCCGGTCTGCCGCTCAGTGAACGTATCAGCCACGTCGATGCGCAAAAAGACGATCGTCGCGAACTGCAGTTGTTCCCACTGAAAGGTACCGGCTCAACCCGCGGTTTGCTGTTTGAAGACGACGGCGAAAGCTGGGGCTATAAAGAGGGTGATGCGCTATGGCTGGAGTGGGAAATGACCTGCAGCGCCAACAGCATAAACCTGAAGCTCGACGCTCGCGGCAACTATCGCCCAGCGTGGAAAGCGCTGAAGCTGTCATTACCGGCGGGAGAAAAACGCCAACTGCTGGTGAATGGCGTCGAAGGAACAGAGTGGAGGCTCTGACCATAGGCCGGCTGAAAATGCCGGTATTGGTGGTCCAGAAATCCCCGGTGGCGCTACCGCTTACCGGGGCTACAACACTGTGCGGTTTGGTCGCCCGGGCAACGGACAGTTTCAGAAGCCATAGGTACAAGATAGAGACCTTAAGCTCACAATGGCACGGACCGTAGGCCGGATAAGGCGCAGCCGCCATCCGGCGCAAAATCGGTTCTTTACCCGCGGTTATTGCCCGGCAGCGCTGCACTTGCGCGGGCCTACAGATCACATGCCGGGGTAGGTCGGGTAAGGCGCAGCCGCACCCGACAAAAAACGGCACCGCGGGTAGATACTGCTATCGGTTGGCAGCGGGTTTGGTCCGGGAAAAACAGTTCTTTTGTATTAATTCAGAGCCTATTGCGATCCCGAAATGTCTTCTGCGTTATGGCTCTCATGGCACAGGGAGCGCGGTGAAGACATTAAAGGCAGGTCGTAAGGACCGTAGGTCGGGTAAGGCGTTAGCCGCCACCCGACAAAAAACGGCACCTCGGATTACCCGGGTAAGGTGTAGCCGCTACCCGGGTAACGGAGAGGGATTACTCGATACCTTTACTGCGCAGGTAATCTTCGTAGTTGCCGCTGAAATCGATTACGCGTTCTGGGGTAATCTCCAGTACGCGAGTCGCCAGCGAACTCACGAACTCACGGTCGTGAGAAACGAAAATCAGGGTGCCCTGATACATCTCCAGCGCCATGTTCAGCGATTCGATCGATTCCATATCCAGGTGGTTAGTCGGTTCATCCATCACCAGGATGTTCGGTTTCTGCATCATCAGCTTACCGAACAGCATGCGACCTTTCTCGCCACCGGAGAGGACTTTCGCCGGCTTTTTGATATCGTCCTGGCTAAACAACAGACGACCGAGGATACTGCGTACCGCCTGCTCGTCATCGCCTTCCTGTTTCCACTGGCTCATCCAGTCAAAGACCGTCAGGTCGTTCTCGAAATCTTCGGCATGATCCTGAGCGTAGTAGCCGATACGGGCGTTTTCCGACCACTTGACGGTACCGTTATCCGCTTCCAGTTCGCCGACCAGGGTTTTCAGCATCGTTGATTTACCGACGCCGTTGGTCCCCAGTACCGCCAGCTTTTCGCCAACTTCCAGCAGCAGATTAACCCCTTTGAACAGCGGGCCGTTATCAAAGCCTTTCGCCAGCGCTTCCACTTCCAGCGCGTTACGGAATAGTTTCTTATCCTGTTCGAAGCGAATGAACGGGTTCTGGCGGCTGGAGGCTTTCACCTCATCCAGCTTAATTTTATCTATCTGACGGGCGCGAGAGGTCGCCTGACGCGATTTTGAAGCGTTGGCGCTAAAGCGGCTAACAAAGGCCTGCAGGTCGGCAATTTGCGCTTTCTTCTTGGCGTTATCAGCCAGCAGACGCTCACGCGCCTGGGTCGCCGCGGTCATATATTCGTCATAATTACCCGGATACACGCGCAGTTCGCCGTAATCGAGATCCGCCATATGAGTACAGACCATGTTCAGGAAGTGACGGTCGTGCGAAATGATGATCATGGTGCTGTCGCGTTCGTTCAGCACCTGCTCCAGCCAGCGAATAGTATCGATGTCGAGGTTGTTCGTCGGTTCATCGAGCAGCAGGATATCCGGATTGGAGAACAGCGCCTGCGCCAGCAGGACACGCAGTTTCCAGCCCGGCGCGACTTCGCTCATCGGGCCGTAATGTTGCTCCACCGGAATACCGACGCCGAGCAGCAGTTCACCGGCGCGCGCTTCGGCGGAATAGCCGTCCATCTCGCCGTATTTTACTTCCAGGTCGGCCACTTTATAGCCGTCTTCCTCGCTCATTTCAGGCAGCGCGTAGATGCGATCGCGCTCTTGCTTCACTTCCCACAGCTCGCCGTGGCCCATGATAACCGTATCCAGCACGGTGAACTCTTCGAAGGCGAACTGATCCTGGCGCAGCTTACCGATGCGCTCGTTCGGATCGAGAGACACGTTGCCCAGCGTCGGCTCAAGATCGCCGCCGAGGATCTTCATAAACGTAGATTTGCCGCTGCCGTTGGCGCCAATCAGGCCGTAGCGGTTGCCGCCGCCAAATTTGACGGAGATGTTTTCAAACAGCGGCTTACTGCCAAACTGCATGGTGACGTTGCTGGATACTAGCACGAGGATATCCTGAAAATAGAGAATTAGGGATGTGATGAACCAGACATTATGCCAGCAAATGGTTCACTTTTCACGGCTTGCGGTAAAAAGCCCGCCAATAACTATGCTATGGTCAGGGTTTTACCGCAAAATGACCGATTGCTAAGACATAATAATTATCCGCAATTCAGAGGGAATTTATGACCACCCGCACCAGCCATCCTGCATTTATCTCGCTTCAAGGCGGCATCAACTTTCGCGACCTCGGCGGTCAACGCGCGGCCGACGGCCGGCGCGTACGTTCAGGCAAACTGCTGCGCTCAGGCTCGCTGCACAACATGACGCCGGAGGATCTCAATCATCTCAGCGCCATTCCGCTGAGCCGGGTGCTGGATTATCGCGATCCGACAGAGGTCAATCGCAGCCCCGATCGGCTGAATAGCGAAGCCTTTTACCTCAACGCCCCGGCCAATCCGCTTTCCAGCAGCGTCAATGCGAAAGTCACCGAGTTTAACGCCGCGACCCTCAACACCATGGACGGCGAGCAGTTTATGCTACAGCTCTACCGCCAGTTACCGTTTAATAACGCCGCCTATCGCCAGTTGACGCAATGGCTAATGGAGCCTTTTGACGGCGCCCTGCTGCAGCACTGCGCCGTCGGTAAAGACCGCACCGGCGTCGGCTGCGCCCTGACGCTGTTCGCGCTCGGCTGTGATAGCAATACGGTCATGGAAGAGTATCTGCTGACCCAGGGGATGCTGGCGCAGGTCGAAGGATTCCTGCTCGACACCTTCGGCGAAGGCCTTAATGAGCACGGGCGTAAAAATCTCGCCGCCATCATGACCGTTCAGGAGTCATATCTGGCGACCGCGTTGTCCAGCATTGAACAGCGTTACGGTCATGTCGACCGCTGGCTGGAACAGGAATACCGCCTGACGCCACAGGCGCGCGAAGCGTTGCAGTCACGGCTGCTGGAAGATTAATCCACGTTTCATTAACCAGACGATTCGCCGTGAAAGCGGCGCGTTGCGCACTACACTAGTAGCAACAGGAAAAAATTGTGATTTCGTACACATCTGATTTACCTGTTTATCGGAAAGCACATATAATGCGCTCCCATCTACTATCTGAATATCTAACAAGGCCCGTGTGGCGTTGACACCGCGCACGACATGAAGAATATGAAATTATCGACACTCTTAGCGGCAGCCTTCGCCATCGTGGGCTTTTGCAACACAGCTTCAGCTGTTACCTATCCTCTGCCAACCGACGGCAGCCGTCTGATTGGCCAGAACCAGGTCATCACTATTCCAGACGATAATAAACAGCCGTTGGAATATTTCGCTGCCAAATATCAGATGGGTCTGTCCAACATGTTGGAAGCGAACCCGGGCGTGGATACCTACCTGCCAAAAGGCGGTACCGTGCTGAATATTCCGCAACAGCTGATTCTGCCGGACACCGTGCATGAAGGCATCGTCATCAACAGCGCCGAGATGCGTCTGTACTACTACCCGAAAGGCACCAATACCGTGATCGTACTGCCGATCGGTATCGGCCAGTTGGGTAAAGATACGCCGATCAACTGGACGACCAAAGTTGAGCGTAAGAAAGCGGGCCCGACCTGGACCCCGACGGCGAAAATGCACGCCGAATACGCCGCGGAAGGTAACCCGCTGCCGGCAGTCGTACCAGCAGGCCCGGATAACCCGATGGGCCTGTACGCGCTGTATATCGGTCGTCTGTACGCCATCCACGGTACCAACGCCAACTTTGGTATCGGCCTGCGCGTGAGCCACGGCTGCGTGCGTCTGCGTAACGAAGACATCAAATTCCTGTTTGAGAACGTGCCGGTCGGCACCCGCGTGCAGTTTATCGATGAGCCGGTAAAAGCCACCACCGAACCGGATGGCAGCCGCTACGTCGAAGTACACAACCCGCTGTCGACCACCGAAGCGCAGTTCAAAGGCGGCGAAATCGTGCCTATCAGCCTGACTCAGGCCGTGCAGTCGGTGACCAGCCAGCCTGACGTTGACCAGAGCGTAATGGATCAGGCGATCCAGAACCGTTCAGGGATGCCGGTGCGCCTGAACTAAGTTCAGCTAGCACATGAAAACGGCGGGCCTGGTGCCCGCCGTTTTTTTATCTGCATCTGCTAAGCGCTGCGCCAGCAGGGAGCGCTCCCGGTTAGCCGTTATTGACCAGAATGACCCCGCCATGATCGTAGCGGTAGTGACAGTGCGCGTACTCCAGCGGCGTACCGTCTTCCAGATAGATAACCTGCTCAACCTCCAGCACCGGGTCGGTCGGCTCGCAGTTAAGATGTAATTTATCCAGCTCATCCGGCTTCATCGCCCGTACCACCCGATAAGACCCCATCAGCTTCAGCCCCAGCGTCTCCTGCACGTAACGAAACACCGAGCTTTGTAGATGGCTTTTATTGAGCCCCGGCACCAGCGCCACCGGCATTACCGTTAAATCCAGCGAAATCGGCTCGCCGTTAAGCAACCGCAGGCGGACAAAGTCATACACCGGCGCATCGGCGTCGATCAGCAGCGAACTCTGTTCCTTCTCGCTGGGAAAACGCAGTTCAAAGCGCACGACTTCGCTTTGCACCTCGCCGAGATGCTCCCAGGTTTTGGTGGCGCCGAAATAGTCGCTGCCGGGCAGTTCCCACTGCGATAGCTGGAGGAAATTTTTCCGCACAAAGGTACCCTGCCCTTTGCGGGTGTAGATAAGCCCCTCGACAATCAGCTGACGCATTGCCTGCTGGATCGTCATCCGGCTGGTATTGAACTCTGCCGCCAGCGCAAACTGGTCAGGTAACGGCGCGCTGGCAGGATACTGCTGGCTAATGATCCGCTTTTTTATTTCCCGCGCGATATTAAGATACTTCGCCGTCATTCTCCGATCCTTTACTATTTTGTGAGCGACTGGGGGGCAGCATACACCGCCCGCTCGCCGTTACATCTCTTCGCCATTACTGTGGATAACCCGCTTCAACCACGCGTAGCTTTTCTTCGGTACCCGCTTAAGATCCTTGAGATCGTGGTTTTCACGATTGACGTACACCACGCCGTAGCGTTTACGCATGTCGCCCTGCGAGCTAAGGATATCGATTAATCCCCAGCCGAGATAGCCTATCACCTGCGCCCCGTCTTCAAACATTGCCGCTTTCATGGCGTTAATGTGGTCACGGTGGTAGGCAATGCGGTAATCATCGGCGACCTGATTTTCGCCGTCCCAGGATTCGATCACCCCAATCCCGTTTTCAATTGGGAAGACCGGCAGCCGCCAGTCGTTGTAATAGCGGGTAATGATCGTGCGGAATCCCAGCGGATCGATCTGCCAGTTCCATTCCGTCGCTTTCAGGTATGGATTGTCCTGATTACCGAACAACATATAGTTGTTCACCGCCGTACCTGGCGGAATCGCGTCGCTATTGAGCGTGCGGCTGGCGTAGTAGCTGAATGCCAGATAGTCGACCTTCACCCTTGCCATCAACGCGATATCTTCAGGACGATAGATATCGTCAAAACCTTCACGGGCGACAAAATGCATCACTTCCGGACTATAGCCCTCGCCCGCGTACGCGCGCAGCAGGTTCTGATTTAAAAACTCGTCCAGTTGCTGGGCGCACAGAATATCGCGCGGCTTACAGGTTGCCGGATAGACCAGCGCATGGGCCAGCATTCCGCCCATCAGACACTGCGGTTTGGCCTGATGCAGATAGTCGGTGAGATGGACGTGCGCCATCATCACGTGGTGCTGGATCTGGTAGAGTTCGCGCAACGTTTTATCGCCACGCAGATAGCCGGTGATCAGAAAAGCCTCCGGCGAATGGTAAAGATTCTGTTCGTTGAAGGTCAGCCAGTACTTCACCTTATCGCCATAGCAGTCGATCATCTTCTGGCCATAGCGGATAAAAGCGTCCATTACCCGGCGATCGGTAAAACCGTTATAGCGCTCCGCCAGCGACAAGGGCATATCGAAGTGATAGAGGCAGATCATCGGTTCAATACCGCGGGCAATGAGCTCATCAATAAACTGATGGTAGAACGCAATCCCCTCTTCATTAAACTCGCCATCTCCCTGCGGACAGACGCGGCTCCAGGCTATCTGGAAGCGATAGCAGTTCATGCCCAGATCCTGCATTAAATCAAAATCTTCGCGGAAGCGATGGTAGGAGTCGGTCGCTACCTTCCAGTCCGAGGCGAACTCCGACGGCTCACGGATATCGTACACCGACATCCCCTTCCCCCCCTCATTCCACGCCCCTTCGGTCTGCATGCTGGAGACCGAATTACCCCATAAAAAATTGGCCGGTAGTTTGTCTTTCATGGTTCGCCTCTGTATATGACTAGTCATTTAAATATTATGACTAGTCATATACAAAAAAACTACCGCCGAAGCAAAAGCAGGATCGTTTTCTGTGAGCCATACAAACAAAAAAGATCGCCGCAAGCGGCGATCTTTATAAGCACGAAAAAACAGCGTTACTGCGCGTCAAGCTGCTTACGGCGATATTCCCCCTGGCGCTCCAGCATCCAACCCGGATACTCGTGCGGCAGCGCGCTGACCGCGTCAAGCTGGCGCAGCTCATCTTCACTCAGGCGAATAGCGGTGGCGGCAATGTTATCCTGCAACTGCTCGGCCCGTTTGGCGCCAATAATAACGCTGGTGACCGCCGGCTGATGCAGTAACCACGCCAGCGCAATCTGCGCCACCGAGACCCCTTTCGCTTCGGCTATCACCTGCATAACATCAATGCAGTCAAAGGCGCGATCTTTATTCACCGGAGGGAAATCGAACTCCAGTCGACGACCGCCAGCTTCCGCCTGACCATCGCGGCGATATTTACCGCTCAGCAGACCGCCCGCTAGCGGGCTCCAGACCATCAGGCCGAGACCTTCGCTTTGCATCATCGGCACCAGTTCGCGTTCCAGGTCACGCCCGGCAATCGTGTAGTAAGCCTGCAGAGAAGCAAAGCGCGAGAGCCCGAGGCGTTCCGCGATGCCCAGCGCTTTGGCGATTTGCCATGCCGCCCAGTTAGAAACGCCGATATAGCGCACATGCCCCTGCTGCACCAGGGTGTCGAGCGCCGACAGCGTCTCTTCAATAGGCGTCGCCGGATCGAAACCGTGTAATTGATAGAGATCGATATGATCGAGCTGCAGGCGGCGCAGGCTCTCTTTCACGCTGCCCATAATGTGGTAGCGTGAGCTGCCGCGCGAGTTCACCCCAGCGGTGCCGGTTTCGCCGAACACTTTGGTCGCCACCACCACGTTTTCACGCGGTATCTTCAGATTCTTTAACGCCTGGCCGGTGATCTCCTCCGAGCGTCCTTCTGAATAAACGTTGGCGGTATCGATGAAGTTGATGCCCGCATCCAGCGCGCTGCCCACCAGCTGTTCGGCTTCCGCCTGGCGCAGCTGGCCGATTTTTCCCCACATCCCCTCTTCGCCGCCGAAGGTCATGGTGCCAAGGCACAGCTCAGAGACAAACAGGCCGGTATTTCCCAGTTTTTGATAACGCATAGCAGTCTCCTCATTCGGATGATTAACGTCAGCCAGATAGTTATAGCCCGAGCGTCGTCATCGCGAATGGGGTGTTCCTGCCCGTTTCTTGCCCAAACCTCTGAAAATCAGCGCCACAGCGCGAGCATGGCGTAACCAGTGAGCGCCGCCCAGATCAGCAGCGGAATGGAATAAAGATGAAAACGCCACCAGATCCGGCGGTCGCCGGCCATCCGCAGCGCAATCAGGTTCGCCAGCGATCCGGGCAGCAGTCCAAAGCCGCCGACGTTCACCGCCCAGGCTAACAGCATCGTTGGCGGCACGTAATTGAGCAGCAAAATAGTCGACGGCACGTTGCTGATAAACTGCGACAGGCCAATTGCCGTCAGCCATAGCCCGCCATGCGAGAGCTGGCCGACGTCGTTCAGCCACTGCTGCAGCACCGGCAGCTGCGTCAGCAGATGAACGTCGATAAACATCGCCATAAACACCAGCAGCAGCGACCAGTCGACGTTGATAATCACCGCTCGCGCCAGCAGCAGGAACCCGACGGCAATGAGCGACAGTCCCCAGAGTTCCTGCTTCATCTCCAGCGCCGCCAGAAAGATAAGGTAGAAAGCGAGGCAGCTCCACACCAGCCTCGGCCGCCACTCCGGCGCTTTGTCGCTACTTTGATAATTGAGCCGAGCGGCGGGGAAACAGAACCAACACAGCACCAATAGCGTGATCATCATCGCCGCCGCCAGCGGCAGCATCTGGCCGATAAAGGCAAGAAACGATAGCCCGGAGCGGCCCCACAGTAAAATATTCTGCGGATTGCCGATGGGCGTTAATAAAGAGCCGGCGTTAACCGCCAGTGCTTCAAAAATAATCAGCCGGTTCACCGGGATGGCGCACCATTTTTTCAGTGTTAACGTGAGGGGAACGACAATGAACAGCGCGACGTCGTTGGTCAAAAAAGTGGAAAGCAGCGCGGCAGCCAGCACCATGAAGATGGCCAGTTGGCGTTCGGTGACGAAACGGCGCGCCATTTTGCGCCCCAGCACATCAAAATAACCGCTCAGTTCAATCCCTTTGGTCAGCAGCATTAGCCCACTAAGGGTGATGATCGTGTGCCAGTCGATAGCCTGCCCCCAGCGCTGAGGCGCGAAAGGAACAAACAGGCTAAGGATAACGGCGATAAGTAACAAAAGATGCAGGAAACGGTCGCGAGCGAGCGACTGCACAAGGGGGAGATTCATTCTGCGTGTAATCTCTGGGTAAACAGCTTAAATTGCGCCAGCGTCTCTTCGCTAACGTGGTGTTCCATTCCCTCGGCGTCGCGGCGGGCAATCTCCGGACTCACGCCAATCGCCAGCAGAAAGTTTTCCACTATCTGATGACGCTCGCGGCTTTCATGGGCCAGCTTTTCCCCTTCCGGGGTTAAGAAGATCCCGCGCCAGGGGATCTGTTCGATCAAGCCGACGCTCGCCAGACGCTTAAGCATTTTCGCCACCGTCGGTTGCGAAACGCCAAGACGCGCAGCCATATCCACCTGGCGCGCTTCGCCCACTTCGTTGATCAGATCGGAGATAAGCTCCACATAGTCATCAATCAGCTCGCGACGATGCGCTTCACGCACCTGACGAAACCCCTCTACGTGTTCTTCGACATTAACCAGCTGCGTCACTTTTTTAGTTATGGGCTTACCTGCGCGACGGTTCATTGTGCTTCCTCGTTGGTGTGACGCGTCAAGCATCATATAAAAGGATCCACATTGTAATGGATTGCGCCCGGAGCACAAAAAAATAACATTTTAGCCATAGCTATAAAATATAGCCTGTGCTATATCTGTATGTAATGCAAACAGCCATCACGGATTTGACGGCGCGAAAACGCAGGAGGAATAACCATGAACGAATTCAAGAGGTGCTTAAACGTGTTTAGCCATTCACCCTTTAAAGTACGCTTAATGCTGATCGGCATGCTGTGCGACATGATCAACGGCAAACCGCAGCAGGATAAACCTAACCACTAACGCGGCGTCGCGGTACGCCGCTTCATTTTTTTGTCATTTTTCCCCGTTAACCTACCCGGTTGTCTCGCCCTTCAGCGCTTTTTTCAAGTTTTGTAAGCTTTCTCGCAAAACAATCTGTTATGAACAGTTGACCTTACCATTCGCAGGCCCTATCGTTTGTCAGCCCTGCCACTACTGCGGCTCGCAGAGACCCTCTTCACGCACTGTCCAGCAGGTTTTACCCCCTTGATGCCAGGGGACGAACATGGCGTCTTGTTGATTACGAATTATGAATGTCACTCTGAAAGAAACGCTGGCCGCCCGCAGACTGGCCCTGAACCCGTGGACAGGATTCTACTTTTTACAGTCGCTGTTGATTAATCTGGCGCTTGGGTATGAATTTAGCTTGCTCTATACCGTTGCGTTTACCTGCGTACTCCATCTGCTTTGGCGCACCTTTCCGCGGGTACAAAAAGGGGTAGTTGGCCTCTATTCCCTGCTGGCCGCGATGTACTATCCCTTCGGCCAGGCGTACGGCGCGCCAAACTTCAATACGTTGCTGGCGCTGCACGCCACGAATGTTGAAGAGTCGACGGAAATTCTCACTATTTTCCCGTGGTACAACTATTTGCTGGCGGTATTCATCTTCGCTCTCGGCGTCATTGCCGTACGGCGCAAACCGCAGCCGCCCGCGCGCCTTGGCAAAGTGGAATATCTGGGGCTGCTGTTTAGCATCGGTATCTTCTTCCTGCAACCTGTGCAGAATCTGGCCTGGGGCGGCGTCTTTAAAGTCATTGATAGCGGTTATCCCGCCGTGCGCTTCGTAAAAGACGTGATCGTTAATAACAACGAAGTGCTGGATGAACAGGCGCGGATGGCGCAGTTGGCTAATATGAAAGATAGCTGGCACGTGCTGGCGGTGAAGCCGAAGTACCATCTCTATGTCGTGGTGATTGGCGAGAGCGCGCGCCGCGATGCGCTTGGCGCGTTCGGCGGCCACTGGGACAACACGCCGTTCGCCAGCTCGGTCAACGGCTATCTGTTTAAAAACTACGTGGCCGCCAGCGGCTCCACGCAGAAATCGCTTGGCCTGACCCTCAACCGGGTGGTTGACGGTAAACCCCAGTATCAGGACAACTTCGTCACCCTCGCCAACCGCGCGGGCTTCCAGACCTGGTGGTTCTCCAATCAGGGACAAATTGGTGAATACGACACCGCTATCGCCAGCATCGCCAAACGTGCCGATGAGGTGCAGTTCCTGAAAAACGGTGATTTTGAAGCCAATAAAAATACGCAGGATGAGCAGCTGCTGAAACTGACCGAGCAGGTCTTATCAGTCGAGCGCAGCCAGCCGCAGTTGATCGTATTGCATATTATGGGCTCGCACCCGCAGGCCTGCGATCGTACCAAAGGCAAGTACACCACCTTTGTGCAGTCAAAGGAGACCTCATGCTATCTCTACAGCGTGACGCAAACCGACGCGCTGTTGGCGAAACTCTACGGCCAGCTACAGAATTCCGGCAGCTCTTTCTCGCTCACCTATTTTTCCGATCACGGTCTGGCATTTAAAGAACGCGGTAAGGCGGTGCAGTATCTCGCCCATGATGACAAATATCAGCAGAACTTCCAGGTACCGTTTATGGTGCTCTCCAGCGACGATAAAGCGCATAAGATGATTAAAGCCCGCCGCTCGGCGAATGATTTCCTCAGCTTCTTCTCGCAGTGGACCGGCATCAGCGCACAGGAAATTACCCCACGCTATCGCTTTATCTCGGAACAGAAAGCCGGACCGGTGTATATCACCAATTTCCAGTTACAGAAGGTGGACTACAACCATCTGGGCAGCGACGAGTTTACCGTCAACTAAACGGTATCGCCGAATCACAGGCAAAAAAAATCCGCCCCTTGAGGCGGATTTTTTATATCACCGAAGTGATTAGAAGCGGTAACCTACGCCAGCAATCCAGGTGCCGACGTCAACGTTACGAATGCGAGACTGCTCGTAGGAGAAGTCCAGGGCAACGTTTTCGATCGGGTTGAACTGCATACCAGCGCCGTAAGAGAAACCGTAGTCGCTCATGTCGGATTTGTGGTTCGGGAAGTTGTTGTTCTGGAACTTACCGTAGCCAACACCGATTACGCCGTAGATGCTCGCCCAGTCGTTCAGACGGTAAGCCGGACCAGCGGTGATGCCGTAGTACTGACCTTTGTTGTAAGTACCGTTGCTGGTGTTGTCTTTTTCGGTGTAGGTGAAGGAACCGATAACGCCCAGCGGGTTGTTATCTTGCTCGTAACGGTACTTAAGGTTGAAACCGCCTGCTTTGTTAGCTTTACCCTGCATGTCGCTCTGAGCGTAACCACCGGTAACGGTAGAAGTTGCAGCGAAAGCAGTAGTACCTACGGATGCAGCCAGAACAACGGCCAGTGCTGAAAGACGTGCAATTTTATTCATAACCACCTCAAATGTGTTTCTAATAAGTCCTAAGTCTTAAATATATCAAAAACTTTTGGGAAACTCTTTTGACTTTACATTGTCTAACATACTTTTTCATGTAAGCAAAAGTTTCCACGATTTCGTAACAATCTGGAAATCAAACACTTTTCGCGCAAAAAGTGCTTAACGTTTACCAGCCGTAAGCGCTGTGCATCCAGATTATTCTTAGTCGCGAAGGCATTCCCCTACGCATTTTACGCCATTGTACTGTTTTTCCACCCTCTTTTTTCAACAATCGCTAAACCGTTAAGCGGTTATTCCAGTACACTGGAACCTTTACCTCTTTTGACAAACCCTGACAGGAGAAAGGATGCCCGGCTCGTCCCGTAAAGTTCCGGCGTGGTTGCCGATACTGGTTATTTTGATCGCCATGGTCTCCATTCAGAGCGGCGCATCTCTGGCGAAATCGCTCTTCCCGTTGATTGGCGCACCGGGAGTCACCGCTCTACGCCTGACGCTCGGCACTTTAATTTTAGTCGTTATTTTTAAGCCGTGGCGACTGCGCTTTGCCCCGCAGCAGCGGCTACCGCTGTTCTTTTACGGCGTGGCGCTAGGGGCGATGAACTATCTCTTCTATTTATCGCTTCAGCGGATCCCGCTTGGCGTCGCGGTCGCGCTGGAGTTCACCGGGCCGCTGGCGGTGGCGCTCTTCGGTTCACGCCGCCCGCTTGATTTCGTCTGGGTGGCGCTGGCGGTGCTCGGGCTGTGGTTCCTGCTGCCGCTTGGGCAAAACGTAGGGAAAGTGGATTTAGTCGGCGCGCTGTTCGCGCTCGGCGCCGGCGCATTCTGGGCGGTCTATATTCTTACCGGCCAGCGCGCGGGTGAAGAACATGGCCCGGCGACGGTGGCCATGGGCTCGCTCATCGCGGCGGTAATTTTTGTGCCCATCGGCGTCGTCCAGGCCAGCGATACGCTGCTGCAATGGTCGTTGCTGCCGCTGGGGCTTGGCATCGCCATTCTCTCCACCGCCCTACCCTATTCGCTGGAAATGATCGCCCTGACCCGGATGCCCACCCGTACCTTCGGCACGCTGATGAGCATGGAGCCGGCTCTGGCGGCGCTGTCGGGAATGGTGTTCCTCGGCGAGACGCTAACCCTGACGCAAACTCTGGCATTAGGGGCCATTATCGTTGCCTCAATGGGTTCCACGCTGACCATGCAGCGGCAAAGCAAAATCGAGAAAGTCGATATAAATTAAGATTTTGTTACCGCACTGGCCCGTGACGGTATCGGGCCAGCCGTCTCATGCTAACAAATTGAATTAAAATGTTTTTTTAAATAGCCAACAACTCTGTGCTATCAAACTGATATGGACAGCCGATGCCTCATACCCGATATCCCTTGCTATAATTAGTCCCGAAGTCATTTGGGACAAACGCTCTACATAATTCAAATTTGAAGTATGACGAGTATCAATATCAAGAGGATATGAAACTATGAGTACCGCAAAACTGGTTAAAACTAAAGCGTCTAACCTGCTCTACACCCGTAACGATGTGGCAGACAATGAGAAGAAAGCGACTATTGAGCTGCTGAATCGCCAGGTGATCCAGTTCATCGACCTGTCTCTGATCACCAAGCAGGCCCACTGGAATATGCGCGGTGCCAACTTTATTGCTGTCCATGAAATGCTGGATGGTTTCCGCACTGCGCTCACCGATCACCTTGATACGATGGCTGAACGTGCCGTTCAACTGGGCGGCGTCGCACTGGGCACCACTCAGGTCATCAACAGCAAAAGCCCGCTGAAAAGCTACCCGCTGGATATTCACTCCGTTCAGGAACACCTGAAAGAGCTGGCGGACCGTTACGCCATCGTGGCCAATGATGTGCGTAAAGCGATCAGCGAAGCGAAAGATGAAGACACCGCCGATATCTTTACCGCGGCTTCCCGCGACCTGGATAAATTCCTGTGGTTCATCGAAGCGAATATCGAATAAACGTCTACCGCCGTCAGCGCCCGCTGGCGGCTTTTTCCTTTTCTCCCACGCTACCCCCCGCAATCGCTTAGCTCGCCCTCTTTTGGTGCATATGTATGTACACAATACGTACTAAAGTAAAACAATTGTAATAATCACCTCACACAATCGTTACAGCAAGATTGTTTTCCCATCAGGGTTTGCGTTAAAAATGCTCTGGTTATTCGCTACGTTTATATTGCACCAAAATGATGCCCCGTCACGGTGCGTTTGCTGTATCGAGTAACCGAAATTGTGCAAGCAATATGAAAGCTCCTGTTGAAAAACAATAGCTTGTAAAACTGGCACGATTTTTTCATTAGGCTACACGTTCTCGCAGGGGCTCGTCCCGTGGATAAAAAAGGAAATACTATGAAGTCTGTATTAAAAGTGTCACTGGCTGCACTGACCCTGGCTTTTGCGGTTTCGTCTCACGCCGCAGATAAAAAACTGGTAGTCGCCACCGATACGGCGTTTGTTCCGTTTGAATTTAAGCAAGGTGATAAATACGTCGGCTTCGATATTGACCTGTGGGCCGCGGTCGCTAAAGAGCTGAAACTGGACTACACCCTGAAACCAATGGACTTCAGCGGCATCATTCCCGCGCTGCAGACCAAAAACATCGATCTGGCGCTGGCGGGGATCACCATCACCGACGAGCGTAAAAAAGCAATCGACTTCTCCGACGGCTACTACAAAAGCGGCCTGCTGGTGATGGTGAACGCGAAAAACAATGACATTAAAGATGTGAAAGATCTGAACGGCAAAGTGGTCGCCGTGAAGAGCGGCACCGGCTCCGTTGATTATGCGAAAGCCAACATCAAAACCAAAGATCTGCGCCAGTTCCCGAACATTGATAACGCTTATATGGAACTGGGCACCGGCCGCGCTGACGCGGTACTGCACGACACGCCAAACATCCTGTACTTCATTAAAACTGCCGGTCAGGGCAAGTTCAAAGCGGTAGGCGAATCGCTGGAAGCGCAAAGCTACGGTATCGCCTTCCCGAAAGGCAGCGACGAACTGCGCGAAAAAGTGAACGGCGCGCTGAAAACGCTGCGTGAAAACGGCACCTACAACGAAATTTACAAAAAATGGTTCGGTACTGAACCAAAATAATAATCAGGACGACTTCCCGCGGCCAATCCGCCGCGGGCTCCACGGCGCCAGGGTCTCTTTGCCCGGCGCCGTATTCGCAGAGGCTTTCTCTGCTTTCGACACGGTAACAGTAACAGGAACACATTATGCAGTTTGACTGGAGTGCCATCTGGCCCGCCATTCCTATTTTGCTGGAAGGCGCCAAAATGACGCTGTGGATTTCGGTCCTCGGCCTGGTTGGCGGCCTTATCATCGGTCTGGTGGCCGGTTTCGCCCGCTGTTTCGGCGGCTGGATAGCCAACCACATCGCGCTGGTATTTATTGAAATCATCCGCGGCACGCCTATTGTGGTGCAGGTGATGTTCATTTACTTCGCGCTGCCGATGGCGTTTAGCGACTTACGCATCGACCCGTTCACCGCCGCGGTGGTGACCATCATGATCAACTCCGGGGCCTATATCGCGGAAATCACCCGCGGCGCGGTGCTGTCCATCCATAAAGGTTTCCGCGAAGCGGGTCTGGCGCTGGGGCTCTCCCGCCGCGAGACCATCCGCCACGTGATCCTGCCGCTGGCGCTGCGCCGTATGCTGCCGCCGCTCGGTAACCAATGGATTATCAGTATCAAAGATACGTCGCTGTTTATCGTTATCGGCGTCGCCGAACTGACCCGCCAGGGCCAGGAAATTATTGCCGGTAACTTCCGCGCGCTGGAAATCTGGAGCGCCGTTGCCGTCATTTATCTGATCATCACCCTGGTGTTGAGCTTCATTCTGCGTCGTCTTGAAAGAAGGATGAAAATCCTGTGATTGAATTTAAAAACGTTTCCAAACACTTTGGCCCGACTAAAGTGCTGCACGATATCGATCTGAAGATCAATAAAGGCGAAGTGGTCGTGATCATCGGGCCGTCCGGCTCCGGTAAATCCACGCTGCTGCGCTGCATCAATAAACTGGAAGAGATCACCAGCGGCGATCTTATCGTCGATGGCCTGAAGGTGAACGACCCGAAAGTTGACGAGCGCTTAATTCGCCAGGAAGCCGGAATGGTATTCCAGCAGTTCTATCTGTTCCCGCACCTGACGGCGCTGGAGAACGTGATGTTCGGCCCGCAGCGCGTGCGCGGCGCGTCGAAAGCGGCGGCGGAAACGCTGGCGAAAGAGCTGCTGGCGAAGGTGGGTCTTGCGGAACGCGCGCACCACTATCCATCCGAACTCTCCGGCGGCCAGCAGCAGCGCGTCGCTATTGCCCGCGCGCTGGCGGTGAAACCGAAAATGATGCTGTTTGATGAGCCGACTTCGGCACTTGACCCGGAACTACGCCATGAAGTGCTGAAAGTCATGCAGGACCTGGCCGAGGAAGGCATGACGATGGTCATCGTAACCCACGAAATCGGCTTTGCTGAAAAAGTGGCATCACGGCTGATCTTCATCGATAAAGGCCGCATCGCCGAAGACGGCGACCCGCAGGTTCTGGTGAAGAACCCGCCAAGCCCGCGTCTGCGCGAGTTTTTACAGCACGTAGCCTGATGCGCCCGGCTCTCCCCGGTAAGGGGAGAGCCGCTTTCCAGATTCATCCCACCGCTCCTTCTCCTCTGACCCCTTCTATACTTAGCAGTTTGAGATGCAATGGAGGCGCCCATGCCGTGGATCCTACTGTTGCTCGCTGCGCTGTGGATTTCACCGCTGTCGGCGGCGTCATTGCCCGGCATTCCGGCGGCGACAACCGACAAAAGCACAGCCAGCGAGCCTGACCTCGAACAAAAAAAAGCCGCCTGGGCGGCATTAGCTGACGTGCTGGATAATCCAGACTCGCGGCAGGAGTTAATCGATGAGCTGCGCAAAGCCGCCGCTACCCAGCCCTCTGCCGCCGCCCCCACGCTGACCCCGCCAGAAGTCAAAGACGAGCAAACCGTTCTTGAAAGCGTGACGGAAATTAGCCGCCAGTATAGCGAGCGCCTGTCGTCACGGTTTTCGCAGCTATGGCGCAATATCACCGGCTCGCCGCATAAGCCTTTCCATGCCGATGCTTTTCGCAATGCCGCTGGCGACTTCCTGCTGCTGGCCGGGCTGGTATTTGCCTTCTGGTGGTTAGTACGCCTGGCGGCGCTGCCGCTGTACCGCAAAATGGGCCATTGGGGAAGGCACAAAAACCGTGAGCGCAATAACTGGCTCCAGTTACCGGCAACCATTGCTGGCGCTTTTATCATTGACCTGCTTTTGCTGGCGCTAACGCTGTTTATCGGCCAGCTGTTAAGCGATCGTTTAAACGGCGGCAACCGCACCATTGCTTTTCAACAAAGCCTGTTTCTTAACGCCTTCGCGCTGATCGAGTTTTTTAAAGCCATTCTGCGATTGATTTTTTGCCCGCGGATTGCCGATTTACGCCCCTTCAATATCAGCGACGAACACGCAATCTACTGGAACTTACGCCT
This sequence comes from Klebsiella sp. CN_Kp097, assembly GCF_040064495.1. NCBI lineage: Bacteria > Pseudomonadati > Pseudomonadota > Gammaproteobacteria > Enterobacterales > Enterobacteriaceae > Klebsiella > Klebsiella sp. CN_Kp097. Next base: position 70,376 of record NZ_JBEAIL010000005.1, on the reverse strand, counting down.
CAGCGCCCTGAGTAGCCTGATTGGTTACGGGCTGATCGTGGCGGTACCGATTATCTCCAACCAGGTTAACGTGCAGATTGGCGCGCTGGCCAACGTCATCATAATGTTGTGCATTACGGTGTGGGCGTTGTATCTGATTTTCCACAACAAACGCGCCATCACTCAGGGGCTTATCCATCTTGCCGACCGCTCGCTGCCGTTCTTCAGCTTGTTTATTCGCGCTTTTGCTCTGGTCTGGCACTGGCTGGCCTGCGCTTACTTTATCGTGCTGTTCTTCTTTTCGCTCTTTGACCCCGGCAACAGCCTCAAATTTATGATGGGCGCGACGCTGCGCAGCCTCGCTATCGTCGGCGCCGCGGCGCTGGTATCCGGTATTTTGTCACGCTGGATAGCCAAAACCATCACCCTGTCGCCAGAAACCCAACGCCACTACCCGGAGCTGCAAAAACGGCTCAACGGCTGGATCTCCGCCTCGCTGAAAGCCGCGCGGATCCTTACGGTATGCGTGGCGGTGATGCTGTTGCTGAGCGCCTGGGGTCTATTTGATTTTCAGCAATGGCTTCACAATGATGCCGGGCAGAAAACGGTGGATGTCCTGATTCGTATCGCGCTGATCCTGTTCTTCTCCGCCGTCGGCTGGACCCTGCTGGCAAGCCTTATTGAGAACCGCCTGTCATCGGACATTCATGGACGCCCGCTGCCCAGCGCTCGCGCCAGAACGCTGCTGACGCTGTTTCGCAACGCGCTGGCGGTGGTCATTACCACTATTACGATAATGATCTTATTGTCGGAAGTGGGGGTGAACATCGCGCCGCTGCTGGCGGGCGCCGGGGCATTAGGATTGGCTATCTCTTTCGGCGCCCAAACGCTGGTCAAAGATATTATTACCGGCATCTTTATCCAGTTTGAAAACGGGATGAACACCGGCGATCTGGTGACCATCGGGCCATTAACCGGCACGGTGGAACGGATGTCGATCCGCTCGGTGGGCGTGCGCCAGGATACCGGGGCGTACCATATTATTCCCTGGTCTTCGATAACCACCTTCGCCAACTTTGTGCGCGGGATCGGTTCGGTGGTCGCCAACTATGATGTCGACAGGCAGGAGGATTTGGATAAAGCCAATCAGGCGCTGAAGGCGGCGGTCGACGATCTGATGGCGCAGGAGGAGATCCGCGGGCTGATTATTGGCGAACCATCGTTCGCCGGGCTGGTAGGACTAAGCAATACCGCGTTTACGTTACGCGTCAGCTTTACGACGCAGCCGCTGAAGCAGTGGGCGGTACGCTTTGCCCTCGATACCCAGGTGAAGCAGCATTTCGATCGCGCCGGCGTGCGTGCGCCGGTACAAACCTGGCAGGTATTGCCGCCGCCGGGCAACGTAACCCCGGCGGCAGAGACTTAAAATGGACGGCGGCGCTTTGCGTCGTCCATAAAGCTCCAGGCGATAAAGCGGCTCTGTTTCTGCCCCTGCGCCATCTCTTTTTTCACCACTTTCACCGCGCCGACTTCGGTCAGCAGGCGATACAGCGGCGGCAGATTGTCGCCGCGGGAGACCAGCGAGGTAAACCATTTAACCTGGCGGCCGAACTGCTGGCTTTCGCGGATCATCTGCGAAATAAAGGCCACTTCGCCGCCTTCACACCACAGTTCCTGCTGCTGGCCGCCGAAGTTCAGTACGCTATCTTCCCCCAGCCCCAGATTACGGCGTTTACGCTCTCCACCGGCACGCGCGCTGGCGGCGGAATCGTGGAACGGCGGGTTGCAGAGGGTCGCATCATAGGTTTCATTCTTATGAATGATGCCGGTAAAGATTGCCTGGCCCTCTTTCTGACGACGCAGACGAATTTGTCGCGTCAGCCCTGGGTTGCCGTTGATAATCGCCTGGGCGCTGGCAAAGGCCTGCGGGTTGACTTCGCTACCGGTAAAGCGCCAGCCGTATTCATGTGCGCCAATCAGCGGATAGATGCAGTTCGCGCCGGTACCAATATCGAGAATGGTGGCATTTTTCGGGATCTCGCCGCTATCCTGCGCCAGCAGGTCGGCCAGATGGTGGATATAGTCCGCGCGTCCCGGCACCGGCGGGCACAAGAAGCCGTCAGGAATATCCCAGTGTTTTACCGCGTAAAAGTGCGCCAGCAGCGCCTTATTCAGCGCCTTCACCGCCAGTGGATTAGCAAAATCAATGGTTTGCTCACCTACCGGATTCAGGGTGATATAGCTTTGCAGCTCGGGATGAGTCTGGCACAGCGCTGGCAAATCATAGCGTTGGTGATGACGGTTACGCGGGTGCAACCCCGGCTTTTCGGCTTTCATGGCAATCTCCTTTCAACAGCCGCGTAAGATACCCGTTGACGGCGGCGCGGTAAATAAGGGAGTCTGGATATCTTCTTATTTCGCTTTCTGGTGCTCTATGTACTTCTATCAACCTGCCGAAGGCCACGGCCTGCCGCACGACCCGCTGAATGCCATCGTCGGGCCGCGCCCCATCGGCTGGATCGCTTCGCTCGATAGCGCAGGGCAACGTAATCTCGCCCCCTACAGCTTCTTCAACTGCTTTAACTATCGGCCACCGATCATCGGTTTCGCCAGCGGCGGCTGGAAAGACAGCGTGCAGAACATTGTTGAAACAAAAGAATTTGTCTGGAATCTGGCTACCCGGCCACTCGCCGAAGCGATGAATGAAACTTCCGCCACTATTGCACGTCATGAAGATGAATTCCTGCGCGCCGGATTGACCGCCGCGCCGAGCCGGATCGTCCGCGCCCCGCGCGTGGCGGAAAGCCCGGTCAACTTCGAATGTCGCCTGTCGCAGTGTATTCAGTTAACGCGCGCCAGCGGTGAAGCCATCGATAGCTGGCTGGTGCTCGGTGAAGTGGTCGCCGTGCATATCGATGAGTCGCTGCTGGAAGACGGGATTTATCAAACCGCGAAAGCGCAGCCGATTTTACGCGCCGGCGGGCCGACGGCCTACTACAGCATTGATGAAAGCCAGCGCTTCGATATGATCCGCCCGGACGCTCGTTAACTTTAGCGTAGCAAGGATAATACATGCCGCCGCGGGCGAATGCCCGGCGGCAATAAGCGCGTAAAGTGCTTGTTTGCCCATTATTATTTATCCGGTGGTTCTGCTCATCACGACCTAAACTTAAGGTATGTCCCATGCTGTTAATGAGGATATAGCCATGAGAACCTTTCTGCTCGCCCCCGCTTTTATCGCCCTTGCTCTTCTCTCCTCACCCACACAGGCCACCAACCCCGAGACCGCTGCCGTGGCCGTTGGCCCGCTGCGCCCGTCCGGCTCAGTTTCCGCCTCCGGCGCCAGCACCCTCGACGATTTACAGGCGCAACTGGCGCAAAAAGCCCACCAGCAGGGGGCGATTGCCTGGCGAATAAACGCCGCTGGCGGCGGCAACAAATTAGCCGGCAGCGCGATAATTTATAAATAATCCTTCTGCCCTCGTCGGGAATACGCAGCCGGAAATCCCGCCTCCCTGGACTTGGCTGCGCATTTTTCGCCCCCATATTTTCTATACTGTTTATAGATTGCAAACACGAGGATCGCATCATGGCATCAGGTTGGGCAAACGATGGAGCCGTCCAGGATCAAATTGACAGCACGGTAAACGATGCCGTCGCCCGCGCCCGCAGCGAGCTTCCTGGCGGAGAGAGCAACAAATTTTGTGAAGAATGCGGAGAGCCTATTCCGGAAGCGCGGCGCAAGGCGCTCGCCGGGGTCAGATACTGCGTGAAGTGCCAGCAGGATAAAGATTTACATAACAATACATATTCAGGATATAATCGTCGCGGTTCCAAAGACAGCCAGCTTCGCTGACCTTCCTTTACCGTTCATTACCGCTGATTGCGCTATCTTTTCACGCACGTTTTTTGGCGAAAAAAGTGGCAAAATGTGCCTTTAGTTGCCATGGCAACTAGTTTGTCCTTCTAGCGCAGCAATAGCGTAAAATAATTTATTAATAATCAATAAATTATTATTCATTCAAAAAATTCGATGAAGACTGTGAATTTCCTTCGATTTTATCTCGCGACAAAAAACGTGATACTTATCACATCGACGGAACATCGTCCCCCTACAGAACACACTGCGAGAGATTAATTATGAAAAACATCAAATACGCTGCCGCTGCTATCGCCCTTTCCGCTCTGTCTTTCGGCGCATTCGCCGCTCAGCCGGTAACCCCAGCCCAGGCAGAAAGCATGAATAAAATCGGCGTTGTTTCCGCTGAAGGCGCAACAACACTGGATGGTCTGGAAGCCAAACTGGCTGCTAAAGCCGATGCCGCTGGCGCAACCGGCTACAGCATCACCTCCGCTAACACCAACAACAAAGTTAGCGGTACCGCGGTTATCTACAAATAATCGCAGCAATACTCTGAAATGCCACTGAATTAACCCTGAAAAGACCTTTTAAATACCCTTGTTTGCCCGTCCGAGCCACCGGACGGGCTTTTTTTTGTCCGTTTACCAGCGTTCGGCAACCTGCGCCAGGCCATTAGCGAGCGAAGTCGCCTGGCCGGTGGCGACCAGGCAGCAGGCAAGCTGAATTTTCAGCGACTGCGGAACCGGCTCGCTACCGCTCACGCAGCGCTCAATCCAGCGCGCGGTAATTTCAGGATCTTTGGATTCCGGCAATGCCACTTTTTCCTGCACACTCTCGTCGGCCCGCTCATGCAACACTCTGGTTCCCGCCGCATCAATCAGGTTAATTTGCGGGCAGCGCTGCGGGTTGGCATAGACTTCACCTTCGGTACCGTGCATCAGCAGCGCCCGGCCACCGATCTGCGTAAAGAACGCCGCGACCTTGCCGACATATTCCGGATGCGACACGCTCGACAGCCGCAGCGCGGCATCTTCAGCGAACGGCGTCGCCAGCTTGGCCAGCGTATGCGCGCTGTTGCGCACCCCCATCCGCCAACGCAATGCCAGCTGCTTTTCCAGCGGCGGGCACAGCGCCCCGACCGGGATATAGACCGGCTCATGGCTGTCGAGACGCGCCTGGGCCTGACCCGCGTGGGTGGTGGCCGGGATCCCCATCAGCGCAAAAATGGTCTCGGTCAGGACGCGGGTTGGATCATGACTGACGCCATGAACCACCACCGGGAAACCGAGTTTATGCAGCAGTACCGCCAGCAGCGGCGTCAGGTTGGCCTGTTTGCGCGCGCCGTTATAGCTGGGGATAACAATCGGCATCGGTTTCGCTACCGGCGGCGTCAGGCGGATGGTCTGTAGCTGCATCGCCTCATAAAAGCCCTGCATTTCGGCTTCGCCTTCGCCCTTGATGCGCAGCGCAATGAGAATAGCGCCCAGTTCCAGATCGTCCACTTCGCCGTTTAACATCCGCGTATACAGCGCACGGGCCGTGACTAAATCCAGGTCGCGAGCGTGATTTTTGCCGCGCCCGACTTCTTTGATGATTTTGGTGTAATCCATCGACTTGCTCCCTCCAGCGGTAGGCTCCGCCGACCGCACCGCTTATGCGCTTAGCGGCGTCGGCGACGCGTCTGTTTTGCTTTGCTTTTTACTATAACCTCGGGAACGCCCGGCTGCTCTATGGGAAATACCGGTAACGCATTTAACAATCGCGCGCCGTAATTTTTAGTCAGCAGGCGCTTATCGTAAATAATGACTTCGCCCCAGCACTGATGGCTACGGATCAGGCGCCCGACCTGTTGAATCAGGTTGAATGAGGCGCTCGGCAGGCTTTGCACCTCAAAGGGATAGCGGTTGAGGCTTTTCAACCACTCGCCTTCGGTGATCACCACCGGGCTGTCGATCGGCGGGAAGGCGATTTTATGGATATGCACCTGGCTTAACAGCTCGCCTTTTAAATCCAGCCCTTCGGCAAAAGATTGCAGGCCAACCAACACGCTGCGCTCGCCGCCTTCAACGCGTTTACGATGCAGCTCGACCAGTCGATAGCGCGGCTGGTCGCCCTGCACCAGCAGCATCAGGCGCAGATCGGTAACATGTTCCAGAAAGCGATTCATGGCCCGCCCGCTGGCGAACAGCACCAGCATACCAAGATGCTTTTTGCTCTCGACCTGCTCACGGAAAAAAGCCGCCATTTCGGCGATGTGCTGCTCTTCATTATCAATAAGCGGCTCATAGCGCATTTGCGGAATAATGATTTTTCCCTGCTCGACGTGATTGAACGGCGAGTCCAGCGCCACGAAACGATCGCCCGCTTTCTCTTTCAGGCCGCTCATCTCCTGCAGGCGCGAGAAGCTATTCAACGAACGCAGCGTCGCCGAGGTGACGACAATATGCGGCACGCTGCGCCACAGCAGACGTTCGAGCTGATCGCTGACGCGGATTCCCACGCAGTGGAACCAGACATGGATCTGGCCATCGCGAATCTCGCGGGTGGCCCACTTGGTCACCGGCGCGCCGGAAGACTGCGCCATTGAGGCCAGCCGCCACAGCTTGCTCTGACTTTCGAACATGCCAAGGGCCCGGTTCATCTGCAGCAGGATACGATGCAGGCGCACCACGTCGTGACTGCCGGTCTTTTCGCTAAGATCGTTGAGAAACAGCTCCGCCAGCCCGCGCAGCATTTCGGTGAGCTTGGCCAGCCGCTGGCAAATCTCCATCACTTCCTGCGGCAGTTCGCCCATCGGGAAGCGATGCTCCGCCTCCTGGGCGGCAGGCATATAGAGATTGAGAATATTATTGAGCGAGGCGATAAGCTCATACAGCTCTTCGCAGTGTTCATTTAACCGTTCCGGATTGGCCAACGGCGGCGTGGTCTTCGGACGGAATTGCTCCATGCAGGTCGCCACCAATTTGCTGAACAGATCCAACTGCAGCCGGTACCATGGCGCGGTTATCTCCGCGCTCATCTCTAAGGCGTCGCGGGCGACGTCCGGCAGATGGTGGCCTTCGTCGAGCACCAGCAGCAGGTTTTTCGGCTCTGGCAGCACCGCTTCGCTCTCCATGGCCGCCATCACCAACGCATGGTTGGCCACCACCACTTCCGCTTCCTGGATTTCGCGCCGGGCGACGAAGAATGGGCATTCGCGGTAGTAGTGGCAGTTGCGGTTAAGACAGCTGGCTTTATCGGTGCTTAGCCGCCCCCACAGGGCGTCATCAATGGGCTTGTCGGTATGATCGCGCAGGCCGTCCCATTTATAGCCGTCGAGATCGGTTTTCAGCGTCGCGCAGAGCTTTTGTTCGGCCTGGTTTTTTGGCGTCAGATCGTCATCGAGGAACGCCAGCAGATCCTGCTGCGTCGCCTCGGTACTGGCCAGCGCCGCCAGATTACGCGGACAAACGTAGCGACCACGGCCAAAGGCGGCGGTAAAGCGCAGGTCGGGAATAATCTTGCGCAGCAGCGGCAGGTCTTTACTGTAGATTTGATCCTGCAGCGCGACGTTGGCGGTACTGACCACCAGCGTTTTTTGTTCCTCACGGGCAATGGCGATGCCGGGGATCAGATATGACAGCGTTTTGCCGACGCCGGTCGGCGCTTCGATAGCCAGATGCCGCCCCTCTTCCCCGGCGAGCGTTTTCGCCACATCGGCGATCATCTGCCGCTGCGGGGCTCGGGGGATAAAGTCCGGGATCTGTTCCTGAAGCGCCTTATACCAGGCGGCGATTTGCGCTTTAAGCGCAGCGGTCAAAGCCATGAGAAAACCTGAATACTGTATAAACAGCCACTATTGTGCCATTTTTGCCGGCCAGGAGGTATTGCTTTCTGTAGAGGGTGGAATCGCGCTCGATAAAAAACGCAATGAACGGCAAAAAAAAACGGCCCGCCGCCGCGCACGCGGAGAGACGGGCCGGGGTGCTGCCTGAGCGCTTTATCGTCCCAGGCAACAGCGTCTTATTCGCCGGCAGGTTTACGCGGGCGACGACGACGCGGTGGTTTACCGTCCTGGGTACGCGCTTTCGGCGCTTCGCCATCCTGACGGCGCGGCGCCTGTTGGCTACGGCCCTGGCTCTGACCGCCGCGTCCCTGTCCCTGCCCCTGACCGCGGCCGCCGCCACGCTGCTGACGACCGTTTTGAATTGGCTCCGCTTTAATCGACGGATCCGGCTCATAACCGGCAATAGCAATACGCGGGATCTCTTTTTTCAGCAGACGCTCGATATCACGCAGCAGCTTATGCTCGTCCACGCAGACCAGCGACAGCGCTTCGCCGGTCGCCGCCGCGCGGCCGGTACGGCCAATCCGGTGTACGTAATCTTCCGGCACGTTCGGCAGCTCATAGTTGACCACGTGCGGCAGCTCTTCGATGTCGAGCCCGCGCGCGGCGATGTCGGTGGCGACCAGCACACGAATACCGCCGGATTTAAAGTCAGCCAGCGCGCGGGTACGCGCACCCTGGCTCTTATTGCCGTGGATGGCGGCGCTACGGATACCGTCTTTATTCAGCTGCTCCGCCAGATGGTTGGCACCGTGCTTGGTACGGGTAAAGACCAGCACCTGCTGCCAATTGCCTTCGCCAATCAGCTGCGAGAGCAGTTCACGCTTACGTTTCTTATCCACAAAGTGAACGTGCTGGGTGATCTGCTCAGAGGCGGTGTTGCGGCGCGCCACTTCGACTTCCAGCGGGTTATGCAGCAGTTTTTCCGCCAGCGCCTTGATCTCATCAGAGAAGGTGGCGGAGAACAGCAGGTTTTGACGACGCGGCGGCAGTTTAGCCAGCACGCGGCGGATGTCGTGGATAAAGCCCATATCCAGCATGCGGTCGGCTTCATCCAGTACCAGCACTTCGACTTTATCCAGGCTGACCGCGTTCTGATGTTCAAGATCCAGCAGACGGCCTGGGGTGGCGACGAGGATATCGACGCCGCCGCGCAGCTTCATCATCTGCGGGTTGATGCTCACGCCGCCGAAAACCACCAGCGAGCGGATATTGAGATATTTGCTGTAGTCGCGGACATTCTCACCCACCTGCGCCGCCAGTTCGCGGGTCGGCGTCAGGATCAGGGCGCGCACCGGACGGCGCCCCTTCGCGTGCGGCTGCTCCTGGGTCAGGCGCTGCAGCAGCGGCAGCGTAAAACCGGCGGTCTTGCCGGTCCCGGTCTGGGCGCTGGCCATCAGATCGCGGCCCTGCAGTACTGCCGGGATCGCCTGCTGCTGGATAGGGGTCGGCTCAACGTAGCCCTGCTCGGCGACGGCGCGCAGGATATCGGGATTCAGGCCAAGGGAATCAAAAGACATAACAACTCCGAACCGCCCCGGCCCGTTTAAGGGCGTAGTTTTCAGGGAGATTATTGCGATAGAGATGGCAAAAACCACAATGCCATGAAGGGGCGCAGTTTAGCAGATTTTGTGACGAACCGCATAAAATATCCCCGCAGGAATTACCAGCAAAATAATGCTCGCTTGCGCCGGGTAATTTTTCGTCTTCACCATGGTGGACAGTTCAGCGAATCGCCCCTATTCTTAATCAATCGATTGATTAATTTTTTAGAGTGCGATGAACAGTACCTCCGTGACCAGTAAAGGCGAACAAGCCAAAAGCCAGCTTATCGCCGCCGCCATCGCGCAATTCGGCGAATATGGCCTCCATGCGACGACCCGCGATATCGCCGCGCAGGCCGGGCAAAATATCGCCGCTATCACCTATTATTTCGGTTCGAAAGACGACCTGTATCTCGCCTGCGCGCAGTGGATCGCCGACTGTATCGGCGAGAATTTCCGCCCGCATGCCGAGGCGGCCGAAGCCCTGCTCGCCCAGACGAAACCTGACAAACCGGCGCTGCGGGAATTGATCCTGCGCAGCTGCCGCGATATGAGTCTGCTGCTGACCCAGGACGACACGGTCAACCTCAGCAAGTTTATCTCTCGCGAGCAGCTCTCCCCTACCGCGGCTTACCAGCTAATCCACCAGCAGGTTATCGCCCCGCTACATAGCTATTTGACCCGGCTTATCGCCGCCTGGACCGGGCGCGATGCCAACGATACGCAGATGATTCTGCACACCCACGCCCTACTTGGCGAGGTGCTGGCCTTCCGGCTCGGGCGGGAAACCATTTTACTGCGTACCGGCTGGGCGCAGTTCGATCAACAAAAGGCTGAACAAATTTTTCAGGTGATCACCTGTCATATCGATTTCATTCTGCAAGGGTTAGCGCAAAGGAGCCTGGGATCATGAAAAAACCCGTCGTCGTTCTATTGGTCGTCATCGTGCTCGCCGCGCTCGGCGGCGGCTGGTGGTGGTATCAAAGCAGCCAGGCAAAAGATCTCACTCTCTACGGCAATGTCGATATTCGCACTGTGAATATGAGCTTCCGCGTCGGCGGGCGGCTGGCAACCCTGAACGTCGATGAAGGCGATGAAATTCGCCGTGGGCAAACCCTCGGCGAACTTGACCGCGCGCCATATGAAAACGCGCTGCAACAGGCGCAGGCCAACGTCTCCACCGCCCAGGCTCAGTACGATTTGATGATGGCGGGTTACCGTGCCGAAGAGATTGCGCAGGCGGCGGCCGCGGTGAACCAGGCGCAGGCCGCCTGGGTCTATGCGCAGAATTTTTATCAACGTCAGCTCGGCCTGCGCGCCAGCAGCGCGATTTCCGCCAACGACCTCGAAAACGCCCGTTCTTCACGCGATCAGGCGCAGGCGACCTTAAAATCGGCGCAGGATAAACTGCGTCAATATCGCGCCGGTAACCGCCCGCAGGAAATTGCCCAGGCCAAAGCCAGCCTTGAACAGGCGCAGGCGGCCCTGGCGCAAGCCAAACTGGACCTGCATGATACCGTACTGACCGCGCCGTCCGACGGCACCTTGATGACCCGCGCCGTAGAGCCCGGCACCATGTTAAACGCCGGCGGCACGGTGCTGACGCTGTCATTAACCCATCCGGTTTGGGTACGCGCCTACGTTGACGAGAAAAATCTCGGCCAGGCGCAGCCGGGGCGCGAAGTACTGCTGTATACCGATAGCCGGCCGAACAAGCCCTATCACGGTAAAATCGGCTTTGTCTCCCCCAGCGCCGAATTCACGCCAAAGACCGTGGAAACACCGGATTTGCGCACCGATCTCGTCTACCGCCTGCGCATCGTGGTGAACGACGCCGACGCCTCGCTGCGTCAGGGCATGCCGGTGACCGTCTCCTTCAGCAACGGAAACGGGCATGAGTAAGGACGTCATTACCTTTAATGGCCTGAGCCGTCGTTTTCCTGGCATGGATAGACCGGCGGTCGCGCCGCTGAACTGTACGATTCACTCAGGCTACGTCACAGGGCTCGTCGGCCCAGATGGCGCAGGTAAAACGACGCTGATGCGAATGCTGGCCGGTTTACTTAAGCCTGATGAGGGCAGCGCCAGCGTAATCGGCTTCGATCCGCTGAAGGACGACGGCGCGCTGCACGCGGCGCTCGGCTATATGCCGCAGAAATTCGGCCTGTATGAAGATCTGACGGTGATGGAAAACCTGAACCTGTACGCCGATCTGCGCAGCGTTACCGGCGAGGCGCGCAAGAAAATATTCGAGCGCCTGCTGGAATTCACATCTCTTGGCCCTTTCACCGGGCGATTAGCCGGCAAACTCTCCGGCGGCATGAAACAAAAGCTGGGGCTCGCCTGTACATTGGTGGGCGATCCTAAAGTGCTGTTGTTAGATGAGCCCGGCGTCGGAGTCGACCCTATCTCGCGCCGCGAGCTATGGCAGATGGTGCACGAACTGGCCGGCGACGGCATGCTAATTTTGTGGAGCACCTCTTATCTCGATGAAGCCGAGCAGTGCCGCGATGTGCTGCTGATGAACGAAGGTAAATTGCTTTACCAGGGCGAACCGAAGGCGCTGACGCAAACCATGGCCGGGCGCAGCTTTCTGGTATCCAGCCCGCAGGAAAACAACCGCCGCCTGTTGCAGCGGGCGCTGAAACTGCCGCAAATTAGCGATGGCGTGATTCAGGGCAAATCGGTGCGTTTGATCCTGAAAAAGGCAGCCCGCATTGATGAGGTTCAGCAAAACGGCAACATGCCGCCGCTACAGGTGGCCGAAACTGCGCCGCGTTTTGAAGACGCCTTTATCGACCTGTTAGGCGGCGCCGGAACCGCCGAGTCGCCGTTAGGAGAGATTATTCATCACGTGGACGGCAACAAAGACGAAACGGTCATTGAAGCACGGTCGTTAACGAAAAAGTTTGGTGATTTCGCCGCCACCGACCACGTCGATTTCCAGGTTAAGCGCGGTGAGATTTTCGGCCTGCTTGGCCCTAACGGCGCCGGCAAATCCACGACCTTCAAAATGATGTGCGGCCTGCTGGTGCCGACCGACGGAAAAGCGCTGGTGCTGGGGATGGATCTCAAGGTCAGCTCCGGTAAAGCGCGCCAGCATTTAGGCTATATGGCGCAAAAATTCTCACTGTACGGCAACCTCAGCGTCGAGCAGAACCTGCGTTTTTTCTCCGGCGTTTACGGTCTACGCGGCCGGGCGCAAAATGAAAAAATCGCGCGCATGAGCGATGCCTTCGGCCTGAAAAGTATCGCCGGCCACGCCGCCGACGAGCTACCGCTCGGCTACAAGCAGCGGCTGGCGCTGGCCTGCTCGCTGATGCATGAACCCGACATTCTGTTTCTCGATGAACCCACCTCCGGTGTCGACCCGCTCACCCGCCGCGAATTCTGGCTGCATATCAACAGCATGGTCGATAAAGGGGTCACGGTGATGGTGACTACCCACTTTATGGATGAGGCGGAATACTGCGACCGCATCGGGCTGGTCTACCACGGCAAGCTTATCGCCAGCGGCACGCCGAACGCGCTGAAGGCGCAGGCGGCGAATGACAGTCAGGCGGATCCCACTATGGAACAGGCGTTTATTACCCTGATTAACCAATGGGACAAGGAAAACGGTCATGAGCAATAGCATTCTTTCCTGGCGACGGGTTCGCGCGCTGTGCGTCAAAGAGACCCGACAGATCGTCCGCGATCCCAGCAGTTGGCTAATTGCGGTGGTGATCCCCCTGCTCCTGCTGTTTATCTTCGGCTACGGCATAAACCTCGACTCCAGCAAACTGCGGGTCGCCGTATTGCTGGAACAGCAGAGCGAAGAGGCGCTGGATTTCGTCCATACCATGACCGGCTCGCCCTATATCGACGCCACCGTCAGCGATAATCGCCAGCAGTTGATTGAGCTGATGCAGGCCGGGCGCATCCGCGCGATGGTCGTCATTCCCGTCGACTTTGACCGTCAGATGGCCCGCGCCGGCGCCAATGCGCCGATTCAGTTAATTACCGACGGTAGCGAACCGAATACCGCTAACTTCGCGCAGGGGTACGTCGAAGGTATCTGGCAGATCTGGCAACAGCAGCGGGCGGAAGACCGCGGTGAGAACTTTGAACCGCTTATCGATGTGCAGATGCGCTACTGGTTTAACCCGGCGGCCATCAGCCAGCACTTTATTATCCCCGGCGCAATTACCATCATCATGACCGTGGTCGGCGCGATATTGACCTCGCTGGTGGTAGCGCGCGAATGGGAACGCGGCACCATGGAAGCGCTGCTATCCACTGAAATCACCCGCGCCGAACTGCTGCTGTGCAAGATAATTCCCTACTATTTCCTCGGCATGCTGGCGATGTTGCTGTGTATGCTGGTATCGGTATTTATTCTCGGCGTGCCCTATCGCGGCTCGCTGCTGATTCTGTTTGTCATCACCAGCCTGTTTTTGCTTAGTACGCTGGGAATGGGGTTACTGATCTCGACCATTACCCGCAACCAGTTTAACGCTGCGCAGGTCGCGTTGAACGCCGCTTTTTTACCATCGATTATGTTGTCCGGGTTTATTTTCCAGATAGACAGTATGCCGGCGGTGATTCGCGCGGTGACCTACGTGATCCCGGCGCGTTATTTCGTCAACACCCTGCAAAGCCTGTTTCTGGCGGGCAATATTCCGGTGGTGCTGCTGGTGAACGTGCTGTTTTTGATTGCTTCGGCGGTGATGTTTATCGGCCTGACGTGGCTGAAAACCAAACGGCGTCTGGATTAACCCTGCGCTCGAATGTTGCCCGGTGGCGCTACGCTTACCGGGCCTACGGTAAGTTCCGGTCGCCCGGGGCCGACATGAGGAAGGTTCTATGTTTCATCGTTTATGGACATTAATCCGCAAAGAGCTGCAGTCGCTGCTGCGCGAACCGCAAACGCGGATGATTTTAATCATGCCGGTGCTGATTCAGGTATTGTTGTTTCCCTTTGCCGCCACGCTTGAGGTGACCAACGCCACCATCGCTATCTATAACGAAGATAGCGGCCGCCACGCGGTGGAGCTCACCCAGCGCTTTGCCCGCGCCAAAGCCTTTACCCACGTCCTGCTGCTGAAAAGCCCGCAGGCGATTCAACCGACCATTGATGAACAAAAAGCCCTGCTCGTGGTGCGCTTCCCGGCGGATTTCTCGCGTAATCTCGACAACTATCAAACCGCCCCGCTACAGCTACTGCTCGACGGGCGTAACTCCAACAGCGCGCAAATCGCCGCTAATTATCTACAGCAGATTGTTAAAAACTATCAGCAGAATCTGCTGCAGGACAAAGCGAAACCGAACAACAGCGAACTGGTGGTGCGCAACTGGTACAACCCGAATCTCGACTATAAATGGTTCGTGGTGCCGTCGCTTATCGCCATGATCACCACCATCGGGGTGATGATCGTCACCTCGCTGTCGGTGGCTCGCGAGCGTGAACAGGGTACCCTCGATCAGCTGTTGGTCTCACCGCTCGCCACCTGGCAAATCTTCGTTGGCAAAGCCGTTCCGGCGCTGATAGTCGCCACGATGCAGGCGACTATCGTGCTGGCGATCGGTATCTGGGCTTATCAGATCCCGTTTGCCGGCTCGCTGCTGCTGTTCTATTTCACCATGCTGATTTACGGTCTATCGCTGGTGGGCTTTGGCTTATTGATTTCTTCGCTGTGTTCAACCCAGCAGCAGGCATTTATCGGCGTGTTCGTCTTTATGATGCCGGCGATTCTGCTATCCGGCTACGTTTCACCGGTAGAAAACATGCCGCAGTGGCTGCAGGATTTGACCTGGATAAACCCAATCCGGCACTTTACCGATATCACCAAGCAAATTTATCTGAAGGATGCGAGTCTGAAGATTGTGTGGGGAAGTTTGTGGCCGCTATTAGTCATAGCGGCCACTACCGGCTCAGCGGCGTATGCGATGTTCCGAAGAAAGATTGCCTAGTTTTTTATCTTTCGCCAGCAGCGATACCACCGCCGGGCCTGCCAGTATGACCAGCCCGGCGAGGGCCAACAGCAGGTTGTTGTGCAGCACGCGCGACAACAACCAGAGCACTATCATGGCGGCGCCGAAGTACCAGGTCGTGGTGAGTTCCTCAAGGAAGTCCCCGACATCGCGCCAGCGCGCTTCATGGTGACGCTGTAAAAACAACATCGCCAGCAGCGTGACGCCGTACAATACGCACAGCCCTAATCCGACGCGCACCAGCGCGCCGCTCAGCCAACCCATCACCAGTACCGCCACGACCAGTAGATGCAACATAATCTGCCAGCAACTAAGACCCGTTGCGACGCGTACACGTTGTTGCCACTTCATGGCTTCTCTCCTGAAGGATTTTTCTCTGTTACTCAGAGTACCGCACTTTACGGAAAATTCCGTATCACCGCATCTTTTTGTGACGTCTACTACACTATTTTATTCAGGAAAGTGACATTAACTGGAGAATTATGGCTAAGCCAACGTCGCGAATTTCGGTGAACGTGCTGACAATTAACACCCACAAGGGCTTTACGGCGTTTAATCGGCGTTTTATTTTGCCCGAACTGCGCGAGGCCGTTCGCAGCGTCAGCGCCGACATAGTTTGCCTACAGGAAGTGATGGGCGCGCACGAAGTGCACCCTTTGCATATCGAAAACTGGCCTGATACCACCCATTACGAGTTTCTTGCCGACACCATGTGGAGCGATTACGCCTACGGGCGCAACGCGGTCTACCCCGAAGGCCATCACGGCAATGCCGTACTGTCGCGCTTTCCCATTGAATATTATGAAAATCGCGATATCTCGGTCGGCAATGGCGAAAAACGCGGCCTGCTTTACTGTCGCATCGTACCTCCGCACAGCGGCACGACGATCCACGTCATCTGCGTGCATCTCGGTCTTCGCGCGCACCAGCGGCAGGCACAGCTAACGATGCTGGCGGAGTGGGTCAATACGCTACCGGCAGGCGATCCGGTGGTGGTGGCAGGCGACTTCAACGACTGGCGCCAGCAGGCTAATCAGCCTTTAAAAGCGCAGGCGGGGCTTGAGGAGATTTTTACCCGCGCCCGCGGGCGGCCGCTACGCACCTTCCCGGTCGCTTTCCCGTTGCTGCGCCTCGATCGTATTTACGTTAAGAATGCGCATGCCAGCCATCCGAAGGCGCTGGCGCTTAAACACTGGCGGCATCTGTCCGATCATGCGCCCCTGAGCGTGGAGATACATCTGTGAAATGTCGCTGGCAGGAAGGCAATCGCATTACCCTACTGGAGAATGGCGACCAGTATTATCCGGCGTTATTCGCCGCCATTGGCCGCGCGCAGCGCAAGGTGATCCTTGAATCCTTTATCTGGTTTGAAGACGAGGTGGGCTGGCGACTGCATGCGGTGCTACTGAAAGCCGCCCGCCGGGGTATTCAGGTGGAAGTGCTGCTCGACGGCTACGGCTCGCCGGACCTCAGCGATGAGTTTGTCGGCGAACTCACCGCCGCTGGCGTGGTTTTCCGCTACTACGATCCGCGCCCGCGCCTCATGGGCATGCGTACCAATTTATTCCGCCGCATGCATCGAAAAATCGTGGTGATTGACGACACAACCGCGTTTGTTGGCGGCATTAACTACTCTGCCGAGCACATGAGCGATTACGGACCGGAGGCGAAACAGGATTATGCCGTGCAGGTTGAAGGGCCGGTGGTGCTCGATATTCTCCAATTCGAACTGGAGAACCTGCCCACCAGCGAGGCAGCCCGCCGCTGGTGGCGACGCCGTCGGCATCAGCCGGAAATTAACCAAACCCCTGGCGAAGCGCAGGCGCTGTTTATCTGGCGCGATAACCATGAACATCGTGACGATATTGAACGTCACTATCTGAAAATGCTGACCAGCGCCCGCCGCGAGGTCATCATCGCCAACGCCTATTTCTTTCCCGGCTACCGTCTGCTGCACGCGATGCGCAATGCCGCGCGGCGCGGCGTACGGGTGAAGCTGATTGTCCAGGGCGAGCCGGACATTCCGATTGTTAAGTTTGGCGCCCACCTGCTGTACCACTACCTGATTAAAGGCGGCGTTCAGGTGTATGAATACCGCCGCCGTCCGCTGCATGGCAAGGTTGCGCTGGCGGACGACCACTGGGCCACCGTCGGTTCCAGTAACCTCGACCCGCTGAGCCTGTCGTTGAATCTGGAGGCCAACCTGATTATCCACGACCGCGAGTTCAACCAGACCCTGCGCGATAACCTCAACGGCCTTATCGCCAGAGATTGCCAGCAGATAGATAAGTCTATGCTGCCAAAACGCAACTGGTGGCGGCTCGGCGTCAGCGTGCTGGCCTTCCACTTTCTGCGCCACTTCCCCGCCTGGGTCGGTTGGCTGCCGGCGCATACCCCGCAATTAGCCAGGGTCACCCCGCCGGTGCAGCCGGAAATCGAAACCCAGGACCGGGTAGAAACGCAAACCAGAGACAATCCGCTATGAGCAAATCGCATCCCCGCTGGCGGATGACGAAAAGAGTGCTGACCGTGCTCTTTTTTATCGCCGTCATCGTATTGCTGGTGATTTACGCGCAAAAGGTCGACTGGCAGGATGTATGGAAGGTCATCCGCGGCTACGATCGTCTGGCGCTATTTAGCGCCGTTGGGTTGGTTATCGTCAGCTACCTGATTTATGGCTGCTACGATCTGCTCGGGCGAGCCTGGTGCGGCCACAAGCTGGCAAAAAAACAGGTGATGCTGGTGTCGTTTATCTGCTACGCCTTTAACCTGACGCTCAGCACCTGGGTCGGCGGGATCGGGATGCGCTATCGGTTGTACTCGCGGCTGGGGCTGAACGGCGGCACTATTACCCGTATTTTCTCGCTTAGCATTACCACCAACTGGTTGGGCTATATTCTACTGGGCGGCGTCATTTTCACCGCGAATCTGGTGACGTTGCCGCCGCACTGGTACATCAGTCAAACCACGCTGCGTATTATTGGCGGCGTTCTGCTGCTTTTAACCCTGATCTATCTTTTCGGTTGCGCCTTCGCCAAACGCCGCCACATGACGATTAAGGGACAGCGGTTGGTGCTGCCCTCTTTTCGTTTCGCTCTACTACAGATCGGGATTTCAGCGGCGAACTGGATGGTGATGGGGGCGATTATCTGGCTGCTACTGGGCAGCGAGATTAACTATTTTTTGGTGCTGGGCGTGCTGCTGGTGAGCAGTATCGCCGGCGTTATCGTTCATATTCCCGCCGGGATTGGCGTGCTGGAGGCGGTGTTTATCGCCATGCTCTCCGGCGAGTCGATTTCGAAGGGGGCGATAATTGCCGCTCTGCTGGCGTGGCGCGCGCTGTACTATTTTCTGCCGTTGCTGCTGGCGACCATCGCCTATCTGGTGCTGGAGAGTCGGGCGAAAAAGCTGCGGCAAAAAAACGAGCGCAAGCTGGCCCGCGGATGAAACGGCCCGGTTGCGCTTACCGGGCGACATTTTTGCGGATTGCCTGGTTTGGTAGCCCGGATAAGGCGCATCGCGCCGCTATCCGGGATGATATTAACGGCGGTTGCCGAAGATACGCAGCAGCATCAGGAACAGGTTGATGAAGTCCAGATACAGCGTTAAGGCGCCGAGAATAGAGTATTTACGCAGCGTGGCGCTATCGCGGGTATCAATCTGCTCGCCGATGTTTTTCAGCTTCTGGGTGTCGTAGGCGGTCAGGCCAACAAACACCAGCACACCAATGTAGGTTACCGCCCACATCAGCGCTTCGCTCTTCAGCCACAGGTTAACCAGCGACGCCAGCACGATACCAATCAGCCCCATAAACAGCATGCTGCCGAAGCCGCTCAGATCGCGCTTAGTGGTGTACCCATACAGGCTCATCGCCCCGAACATCCCGCCGGTCACCACAAAAGTGCTGGCGATAGACGAATAGGTATAAACAATAAAGATGCTCGCTAACGTTAGCCCTGTTAACGCCGAATAAAGCATAAACAGCGTCGTCGCCATACCCGCGCTTAAGCGCTGCACCATCCCTGAGAGCACAAACACCAGCGCCAGTTGGGCGATGATCAGCCCGAAGAAAGTGATTTTGCTTGAAAAGACGAACATCATGACCGCCGGGGTATTCGCCGCAAACCACGCGATAAACGCGGTTAACAACAACCCGACCGTCATCCAGCCGTAAACCTGCGCCATGTAGGTCTGCAGGCCGCTGCGGCTCTGAACAATGGAATCGGAACGAGGGAATCTGTCCATGACTATCTCCTGATTAACAAGTTTCTCTCAGTAAGCGTATCACACTACCAGCGCTCTGCCGCCTGATGATCGCTGTCGCGGGCATCGACCCAGCGTTCGCCATCCGGCGTCGCCTCGCGTTTCCAGAACGGCGCGCGGGTTTTCAGGTAATCCATGATGAACTCGCCGGCGGCGAAGGCGCTGCCGCGGTGGGCGCTGGTCACACCAACAAAAACAATCTCTTCGCCCGGCCACATTTCGCCAATGCGATGGATAACCGTCACCCGGCCAAGCGGCCAACGTTCCCGCGCCTGTTCGACGATTTCCGACAGCGATTTCTCGGTCATGCCCGGATAGTGCTCCAGCGTCAGCGCTTTCACGCTGTCGCCGAGATTGTGATTACGTACTTTGCCGGTGAAGGTGACCACCGCGCCGTCTTCATCGCGCTCGGCCAGCCACGGATACTCATCGCCGACGCAAAAGCGCGCCGGGCTTACCACGATACGAGTCTGCGTCATCTTAGCCCCCGGTGACCGGCGGGAAAAACGCCACTTCGTCGCCGCTCGCGACCGGATGGTCAAACGAGGTCAGCGTCTGGTTGACCGCCGCCAGCAATTTTCCTTCTTCCAGCGCCAGCGCCCAGCGGTCCCCGCGCGCGGCAAGCTGCTGACGCACGGCTTCAACGGTCGGCAATTCGCTGGCGTCGAGAGTCAGGGTATCGGTGCCAACCAGTTCGCGCACCTGGGCAAAAAACAGGACGTTAATCATGGGCTTCCTCCACCTTAAAATCGCCGGACTTGCCGCCGCTTTTCGCCAGCAGACGAACCGGGCCAATGACCATATCTTTCTGTACCGCTTTACACATGTCGTAGATGGTCAGCGCGGCAACCGAGGCCGCGGTCAGCGCTTCCATTTCTACGCCGGTTTTACCGGTCAGGCGGCAGAGTGACTCAATGCGCACGCGGTTATGCTCCGGCTGCGCCTGCAGGTTCACTTCTACTTTGCTGAGCATCAGCGGATGACACAGCGGGATCAGCTCCCAGGTACGTTTCGCGGCCTGAATCCCGGCGATACGCGCGGTGGCGAATACATCGCCTTTATGGTGGCTGCCGTCGATAATCATCGCAAGCGTTGCGGCCTGCATTTCGACGTAAGCCTCAGCGCGCGCCTCGCGTACCGTTTCCGCTTTGCCGGAGACGTCAACCATGTGGGCTTCGCCCGCGGCGTTAATGTGGGTCAGTTGTGACATAAACTATTTCTTTAAATGAGGAATGAAGTTGCACGGGCGAGTGCGCGCATCCAGCTGTGGCGCGATAATATTTTCCCACGCGGTGGCGCAGGCCTTGGTCGAGCCCGGCATCGCGAAAATCAGCGTGCGGTTGGCAACGCCAGCAACGGCGCGGGACTGCAGCGTCGAGGTGCCTATCTCTTCAAAGGAGAGCATACGGAACACTTCGCCAAAACCTTCGACCTCGCGGTCAAACAGCGGCAGCAACGCTTCCGGCGCCTGATCGCCATCGGTAAAACCGGTACCACCGGTGATCAACACCACCTGCACCTCATCGCTGGCAATCCACGCCGAAACCTGGGCGCGAATCGCGTAGCGGTTCTCTTTCACAATAGCCTTATCGACGAGGGTATGTCCCGCTTCGTGCAGCGCATCGCGCAGCCAGTGGCCGGAGGTATCGTCCTCTTCGCCGCGGCGGTTGGAAACGGTAAGAATAGCAATACGGGTCGGGATAAACTCAGCGTTAGCCTGGCTCATCTGAATGCTCCTTTCGAAAACGATTATCCGCCAATATACGACAGGTTCTGCGTAATACCGGTGTTGCCCTGATGCAGGAAATGGGTCTGCTTTTTATGGGTTAAGGCTTCGGCTATCCGCGCTTCCAGCTCGGCCTGCTGCTCGTCCTCGGCCATCAGGTCGCGCAGATCTACGCCGCCTTCGCCGAACAGACACAGGTGCAGTTTGCCAACGGATGAGACGCGAAGACGGTTACAGGTGGCGCAGAAGTCTTTTTCATACGGCATGATCAAGCCGATTTCACCGGCGTAATCCGGGTGACAAAAGACCTGTGCCGGGCCATCGCTTCGTTGACGGATCTGGTGGATCCAACCGCGGCGCAGCAGTTCATCGCGCAGCACCATACCGGAAATGTGGTGACGGCGGAACAGGTCGCTGCCCTCGCCGGTTTCCATTAACTCAATAAAACGCAGTTGAATACGGCGAGGTTTGATCCACGCGAGGAAAGTGTCGAGCTGGTGATGGTTGACATCACGCATCAGCACGGTGTTGACCTTAACCTTTTCAAAGCCGGCGGCAAAGGCGGCGTCAATACCGTCCATCACCTGCTGAAATTTATCCTGACCGGTGATGGCATGGAACTGGCGAGCGTCGAGGCTATCGACGCTGACGTTAATCGCCGTCAGCCCGGCATCGCGCCAGCGTTCGACATCACGCGCCAGGCGATAACCATTGGTGGTCACCGCGATCTGACGAATCGCGCTGTTTTCACGCACGGCGGCAATAATCTCGGTAAAGTCGCGACGTAACGAGGGTTCGCCGCCGGTGAGGCGGACTTTTTCCGTGCCAAGGGCGGAAAAAGCGCGCGTCACGCGGCGCACTTCGTCTACGCTAAGAAAACCCTTGTTGGTCACGGCGCCAGGCTTGTAGCCGTCCGGCAGGCAGTAGGTGCAACGAAAGTTACACACGTCGGTAATCGACAGGCGCAAGTAATAAAACTTACGCGCAAATGCATCAGTAAGCTGTGAGGCCATATACACCTTTCCAAGTACGGGAGGCGCGGTCATTTCTTTCCACGCCCTGGCGACAGCGCGGCTGCCGCGGCCAGAGCACCATATCTTGCGACACAGGTACTAAGGCTAGAGTGTTAGTTGGTTATGCCGATAGTAGCGCTTTAACGATGGTTTCGCCATTTTCATTTTCGCTATATAATCATCTATATATCGCTAATATCTTGCATTTTCAGTACAGAATAGCCAAAAATCACACTTTAACATTGATATCGGTCAGTTTGACGGAAACCGGGCATTATCTTTTAGGGGTAGATCGGAGACGCTAAACCCGAACATTGAACAGAAGGAATTCGTATGCGCAATCGCACTTTCGCCGATCTGGACCGCGTCGTCGCCCTTGGCGGAGGCCACGGTTTGGGGCGGGTGATGTCGTCGCTCTCGTCGCTCGGCTCACGCCTGACCGGCATCGTGACCACCACCGATAACGGCGGATCAACGGGGCGAATTCGCCGCTCGGAAGGGGGGATCGCCTGGGGCGATATGCGCAACTGCATTAATCAATTAATCGCCGAACCCAGCGTCGCTTCCGCGATGTTTGAATATCGTTTTGGCGGCAATGGCGAGCTTTCCGGGCATAACCTCGGAAATCTGATGTTAAAGGCGCTGGATCACCTGAGTGTGCGGCCTTTAGAGGCGATCAATTTGATCAGAAACCTGCTTAAAGTGGATGCTTTCCTGATTCCGATGTCGGAGCAACCGGTCGATCTGGTGGCGCTCGATCATGAAGGCCATGAAGTGTATGGCGAAGTGAATATCGATCAGCTGGATCACATCCCGCAGGAACTGATGCTCAGCCCACCGGTTCCGGCGACTCGCGAAGCGGTTGAGGCCATCGCCGAGGCCGATCTGATCCTGATTGGGCCAGGGAGCTTCTACACCAGCCTGCTGCCCATTTTACTGCTCGACGAAATGGCCCAGGCGCTGCGGCGGACCCCGGCGCCCATGGTGTTTATCGATAACCTGGGTAAGGAACATAGTCCTGCCGCCAATCTAACGCTGGCGGACAGAATGACTATTCTGGAACATTACGTCGGCAAAAAAGTGATTGATGCCGCCATCGTCGGGCCGAAAGCCGATGTTAAGGGTATGGAAGAACGACTGGTGATTCAGACCGCGCTGGACGCCAGCGATGTCACCTATCGTCATGACCGCGTGCTGCTACGCCAGGCGCTGGAGCAGGCTATTCAGGCATTAGGTTAATCCTTAAGCGGCACTATTTTAAACAAGATGACGCCTCAGATTAAAATCTTAAGGTTGTCTTAAAATATCGCTGTCAACATAACGAACATCTCCTACTACGGGTATTCGTTATGTCGTTTATTTCTTTACGTCGGCCGGTACTCAGCCGCACGGCTTATTTGACTCTCTTTGCCTGTTATATCGGTATCTTTCTTAACCTGGCCTTTTATCGCCAGGTTTTCCCGCTACTGCCGGTAAACAATCTCCATAACTGGCTGGTTTTCCTTAGCATGCCGATCGTGGCAATTAGCGTGATGAACATCATCACCACCCTCGCCTCGTTCTTAAAGCTCGACCGGGTAGTCATCAGCCTGTTTATTCTGCTGAGCGCCTCGGCGCAGTACTTTATCTGGACCTTCGGCGTGGTGATCGACCGTTCGATGATCGCCAATATCTTCGATACAACGCCTGCAGAAAGTTTTGCCCTGCTGTCGACGCAAATGGTCATCGTGCTGGGTCTCTCCGGGCTATTGATGGTACTGGTCGCCTGGTGGATTAAAGTTCGCAAACCGGCCTCTTTCTGGCGCGGCGCAGCGATGCGCCTGCTCAATATCGCCGTTTCAGCGCTGCTCATTGTGCTGGTGGCGGCGCTGTTCTACAAAGATTACGCCTCGGTGTTCCGTAACAATAAGGAGCTGGTGAAATCATTGAGTCCATCCAACAGCATTGTGGCGCTGAACTCGTGGTATGCGCATAACCGGATGGATAACCTGCCGCTGGTGAAGATCGGCGAAGATGCCAAACAGAAAGCGGTGATGCATAACGGCGCGCGTAAAAATCTGACCATCGTGGTGCTGGGCGAAACCTCGCGCGCCGAGAATTTCTCGCTGGGCGGCTACGATCGAGAAACTAACCCGCGCCTGAAGCAGGACGACGTGGTGTACTTCCCGAAAACCACCTCCTGCGGCACCGCAACCGCGGTTTCCGTCCCCTGCATGTTCTCCAATATGCCGCGCGCGCATTACGATGAAGAACTGGCGCACCATCAGGAAGGCGTTCTGGATATTTTGCAGCGCGCCGGTGTTCAGGTGCTATGGAACGACAACGATGGCGGCTGTAAAGGCGCCTGTGACCGCGTACCGCATCAGAACGTCACCAACCTGAACCTCAGCGGCGAGTGCATTGATGGCGAGTGCTACGATGACGTGCTGTTCCATAATCTTGATAGCTATATCGATAATTTACAGCAGGATGGCATTATCGTTCTGCACACCATTGGTAGTCATGGCCCGACCTATTACAATCGCTACCCGGCTGAATTCAAAAAATTCACCCCGACCTGCGATACCAATGAAATCCAAAGTTGTACGCAACAACAGTTGACCAATACCTACGACAACACCATTTTGTACGTCGACTATGTGGTTGATAAAGCGATAAAATTGCTGCAATCAAAACAAGATAGATTCACCACCAGTCTGGTGTATTTGTCTGACCACGGCGAATCGCTGGGTGAAGATGGCGTGTATCTGCATGGCCTGCCGTACTCCATAGCGCCCGATACGCAAAAACACGTGCCGATGCTGCTGTGGTTGTCGCCGGATTATCAGCAACGCTATGGCGTATCCAGCCAGTGTTTGCAACAGCAGGCGAAGACGAACGATTATTCACAAGATAATCTGTTCTCTACCCTGCTTGGCCTGCTCGGGGTAGACACCCGCGAGTATCAGGCAAAAGACGACCTTTTAACGCCATGTAGAGAGACCGGCAGATGAAAATCTTAGTCATTGAAGACGATGCGCTCCTGTTACAAGGGTTAATTCTGGCCATGCAAAGCGAAGGCTATGTCTGCGATGGCGTCGCCACCGCGCATGAAGCCGCGCTGTCGTTAGCCAGCAACCATTACAGTCTGGTGGTGCTCGACCTGGGCCTGCCGGATGAAGACGGTCTGCATTTCCTGGCGCGTATGCGCCGGGAGAAATTCACCCAACCGGTGTTAATCCTCACCGCCCGCGATACCGTGGGCGACCGCATCAGCGGGCTGGATACCGGCGCTGACGATTACCTGGTGAAACCTTTCGCGCTTGAAGAGCTCAACGCCCGCATTCGCGCGCTGCTGCGTCGCCATAATAATCAGGGCGATAATGAGCTGACCGTCGGCAACCTGCGCCTTAATGTTACCCGTCGTCAGGTGTGGCTGGCCGGCGAATCGCTGGAGCTGACGCCAAAAGAGTATGCTCTGCTCTCGCGCCTGATGATGAAAGCCGGCAGCCCGGTACATCGCGAAATTCTCTACAATGATATCTACAGCTGGGATAACGAACCGGCCACCAATACCCTCGAAGTACATATCCATAATCTGCGCGACAAGATTGGTAAAGCGCGGATCCGCACCGTCCGCGGCTTTGGCTACATGCTGGTGAATAATACGGAGTCAGAATAACGCTATGGCACTGTTTGCGACCGAAACCTGGACCATGCGCCACCGCCTGCTGCTGACCATCGGCGCGATTCTGGTGGTCTGCCAGCTGATCAGCGTATTTTGGCTATGGCATGAGAGCAAAGAGCAAATCCAGCTGCTGGTTGCCAGCGCCATTGAGGGTCATAACAATCAAAGGCACGTCGAACATGAGGTACGCGAAGCGGTCGCCAGCCTGCTGGTGCCAAGCCTGCTGATCATCGGTCTGGCGCTATATATCAGCCTGATGGCGGTGAAGAAAATCACCCGTCCGCTATCAAATCTGCAAAGCGAGCTGGAAAGCCGGACGCCGGATAATCTGCAACCCATTATTTTGCAGGAGTCGGTGCCGGAAGTGACCGCAGTGACCTTGGCGATTAATCAACTGGTGTCGCGGCTGACCCTGACGCTCGAACGGGAGCGTCTGTTTACCGCCGACGTCGCCCACGAACTGCGTACCCCTCTTGCCGGGCTGCGCCTGCATCTGGAGCTGCTGGCAAAGGTACACGGCGTCAGCGTTGATCCCTTAATTCAACGTCTCGATCAGATGACCAACAGCATTTCGCAGCTGCTACAACTGGCGCGCGTCGGGCAGTCGTTTTCCGCCGGGAGTTACCAGCAGGTGCATTTGCACGAAGATGTGGTGGAGCCTCTGCAGGATGAGTTGGCAACGATGCTCGAAGCGCGCCAACAGACCCTGGAGATAGAAAGCGGCGCAGGCGAGGATCTCATTTCTGGAGATGCGACCCTGGTGCGGGTGATTTTACGCAATCTGGTGGAGAATGCGCACCGCTATAGCCCCGTGGGGTCGAAGATTAAGATTTCGGTAAAACCGGGAAATACGCCGATTCTGGCAGTAGAAGATGAAGGGCCGGGCATTGATGAGGCCAAAAGCGGCGAGTTGAGTAAAGCGTTTGTCCGCATGGACAGCCGCTATGGCGGAATAGGCCTCGGTTTAAGCATTGTCACCCGCATCGCGCAACTGCACGATGCGCAATTCTTTTTACATAACCGCCAGCCCGGACCTGGCGTCCGCGCCTGGGTGCTATTCCCGCGCAGCGCGCGTCAGAAGGTTAATACCCATTGATGTAAGAAGGCGACCACAATCACAAAGGCGGTGGCAATGGCCAGATATTCACGGTTGGTCAGTTTTTGCATGGCGCTATCCTCATTAAACTGAGGATAGTGTCGCTGAAGAAAATTAAGCCAACATTAAGATCCTACGATAATAGCGTGACGGCAATTGCAAATTGCGCATTGCCGTCATTTTTGCACGGCTCCCCTATCACCCTTATGATGCCGCAATAAACAGTTCGCGTAGCTGATGCAATTGATCGCGGATCTGCGCGGCCTCTTCGAACTCAAGGTTCTGGGCATGCTGCATCATTTGCCCTTCCAGCTCGTGGATCTTCTGCTGCAGCGCTTTCGGCGTCAGTTCGACGCTATCGGCTTCCACCGGAGAACGGGCTTTGCCACGGCCTTTGGCTTTGGTCTTCGCGATGTTCTGACCCAGCGCCAGAATATCGACCACTTTCTTATTAAGACCCTGCGGCACAATACCGTGCTCTTCGTTATAACGCTGCTGCTTCTCGCGGCGGCGTTCGGTTTCACCGATCGCCTTCGCCATCGATGGCGTGATTTTATCACCGTAAAGAATCGCCTTACCGTTCACGTTACGCGCCGCGCGGCCGATGGTCTGGATAAGCGAGCGCTCGGAACGCAGGAAGCCCTCTTTATCGGCATCAAGTATCGCCACCAGCGATACTTCCGGCATATCCAGCCCTTCGCGCAGCAGGTTGATCCCCACCAGCACGTCGAACTCGCCAAGACGCAGATCGCGAATAATTTCCATACGCTCGACGGTATCGATATCGGAGTGCAGATAGCGCACCCGTTCACCGTGCTCTTCCAGGTATTCGGTTAAATCCTCCGCCATGCGTTTGGTCAGCGTCGTCACCAGTACACGCTCATTGATCGCCGCACGGGTACGGATTTCTGATAACAGATCGTCGACCTGCGTCGCCACCGGCCGCACTTCGATAACCGGATCCAGTAGGCCCGTTGGGCGAACGACCTGGTCTACCACCTCATCGCCGGATTTTTCCAGCTCATAGGGACCCGGCGTCGCTGAAACGTAGATGGTCTGCGGTGCCAGCGCTTCAAACTCTTCGAACTTCATCGGCCGGTTATCCAGCGCTGACGGCAGGCGAAAGCCATATTCCACCAGCGTCTCTTTACGCGCCCGGTCGCCACGGTACATACCGCCGATTTGCGGGATAGTCACGTGCGATTCATCGATAACCAGCAGGCCATCCGCCGGCAGGTAGTCGAACAGCGTCGGCGGCGGCTCGCCCGGCCCGCGCCCGGAGAGAAAGCGCGAGTAGTTTTCAATCCCCGAGCAGTAGCCCAGCTCGTTCATCATTTCGAGGTCGAACTGAGTGCGCTGGCTCAGCCGCTGCTCTTCAAGCAGTTTATTGTTCGCCAGCAGGACCTTGCGGCGGTCAGCCAGCTCGTCTTTGATCTCTTCCATTGCCTGTACGATACGCTCGCGCGGCGTAACGTAGTGGGTCTTCGGATAGATGGTATAGCGTGGAATGGACGATTCGACGTGGCCGGTCAGCGGGTCAAACAGCGATAGCCGCTCGACCTCTTCGTCAAACAGTTCAATACGCAGCGCGATATCATCGGATTCCGCCGGGAAGACATCGATAACCTCGCCGCGGACGCGGAAAGTGCCGCGCTGGAAGGCCTGATCGTTGCGGGTGTATTGCAGTTCCGCCAGCCGACGCAGGATCGCCCGCTGGTCGATCAGCATGCCGGTAGTCAGGTGCAGCATCATCTTTAGATACAGATCCGGGTCGCCAAGACCGTAGATGGCGGAAACCGAAGCCACCACCACTACATCGCGCCGTTCGAGCAACGCTTTGGTGGCCGACAGACGCATCTGCTCAATGTGTTCGTTCACCGAGGCGTCTTTTTCGATAAAGGTATCCGAGCTCGGTACGTAGGCTTCAGGCTGGTAATAATCGTAGTAGGAGACAAAATACTCCACCGCATTCTCGGGAAAGAACTCTTTCATCTCGCCATACAGCTGCGCCGCCAGGGTTTTGTTCGGCGCCAGCACCATCGTCGGGCGCTGTAAGTCAGCGATAACGTTGGCGATGGTGAAGGTTTTCCCCGAACCTGTTACCCCAAGCAGGGTTTGATGCGCAAGGCCATCTTCCAGCCCCTCTTCCAGACGGCGGATGGCTTCGGGCTGATCGCCGGAAGGACGGAATGCGGAGTGCAGCTTGAATGGTTTGCTCATATTTCAGGACCTGAAGATGGGATTGACCAGCAGGTGTTTAATTCTACCCTTCAGTTTCATTTTTGCCAATAAATAATACTGGATATAAAAACAGTATCGCATTATTGTATGGCGGCAAAAGGACGCGCGGTCGTCCGACTGCGGGCGTAAAATGCGCGCTTTGCGGAATGATCCACCAGCCTGTGTGGTTATCCCCAGAAACATTTATCATTTAACATTTGTCAAGCAAGGTAATGAATCTTTTATGGCAGCCGGTGACACTTTTCTGACAGCCATTGCTTTTATTTAACTTGCTGAAATAAAACATAATTTACCAAAAGACGGGTTTCGCGCCAATTTGCTCGCAGGCCGCGTACTCTCTAGCTTACCGCAAGTTTTCTAACTCTAATACACAAGGTTATCCACAGGAATAGTGGATAACTGCCTGCAGGCCGCGAGGTCTGCCACCCGGCAGAAAAGTCTCATCGGACCAAAGCCCGTGGCTAAAAAAAATTATCGAATTTTTTTTGATATTTATCAGCTAAAGACGGCTGGATTTTTTGCGTTTTCTGGACCACATTTCATCGTCCTGTCAACAAAAAATAGAGCCGTCTCGCAGGTTTATGCGGGTTTATTGCAGGGGGGTCAGATCCAGGTACTGCGCGAGATCCTGACGCTGCGATGCGTCGGCAAGCCAGGGAATTTCCCCCAGCAGCGGCGCTGGCAATACCCGCGTTAAGGTTTGCAGATATTCGCGATGGCGTTTACCCGGTGGCTGGATATCGTTGGCGATCCAGCCCACGAGCGGCAGCCCGGCTTCGCGTACCGCCAGGGCAGTGAGCATCGCGTGATTGATACAGCCAAGTTTGACGCCGACCACTAAAATCACCGGCAATTGCTCCTGCTGCGCCCAGTCGGCGAAGGTCAGGGTTTCCGAGAGCGGCGTAAACCAGCCGCCCGCCCCTTCCACCAGCACCCAGTCGGCCAGGCGCTCCAGTTCGCGTAAACCGCTGGAAAGCGTCGTCGCGGCAATCGGTCGCCCTTCATCGGCGCTAATAATATGCGGCGAGGTCGGCTCGGCAAAAGTATAAGGGTTAACCTGTTCATAGCGCAGCGCCACCCGGCTATTACACTGCAGGGCCAGCGCATCTTCATTGCGTAACCCTTGTGCGGTCAGGTCGCTCCCGGAAGCCACCGGTTTATAGCCCGCGGTGTTAAATCCCAGCTGATTCGCCGCCTGCAACAGCGCGCTGCTGGCGACGGTTTTACCGACTTCAGTATCGGTTCCGGTGACGAAGAAACGTTTAGTCACGTTCAATGACTCCTGTAAAAAGATGATACGTCAGCGGGCACTGGCCCTGCTGTTGCGGCCAGGCGAGCTGCAGTTCGCGCAGCTTGCCGCGGCTAAGCGGCGCAGACGCCCGCCCCTGATGTAAGTGGGTAGCGCCAATGCCCTTTAGCGAGCGCATGGCGCTTAGCGCATCGGCGAACGGTAAGCTAATCTGATGCACGACGCCTTCGGCGCGCAGGCCGCTCAGCGCCGCCCTTACCGCCTTTTCGCTGAGAAAACGGTTGGCATGGGGATGTTCATCGACCGCCCGCCACGCTTGATTGAGCTCTGGTAGCGATCCGGCGAGCAACGTGGTGAACGCCACCCGTCCGCCGGGCCGCACCACCCGGTACAGCTCGCCGATTGCCGCGCTTAGCTCGTCACACCACTGCACCGCCAGGTTACTCCATGCCAGATCGAAGCAGGCATCCGGCAGCGGCAGCGCTTCGATATCGCCCTGTAGATAATGCTGCGCGGCGCCGTTGCGTTGCGCCTGCGCCAGCATCCCGGCGGAGAGATCCAGCGCGGTAACTTCGCTTCCCGCTTCGCGCCAGTAACGGCTCATGCTGCCGGGCCCGCAGCCAGCGTCCAGCACTCGGGCAAAATCGCTCCTCGCCAACTGGCGCAGCAGCAATTCAGCGCTGCGGCGCTGCAGCTCATCATGTTGCGTATAGCCGCTGGCCGCGCGACCAAACGCCGCGGCCACAGCCTGCTTATTCACCGTGGCCATGCAGCACCTCCAGTAAACGCGCAATGTCCTCGGCCTGATGAGCGGCAGTCAGAGTCAGGCGCAGACGCGCGCCGCCGGCGGGAACCGTCGGCGGACGAATGGCGGTAGCCCAACAGCCGGCCTCGCGTAGGCTGGATGCCAGGGCCAGCGCTCGCGCGTTATCGCCAACGATCAGCGGCTGAATCGCGCTCCGGGAATCGGTCAGCCCCAGCGCAACATCGCCCATTCCAGCGCGGAACTGACGGATGCGGGCGCTCAAGAATTCCCGCCGCTGCTGGCCCTCATCGCTACGAATGATCCGCAACGCCGCGCTCAGCGCTACCGCCTGCGCCGGCGGCATCGCGGTGCTGTAGATGAGATGACGGGCAAACTGCAGCAGATAATCGGCCATCGATTCACTGCACAGTACCGCCGCGCCGCTTACCCCAAACGCCTTGCCGAAGGTGACTACCAGCAGCTCCGGGCGAACCGCCTGCGTATGACAGCTTCCGCGCCCTTCATCGCCAATCGCCCCGATTCCGTGAGCATCATCAACAAGTAATAATGCTCCGGCGCTGCGGGCTGCCGCCTGAATGTCAGCCAGCGGCGCGCTGTCGCCGTCCATACTGAAAATCCCTTCGGTAACGACTAACTGCTGGCCGTCCAGCGGTTTCGCCAGCAATTGAGCAAGCTGTTGCGGGTCATTGTGGGTAAAGCGGCGCAGCTGCGCCGGGCTGAGGCTTGCCGCCTCCAGCAGGGAGGCATGGCTCAGGCGATCGGCCACAATGCGATCGTCTTTTTCCGCCAGCGCGGCAATCAACGCCTGATTCGCGGCAAAGCCGGAGATAAACAGCAACGCGCGCGGATAGCCCAGCCAGTCGGCAAGTTCCTCTTCCAGCGCGCGATGCGCCTCACTATAGCCGCTAACGTGGCCCGATCCGCCGGAACCGACGCCATAACGTTCCGCCCCTTGCTGCCAGGCGGCGATAATCGCGCCATGCTGGCTCAGGCCCAGGTAGTCATTACTGGAGAAGTTGAGCCAGCGCTCCCCTTCACGCTCCAGCCAGCGTCCGGCGCCGTGGCTTACCGGCAGGCGGCGGCGAAAAGCATCCGCCGCCCGCCGTTCGTCCAGCGCCCGATCGATTCGTTGCTGCCAGCTCATAGCGCCGCCGCGTTGTAGTATTCCTCAGTGTCGGGGGTGAGTAAGGCCTGCTCCAGGCGCTGCTGCTGCTCATTATCACCTTCCAGCACCGCCGTCTGCTGCGGATTGATCCCCAGCTTGCGGAACAGCTGCAGGTCTTTATCTTCTTCCGGGTTAGGCGTCGTCAGCAGCTTGCAGCCATAGAAAATCGAGTTAGCCCCGGCCATAAAGCACATCGCCTGGGTCTGCTCGTTCATCTGCTCGCGCCCGGCGGAGAGACGCACGTAGGAGGTTGGCATCATGATGCGCGCAATGGCGATCGTGCGGATGAAATCGAAGGCGTCGACATCGTCGTTATCCGCCAGCGGCGTACCCTTAACCTTCACCAGCATATTGATTGGCACGCTTTCCGGCGGCGTTGGCAGATTAGCCAACTGCAGCAGCAGCCCGGCGCGATCTTTCACGGTTTCCCCCAACCCGACGATCCCACCGGAGCACACTTTAATCCCGGCATCGCGTACCTTATCCAGCGTATCCAGACGTTCCTGATAGGTACGGGTGGTGATGATGTTGCCGTAAAATTCCGGTGAGGTGTCGAGGTTATGGTTGTAGTAATCCAGCCCCGCGCCGGCCAGGCGCTGTGCCTGACTATCGGTAAGGGTACCGAGCGTCATGCACGACTCTAGCCCAAGCGCCTTCACACCTTTGACCATCTGCTCCAGATACGGCATATCGCGGTCATTGGGATTCTTCCACGCCGCGCCCATGCAGAAGCGGGTCGAGCCGGCGTTTTTCGCCTGACGCGCTGATTCCAGCACCTGCTCGACTTCCATCAGGCGCTCGGATTCAAGACCGGTTTTGTAGCGTGCGCTTTGCGGGCAATATTTACAGTCTTCCGGACAAGCGCCGGTTTTAATCGACAGCAACGTACTGACCTGCACCTGACGCGGGTCAAAATGCTGGCGGTGGATTTGCTGCGCTTCAAAGAGCAGATCGATGAGTGGTTTATTAAATAACTCAGTAACTTGCGACATTGTCCAGCGTGCGTGGTGAGCCATTGGCCTCTCCAAAAGGTTTTGTTAATTTGCGGTTCGGTTTATACTCGTAAACCTAAATGTTTTCAAAATGGTTTACAAGTCGCTTATGACACTGGACGATCTCGCTTTCGATCGGCGCCACATCTGGCACCCCTACACCTCTATGACTTCCCCCCTGCCGGTCTACCCGGTGGTTTCCGCCCACGGTTGCGAGCTGTCCCTCGCCGGCGGCGAACAGCTGGTTGACGGCATGTCCTCCTGGTGGGCGGCGATCCACGGCTACAATCACCCGCGCCTGAATGCGGCGATGAAAGCGCAGATCGACCAGATGTCGCACGTGATGTTCGGCGGGATCACCCATCCGTCGGCGGTGGCGCTCTGTCGCCAACTGGTGGCGATGACGCCGGAATCGCTGGAGTGCGTTTTCCTCGCCGATTCCGGTTCGGTGGCGGTAGAAGTGGCGATGAAAATGGCCCTGCAGTATTGGCAGGCTAAAGGCCAGCCGCGCCGTCGTTTCCTGACCTTCCGCAACGGCTATCACGGCGACACCTTCGGCGCGATGTCGGTCTGCGATCCGCAGAATTCGATGCACAGCCTGTGGCAGGGCTACCTGCCGGATAACCTGTTTGCCCCCGCGCCGCAAAGCCGCTTCGACGGCGAGTGGGACGAGATGGATATGGCGCCGTTTGCCCGCCTGATGGCCGCGCATCGCCACGAAATCGCCGCGGTGATCCTCGAACCGGTAGTCCAGGGCGCCGGCGGGATGCGCATGTACCATCCAGAGTGGCTAAAGCGAGTGCGTAAAATGTGCGACCGGGAAGGGATTTTGCTGATCGCCGATGAGATTGCCACCGGCTTTGGCCGTACCGGCAAACTGTTCGCCTGCGAGCATGCCGGTATCTCCGCCGATATTCTGTGTCTGGGTAAAGCGCTGACCGGCGGTACCATGACCCTTTCTGCCGCTATCACTACCCGAACGGTAGCTGAAACCATCAGCAATGGCGAAGCCGGCTGCTTTATGCACGGCCCCACCTTTATGGGTAATCCGCTGGCCTGCGCGGTGGCAAGCGAAAGCCTGCGCCTGCTGGAGAGCGGCGAATGGCAACAGCAGGTAGCGGCGATTGAAGCCCAGCTGAAGGCCGAGCTGGCTCCGGCACGAGAGTCAGAATGGGTCGCCGACGTGCGCGTACTCGGCGCGATTGGCGTGGTTGAAACCCGTCATCCGGTGAACATGGCCGCTCTGCAGCGCTTTTTCGTTGAGCAAGGGGTATGGATCCGCCCGTTTGGCCGGCTGATTTATCTGATGCCACCGTACATCATCAGCCCACAACAGCTGACTCGCCTGACCCGTGCGGTCAATATGGCGGTACAAGAAGAAACATTTTTTAGCGAATAAACAGCGGAATTGCGCCGTCGGGAAAGCTACACTTCTTTGTTAATCAGCGCATTATCAATGAGGATGAAGCATGAAACTGACCAGCCACGATCTGCAAGACGGCGGCAAGCTGCCTAATCGTCACGTATTCAACGGTATGGGGTACGATGGCGATAATCTTTCGCCGCATCTGATGTGGGACGACGTTCCCGCAGGAACCAAAAGCTTTGTCGTCACCTGCTACGACCCGGATGCGCCGACCGGTTCCGGCTGGTGGCACTGGGTGGTAGCCAACCTGCCTGCCGATACCCGGGTTTTACCGCAGGGGGCCGGTTCCGGTCAGGCGGAGCTACCAGAAGAGGCCATTCAGACCCGCACCGATTTTGGTAAGGCCGGCTACGGCGGCGCGGCGCCGCCGAAGGGGGAAACCCACCGCTACATTTTTACCGTACACGCGTTGGATATCGATAAGATTGATATCGACGCCGAGGCGAGCGGCGCGATGGTCGGCTTTAATGTCCATTTCCATTCGCTCGCCAGCGCTTCCATCACCGCCCTGTTCAGTTAATTATCCCCCCGGATAGCGGCTTGCGCCTTATCCGGGCAACCCGCGGCACCGGTATATTGTCGGGTGGCGCTGCGCTTACCCGACCTACGGTCCGTGCGGCCTGCCTTTAATTTATTCACCATGCTTGCTGAAACTGCCGTTGTTGGCGGCCAGAGCCCGGGGGTACAGGGGGCGGCGACTGGCCGCCCCCTGTGCGCTCCCTGCGCCATGAGGACATAACGCAGAAGAAATATCGGGAGCGCAATGTGTCGGAATTAACACAAAGCACATGTTTTCCCCGACCAAAACCGTTGCAAACCGATAACAGTATCTACGGTCCAAACGTAGCCCCGGTAAGCGCAGCGCCACCGGGGAGATTGACCTTACTGTTCCGTGGCCACCTGCAGCGCGGTTTTACGCACGCGCGCGTACCACACCACCGTCAGCAGCCCCAGCCAGACCAGCCCGGCTAACAGCGCCACGCGCGTCTCTTCCACCATTCCCAGCACGGCGATCACCAGCCCCATAAACAGTAGCGTCAACAGCGGGCCAACCGGCCAGAAGGGGATCGGGAATTCGATCTTACTGCGCTCTTCGGCCGACAAACCGCGGCGCATCGAGAAATGAGAGAGCAGGATCATCAGCCACACCCAGACGGTGGCGAACGCCGCCAGCGAGGCAATCAGGACAAAGACCTGTTCCGGCATCAGATAGTTAAGCACCACCGCCACCAGCAGCGCCACGCCCATCACCACAACCGTCATCCAGGGTACGCCGTTGCTGGCGATCCGCTGGAAGCACTTCGGCGCAAGCCCCTCTTTCGACATACCGTACATCATGCGCCCGGCGCCAAAAATATCGCTGTTAATCGCCGAGATACTGGCGCTAATCACGATGATATTCAGTACAGTCGCCGCCGCCGGGATCCCGAGGCCATCAAAGATCAGCACAAACGGACTGCCCTGCTCGCCAAAACTATTCCACGGGAAGATCGCCATCAGCACCGCCAGGGTGCAGACGTAAAACAGAATAATACGCAGCGGAATGGTGTTGATGGCCTGCGGGATGACCTTCTTCGGATTCTGCGCTTCCGCCGCCGTGACGCCGATAATCTCTACACCGCCGAAAGCGAACATCACGATGCCAAGCGAGGCGATGATCCCCTGCCAGCCATTTGGCGCAAAGCCGCCGTGGCTCCACAGATTTTCCAGCCCGGTGGCCGGGAAACTATGGCCAAAGCCAAAGAAAATAATCCCCGCGCCCGCCGCCATCATGGCGATAATCGCTACCACTTTAATCAGCGACAGCCAGAACTCCATCTCGCCGAACACCCGCACGTTGCACAGGTTCATCGCGCCAATAAAGAAGATGATGCTGAGGATCCAGATCCAGCGCGGCACATCGGGGTACCACAACCCCATATAGATACCGAATGCGGTGACGTCGGCCAGCGCCACGATCACCATTTCAAAGGTGTAGGTCCAGCCGGTAATAAATCCGGCCAGCGGCCCGAGATACTGGCGAGCGTAGCTGCCGAAGGAGCCGGAAACCGGATTGCGCACCGCCATTTCACCCAGCGCGCGCATGACCATAAAGACCGCCGCGCCGCCGATCAGATAGGCCAGCAGCACCGCCGGACCCGCCGCCTTAATGGCGGAGGCCGAACCGTAGAACAGCCCGGTGCCGATAGCGGAACCGAGCGCAATAAAACGAATGTGTCGGGCATTCAGCCCGCGCAGCAGATGCGGTTTGTGTTGTTGTTGCATATACAGGTGTCCTGGTTTTTTTATATGACGACAAATATGCGATGTAGGACGGCCGGGGGGATGACATCCCCCCGACGCGGGTACAGAGAACAACGGTGATTAATTCAGGCCAGGCAATACGGCAGGCAGCAGACGCGTCAGGTGACGTGCGGCCAAAAGCTCGGTGGCATTTTCAATATCAGGAGCGAAGAAACGGTCTTGGGTATAATGCGGCACGCGTTCGCGCAGCAGATGACGCGCCTCTTCCAGCAGCGGACTGGTGGTCAGCCCTTCGCGCATATCCAGCCCCTGCGCCGCCGCCAGCCACTCAACGGCCAGCACCCCGCGGGTGTTTTCCGCCATCGCCCACAGGCGACGACCGGCAGCCGGCGCCATCGAGACGTGGTCTTCCTGGTTCGCGGAGGTGGGCAGGCTGTCAACGCTATGCGGGTGCGACAGCGCTTTGTTTTCACTGGCTAAAGCCGCCGCCGTGACCTGGGCTATCATAAAGCCGGAGTTGACGCCGCCATTTTTCACGAGGAACGGCGGCAGCTGCGACATATGGCTGTCCATCATCAGCGCGATGCGGCGCTCGGAGAGCGAGCCGATTTCCGCGATCGCCAGTGCGATATTATCCGCCGCCATCGCTACCGGTTCGGCATGGAAGTTACCGCCGGAGATGACGTCATTTTCGGCGGCAAAGACCAGCGGGTTATCGGAGACCGCGTTCGCTTCGGCTAACAATACTTCCGCCGCCTGGCGGATCTGCGTCAGGCAGGCGCCCATCACCTGCGGCTGACAGCGCAGAGAGTACGGATCCTGCACCTTGGCGCAGTTATGATGCGACTGCGAAATCGCGCTGTCATCGGTCAACAGGTGGCGATACAGCGCCGCCGCATCAATCTGACCACGCTGGCCGCGCACCTCGTGAATACGCGCATCGAACGGACGACGCGAACCCAGCGCCGCTTCGGTGGTTAACGCCCCGCAAACGACCGCGGAGGCGAACAGATCTTCGGCTTCGAACAGACCGCGCAGCGCAAAGGCCGTCGACGCCTGGGTGCCGTTCAGCAGCGCCAGACCTTCTTTCGCCGCCAGGGTAATCGGCTCCAGCCCCGCCTGACGTAACGCTTCCGTCGCCGGCAGCCATTCGCCGCCGCGTACCCGCGCTTTGCCTTCGCCAAGCAGCGTCAGCGACATATGCGCCAGCGGCGCGAGGTCGCCGGAGGCGCCGACGGAACCTTTCGCCGGGATCCACGGCGTCACGCCGGCATTGACCAGACCAATCAGCGCCTGGATCACGCTCAGGCGGATCCCGGAGAAACCGCGGGACAGGCTGTTAATCTTCAGCACCATAATCAGGCGCGCCAGGTCATCGTCCAGCGGCTCGCCAACGCCTGCCGCATGGGATAGCACCAGCGAACGCTGCAGGTTCTCCAGATCTTCCGTCGAGATACGGGTCTGCGCCAGCAGGCCAAAACCGGTGTTGATACCGTAGGCGGTCCGCCCTTCGGCGAGGATGGCGTTAACGCAGGCCACGCTCTCATCAATTGCCGCAAACGCGCTGCTATCAAGGGTAATGTTCAGCGGGTGGCTGTAAACGTCGCGGAGCTGCGACAGGCTCAGTTGCCCCGGAATTAGCGTTAAAGATTTCATTTAGCGTTCCCCTGCGTTGCCGCAACCATCGGAAGATTCAGACCCTGTTCCACCGCGCATTCAATGGCGATATCGTAACCCGCGTCGGCATGACGCATTACGCCGGTCGCCGGGTCGTTATGCAGGACGCGAGCGATACGCGCCGCCGCTTCATCGGTACCATCACAGACGATAACCATCCCGGAGTGCTGCGAGAAGCCCATGCCTACGCCGCCGCCGTGGTGCAGCGACACCCAGGTCGCGCCGCTGGCGGTGTTAAGCAGTGCGTTGAGCAACGGCCAGTCAGATACCGCATCCGAGCCGTCGCGCATGGCTTCGGTTTCGCGGTTCGGGCTGGAGACGGAGCCGGAATCAAGGTGATCGCGGCCAATCACGATCGGCGCGGAGACTTCGCCGCTACGTACCATTTCGTTAAAGGCCAGCCCCAGCTTCTGCCGCCACTCCAGACCTACCCAGCAGATACGCGCCGGCAGTCCCTGGAAGCTGATGCGCTCGCGCGCCATATCCAGCCAGTGGTGCAGATGCTTATCATCTTTAATGATCTCTTTCACCTTCGCGTCGGTTTTGTAGATATCCTGCGGATCGCCGGACAGCGCTACCCAACGGAACGGGCCGATACCGCGGCAGAACAGCGGACGGATATACGCCGGCACGAAGCCCGGGAAATCGAAGGCGTTGCTGACGCCCATTTCCTGCGCCATCTGGCGGATGTTGTTGCCGTAGTCGAAGGTCGGTACGCCCATGTCATTAAAGGCCAGCATCGCCTGAACGTGGTCGGCCATCGAGCGTTTCGCCGCCAGGATAGTGCCTTGCGGATCGGATTCGGCTTTCTGCTGATACTCCTCCCAGCTCCAGCCTTTCGGCAGATAGCCGTGCAGCGGGTCGTGGGCGCTGGTCTGATCGGTGACCATATCCGGGCGTACACCGCGTTTCACCAGTTCCGGAACGATATCCGCGGCGTTGCCGCACAGCGCGATGGAGATAGCGCGGCCTTCGGCGGTGTATTTTTTGATGCGCGCCAGGGCGTCATCCAGAGAAGTGGCCTGTTCATCCACGTAGCGGGTACGCAGACGGAAATCGATGCGGCTCTGCTGGCATTCAATGTTCAGCGAGCAGGCGCCTGCCAGCGTCGCAGCCAGCGGCTGTGCGCCGCCCATGCCGCCCAGACCGGCGGTTAACACCCAGCGACCTTTCAGGCTGCCCTGATAGTGCTGGCGACCGGCTTCGACGAAGGTTTCGTAGGTGCCCTGTACGATGCCCTGGCTACCGATGTAGATCCAGCTGCCGGCAGTCATCTGGCCGTACATCGCCAGCCCTTTGGCATCCAGTTCGTTGAAGTGTTCCCAGGTGGCCCAGTGCGGGACCAGGTTGGAGTTAGCGATCAGCACGCGCGGCGAGTTTTCATGCGTTTTAAATACGCCGACCGGTTTGCCGGACTGCACCAGCAGGGTCTCATCGCTTTCCAGGTTTTTCAGCGCCTTCACGATAGCGTCATAGCATTCCCAGTTGCGCGCAGCGCGACCGATACCGCCATAGACCACCAGCTCATGCGGGTTTTCGGCGACATCGGGATCGAGGTTGTTCATTAACATACGCAGCGGCGCTTCGGTCAACCAGCTCTTGGCGGTCAGCGTCGTGCCTCTCGGGGCACGTACGTCCAGCTGGCGATATTTGCTTTGCGACATCGGGGTTTCTCCTGACAATTAACGTTGTGTACCTAGATACATATACTTGTCTATACAACTCTACGCAAGCCAGGATTTAACAGAAATGATACAATTTTGTTATATTGCGTCAGCAATCACGTTTTGCTGACGCCAGGGAGAATTACGAGCTGAAATGGCCCTGCAGACGGTAGCGCGCGCCAGGGAGAATTACGAGCTGAAATGGCCCTGCAGACGGTAGCGCGCGCCGGGGAACAGCAGGCGAGCGTGTGAGACAATATGCGTCGTCGACCAGGTGCGGCGGCGAATAAGCAGGCAGGGATCGTGCGGCAGGATGCGCAGCAGCGCGCACTCTTCTGACGTCGCCTGCACCGCCTCGACGATATGTTCGCCTTCGGTTAACGGCGCAATCAGCGACAGATAATCATGCGGCGTGGTGGCGGTGTAATCCTGTAATAGATAGTCTGGCACCACCGCGGCATTGACGCAGCGATCTTCAATTTGTACCGGGACATCATTTTCAAAATGCACCATCAGCGAATGAAAGATACGCGTGCCTTCGGCGACGTTGAGCGCCTCCGCCTGGATAACATCCGCTTCGGTCTCCTCTAAAAGCAGCACCTCACAGCGGTGCTGGTGACGGCGGGAGGCAATCTCATCGGCAATGCTGCGCACTTCAAATAGCGCCGACTGCCCTTTCGGCTCAGCGACGAAGGTACCGACGCCCTGTAGCCTCACCAGCAAGCCTTCATCCGTCAGCTCTCGCAGCGCGCGGTTGATGGTCATTCGGCTGAAGCCGAACTGGGCGACCAGTTCAGCCTCCGAGGGAATTCGGTCGTGCGGGCGCCACTCGCCGCGGTGGATCTTTTCGCTGATCGCCTGCTTCACCTTTTCATAGAAAGGCGCGGGCGCGGAACGAGGTTGTTGTGCAAACATGGCCTGGCTTTCCTTATGCGTAATAGGCGGAGCGGCGAAACGAAAATAATAGCGCGGATCGCTAGCGCCACCAATGGGCGATTTGCCATGCCAGACGGGCCGCCGCGCGGGCGCCCTGTCCGTCGATGTCAAATTGCGGATTAAACTCGACCAAATCCACCGCCTGAAGCTTACCGCTGCGGCACAACGGCTCAACGATCCGCAGCAGGGTCGCCAGCGGCACGCCCAGCGCCGCCGGCGCGGAAACCGCCGGCATTTCGCGCGCTGGCAGCACGTCGAGATCGATAGTCAGATACAGACGGTCGAATTGCGCGATATTGCGCTCAAGCTCCGGCAACACGCGTGTTTCGAAGGCTGCCAGCACCTCCAGATCCTCAACGATAGCCACCTGGCGGCGCGCTGCTTCATCCCATAGCGCCTGGGTGTTCGCCGCCCGGCTAACCCCGATGCAGGTATAGTGAAAACCTCGCTGCTGCGCTTCACACTCCAGCGCCAGCTGGCGGAACGGCGTCCCGGAACTGGCGCATTCGGCAAAGCGTAAATCCAGATGCGCATCGAGATTAATAATGCCCACTTTTTCGCCCGGGAAGGCGTCCAGTACCCCAGCGCCGTGGCCGAAGGCCGTCTCGTGGCCGCCGCCCAGCACCAGAGTGCGTTTGCCGGCTCGTTGACAGACGGCCACCGCCTCGCGTAGCACCTGGTGCGCGGCTTCTAACTGTTCGCCATCGACGCTAATCGTGCCCATATCCACGCAGCGGTCATGGCCCTGATGACTGGCCATATTGGCTAAGGCCCGGCGTAACGTTTCCGGGCCATCTCCGGCGCCGGTGCGCCCTTTATTACGCCGTACGCCTTCGTCGCAGGCGAAGCCGAGCAGCGCGATATCGCCAGGCATCTCCTGCGGCGCGAAGCGTTCCGCGCGGGCGATGGTCTGGAACAGGCGCAGCGCATTGGGCGCCTCCGCGCTATCATCACGCCCCTGCCAAAGGTTCGCGGGGGTAGCTTGCCACAGCATCATTGCAGTTCTCCTCGTACCACGCGCCCCCAGAGCGGCGCGCGCCCCGGCTCATACACCATCTCGACCGGGTGCTCGGCATCCCAGATAGCGAAGTTTGCGACAAATCCCGCTGCCAGCTGACCGTGACTCTCCTGTCGCCCCAGCGCCCGCGCGGCATGGCGAGTTACCCCGGCCCAGGCCTCTTCCGGGGTTAAACCAAACTTGACGCAGGCCATGTTCATCGCCAAATGCAGGCTAGCGAAGGGGCTGGTGCCCGGGTTGAAATCGGTCGCCACTGCCATCGGCACCTGGTACTTGCGTAACAGTTCCACCGGCGGTTTGCGGGTTTCATTAAGGAAGTAGAACGCGCCGGGGAGCAGGGCTGCCACGGTGCCGCTTTCGCGCATCGCCGCCACGCCCTCTTCCGTCAGATACTCGATATGGTCGGCGGAAAGCCCATGATAGCGGCTCACCAGTTGAGCGCCGCCCAGCGACGAGAGCTGCTCAACGTGGCCTTTTACCGGAATGCCCAGCGCCTGCGCGGCCTGAAATACGCGCTCGGTTTGCTGTGGACTAAAGCCGACGTTTTCACAGAAGACGTCAACGCTTTCAAACAGCCCCTCTTGCCACAGCGTCGGCAGTATGGTCTCGCAGACCAGCGAGATATAGCTATCGGCGTCGCCATGATATTCCGGCGGCGTGGCGTGGGCGGAGAGCAGCGTCGCCGACAGTTCCACGCCATTGTCGTCAGCCAGTTGTCGGGCGACCCGCAACATTTTGCGTTCGTTTTGCAGATCGAGACCGTAGCCTGATTTAATCTCCAGCGTTGTCACCCCTTCACGCAGCAGGCGCTCCAGACGTGGCTGCGCCAGCGCCAGTAGTTCAGCTTCGCTGCTTTCGCGCGTGGCGCGCACGGTGGAGTTAATGCCGCCGCCGTTGGCGCTGATGGTTTGATACGACACGCCGTTCAGCCGCTGCTCCCACTCCTGCGCCCGGCTGCCACCAAAAATCAGGTGCGTGTGGCAGTCAATGAGACCCGGCGTCAGCAGCCGGCCTTCGAGGTCGATACGACGCCCCACCGGGGCGTCAGCGTCGTCGACGATCGCCTCGATACGGCCGTTACGCACCAGCAGCGCATGGCGCTCCAGCAGGCCGTATGGTTGAGAAGAATCAGGATTCAAAGTGGCGAGACGCACGTTTCGCCAGATAACGAGTTCAGCGGTGGCTTCAGTCATAGCATTCAACTTGTCATGGGTTGTATAGACATTTATTTTCATAACGCCGGTAATGTCAATAAAAGCGCGGGTAAATGTTATTTTTTTGTGACTAAAGACGTTCCATCAGCGCTTCGCGTTGCGTAAAGAAGTGAAGTTTTTGAACTGGCATCTTCCCGTTTCGTTCAAGTTAGTATAAAACAGCAGGTTTTAAAGGACTTATACCCTGTCACGCACAAAGGGTATGTAACTTTGCATATTATCGCCCGGAGCAACATGAACACATATTCCGTTTCCCGTCTGGCGCTGGCGCTGGCCTTCGGCGTGACGCTGTCCGCCTGTAGCTCGACGCCTGCCGATCAAAAGCCCTCAACGCAGACTGCACCGGGCAATACCGCACGGCCGATTCTTAGCGCCGATGAAGCGAAAAACTTCACTCAAGCGGCCTATTTTCAGTCGCTGACGCCGAATGCCGCCGCGTGGACGCCATCCGCTATCAGCCTGCCGGCGCAGCCTGATTTCATCGTCGGCCCGGCGGGTGCCCAGGGCGTGACCCACACGACTATTCAGGCCGCGGTCGATGCGGCGATTGCCCGTCACTCTGCCCGTCGCCTGTTCATCGCTGTTATGCCAGGCGAATATGCGGGTACTGTCTACGTGCCTGCCGCGCCGGGCGCGCTGACGATTTATGGTACCGGTGAAAACCCTGCCGACGTCAAAATCAGCGAAGCGATTGATTCCGAAATGGACCGCAATAGCTGGCGTCATCTGGTCAATCCGGGCGGCAAATACATGCCAGGCAAGCCCGCGTGGTATATGTTCGACAGCTGCCAGAGCAAATCCGCCGCCACCGTCGGCGTGATGTGTTCCGCGGTCTTCTGGTCGCAGAATAATGGCCTGCAGCTGCAGAACCTGACCATCGCCAACAATCTCGGCGACAGCGTCGATGCCGGTACCCATCAGGCAGTGGCCTTGCGCAGCGATGGCGACCAGGTGCAGATCAACAAGGTCAACATTCTTGGCCGCCA
The DNA here is from genome assembly GCF_040064495.1 of Klebsiella sp. CN_Kp097. Lineage (NCBI taxonomy): Bacteria > Pseudomonadati > Pseudomonadota > Gammaproteobacteria > Enterobacterales > Enterobacteriaceae > Klebsiella > Klebsiella sp. CN_Kp097. Next base: position 25,849 of record NZ_JBEAIL010000005.1, on the reverse strand, counting down.
GAACACCTTCTTTGTGACCAATAGCGGCGTGCAGAACCGTCTGCAGGATAACCGTCAGACCCGTACGCTGGTAACTAATAGCTATATTGAAGGCGATGTGGATATCGTTTCCGGTCGCGGCGCGGTGGTATTCGATAATACCGATTTCCGCGTCGTGAACTCGCGTACGCAGAAAGAAGCCTACGTTTTCGCCCCGGCAACGCTGAAAAGCGTAACCTACGGCTTCCTGGCGACCAATAGCCGCTTCACCGCGTCCGGCGATAACGTCGCGCAGCTGGGCCGCGCGCTGGACGTCGACGGCAACAGCAATGGCCAGGTGGTGATTCGCGATAGCGTCATCAATGAAGGCTTCAACATTGCTCAACCGTGGGCGGCGGCGGTCGGTTCTAATCGCGCCTTCAGCGGTAATGTTGGCGCGCAGGATGACAAAGGCAACCCGCAGCGTAACCTTAACGACAACGGCTTCAACCGCATGTGGGAATATAACAACCGCGGCGTAGGCAGTTTTGTGGTTGCCGCTCCGAAACAGTAATATTATCGGCCCGCGCTCTCCCCGAGCGCGGGCTTTTCTTATCCGCGTGTACTCCTGCCACAACGCCAATTAATAATTTTCGCCAACGGCGAATAAATCCTCCCGCTCGCGCGTTTACTCTTCAGTACCGGCAACGCGATGCCTTATCGCGTCTCTCACTCACCTGGAGGCCACCATGAACGCACGAATTTCTCCCATCAGGCGCTTAGTCGTTCCGGCGCTGCTATTTTTGTTATATACCCCGGCGGCGTTGGCCATGGGCGATAACAGCCCGAGCAAACAAACCCCGGATTGCCCGAGCGGTCAGGCCTACGACAGCGTGAGCCAAAAATGCGTCCCACAGAAAACCAGTAGCCTTAGCGATGAGGATAAAACCAATTATGCCTGGCATCTGGCGAAAAAAGGCGAATATCAGGCCGCACTTAACCTGCTGGATACGCTGCACAACGCCAATACGCCTGAGGCGTGGAACTATCGCGGCTACGCCACCCGTAAGCTCGGCAGAACCGATGAAGGAATTGGCTATTATCAGCGGGCGCTGGCGCTGAAACCGGACTACGCGAAAGCCCGCGAATACCTTGGCGAGGCGTGGATGGTCAAAGGACGCCCCGATTTGGCCAAACAGCAGCTGGCGGCCATCGCCGGCATTTGCGGCCAAAGCTGCGAAGAGTACCGCGATCTTCAGTCGGCAATAAACGGACATCCGGAATCCTGATAGTCGTGATTCGCCAGAATCAATAAGGATAAGAACATCGCTAACCGTATCGTTGATAGCCAACTTGCCGCCCATCTTTCTCGCCTGTGGCGCTACGGCCTCGTACTCTCGCACAACCGCGACGTCGCCGAGGAGCTGGTGCAGGCCACCTGCCTTCGCGCGCTCGAAAAGAGCGCGCAGTTTACCCCCGGCACCCGCATCGACAGGTGGCTATTCGCCATTTTGCACTCAATCTGGATTTCAGAGCTGCGCGCCCGCCAGGTTCGCCTCGGCCAGGGGTTTGTCGAGTGTGAGGAGCTGGCCGCCCCCGAGCCTGGCGAACAGGACGATACGCGGTGGCGCTATCGGCAACTTATGCTGCGGGTTAATCAACTGCCCGAGGCGCAGCGTAATGCCGTCTTTTTGGTGTATGTCGAGGGGTTTAGTTATCAGGAAGCCGCCGAGACGCTATCGGTACCTATTGGCACCATTATGAGTCGGCTGGCTGCCGCGCGGGAAACACTGGCCAAAACGCCGGCGATTTCGCCCCCGGCGCAGGAGAAACGCTCATGAACCCTATTCGCTTTTCCCCACCCTGGCAGGACGAGGCCATTGTCGCCTGGCTTGATGGCGAAATGTGCGCGGAGGACGCCCGCCGTTTTAGCGAAACCTTTGCCCGCGACCCGCAGCTCGCCAGCCGCACCGCCAGGTTAATGAATAATCATCAGCCTTATCAACATGCTTTCGCCGCCCTGATTGATGAAGCGCCCGTGGCGCGGATGCAGGCGAAACTGGCGCCCTACCTCACCGGGCCGAAAAGTAAAGCGCAAAATCAGGCGCGCTTCAGCCGTCGCGCGCTGATTGCCGCCTCATTGGGCCTGTTGGTTATCGGTAGCGCAGCAAGTTATTTCTGGCGGCCTGAGCCGCAGGAAGACGATGACGAGAATATTCGCCGTCTTGAAGCCCAGTACATGTCGCTATATAGCGCGGAAACCGTGGCCGATGTTGATAATTCACCCGCGATGCTCGACCGTGGCCTGCGTCGTTCGGCGCAGGATACAGGACTGTTGCTAGAACGACGCCAGCTCGCCTTGCCTGAGGCGGAGCTGAAAATGGTCCGTATGCTGCGCTACGAAAGTACCTCGATCACGCAAATCCTCTGGCTGCATACCGGTTACGGCCCGGTCGCGCTTTGTATTTCACCCGCCGCCCGGCAATCCGCCTCACCGCCGCAAAATGAGCAGCGTCAGGGCATGAACCTGCGCTGGTGGCGCCACGGCGGCTACCAGTTTGCGCTGATCGGCCGTATGCCGGCGCCCGTGCTCAACGATGCGGCGCACACCCTGCGGCAGGCGATAGTTTAAGCCTTCGCCTGCGGCACCCACACCAGTTTGTTAACCGCAAAACCGAGCTCAGCGGCCAGGGCAAGGTACTGCTGTCGAATGTGGGACGGAATATCAGGGGCGCGCGAAAGCAGCCATAAATAGTCGCGGTTTGGACCGCTTACCAGCGCGTACTGGTAGTCCTCGTCGAGCGCGATCACGTTATACCCGCCATAGAAGGGGCCGAAGAAAGAGACTTTCAGCGCTGCCGTGGTGGAAGCGCCGGTAAAATAGGCTTTGCCCTCGCTCTCGCGCCAGCGTTTGTTGCGCGGGTCAAATCCTCGATTGAGTACGCGAATGCCGCCGTCGTCACGCATACTGTAGGTTGCCGTCACCTGCTCCAGACCTCGTTCAAAACGGTTTTCCAGACGCGCGACTTCATACCAGCGCCCCAGATAACGGCTGGCGTCAAAATGGTTTATCGGTTTTACCCCTTGAGGTGGCGTTGGGGTTTTACAGGCGACCAACGCCAGCGATACCGCAACCCCGGTCAGAATTGGCCATAGTTTCATCGCATATCCTCCTTTTTCTCTTTCCTGGCAGACAAGTATAACCCCGCGCAGAGAGCATTAGTCGTTTTTCAGAGAGATTTACCGCCTTGTCTGTACAAGAAACATGAGAATAAAAAACATATATATCAATAACATAATTAAAAACACATTCACTAACCGCTAATTTGTACAAATTATTCCATAGAAATTTGTACAACTTTCCTCTGAGCGTCTATAGTTGACGGGTAGCTCGATTTTACGCGCGCGCTCGGGTCAGCAGTCTGCGCCAACGCCGCGGTTATTTTGAGGTGGTTCCTGTTTTACCGTTGCCTGTCCGCAATGTTTTGGCGTAAACGATGTGCAAATCGTTTACGCCAGCGGCTTTTATTTATCGCGTGGGAGATTCAGGCTTATGCATATCAAAAATACGATCCCTGTGCAGTTTATAGCTAACTGCGCATTGCTGAAAAACATAGAAAATAGCTTATTACAGGAAAATAAAACCGTTGACGATCTTCAATTAATTAGTGAGATTAATCAACGGTTACAAATAGAAAGTAATGAAATACTTGCTGATATCTATTTACAGGCGCTGGATATTCTGCGCTGTGGTATTCGTCATTAATTCGTCCATCCGCTTCGTGGAGACCAAAATGTTCAGTAAACACACGCACATTTGTTCCGAACGCTATGACCTGTGGATTGACAACCACTTTCTGATGAGTGGTATCAGCCTTATTCTGCGCACGCTGCCAGAAAGTTGCTTTCGCAAAAAGCATGTTTTCTTCACCAGCGATAGCTATTTCTCGGTGTTGCAACACAAATATAATCGTCGGGAAACGATTTTTATTTTATTAACCGAAGGCAACGATCTTAATTTCCTTAGCGAACTGCCAATGTTACGCATCCCCGCCAGATCGACCCCTGCTGAATTAAAAACATTTCTCAATCAACCGACCCGTTATTATAAATCGCATACTTCTCCTGGCGAACTGATACAGTTTACCGAGCGAGAAAAGAAGGTCATTCAGCTCATCAGTAATGGCGAAGCCATTGCCAGTATTGGTCGCTCGCTAAACTTGCATATTAAGACAATTTATCAAATCCGTTTGAATCTGATAAAAAAACTGGGCTGCAGCGGCAGGACCGATTTCTTTAATATCAGCCGTAGCGAAACATTTAAGTCCTGGAGTCAAATCCATCTGTGAGCACGCGCGACGTAAGCAAACAGCAACCTGCCTCACTTGCAAGGCAGGTTTTTTTATTCGTTACCGTGGAAGTGAATACTAAAGCCCTGTTCCTGCCAGTGGCCCAGCAGCTCCAGTTGCAGCGGCGAGGCGGGGCGCCCGGTCCAGACGAAAATATGTTGTCCAGGAAACAGCTCCGGGCGGGGAGATTCTAACGGTTCCGCCAGCACGTTAACATGCCAACCGCGTTGCGAAAGACGCCAGGCTTCCAGCCATAGGCCGGTGCGGTCTTCATTCCCCCACCCCACCAGCAGCGTCTCCTTGCCATTTTTTTTACGCGATTCCGCTAAAAACAGCGCCACGCAATCAATCAATATGCCATCCAACATGCTGCTGATGACCATCGAGGTGTTTTGATCGAGTTTCAGCCGCTGGCGCACCGGCGCGAACAGGCTATCAAGCAGGGTGTCGACGGGATGCTGATGACTTAATGCGGTGATTTTGGCGCGGATTTTGGCCGGCTGCATATAGCGCAGGATACTCATCATCTCTTCCTGCAACTGTGCGGATTCGTCACGGGCGGCAGGTAGCTGGCCTTCCAGCAGCGCTTTCACCTTGCCCACTGAAACGCCACGTTCTATCCAGCGCTTAATTTCTTCGATTCGCTGAATATCTTCTTCATCAAACTGACGGTGCCCGCCTTCGCTACGCTGCGGTTTCAGCAAACCGTAACGCCGCTGCCAGGCTCGAAGGGTGACCGGATTGATTCCGCAACGCTCGGCTACTTCACCGATACTGTAAAAAGCCATAAGCCGCCTTATCTCAACCTGATACTTTAGCGCCTAAACTAACGAATTTAGGCATACTGTACAACTCTCTTTTCTTGTACAGATAAAGATATCAGGTTGCAGCTCACAGCGTGCGGGAAAAAGGATGAAAGTATGTTTACGCTATCCCAGGAGGGATCATATTTTCCCCGGCCAGGCGATAGCCGGCAGACCACCCAGTCGCGGGCTGGCAAACAGATTTCCCTGGAAATGAGAAATACCCGCCGCCTCCAGCCACATCCACTCCTCCGCCTGCTCAACGCCAACCACCGATACGGCAATTTCCAGCGAGTGACAGCATTTAATAATCGCCTGCACGATAGCCTGACGCGGCCCGTCACGATGGATGTTGCGGATCAGCTGTTGGTCAATTTTAATTCGATCCGGTTGATATTGCGCCAGCAGCGATAGCCCGGCAAAACCGGCACCAAAGTGATCGATAGCGACGCGTATTCCCGCCCCCTTCAATTTGCGTACGGCATCGGTAAACTCATCCATTCGCGAAATCACTTCACGCTCGGTGAATTCAACAATAATTTGTTCCGGAATCAAATCGTTGCGCTGAATTTCCGTTAGCAGGAATGGCACCGCATCCGCCACTTTCACCAGCGTCATCGGCAGTAGATTGATGGTCAGCGTACGTTCACGCAGGCCTAACTTACCGGCAATGGCCAGCGCAACCCGTTTACTTTGCAGATCCGCGACGTAAATCTCATCGCCTGACAAACCGGCAAAATAGGCTGCGGGCGGTTCTCCGTCAACGGTACGCAGCAGCGCTTCCCAGGAGATTATTTCGCAGGCAAAGGGGTCAACCACCGGCTGAAAAGCAAAACAGCATGATTCAGCGCCGTCGATACAGGGTGCGGCCGGATAAAACGTGCTCTCATCAGCAGTAAAATCCCAGCTATCAGCTGCCGGAATTTCATAATAATTCTCTTTTTCCGTCGCTTCGACAAAGGTACGGAAAAAATGCAGCGCCCGGTCGTCGTAAGTCAGCTGATATTTTGTCGTCCCCTTATCCAGCACGTTCTGTAGTACCGCGTCGCGATCGTGTTCCCTTAAATCAAACAGCTCCATGCCGACCTTACCAAAGCGGCGAGCCGGCGCGTAATCGCACAAAAGCTCCACCAGATTGTAATGACGCGGGTCGGCGCAAATATGTCGATAGATTTGCTGTACGTTTTCTTCCGGTCCCTCAATGAGTTGGAAAAAATGCGTACCGTTAAAAAGTAAAATACCGGTGACATCCGCCTGACCATTTCTCTCGTTAGCCGCAGCAACCATCGACTCGAGCGATTTGAATGAGACATCGTCGCAGATATGGCTGCGATAAATGATGGTGGTGAGCATAGCGGTTCCAGATGAGAGGTATAAGCATTCACAGTAGCAGTTACTGTTCGATACGTCTTGCGAAACAAGTATTTATATTAACAAAAATTGAACACACAACGCCGCCATGCCGCATAATCTTGTACAATCCGTCACGCTTAAAACCCTCATTGCAATTTTACACAAAATAAAAAAACAACAAATTTATCAATAATTTTCAATCAACTATACTCCAGGCACGATTTATTGCGCAATACGCTATGTACAAGTTAGAAATTATTGTATAAGTTTACTCACAGTTAACAGATGAGTGAAATTAAAGGAGCGCATATGCAGCAGAATGGTTACATTCCAGATACAGCGAACGCGATAGCCCAGTATTTCAACAAAGCATCGTTACCTTCTCAGCAGGAGACGCTGGGCGAAATCGTGATGGACATTCTCACCGAAGGGCGGCATTTAAACCGCAAAGCGCTTTGCACCAAGTTACTGAGCCGTCTTGACGTCGCACGAGCCCCGGAAGAAGAAAATCATTATCAAACGTTGATTGGCCTGCTGTTTGAGCGTCAGGAGTAAACGCTGACTGTCGGCCTGCACCTGACCTGGCTTACAGGAACAACGAGGCATGCAGAGGGACGATGATGAAAAGCAGTCAATCAGATCGGGTTAGCGATGAGATTATTGGCGAGGCAGTTTTATCTCTTCTTAAAACAAACCGGCCAATTAATATTCCGACGCTGCTAGTCAAACTTCGGTTAATGCAGGCAGCGGAAACGAACCGCCAGCGAAGGAATGCAATTATTGCCGTTATCGATGAAATTAGCGTCAGACTCACGACGCGCGGTAATCACGCGCCGGTCATTAAAAAGATTAACGGCCAGTGGGAAAACAGAGCCGTTGTTGTGGATAGTAACGTCGAACCGACGGGCAAAAAAATACACTGATCCCCGAACAAGTTTAATAAACAAGTGAGAATATGATGAGACAGACTATGCATCAGCAATCAGATATTTACGCAGGACTGCAGGATACAGCGCTCTCAGAATATTTCCGCAGCGCCGGAGATAAATTAGTCGATGAATCTGCGGTAATGTCGCTGGCAATCGACAGTATCCTCAGCTCAGATGGGCATCTGAGCAATAAGGCGCTGATTTTATGGTTGATCAATGCCCTGGAAACCACCGATAACGTGGTCACCGCGGATGTGATTCGCAAGACGCTGGAAATTGTCGTCGGCTATACAATGGATGATATTTAAGCCTGTCAGTCCGAATAAAAAAACCTCGCGGCGCGAGGTTTTTTTATTCCATCAGTAGCACATTAATGCGCGTTAACCACTACCCACATAGGGCCCTGACCAACAGCATAACGCCCTTTCTCTTTTAACAGCCCCTGCTCGCCGGCAATTTCATATACTGCGATATGATGCGATTTCTGCCCGGCGGCAATCAAATACTTACCGCTGTGATCGAGATTAAAGCCGCGCGGCTGCGCTTCGGTCGGCTGGTAGCCTTCAATAGACAGTACGCTACCGTCTTCAGAAACGCTGAAGATGGTGATAATGCTGGCGGTACGATCGCAGGCATAAAGATGACGGCCATCCGGCGTAATATGAATATCCGCAGCCCAGCGCACGCCGGTGAAATCTGGCGGCATCATATCCAGCGTCTGCACGCACTCAATTTTCCCGTGCGGATCTTTAAGCTCCCACACGTCAACGGAGCTGTTCAGTTCATTCACACAGTAGCCATACTGCTGGTTCGGATGGAACACCATATGCCGCGGACCGGCGCCTTCAACGGTAGTGACTTCCGCCGGCTCCTGTGCGGCCAGATAGCCGTCGTCGCTCAGGTTAAACAGGCAAATACGATCCTGCTTCAGCGCCGGTACCCATAGCGTGCGGTTGTCCGGTGAAATATTGGCCGAGTGACAGCCTTCCAGCCCCTCGACGACGGTGACCGTTTCGCCCGGCAGGCCGTCAATCAATGGCGTCACGCTCACGCAACCCTGATTGTAGGAAGCGCTAAAAACAAAACGGCCCTGATGGTCGGTGGAGATATGCGTCGGGCTCCCCGGCAGCGCAGCTTCACCGGCGAAAGTCAGCGCGCCATTATCTGGCGCAATGCGGTAAGCCAGGACGCGAAACTCCGGACGAACGCCGACATAGAGATACTCTTTGTTCGGACTTACCACCATCGGCTGCACCTGGCCCGGGGCATCAACAACCTGAACCAATGTCAGATTTCCCTCAGCATTGAGGCTCCAGACGTGAATCTGATGGCTCTCCGGGCTGGCGGTATATACGGTTTGTTTCATGACTACTCCTTTCCTCACTGCTCGTGAAACTGCTCGTGGACATCGTTATACATTTCATCCGGCGCGCGGCGCAACGATGAATGGTATAGACGCTTTTAACGGTAGATGCTGAAAAATTTGCCCCTGAGACGAAGCCGTGTACCATCATGGCAGACCCTTTTTCACCATTTACCGGAACCAACACATGACCTCACGCGTGATCGCCCTCGATTTAGACGGCACCCTACTGACCTCGAAAAAAACGATTCTTCCGGCGTCGCTCGATGCGCTGGCTCGCGCCCGGGAGGCTGGATATCAGGTGATCGTCGTAACCGGCCGACATCACGTCGCTATCCATCCTTTTTATCAGGCACTGGCTCTCGATACACCTGCAATTTGTTGTAATGGTACCTATTTGTATGATTATCATGCAAAAAAGGTTCTCGAAGCCGATCCGATGCCGGTAGATAAGGCCCTCAGCCTCACCAACATGCTCGCCGAACACGATATTCACGGTCTGATGTACGTCGATGACGCCATGCTTTATGAACGTCCGACCGGCCATGTGATCCGCACCACTAACTGGGCGCAGTCGCTGCCGGTTGAACAGCGCCCGGTTTTCACCCAGGTGGATTCTCTGGCACAGGCGGCGCGTGAAGTACAAGCGGTTTGGAAATTCGCCCTTACCGACGAAAATATCCCGAAACTGCAGGCCTTCGCGCAGACCGTCGGCCAGAAGCTGGGCCTGGAATGTGAATGGTCGTGGCACGATCAGGTGGATATTGCCCGCGCCGGCAATAGCAAAGGCAAGCGCCTGGCGCAGTGGGTCGCCGCGCAAGGATTATCCATGCAGGACGTTATCGCCTTTGGCGATAACTACAACGACCTCAGCATGCTGGAAGCCGTCGGGACCGGCGTGGCGATGGGTAACGCGGTTGAAGAAGTCAAAGCGCGGGCGAAGGTGGTGATCGGCGAAAACGAAACCACCAGCATCGCCGACTTTATCAATCGTAACTTGCTGTAATCAGGCTGCGATCGATACGCTCTTAATTTGCGCATATAGCCACTGGCCTGGGCTGACACCCAGGTCATCCCGCGCCCACGGGCTAATTCGCGCCCATAGAGTTCTGCCGCTGACCGTAAGCTGTACCTCGATCTGGCCGTTGGTTTCCACACAGCTAACGACCTGCGCGCGCAGAATATTCCGGATACTGGTTTGTCGCGGATGCTCCAGCACCAGCGACACATCCGACGCCTGAATACGAATACGCGCCGCTTCGCCCGGCTCCCGCGCCAGCTGATTAACCCATAGTTGCTGATCGCCCAGCGCCAGCGCGGTCATTGCATATTGCGGATGCTGCGCGATCACCGAGACGTTAAGAATCGTGCTCTGCTGCTCCTGCGGCAGCCACGGATGCATCACGCTGCTGCTCCACACCGTTTCGAGATCGCCAAACGCCTTCACTTTTCCCGCTTCCAGCACCAGCACGTTATCGGCCAGGTGCTGAATTTCATCCAGCGAGTGGCTGACATACAGCATCGGGATATGGATCTCGCGCGCCAGCCGCTGTAAATAGGGGAGTAATTCGCGCTTTCGCGGAATATCCAGCGAGGCCAGCGGCTCATCCAGCAGCAGCAATTCCGGCACGGTCAACAGGGCGCGGCCAATCGCCACCCGCTGTTTTTCCCCGCCGGACAAACTACCGGGCAGCCGTTCCAGCAGGTGCTCAATGCCCAATAACGCCACCAGCTTATCAAATTGCGCGGCCATGCTTTTGGCCATCCCATATTTCAGGTTGCCGCGCACTTTATAGTGCGGAAACAGCCGCGCGTCCTGAAACACATAACCGATACGCCGCTTCTCCGGCGCCAGGCAGATGCGCTGTCGCGCGTCATTGAGCACCCGGCCATTGAGCACAATTCGCCCCTGCTGCGGCTGCGTCAGCCCGCTGATCGCATTAATCAGCGAGGTTTTGCCCGCGCCCGAGACGCCGAAAATAGCGGTAATGCCGCTGGCGGGCAGGGTTTCATGCACTTCGAGGCAGTGGTTGCCCAACGTCTGGCTAAAATCGAGCTCCAGCATAGTTATTTTCCCATCCGCTTACGGCTAAGGCGCGCCAGCCATTCAGACACCAGCAGCGATACCAGCGCCAGGACAATAGAGATGATGCATAACCGCGCGGCGGCGCCTTCGCTGCCGGGCGTTTGAATCAGGGTATACATCGCGGAAGGAATGGTGCGCGTTTCGCCAGGAATGTTTGAGACAAAGGTGATCGTCGCGCCAAACTCTCCCAGCGAACGGGCGAAAGCCAGCACCGTACCGACAATAATGCCCGGCAGGGTCAACGGCAGCGTGATGGTGAAAAATACCCGCCAGCGATTAGCCCCGAGGGTGCGCGCCGCCTGTTCAAGCTTCACGTCCACCCCTTCAAGCGCGAGGCGTATCGCCCGCACCATCAGCGGAAATGACATCACCGCCGCCGCCAGTACCGCCCCCCGCCAGCTGAAGGCGAAAGTCAGACCAAACCAGTCGTATAACCAACTGCCAATAAAGCCGCGCCGCCCCATGGAAATCAGCAGCAGATAGCCGACTACCACCGGCGGCAGCACCAGCGGTAGATGTATAATACTATCGAGTAACGCTTTGCCGGGAAAATGGCGGCGCACCAGCAGCCAGGCAAAAAAGATCCCAAAAGGTAAGCTGCAAACCACCGCCAGGGATGAAACTTTCAGGCTCAGCAGTACCGCCTGCCATTCGGGATCGCTTAAAATCATTGCTGTGTGGTGAATCCGTAACGTTTAAAGATAGCCGAGGCTTCCGGGCCTTTGAGGTAGTCGTAAAACGCGGTTACGGTAGCATTTTTATGCCCATCAACGATAGCCAGCGGATACTCGACTTTTTTGTGCGAATCCTCCGGGAAGGTGCCCACCACTTTAACCCCCTTGCTGGCGACGGCATCAGAGCCGTAGACGATGCCCAGCGACGCTTCGTTGCGCTCCACCAGCGCCAGCGCGCCGCGCACGTCTTCTGCCGGCGCGAGCTTCGGCGACAACGTCTCCCAGGCCCCCAGTTTCTGCAGCGCTTCTTTGGCGTAGATCCCCGCCGGCACGTGATCCGGATCGCCGACCGCCAGACGCCCGCCTTGCAGCAGGCTGACCCAGTCGGTTTTATCATTAATGGCGATATCGCCGCGATCGCTGGCTTTCGGCGCCACCACCACCAGGCTATTGCCCAGCAGCGTGGTGCGGGAAGCCGTATCGATTGATTTTTTGTCTACGGCATAGTCCATCCATTTCTGGTCCGCAGAAATAAACAGATCGGCGGGGGCGCCGGCTTCAATCTGGCGCGCCAGCGTGGAGGAAGAAGCAAAGGAAGAGACTACTTCAACACGGTGCGCTTTTTTATAGGCTTGCGCGATATCCTGCATAGCGTTGGTTAACGACGCCGCGGCAAAAACGGTAATTTTGCCGTCCTGCGCCAGCGCATGACCAGAAACGCAGAGCGTTAAAGCCGCTCCGGTTAGAAAACGCGACCATTGACCTGCCATTGGAAACTCCTGTGTGTTCGTTATGTAGCGAATAATATAACGACTATGCTCAGGATTTCCCAGCGCGATTTAGGGGTAATCAGGATAGGTACAAAAGAAAACGCCCGGCGAGCCGGGCGTTGGGGAATCAGTGATTTTGCTGGCTGCTGTCTTTATGACCGACGCCGGAGAAAATGTTGAACACTTCGCCGAGACCGTAAATCAGACCGAGGATGACCGCCATCACCACAGGTACCATGACGACAGCAAATACCAGACTTTTCAACAGCTCTAACATGGTTGGCTCCAGATAGTACGAATACTTCATTGTAACCATTTCAGCCGGAAAAACACGCCCCATTTGTGCGGTGCCTCACCGCCGCTGCGGCAGATGGCTGTTGCAAGATGGACGCTATCGTTCACAATACGCTTTTTACGTCAGGAATTGATTATGCAGGCCGAAATCCTTCTTACGCTTAAGCTTCAACAGCGCCTGTTCGCCGATCCCCGCCGGATAGCCTTACTCAAGCAGATTGATCGGACTGGCTCAATTAGCCAGGGGGCGAAGAACGCCGGTATCAGCTATAAAAGCGCATGGGATGCGATCAACGAAATGAACCAGCTTAGCGAACAATCGCTGGTCGACCGCGCCACTGGCGGTAAAGGCGGCGGCGGCGCGGTGCTGACCCGCTATGGACAGCGGTTGATTCAGTTATACGATCTGTTGGCGCAGATTCAACAAAAAGCCTTCGACGTACTAAGCGACGATGACGCCCTGCCCCTCGACAGCTTGCTGGCGGCGATTTCCCGCTTCTCGTTACAAACCAGCGCCCGCAACCAGTGGTTCGGCACCATCACCGGTCGCGACCACCAGCAGGTACAGCAACATGTCGACGTGCTGCTGGCGGACGGCCAGACCCGTTTTAAAGTCGCCATTACCGCTCAAAGTGCCGACCGCCTCGGGCTCACTGAAGGCCAGGAAGTGCTGGTGTTACTGAAAGCGCCGTGGGTCGGCATCACGCTTGACCACGCCGTGGCGCAGCAGGCAGACAACCAGCTTACCGGGCGCATCAGCCACATTGAACGCGGGCCGGAGCGGTGCGAAGTCATCATGGCGTTGCCGGATGGGCAAAACCTGTGCGCCACGCTGTCAACGGCGCAAACCGACGGCTTGCAGGAAGGCGCGCAGGCGATCGCCTACTTCAATGCCGATCGCATCATTCTGGCAACCTTATGCTAATGGCATTGACTTTATTGCCGTGAAGACGTATCCCTGAAGCACAACGCTGCAAAAAGTGGGATACACAATGTCATCATTGCAAATTTCGCAAGGCACGTTTCGCCTTAGCGATATAAAAACCTTACATATCGATCGCCTCACGCTGCGCGCTGGCGAAAGCTGGGCTTTCGTCGGCAGTAACGGTAGCGGTAAATCGGCGCTGGCCAGAGCGCTGGCCGGTGAACTGACTCTGTTAAACGGGCAGCGCGAAAGCGCATTTCAGCGTACTACTCGCCTCTCCTTCGAACAGCTGCAGAAACTGGTCAGCGACGAGTGGCAACGTAACAACACCGATATGCTCAGTCCCGGCGAAGAAGATACCGGTCGCACCACCGCGGAAATCATCGAAGATGAAAGACGCGACCCGGAACGCTGTGCCCGGCTGGCGGAGCAGTTTGGTATTAGCCACCTGCTGACGCGGCGCTTTAAATATCTGTCGACGGGCGAAACCCGCAAAACGCTCCTCTGCCAGGCGCTGATGAGCGACCCTGACCTGCTGATTCTCGACGAGCCGTTTGATGGCCTGGATGTCGCTTCGCGCCAACAGTTGGCCGACCTACTGGCCAGCCTGCATCAGGCAGGCATCACCCTGGTACTGGTACTCAACCGCTTCGATGAGATTCCAGAATTCATTGAATATGCCGGCGTGCTGGCGGATTGCACGCTGAGCGAAACCGGCGAGAAACAGGCGTTATTACAACAGGCGCTGGTTGCCCAACTGGCGCATAGCGAAAAACTTGCCGGTATGACGCTACCAGAACCGGATGCCCCCGCCGCCCGGCACGACTTAGCGGCGAACGCTCCGCTTATCGTCCTTAACGACGGCACGGTGTCGTATAACGATAAAGCGATCATTAACCAGCTAAGCTGGACGGTGAACCCCGGCGAACACTGGCAGATTGTCGGCCCCAACGGCGCGGGCAAATCCACATTGCTGAGCCTGATCACCGGCGACCATCCACAGGGTTACAGCAACGACCTGACGTTGTTTGGCCGCCGTCGCGGCAGCGGCGAGACCATCTGGGATATCAAAAAACATATTGGCTATGTCAGCAGCAGCCTGCATCTGGAATACCGTGTCAGCACTAACGTGCGTAACGTGATCCTTTCCGGCTACTTTGATTCGATAGGCATTTATCAGGCGGTCTCTGATAAGCAGCACAAGCTGGTCCAGCGCTGGCTGGATATTCTCGGCATTGATAAACGCACCGCCGACGCGCCGTTCCATAGTCTGTCGTGGGGGCAGCAGCGGTTGGCGCTGATCGTTCGCGCGCTGGTCAAACACCCGACCCTGCTGATACTCGATGAACCGTTACAGGGACTGGATCCGCTGAATCGTCAACTGGTACGTCGTTTTGTTGATGTTTTAATTGGCGAAGGGGCCACGCAGCTGCTGTTTGTATCGCATCATGCCGAAGATGCCCCTGACTGCATTACCCACCGTCTGGAGTTCATTCGCAGTGGAGACGGTTACACTTACCGCCTCGGTCCGCTGGCAGAATAGCGCTATACAGGGGTCTGCGGATCCCTGTATTTTTTCAGAGAAATAACCAATAATCACCACAATTATCTGTTTTATAAAGAATTAACTAAAATCAGTCTTAATATCACATCAAGTGTAAACGATTCCACCATTTTGGCCTGTGTCACACTTTTCCCTTCTTTGGTATGCTATCTTCTTCTCACACGATAAGCCTATTGGAGCGAATCATGAAAGTACTGGTCACAGGTGGTAGCGGTTACATTGGAAGTCATACTTGCGTACAGCTGCTGCTGCAGGGACATGATGTGATTATTCTCGACAATCTCTGCAACAGTAAACGCAGCGTATTGCCGGTCATTGAACGTCTCGGCGGCAAGAAAGCCACCTTTGTCGAAGGCGATATTCGTAATGAAGCGCTGATGACGGAAATTCTGCACGATCACGCTATCGAAGCCGTGATCCATTTTGCCGGCCTGAAAGCCGTCGGCGAGTCCGTCGCCAAGCCGCTGGAATATTACGACAATAACGTCACCGGTACACTTAAATTAGTTTCCGCTATGCGCGCAGCCGGCGTTAAAAACTTTATTTTCAGCTCCTCCGCGACCGTCTACGGCGACCAGCCGAAGATCCCTTATGTTGAAAGCTTCCCGACCGGTACCCCGCAAAGCCCCTACGGTAAAAGCAAACTGATGGTTGAGCAGATCCTCGCCGACCTGCAGAAAGCCCAGCCAGACTGGAGCATCGCGCTGCTGCGCTACTTCAACCCGGTCGGCGCGCATCCATCAGGCGATATGGGCGAAGATCCGCAGGGCATTCCAAACAACCTGATGCCGTATATCGCGCAGGTTGCCGTTGGCCGTCGCGAATCACTGGCGGTATTCGGTAACGACTATCCGACCGAAGACGGCACCGGCGTGCGCGACTACATCCACGTGATGGACCTCGCCGACGGTCACGTCGCCGCCATGGAAAAACTGGCGAACAAAGCTGGCGTACATATCTACAACCTCGGCGCAGGCGTCGGCAGCAGCGTGCTGGACGTGGTCAACGCCTTCAGCAAAGCCTGCGGTAAACCGATTAATTATCACTTCGCGCCGCGCCGCGATGGCGATCTCCCGGCCTACTGGGCTGATGCCGCCAAAGCCGACCGCGAGCTGAACTGGCGCGTGACGCGCAACCTTGACGAAATGGCGCAGGACACCTGGCACTGGCAGTCCCGTCATCCGCAGGGTTATCCGGACTAATAGCCTAAAGGTAAGGCTCTAAGGAAATACCATGACGCAATTTAACCCCGTCGACCATCCGCACCGTCGTTATAACCCGTTAACCGGGCAGTGGATTCTGGTTTCACCGCATCGCGCCAAGCGCCCCTGGCAAGGGGCGCAGGAGACGCCGGCAAAACAAACGTTGCCCGCGCACGATGCGGATTGTTTCTTGTGCCCGGGCAATACCCGCGTCACCGGCGACACTAACCCGAATTACACCGGCACCTACGTGTTTACCAACGACTTTGCCGCATTGATGACCGATACGCCGGACGCTCCGGAGAGCGACGATCCGCTGATGCGCTGCCAAAGCGCCCGCGGCACCAGTCGGGTTATCTGCTTCTCGCCAGACCACAGCAAAACGCTGCCGGAACTGAGCATTGAAGCACTGGAAGGCGTGGTTAAAACGTGGCAAGAGCAGACCGCGGACCTTGGGAAAAGTTATCCCTGGGTCCAGGTCTTCGAAAATAAAGGCGCGGCGATGGGCTGCTCCAACCCGCATCCTCACGGCCAGGTATGGGCCAACAGTTTCCTGCCCAATGAGGCGGAACGTGAAGACCGTCTGCAAAAGAAATATTTCGCTGAGCAGGGTTCACCGATGCTGGTGGATTATGTGCAACGCGAACTGGCCGACGGCAGCCGTACCGTTGTAGAAACCGAACACTGGCTGGCCGTGGTCCCGTATTGGGCGGCCTGGCCATTTGAGACGCTGCTGCTGCCAAAAACGCACATCCAGCGTCTGACCGATTTAACCGCAGCCCAGCGCCACGACCTGGCGCTGGCGCTGAAAAAGCTGACCAGCCGTTACGACAACCTGTTCCAGACCTCCTTCCCCTACTCCATGGGCTGGCACGGCGCGCCGTTTAATAATGAAGATAATCAACACTGGCAGCTGCACGCTCACTTTTACCCGCCGCTGTTGCGCTCCGCCACGGTGCGCAAATTTATGGTCGGCTACGAAATGCTAGCCGAAACCCAGCGCGATCTCACGGCGGAGCAAGCCGCCGAAAAGTTACGTGCCGTTAGCGATATCCATTTTCGTGAATCAGGAGTTGAATAATGAGTCTGAAAGAGAACACCCAGGCGCTGTTTGCTGAACAGTTTGGCTACCCTGCCAGTCACGTCATTCAGGCGCCGGGCCGCGTCAACCTGATTGGCGAACATACCGATTACAACGATGGTTTCGTGCTGCCGTGCGCCATTGACTATCAAACCGTTGTCAGCTGCGCGCCGCGTTCCGACCGTATCGTGCGGGTCATTGCCGCCGATTACGATAATCAGCGCGACGAGTTTTCCCTCGATGCGCCTATCGTTAGCCACGATACCCAACAGTGGTCAAACTACGTACGCGGCGTGGTCAAACACCTGCAGAAGCGCAATAACCACTTCGGCGGCGCCGATCTGGTCATCAGCGGCAACGTACCGCAGGGCGCGGGTTTAAGCTCCTCGGCTTCGCTGGAAGTCGCCGTCGGCACCGTGTTCCAGCAGCTATATCATCTGCCGCTCGACGGCGCGCAAATCGCCCTTAACGGCCAGGAAGCGGAAAACCAGTTCGTCGGCTGTAATTGCGGCATTATGGACCAGCTTATTTCGGCGCTGGGTAAAAAAGATCATGCGCTGCTGATTGACTGCCGCACCCTTGGCACCAAAGCGGTGTCAATGCCGAAAGGCGTCGCGGTGGTGATTATCAACAGCAACTTTAAACGCACGCTGGTCGGCAGCGAATACAACACCCGCCGCGAACAGTGTGAAACCGGCGCGCGTTTCTTCCAGCAGCCCGCTCTGCGTGACGTTGAGCTTGCGCAATTTAATGCCGTGGCCCACGAGCTGGACCCGATTGTGGCAAAACGCGTGCGCCATGTGTTAACCGAAAACGCCCGTACCGTCGAAGCGGCGAGCGCGCTGGCAAACGGCGACCTGCAGCGCATGGGCCAACTGATGGCAGAGTCTCACGCCTCCATGCGCGATGATTTTGAAATCACCGTACCGCAAATTGATACGCTGGTTGAGATTGTCAAAGCGGTTATCGGCGACCAGGGCGGCGTGCGTATGACCGGCGGCGGCTTTGGCGGCTGCATCGTTGCCCTGATACCGGAAGCACTGGTTGAAAAAGTACAGCAGGCGGTAGCCGCTCAGTATGAAGCGAAAACCGGCATTAAAGAGACGTTTTACGTCTGCAAACCATCCCAGGGAGCCGGCCAATGCTAACGCCAACCCACGAACTCGCGCCCGACGGACAGCCGTGGAACGTGATAACGCTGCGTAATGACGCCGGGATGAGCGTAACGGTGATGGACTGGGGCGCGACGCTACTCTCCGCGCAAGTGCCTCTTGCCGATGGCAGCCTGCGCGAAGCGTTGCTTGGCTGCGCCACGCCGCAGCAATATCGCCAGCAGGCGGCATTTCTGGGCGCATCCGTCGGCCGCTACGCTAACCGTATCGCCAACAGCCGCTTCACGCTCGATGGCGAAGTCGTGAACTTAACCCCGTCGAACGAGGCCGGCCACCAGCTCCACGGCGGGCCGGACGGCTTCGACAAACGTCGCTGGCAAATTGTCAGCCACGACGACAGCCAGGTGCTGTTTGCGCTCGACTCCGCCGATGGCGATCAGGGCTTCCCGGGTCATCTTCAGGCAACCGCGCGCTATCGCCTGACTGACGATAATCGTATCGCCATTGAGTACCGCGCCACCGTTGATAAGCCCTGCCCGGTCAATATGACTAACCATGTCTATTTTAACCTCGACGGCGCGCAGGGCGACGTGCGCCACCACCGCCTGCAGATCCTGGCCGACCAGTATCTGCCGGTGGAGAGCGACGGTATTCCGTATGGCGATTTGCGCGACGTGGAGTACACCAGCTTTGATTTCCGCGCGCCGAAGGTGCTTGCTGGAGAGTTTCTTGCCGATGCTGACCAGCAAAAAGTGAAAGGTTACGATCACGCCTTTCTGCTGCAGGCCAAAGGCGACGCCCGCCAGCCGGCGGCGCATGTCTGGTCGCAGGATGAAAAGCTACAGCTGACGGTGTACACCTCGGCCCCGGCGCTGCAGTTTTATTCCGGTAACTATCTCGGCGGCACGCCATCGCGCGGCAGTCAACCTTACGGCGACTGGCAAGGGCTGGCGCTGGAAAGCGAGTTCCTGCCGGACTCCCCCAATCATCCGCACTGGCCGCAGCCAGATTGCGTATTACGGCCCGGCGCCGAATACGTTAGCCTGACGGAATATCAGTTTATCGCCGGATAACGTCATAACCCTCCCTACGGAGGGTTTTTTTTCGCCTTTTTGCTGTAATTTGCACCGCTAAAAGACAAAAAACTAACCGGTGTTTTACAAGCATCTTACACTGCGTCACTATTTTCGCTATGGTTAGGGATAAGCATTGCCGTGAGGCAAATCACGGCAATATAATGAGAATAGTTATCAATCAATAAACACATACACCACAGTAGTCGGGTTGCGTGTAGGAGGAGTAAGAGAATGGCTGTAACTAAGCTGGTACTAGTTCGTCACGGCGAGAGCCAATGGAACAACGAAAACCGTTTCACCGGTTGGTACGACGTTGACCTGTCTGAAAAAGGCGTTAGCGAAGCGAAAGCGGCGGGTAAACTGCTGAAGGAAGAAGGCTTCAGCTTTGATTTTGCTTATACCTCCGTGCTGAAACGTGCCATCCACACCCTGTGGAACGTGCTGGACGAACTGGATCAGGCCTGGCTGCCGGTTGAGAAATCCTGGAAACTGAACGAACGTCACTACGGCGCGCTGCAGGGCCTGAACAAAGCCGAAACCGCTGAAAAGTATGGCGACGAGCAGGTTAAACAGTGGCGTCGCGGCTTTGCCGTCACCCCGCCGGAACTGACCAAAGATGACGAACGTTATCCGGGCCACGATCCGCGTTACGCGAAGCTGACCGATGCGGAACTGCCGACCACCGAGAGCCTGGCGCTGACCATTGACCGCGTCGTACCTTACTGGAACGAAACCATTCTGCCGCGCCTGAAAAGCGGCGAGCGCGTCATTATCGCCGCTCACGGTAACTCCCTGCGTGCGCTGGTGAAATACCTCGACAACATGGGCGAAGACGAGATCCTCGAACTGAACATCCCGACCGGCGTACCGCTGGTGTATGAGTTCGATGAAAACTTCAAGCCGATCAAACACTACTACCTGGGCAATGCTGACGAAATCGCTGCGAAGGCCGCGGCTGTCGCTAACCAGGGTAAAGCGAAGTAATAAGCAACTGAATTATTTCGACAACAAAAAAGCGTGGAATTTTCCACGCTTTTTTATTTTTAGCTATCGCTGGCGCAACGCGAAGGCAGCCAGCGATGGCAAAGCACAGGCTAGCCGCGGCGCGCTTTAACCGCATCCGCCAGCTGGCGCAGGATGGTCTCGGTATCTTCCCAGCCGATGCAGGCGTCGGTCACGCTCTTGCCGTAGGTCAGCGGTTCGCCGCTTTCCAGGCTCTGATTGCCTTCCACCAGGTGGCTTTCAATCATCACGCCCATAATCGCGTTTTCACCGCTGGCAATCTGCTGGCACACATCGGCGCCGACTTCCATCTGCTTTTTAAACTGCTTGCTGGAGTTAGCGTGGCTGAAGTCGATCATGATTTGCGCCGGCAGACCGGCTTTTGCCAGACCCACTTTCACTTCGGCAACGTGCTGAGCGCTATAGTTCGGCTCTTTACCGCCACGCAGAATGATATGGCAATCGCTGTTGCCGCTGGTGTTCACAATAGCGGAATGGCCCCACTTCGTTACCGATAAGAAACAGTGCGGCGCGCCAGCAGCGTTGATCGCATCGATAGCGACCTTGATGGTGCCATCGGTGCCATTTTTGAAGCCAACCGGGCATGAGAGGCCGGAAGAGAGTTCACGATGCACCTGGGATTCAGTGGTACGCGCGCCGATTGCCCCCCAGCTCATCAGGTCCGCCACATATTGCGGGGTGATCATGTCAAGGAACTCGCCCGCCGCTGGCAAACCGCTGTCGTTGATTTCCAGCAGCAGCTTACGCGCGATACGCAGCCCGTCGTTAATGCGGAAGCTGTTATCCATGTGCGGATCGTTAATTAGCCCCTTCCAAC
Organism: Klebsiella sp. CN_Kp097; assembly: GCF_040064495.1. Taxonomy (NCBI): domain Bacteria; kingdom Pseudomonadati; phylum Pseudomonadota; class Gammaproteobacteria; order Enterobacterales; family Enterobacteriaceae; genus Klebsiella; species Klebsiella sp. CN_Kp097. The sequence continues at coordinate 4,470 of NZ_JBEAIL010000005.1, read as the reverse complement.
CGACGGTGGTGCGCGGTTTTTCAAAATAGACGCGCATAACGATTTCCAGCTCGCCTTTGAGCGCTTCACGCAGTGTCAGCAGGCGGCTGGCATACTCTTTCGCCGCGGCAGGGTCGTGAATAGAGCACGGACCAATTACCACCAGCAGACGATCGTCGTTGCCTTTGAGGATGTTGTGAATCGCTTTGCGAGCATGTGCAACGGTATTAGCAGCATTTTCGGTAGCGGGGAATTTTTCCAGGAGCGCAACGGGAGGTAATAATTCGTTGATCTCTTTAATGCGTAAATCGTCGTTCTGATAATTCATCTTCTTTCCAGGCGTTGCCATACTTATACAATGAAATGCAATCCTTCCAATCTATCTCTTCGGTCAAAAAGTGTAAACGTGATTTTACACTGACGATGGAATAATCCTGGAATTAGGGAAAAATACGCCATAAAGTAGCGAAATCCTGCCAGCCAACTACAATTTTTAACTGCAACATCCAATTAAATGTTTATTTTCAGTATTATATTTTAAATCCTCACGCTAAGGCGGAGTGTTAAACCATAGCACCGCAGATCCCTGGCACATCTATGTTGGCGCGTTTAGCTAACAAATCGACTAAGCAGGAGTATCCGATGAATATGAATAAACTCACAGCCCTACTTCTCACCGCCACCTTAAGCTTAGCCAGCGGCGCCGCGCTGGCCGCCGATAGCGGCGCGCAATCGAACAACGGTCAGGCCAATTCCGCCGCTGATGCCGGACAGGTTGCGCCCGATGCCCGTGAAAACGTGGCGCCAAATAATGTCGATAACGACAAAATAAACTCCGGCGGCACCATGCTTCATCCTGATGGTTCGACGATGAATCATGACGGGATGTCGAGCGACGAGGTCCATAAAAACAGCATGTGCAAAGATGGACGCTGTCCGGATACGGATAAAAAAATGGAAAGCGGCAATGGCATGAACAACGATGCCAGCAAAACGGATGGCACTTCGCAGTAATTGAAACGGGTGAGATAAGGGATCGAGGTGGCAATGCTCACCTTGATCCCTTTGTTCGCTGAATTTCGGTAAGATGTCATAGTGTAATAATGATAACTATTAAGGGATGACATCATGGCGCATGCACATTCACCGACCCCTGCTGGCGAAAACAGTAACGCCAACCGGCTGCTTTGGGCTTTTATCGTAACCGCCGGTTTTATGATTATTGAGGCCATCGGCGGCGTCATTTCCGGTTCCCTGGCCCTGCTCGCCGATGCCGGACATATGCTCACCGATTCCGCCGCCCTCCTGTTCGCTCTGCTGGCGGTGCGCTTCGCCAGCCGGCCGCCAAATAGCCGCCACACCTTTGGCTGGCTGCGTTTAACTACTCTCGCCGCCTTCGTCAACGCCATCGCCCTGGTGGTCATTACCATTTTCATCTTCTGGGAAGCGGTACAGCGTTTTAACCATCCGCAGCCGGTGGCGGGAAAAACCATGATGGTTATCGCCGTCGCCGGACTGCTGGCCAATATCCTCGCCTTCTGGATCCTGCACCGCGGCAGCGCCGAAAGTAATCTTAACGTCCGCGCGGCGGCACTGCATGTGCTGGGAGATCTATTGGGTTCCGTCGGCGCCATCGTGGCCGCTATCGTCATTCTGATGACCGGCTGGACGCCGATTGACCCGATCCTCTCGGTGCTGGTGTCGTGTTTAGTACTGCGCAGCGCCTGGCGACTGCTGCAGGAGAGTATGAATGAGTTGTTGGAGGGCGCGCCGCGCTCGCTGGATGTCGAAGCATTAGGCCGCGATCTACGCCGCTCGATACCTGAAGTCCGCGACGTTCACCACGTTCACGTCTGGCTGGTGGGGGAAAAACCGGTGATGACGCTGCACGTACAGGTCGTGCCGCCACACGATCACGATGCGCTACTTGATAGCATCCAGCATTTTATTGAGCATAAATATGAAATTGAGCATGTGACGGTACAGATGGAGTACCGCCCCTGCAGCGGCCCGGAATGCCACCTGAATCTGGCGCATTCCGGACATGAGCATCATCATCACCATTAACGTGAAAGCGCGTGAGAACCCCGCTCACGCGCGCTATTTATCCACATCCGGCTGCCGTTCAGGGCAATGAACGTCAGCAGCAAATATTCCAGCGACATCGCATACACTCCTTGAAGAGCGAATATCACCACGCTAATGACGTTGATGATCACCCACAGCAGCCAGTTCTCAACATATTTACGCGTCATCAATACCATCGCGGCAATCGACAGCACCATCATGCAGGAATCCCAGAATGGGAAAGCATCCGGTTCCAGCGTCGGCATCGCCACCTGCAGCCCGAGCATTTGCATCAGGTTGACGGCGATACGGGTCAGGAAGGCAAACACCGGGTTAATAAACACCGTCATCAGGCCGATAGCCACCACGCAGCCCGCCAGCCAGGCCAGCGCTTTTGGCAGCGGCAGCCAGCGAATTTTCAGTTCCACTTCGTTATCGCTGGTCTGCCTTGACCACGCGTACCAGCCGTAAACGTTCGCCGCGAAGAAAAACAGCTGCAGCAGCAGGCTGGCGTACAGTTGGATCTGGAAGAAGATGATCGCAAAAAGCGTCACGTTCACCAGGCCGAAGGCATAGTTGCTGATCTTTTCCAGGCTCGCAAGCCAGATGCATAACAGGCCGGCGATGGTCCCCACCGCCTCAATCCACGACAGATCGTAGCCGCCGGCGCCGATCGGTATATGCACTAAAATATTCTGCGTACTGAAAAAATCCATTTTATCCCCTAAGCGTAACGCGACGCGGTAATGAGTTATCCCCGTAGTGTAGCCGCAAATTCCAGCATACGGTTAAGCGGAATTAATGCCCCGGCACGCAGTTTGGCGTCAACGTGAATTTCGTGTTCAACGCCGCCCTGCTCTAACCCTTCCGCTATCGCTTTCAGGCCGTTCATCGCCATCCACGGACAATGGGCGCAGCTACGACAGGTTGCGCCCTCACCTGCCGTAGGCGCTTCCAGCAGATCTTTTTCCGGTACCGCCTGCTGCATTTTATAGAAGATCCCGCGATCGGTGGCCACGATAAGCTGGCGCTGCGGCAGGCTTTTCGCCGCAGCAATTAATTGGCTGGTTGATCCTACCGCATCCGCCATGTCGACAATCGCCTGCGGTGATTCCGGATGCACCAGGATCGCCGCGTCGGGGTAGAGCCCCTTCATGCGCGCCAGCGCCTGGGTTTTAAATTCATCATGGACGATGCAGGCGCCCTGCCAGCACAGCACGTCGGCCCCGGTCTGGCGCTGTACATAGCGGCCAAGATGGCGGTCCGGCGCCCAAAGTATCTTTTGTCCGAGGCTATCGAGATGTTCAATCAATTCCACGGCGATGCTGGAAGTCACTACCCAGTCGGCGCGCGCTTTTACCGCCGCTGACGTATTGGCATAGACCACCACGGTGCGATCCGGATGAGCATCGCAAAACGCGTTAAAGTCATCAATGGGACAGCCGAGATCCAGAGAACACTCCGCATTCAGCGTTGGCATCAGAATGGTCTTTTCCGGACTAAGAATTTTGGCCGTTTCGCCCATAAAACGCACTCCGGCAACCAGCAGCGTGGAGGCCGGGTGACGCGCGCCAAAACGCGCCATTTCCAGCGAGTCGGCAATACAGCCGCCGGTCTCTTCGGCCAGTTGCTGAATTTCAGGATCGGTGTAGTAATGCGCCACCATCACGGCGTCGCGTTCACGCAGCAGGCGTTTAATTTTCTCGCGGTAAAACACTTTTTCGTCACGGTTCAACGGTTGTGGTTTTGGCGGGAAAGGATAAATCGCCGTTTCAGGATCAAACATTACGCTCATCATGCAATCTCGTTTTACTGGCTTAACTTTGAAACCGTAAATATCGCTTTGTATCGCCTTAATACGGTCACTATGTTTTATATGCTAAACAAGATAGCCGATCGCAAGCGAAATGTCGTGATGAATTTTGTATTCCCCGGGGACGATGCTCGCATCTTCCCGGGCTACCGGTTCGTGCGCTATGGAGTCACGGTAAGCGTAGTGCGAACATGGAGATGATTGTGGAGAATGACGCATAGCAAAAAGGCGCCTTTAGGGCGCCTTTTTACATTGGTGAGTCGTGCAGGATGATTCAGCTTCGCCTCGCCCTACGGGCCGTTGCTGACGCAACGTTATCCTTCACGTTCAACATCAAAGTTCAATGTTGAATGGTGGGTCGTGCAGGATTCGAACCTGCGACCAATTGATTAAAAGTCAACTGCTCTACCAACTGAGCTAACGACCCCTTGCGGGATTTTACTGCTGTAATCATTCAGGATGGTGGGTCGTGCAGGATGACTCGGCTTTGCCTCGCCCTACGGGCCGTTGCTATCGCAACGTTATCCTTCACGTTCTACCAGAAACCACCGTTAAAGATTGGTGGGTCGTGCAGGATTCGAACCTGCGACCAATTGATTAAAAGTCAACTG
>NZ_JBEAIL010000004.1:0-237259 GCF_040064495.1 Klebsiella sp. CN_Kp097 | reverse complement strand
GCGCTTGCATGGCATGCAAGAGGTCAGCGGTTCGATCCCGCTTAGCTCCACCAAAATTCGAACCCTCGCTACGGCGGGGGTTTTTGCTTTTTGCGCCGTTAATGTAAATGACGTTAAGCTTACGTCAGCGTGTATCGAGCAAATAAAAACCAACGTAATTTAGGAATTTTTCTCGATTTATTTTCTTGCCTGCCATTATTAACCAACATACTATTTTCTGATTGCTTATAATTTTTTAGCCGCAGAGGTGTTGATTAACAATAATGACTGACATATTTAACATCAAAGTTAAAAAAACTCTGCTGGCGTTAATTGTTTGTTTGATTTTTATTCCGCTATCTCGATTAATTTCTCCGCAAACCCTTATCGACGGAAAACAAATTTATCTGGCATGGCTGCCATTAAGCGTAATGTACGCAACCATTTGTATTTTTGGCCGTTACGCCGTTGCCCCCTTGATTATTGCGTTTGCAATTACTAATACATTTGTAATAGATCTAACTTATACACAGGCCGCTATCCTGTTATTTTGTCAGTTATTTTCCGTCTTTTTCACCTTCGCTATCATGCGCTCGTTGTCGGGGAAAAAATGGCGTAGCGGAAGGCCTGCCAAGCGCCATATCGGTCGCCGTATCTTCTGGGGCGGCTTCTTTGCCCCCATTCTGCTTAAGCTGACGATGTATCTGGCGGGGCGCTTCTTCGCCTTCCCGCTTGCCGTCTCCAGCTACTTCAGTACCGCGTCGATCATCTATTCCGTTATTGATATCCAGGCGTTGATATGCGCCGCCTTAATCTTTACTACCGCTTTCTATTACCCGATGAGAATGATGGTTTGCCCACGTTACCGGCGGGTGTTTTGGTTGCGTCATTGCCAACCGTGGCTGGTGAAAAAAAGAAGAGCCTTTACCATATATTGGTTTATGGCATTAATCACAATCATGCTGGTGCTTTGCGCGCCTTTTGATTCAGATTTAATTGCTGGATATCTGGTGCCGATTATTTTTATTCTCTACTTCATCGGTATCGGCCGGCTGGGGCATGAATTAATTCGCATTACCTGGGCTATTTCGGCATTCTTTTTAGTGGCCTATAACAAAAATTTTCTCCAGGGCGTTCAATCGGGGTACTCCTTGTCATTTGTCCTGTCGGTGTTAATTTCATTCACGATTTGTTTGTTTTACATGACGGATATTTATTCGCGTAGCGAGAGAATTAAACAGCGCTGGCGCGATCGGGCTGAAGAAGATCCGTTAACCGGGTTACCCAATCTGCGGGCGCTGGAAGGGCATTTGCGCCAATCGCCTCGGGTTGTTATTAGCAGCCTGCGTATCGAAAACCTGGACTTCCTTAGCCGTCACTACGGCATGATGATGCGTGTAGAGTGCAAACGGCAAATAGCCCGCCGTCTGCAGCCGCTCCTGGATCACCACGATAAAATTTATCAGCTCCCTGGTAGCGAGTTATTGCTGGTGATAGAGGGGCCGGAACCGGCGGCACGGTTAAACCACATCGTCTCGATGCTTAACCACGCTAAATTTAACTGGCATAACCAGGATCTGGATTTAGAGTTTGGCGCGGCGTGGGGTAGTTACAGCGGCATTGAGACCGAATTACACCCCATGCTTGGCCAGCTTAGCTGGTTATCGGAGCAGGCTGGCGCCGTGCAGCGGGTGCTGGCGTTAGATATCGCGCAGGAAGAGGTTTCCGATCAAACGACCGAACAGGTACGGATGCTGACGAAAATAAAACAAGCGCTGAACGAGCGTAGCCTCCTGCTGTATGCGCAGCCGATTCAGAACGCAGAAGGGGAGGGCTATTACGAAATCCTCACCCGTATGCGTTGCGGCGAGACGATTATCACGCCGGATCGTTTTATTCCGCTTATTGCGCAGTTCAACCTCAGCCAGCGTTTCGATATGCTGGTTCTGGAAACGCTGTTCAGCCAGATCGATCACCATCCTGGCCGACGCTTCTCCGTCAATTTGCTGCCGTATACGCTGATGCAAAAGGATAGCGCCGCTCAGATTATCGCATTGTTTAAGCGTTATCGCGTATCGCCTGCGTATATTACGATTGAGATAACCGAGGAGCAGGCGTTCTCGAATGCGGATACCAGCATGCATAATATTCAGCTGCTGAGTGAGTTCGGTTGCGCTATCGCCATTGATGACTTCGGTACCGGTTACGCGAACTATGAGCGTCTGAAGAGCCTGCAGGCGGATATCGTAAAAATTGACGGCTGCTTCGTGCACGAAATCGAGAGCGACCAGCTTGATGCGATTATCGTCAAATCCATAATCGAAATCGCGCGGGCGAAACAGCTTACGGTAGTCGCAGAGTACGTCGAGACAGAGGCGCAAAAGGCGATGCTGTTGGCGCTGGGCGTCGATTATTTACAGGGTTACCTGATTGGCAAACCGCAGCCGTTAAGCGAATTAAAGGCGTAAAAAAGCCGGGCGATAACGCTGCCCGGCTTGTTATGCTATTAACGTCAGTTTGGGATTACAGCACCAGCGCAGCGATGGAAGCTGACAACACGCTGACCAGCGTGGAACCGTAAACCAGTTTCAGGCCAAAGCGGGAAACCACGTTACCCTGCTCTTCATTCAGGCCTTTAATTGCCCCAGCGATGATACCGATAGAAGAGAAGTTGGCGAAGGAGACCAGGAAGATAGAGATGATACCTTCCGCACGCGGGGAGAGCGTCGCTGCCACTTTCTGCAGATCCATCATCGCCACGAATTCGTTAGACACCAGTTTGGTCGCCATAATACTGCCCACCTGCAGCGCTTCGCTCGCCGGCACGCCCATCACCCACGCAACCGGATAGAAGATGTAGCCGAGGATCCCCTGGAAGGAGATGCTGTAGCCAAACCAGCCGGTGACGGTCGCGAACAGGGCGTTGAGTGCGGAAATCAGCGCGATAAAGCCGATCAGCATCGCCGCGACGATAATCGCTACTTTAAAGCCTGCCAGAATGTATTCGCCCAGCATTTCGAAGAAGCTCTGACCTTCGTGCAGATTGGACATCTGCAGGTTTTCTTCGCTCTGCTCAACGCGGTACGGGTTAATCAGCGACAGGACGATAAAGGTGCTGAACATGTTAAGCACCAGCGCGGCAACCACATACTTCGGCTGCAGCATAGTCATATACGCGCCGACGATAGACATCGAAACGGTAGACATCGCGGTTGCCGCCATGGTGTACATACGGTTGCGCGACATTTTGCCGAGAATATCTTTATAGGCGATGAAGTTTTCCGACTGACCGAGGATCAGCGAGCTGACGGCGTTGAAAGATTCCAGTTTACCCATGCCGTTAACTTTCGACAGCACGGTACCGATAGCGCGGATGACAATCGGTAGAATGCGAATATGCTGTAAAATACCAATCAGCGCGGAAATAAAGACGATTGGGCACAAAACCTTCAGGAAGAAGAAGGCCAGACCTTTATCGTTCATGTTACCGAATACGAAGTTGGTGCCCTCGTTGGCGAAACCGAGAAGTTTCTCGAACATCTCGGAAAAGCCTTTCACAAAACCCAGACCGACATCGGAGTTCAGGAAGAACCAGGCCAGCAAAACTTCAATAACAAGTAATTGAATAACATAACGAATGCGGATCTGCTTACGGTTGTGACTGACCAACAAGGCCAGTATAGCCACCACAACGATCGCGAGGACAAAATGCAAGACGCGGTCCATATTTGCTCCAAATATGAGGCAGGTTAAATTTCCGTGCACATTCTATGCAACAAGCCTAAATAAAACGAGATCGAATCCACACTATTGCAAGGATATGTGACCAATAACAAAAATAGTGATCAATCGTACATTTTTGTTATGTTATGCAAAGGTATTAAAAGTTGCATTAATGTACTAATCTGATGAAAGGCGCGTTGTCCACAGCTTCACGCCCGTTTCGTTATTTGGCCTACTATCGTTCCCTCCTATCAAAGCAATCATTATCACCTTTCTAAATGAACTTGATAATCATTCGCATTTTGATAGCATTAAACATAGCAAAGGCTATATTTCCAGGGGCAGAAAATGACTAGCAGTCGCGTTGAGAATAGCAGCGGTCGCGCAGCGCGCAAGATGAGGCTCGCACTGATGGGGCCCGCGTTCATTGCTGCCATCGGCTACATCGATCCGGGTAACTTCGCCACGAATATCCAGGCAGGCGCCAGCTTTGGCTATCAATTATTATGGGTAGTGGTCTGGGCGAACCTGATGGCGATGCTGATTCAGGTGTTATCGGCCAAGCTCGGTATCGCCACCGGTAAAAACCTCGCGGAACAGATCCGCGATCACTACCCGCGCCCGGTGGTATGGTTTTATTGGGTACAGGCGGAAATTATCGCCATGGCGACCGATCTGGCTGAATTTATCGGTGCGGCCATCGGCTTTAAGCTGCTGCTCGGCATTTCCTTATTGCAGGGGGCGGTGCTGACCGGTGTCGCGACTTTCCTGATCCTGATGTTGCAGCGTCGCGGGCAGAAACCGTTAGAAAAAGTCATTGGCGGGCTACTGCTGTTTGTGGCAGCGGCCTATGTGGTTGAGCTTATCTTCTCGCAACCGGCGTTAGCGCCGCTGACCAAAGGCATGATCATTCCGAGTCTGCCTAATGGTGAGGCGGTATTCCTTGCCGCCGGGGTACTCGGCGCGACGATTATGCCGCATGTTATTTATCTGCACTCGTCGCTGACGCAGAACCTGCACGATGGGTCGCGCAAAGAACGCTATAACGCCACGCGTTGGGATGTGGCGATTGCGATGACCATCGCTGGTTTCGTTAACCTGGCGATGATGGCGACCGCCGCCGCTGCGTTTCACTTCAACGGCCACACCGGCGTGGCCGATCTCGACCAGGCTTATTTAACTCTCGAACCGCTGCTCAGCCATGCCGCCGCGACGGTTTTTGGTCTCAGTCTGGTTGCCGCCGGTCTCTCGTCGACGGTAGTTGGAACGCTTGCCGGGCAGGTCGTGATGCAGGGGTTTATCCGCTTCCATATTCCGCTGTGGTTTCGCCGGACAATCACCATGCTGCCGTCATTTATCGTGATTATGATGGGGCTGGACCCGACGCGTATCCTGGTGATGAGTCAGGTGTTGCTGAGCTTCGGGATTGCGCTGGCGCTGGTGCCGCTGCTAATTTTTACCAGCGATGCGCGGTTAATGGGCGATCTGGTTAATAGTCGGTGGGTAAAACGCATCGGTTGGCTGATTGTGGCGATTGTGGTGGCGCTGAACGGCTGGCTGATTATTGGTTCAGCATTAGATTAATACGGCAACAAAAAAGGGAGCTTGCGCTCCCTTTATCAATTAGTGGTGCCCGTGGCCGTGACCACGTCCGCCGCCCGGGCCTCGGCCCCAGCCGCCACGACGATCGTTCCAGCCTTCGCGATAGCCGCGCTCGTAAGCGCGACCGCGATCCCAGCCGCGTTTATCCCAACCGCGATGCCAGCCGTTATCATGGCGATGCCAGCGGTGATCGCGCCATTCATAATGACGACGCCAGTAATCACGGTCGCGCCAGCCGCCACCGTCCCAGTAGTTACCGTAACCGTCACGATCGCCAATTTGTAATTTTACCGATGGCAGCAGGGTGATTTCACCAGCATTAGCGATAACCGGCGCGCATGCCAGTAGTACCGCAGCCAGAATCAGTGACCTGAACATACTCTTCTCCTCACGATCGGGTCTTAAATGACCTGTTAACCAGATATTACGAGCCGGTAAAGAGACGTAGCATCAGGGAACTCTTAAATCGCAAGAAATAGCATTTTTTGCCAAAGTAAAAATGAGTTTACACCGCAAGGATCGCGTCAATAGCGGCGCACTCTTCAGCGCTGAACTGGCGATTGCTTAACATGCCTACGGCATCATCCAGTTGCGCCGTTTTACTGGCGCCGATCAGCACTGACGTCACCTTATCTTCTCGCAGCACCCAGGCTAACGCCATCTGTGAGAGCTTCTGTCCACGGCGCCCGGCAATGGCGTCAAGTTGGCGGACTTTTGCCAGCCGCTCGGCGGTGAGCTGTTCCGGCTGTAAAAAACGGCTATTGCTGGCTGCGCGGGAGTCTGGCGGAATACCGTTTAGATAGCGGTTGGTCAACTGCCCGCCAGCCAGCGGTGAAAACGCTATACTTCCCACGCCTTCGGCCTGCAGCATCGCTAATAATCCTTCTTCCACCCAACGTTCAAACATCGAATATTTGGGTTGGTGAATCAGGCAAGGCGTGCCGAGATCGTTGAGGATAGCGATAGCCTGACGCGCCTGCTCAAGCGGGTAGTTTGATAAACCAACGTAGAGCGCTTTCCCCTGGCGAACCAGATGATCCAGCGCCCGCATGGTCTCCTCCAGCGGTGTCTCCGGATCCGGGCGGTGGTGATAAAAGATATCGACGTACTCAAGGCCCATCCGCTTCAGGCTCTGGTTGAGGCTGGCGACCAGATACTTGCGCGATCCCCAGTCGCCATAAGGGCCGTCCCACATGGTATAGCCCGCTTTACTGGAGATGATGAGTTCGTCGCGGTAGGGCAGAAAATCTTCTTTGAGGATCCGCCCGAAGTTGCTCTCCGCCGATCCCGGCGGTGGGCCGTAATTGTTCGCCAGGTCGAAGTGGGTAATACCAAGGTCGAAGGCATGATGCAGCAACTGGCGGCTGTTCTCTACCTGTGTTTCATCGCCAAAGTTATGCCACAGGCCGAGAGATATCGCCGGTAGCTTCAGGCCGCTGCGCCCGCATCGGCGGTACTCCATGGCCTGATAACGCGTGTTACTTGCCTGGTAAACCATACTTCCTCCGCATCAAAACAGGGTGTGTATACGTTTACACTAATCAATGTTGTATGCGGAGTATATGGGGAAAACGCGTAAATTTTGCTTTCCACCCTCTTTGTTGCTCACAATCTGGACAGTTAAAACGCATATCTAATACTCAGATTACCTGCACAACAACAAGGATTATGGATATGCAACCGACTTACACCATTGGCGATTATCTGCTGGATCGTCTCGTAGATTGTGGTATCGATCGCCTGTTCGGCGTACCTGGTGATTACAACTTACAGTTTCTCGATCACGTGATAGCCCATCAAGATTTGGGATGGGTCGGCTGTGCTAACGAACTGAACGCGGCCTACGCCGCAGACGGCTATGCGCGTATAAAAGGCGCTGGCGCGCTGCTAACCACCTATGGCGTAGGAGAGTTAAGCGCGTTGAATGGGGTGGCTGGTAGTTATGCGGAACATATCCCGGTGCTGCATATTGTGGGCGCCCCTTCCACTGGCGCGCAGCAGCGCGGTGAACTCCTGCACCATACGCTCGGCGATGGCGATTTCACCCATTTCTCGCGGATGAGCGAACAAATTACCTGTACTCAGGCGACGCTAACGGCGGGCAACGCCTGTCATGAAATTGACCGGGTATTAAGCGACATGCTGACCCACCACCGCCCTGGGTATCTGATGCTGCCTGCCGACGTGGCGAAAGCCCGCGCGGTGCCGCCGGCCCGCACGCTGGTGATTAAGGGCCCGGCGGCCGATGAAAACCAGCTTGCCGGCTTTCGCGAACACGCGGCCAAACTGTTACGCAGCAGCCGCCGCGTGTCGCTGCTGGCGGATTTTCTCGCCCAGCGTTACGGTCTGCAAAACACACTACAGCAGTGGGTTAAGTCCGCGCCGATAACCCACGCCACCATGCTGATGGGGAAAGGGCTATTTGACGAACAAGGCTCAGGTTTTGCCGGGACCTATAGCGGGATCGCCAGCGCGCCGCAGACTCGCGAGGCGATGGAAAGCGCCGATGCCATCATCTGCGTGGGTACGCGTTTTACCGATACGATTACCGCCGGCTTTACCCATCATTTGCCAACGGAGAAAACCATCGAAATCCAGCCGTTCGCCGCGCGGGTTGGCGATCACTGGTTCAGCCGGATCCCGATGGATCAGGCGCTGGCGGCACTCATTGACGTTTCTGGCAAGCTGTCCGCCGAATGGAGCGCGCCAGATATCATCGCGCCCGACGCTTCCGGCGCGCCGCAGGGGAATCTGACGCAGAAAAGCTTCTGGAGTACGGTCGAGAAACAGCTGCGGCCGGGCGACATTATTCTTGCCGACCAGGGGACCTCGGCATTCGGCATCGCCTCATTAAAACTTCCCTCCCAGGCGACGCTGCTGGTGCAGCCGCTATGGGGCTCAATCGGCTTTACGCTACCTGCCGCCTACGGCGCACAGACAGCCGCCGCGGACAGAAGGGTGGTATTAATCATTGGCGATGGCGCCGCCCAGCTCACTATCCAGGAGATGAGCTCAATGCTGCGCGATAAGCAAAAGCTGTTAATTTTGCTGTTGAATAACGAGGGTTACACCGTCGAGCGCGCGATTCACGGGCCGGAACAGCGCTACAACGATATCGCGTTGTGGGACTGGAGCCGCTTCCCCGATGCTTTTGCGCCGGATACGCCTTCCCGCTGTTGGCGGGTAACGCAAACCGGCGAATTGGCGGAGGCGATGGCCGATAGCGTTAACTCCGATAAGTTAACGATGGTCGAAGTCATGCTGCCGAAAATGGATATTCCTGATTTCTTACGCGCGGTCACCCAGGCGCTGGAAAATCGCAACAACCGCGGCTAATCGCCGCGGCGTTTGGCAATCATCAACGGCTTCCCGGCCAGCAGTAGCCAGGCCGGGAGCATCACGATACAAAGCAGCGGCAACAGGGTGGTGTCAGGCACCACTACTGACGCCATAAACAGACTCAGCCAGCCGTCGCGGGTAACGACCAGCACCAGGCCGAGGATCGCGCAGGAGATGGTAATGGCGGCCGGTACCGCTTCAACGTGAGCATGCAGCATTAGCCCCAACGAGACGCCGACAAACACCGCCGGGAAAATACGCCCGCCGCGGAAACCGCATGCGGACGCCAGCACCAGCGCCGCCAATTTCACCACGGCAATGAGCAGAAAATCGCCAGCGCCAAGCGTCTGGCTGGAGGCCAGTTGCTGCATTTCGTCCAGACCTTTAAATAGCGTAATATGCCCGCCGATAACACCCAGGATCCCCAGTAAGAAACCACCGATGCCCAGCATTAATACCGGATTTTTTAGCCGGTGGATGAGCGCGTGCAGACGCGGCAGACACCACACGGCGACCATGCCGACGGCGATGGCGATAAGCGTGACAATCGCGCCGCTGATGATATCGACGATGCGCAGGTGCGGATAGTGCGGGATTGGCAGAGTGAAATTGGGATGGAAAAAAATACCGGTCGTCAATGCGCCTGCCGCCGCCGCCAGCAGCGGGGCGAACAGCCGATCCCATAACGGAACGTCGCTGCTGCTATTGAGCGTTTGCGAAAAAATAAGCGCCGCGGCAACCGGCGTGCCGAACAGCGCGCCGATGGTTCCCGACGCGGCGAGAATTGTCCAGTCCAGCGAACTTACCCGTGGAAACAGGCGCGAACCGAGGGCGACGGCAAGCGCTATATTGACGACCATGATCGGATGTTCCGGCCCGAGACTGACACCGCCCGCGAGGCCGAGAATCAATGCCGCCAGTAACCCCGGTAGCGCGTTGGTGGCGATGGGCGCGCCGATCAAGGATTCGGTTGCCGGATCTGGCCCCCCATGACCGGGGCTGAAACGGACCACCAGCCCCACGGCAATCCCGGTGAGAGTGAGGATGGCTATTATCCATAGCGGACTATCGGCGGCAATGCCGACATGTGCCGGCAGGTCGCTCCACAAGATGCTCTGCAGAATCGCGGCGATCTTCATCGCCACAATCAATACCAGGCTGGAAGCGATACCAATAAGAATGGCGGGTATCGATAACAACAGCATCGTTCTGGCGCGCGGGTGCAACATGAAGGGTTCCTTTTAAATGTCCTGAAGCGCTACTTTGCCTGTCTCTGTAAAGAGCTTCGGCGCAAATGGTGCTGAAACGATAAACTTAAGGCCAAACCTGACGTTGCGTGTAGGTCATAAGATGCCGTGTTACATAGATTACAGGCTAAATGTGACCAATGTCGCTAAACTACCGGCGGCTGTACGTTGGGCGTTGTTGTTATGTCGCCATGAATTTACAGTGTGCGAAAAGAATTATTTTGACTTTAGCGGAGCCGTAACGGAATGACAAAATTTGCTTTAGTAGGAGACGTTGGCGGAACTAACGCCCGTCTGGCGTTATGTGATATCGCAAGCGGGGAGATTTCCCGCGCTAAAACTTATTCCGGGCTCGATTATCCAAGCCTTGAGGCCGTTGTACGCGTCTATCTCGACGAACAAGCCGTGAAGGTCGATGATGGCTGCATCGCCATTGCTTGCCCCATCACCGGCGACTGGGTAGCGATGACCAACCATACCTGGGCTTTTTCTATTGCCGAGATGAAAAAGAACCTCGGATTCGCGCATCTGGAAATCATTAATGATTTTACCGCGGTGTCGATGGCGATCCCAATGCTCAAAGACGAGCATCTGATCCAGTTCGGCGGCGCGCAACCGGCGGAAGGTAAACCGATCGCAGTCTACGGCGCAGGTACCGGTCTTGGCGTAGCGCACCTGGTACACGTTGATAAACGCTGGGTGAGCCTGCCTGGCGAGGGCGGCCACGTTGATTTCGCGCCGAACAGCGAAGAAGAGGGCATTATTCTCGAGGAGCTACGCAACGAGTTAGGCCACGTGTCCGCCGAACGCGTTCTGTCCGGCCCGGGATTAGTTAATCTGTATCGGGCGATTGTTAAATCCGATGGCCGTTTGCCGGAGAACCTGCAACCGAAGGACGTTACCGAGCGCGCGCTGGCGGATACCTGCATTGATTGTCGCCGCGCGCTGTCGTTGTTCTGCGTCATTATGGGGCGCTTTGGCGGTAACCTGGCGCTGACCCTCGGCACTTTCGGCGGCGTGTACATCGCGGGCGGTATTGTCCCGCGTTTCCTTGAGTTCTTTAAGGCGTCGGGTTTCCGCGGCGGGTTTGAAGATAAAGGGCGCTTTAAAGCCTACGTGCAGGATATTCCGGTTTATCTCATTGTCCATGATAACCCAGGCCTACTGGGCTCCGGCGCGCATTTGCGCCAGACGCTGGGGCATATCCTCTAAACCACTCTCAGCCGGGCGGCGGTGTCTGCCGTCGCCCATCTCATTACAGATTCATCAACTGGCGAAACTCTTTCACCTTACTGCGGCTGACCGGCACCTGAAACTCAAGGTCGCGTAGCCGTAGGACGTAGGTGTTGTTGAACCATGGCTCTATTTCGCGAATTTTATTCAGATTGACGCAGTACGAGCGGTGGCAGCGAAAGAAGTGCGCAGCCGGCAGTTTGCTGCAGAATTCAGTGATGTTCATCGGCATGACGAATGATTCACGGCGCGTATAAACGAAGGTCATTTTTTCATGCGCTTCCGCGTAATAAATATCGTGAATGCTGGTGACGATGATCCGCTCGTCTTTAATCAGATTAATGGTGTCGTTTTCGCGGGTTGGGTTTTGCGCGGGCGTACCACTCGCCGCCACCTGCTGCTGTTGCTGCCAGGCGCTGGAGAGTTTCTGCAGCATGTTAATAATCCGCGATTCCTGATAAGGCTTAAGGATGTAGTCAAACGCTTCCAGTTCAAAGGCTTCCACCGCATGTTCTTTCCACGCGGTGATAAAAACGATAAATGGCTTATGCGCGAACTGGCTAATATTTTGCGCCAGCAGTACGCCGTCCAGAGAGGGAATATTGATGTCGAGAAAGATGGCATCGACTTTATTGTGCTGCAGGAATTTCAGCACATCGAGACCGTCGTCAAAGGTGCCGACGATCTCCATCTGGCTGTGAGTATTTATCAACCAGGTGAGTTCCTGCTGCGCCGGGAACTCATCTTCCACAATAATAACTTTCATATTTTCTCCGCTCATGGCAACAGCGACACCGGTTCACTCGCCGGGGCGTGCTGGTTGGGGACGTAGAACGCAATCTCCGTTCCCGGCGTCAAGCGGCGGATATGCAGCCCTTCGCCGTAGAGCAGTTTCACCCGATGATGAACATTCAACAGACCAATTTTATTGCCCGGCATCTCGTCGGCTTCGACGCGGGCTACCACCGCCGGGTCAATACCGTTACCGGTATCCCGTACGCTAATGCGCACCCGGTTTCCGCATTCGTTGATGGCGATAGTCACCACGCCCTTACCCCGACAGGGTTGAATACCGTGGACGATGGCGTTTTCAACCAGCGGCTGAATGAGCAGGCTGGGGATGACGCAGCTGACGTCCTCGTCAATATCATAAATCACCGTCAGCTTGTCGCCGAATCGCGCCTGCTCGATCGCAATATAATCCTTAATTTGGTACAGCTCGCGCTTGATGTCGATCTGCTCGTCATCTTTTAACTCAATGTTATAGCGTAAATAGCGCGACAAATTGAAAATCAACTGTCGCGCGGTATCCGGATTCATGCGGATGGAAGAGGAGATGGCGTTAAGCGCATTAAACAGAAAATGGGGATTAATTTTACTTTGCAGGGCGCGAAGTTCCGCTTTATTGGCCATTTCTCGTAGTTGTTCGGCCCGCGAGACCTCAAGCTGGGTGGAGATAATTTGCGACAGGCCGATCGCCATCTCCTGCAGCGAGGAGGTAATACGATGCGCATGGCAGTAGTAAATTTTCAGCGTGCCGGTCACTACGCCTTTCTCGCGTAGCGGAATGACCAGCATGGAGTGGATCTCGGGCGTTCTGTAGGCTTCATCGTTGTTTTTAATGATGATGGTGTCGCTTTCAATAGCTTGACGAGTGGTTGGGCTGATATCGTTGTTGCGATCGTTATAGTTATTTTCGCCGTAGCCAACATACGCCAGCACCCGGTCAGTGGTGGTTATCGCGACCGCATCGGCATTGATGTCCCGGCGAATAATATCGCAAACCTGACGCAGCGATTCGCTGTTAACGTGGCGGAACAGCGGCAGCGTTTTGTTGGCGATATCCAACGCCAGTTTTGCCTGGCGCGCCGCGCTGGCCTCTTTCTCGCCTTCCACGCTCTGGACCAGCAGCACAATAAAACCGATGCAGATGCTGCCAAGGATCATCGGAATACCGATTTTGGAGACAATATCGATCCCCAGCGCCAGCGTCGGCGCCCACAGCACCACGAGGATCATGGTTAGCGTTTCGCACAGCATCCCGGCCAGAATCCCCACCTTCCAGCGCTGGGCTTTCGGAATTTTGCGATTAATAAGCCCGGAAAGTAGCCCGGCGACAATGCTGGTGATAAAGCAGGGGATGGCCGTTACACCATCAATATCAATGAGATAGCGGTGTACCCCGGCAATCACGCCGACAATCGCGCCGACCCACGGCCCAAACAGGATCCCGCCGGACATCACCGCGATAATCCGTACGTTGACCAGCGAACCCTCTACCGGAACGCCGGACCAGGTGCTGAACAGCGCAAACATGGAGAAAATGGCGGTGACCGCCAGCAGCTCGCGAGGCGTATGCGCCGATTTATGCAGCAGTTCGCGGAACAGGCGTAAGCGGATAAGAAAAAAGAGGCAAATGAGCATTAATGCCGCGCGGTCAAAAACCGCCAGCAGCATATTAAATATATCGTGCATGGATGCGCCCAGGATTCGCGGGAAAGCAATATGATAGAAAACCTCACGCCAGAAGGCTAGCAGCAGAGATAAATGGGGAACAGGCTTAAAAATTAAAGGGGATAAGTCGCTCACTCCAGCTATCAGGCCGTTTATGAGTAACGATGATACATTTGAGTATTATAAATGATATCAATATGTTGATTGTTTATTTACGTTACATTCGTTTTGGGAACACGTTCTGCCGCATACTGAGGCGTGATGACCCGTTTTACGCGTGGGCGATTATTTTTTATCAACCCTCTCGACAGCGTGTTTTTTTTCAGGTTATTTTCTAAACGTGCCACATCGGTGGCCGCGTCGCTCGGACGGTCCGGGCGCTAACGTTAATCTGAGGAATCTATGGCTGAATTCAGTCCTGAACGCCGTTTTACGCGTATCGATCGTCTCCCTCCGTATGTTTTTAACATCACTGCCGAACTGAAAATGGCTGCGCGTCGGCGCGGCGAAGATATTATCGATTTCAGTATGGGCAACCCGGATGGCGCCACGCCGCCGCATATTGTTGAAAAACTGTGTACCGTTGCCCAGCGTCCGGATACCCACGGTTACTCTACTTCTCGCGGTATTCCTCGTCTGCGCCGCGCGATTTCACGTTGGTATCAGGAACGTTATGACGTCGATATCGACCCGGAATCAGAAGCCATCGTGACGATTGGTTCGAAAGAGGGGCTGGCGCATCTGATGCTGGCGACGCTCGATCATGGCGATACGGTGCTGGTGCCAAACCCCAGCTATCCGATTCATATTTACGGCGCGGTTATCGCCGGGGCGCAGGTTCGTTCCGTCCCGCTGGTGGAAGGCGTAGATTTCTTCAATGAACTGGAACGCGCGATCCGCGAGAGTTATCCGAAGCCAAAAATGATGATTCTGGGCTTCCCGTCGAACCCGACCGCGCAGTGCGTCGAGCTCGATTTCTTTGAGAAGGTGGTGGCGCTGGCGAAACGCTATGACGTGCTGGTGGTGCACGATCTGGCCTACGCTGATATCGTCTATGATGGCTGGAAAGCGCCGTCGATTATGCAGGTGCCCGGCGCGCGCGATGTGGCGGTCGAATTCTTCACCCTGTCAAAAAGCTACAACATGGCCGGCTGGCGTATCGGCTTTATGGTGGGGAATAAAACGCTGGTTAACGCGTTGGCCCGCATCAAAAGTTATCATGACTACGGGACCTTTACACCGCTGCAGGTGGCGGCGATTGCCGCGCTGGAAGGCGATCAGCAATGCGTGCGCGATATTGCGGAACAATATAAACGTCGTCGTGATGTGCTGGTGAAAGGGCTGCATGAGGCAGGCTGGATGGTTGAGTGCCCGAAAGCGTCGATGTACGTGTGGGCCAAAATTCCGCAGCCATATGCGGCAATGGGATCGCTGGAATTCGCCAAAAAGCTGCTGCAGGAGGCTAAAGTGTGCGTCTCGCCGGGAATCGGTTTTGGCGACTATGGCGATACTCATGTGCGTTTCGCGTTGATCGAAAACCGCGATCGTATCCGTCAGGCTATCCGTGGCATCAAATCCATGTTCCGCGCCGATGGACTGCTACCGGCGGCCAGTAAAACGGTGACTGAACACCACGAATAAAAAATGGGAGCCGCCTGGCTCCCATTTCTTTGCTGCATAGCAGGTTAAATCATCAGGGCGAAAGTACCGGCCCAAACGATGACCATAAAAGAAATTCCCATCAAAAAGTATTTCACGACATGTCACTCCGCATTTCGGCGAAACGCCTAAATGAATTTAACTTTAACCGTTGTGGGACTGTCGCAGATAAAACCAGACTATTCTGGCGGCTGCGGCAGTCCGAAATTCTGTGCGCTATTTGCTCCAGATGGCGCTAATGTACGCTTAAAAAATGGTGGAAACAAGATCCATTTTTTTATTAATTTTTAGTTACTTACGACTGTCGTGAATAGGCGACACATTAATTTCATTCGGTAATAAATTCAATTACGGCGACGGTGATTTAAAGCAATACCCGGACATTTCGTAGTTATTTGATTTTGGGATTTTTTCTATTGGTGGGGAGGTGCAGAAATCATCTTCTGCACCCTGTAGCGATGAGGTTAGCGGGCGGTTGTCGTCGGCGCGCGCCACTGATGCGGATAACGTGCGGGCACAAAGCGCAAGGTAAGCGCCATTAAGATGAATACGCAGATGGCGTGGAATTCCCAGTCCAGCTGGTAGTTTCCGCTCAGGCTGCGCAGCAGCCCCGAAAGCCATGGCGATAACCCGGCGATAATAAAACCGACGCCCTGCATAAACGCCACCAGCCGAGCGGCGACGGCCGGCTGCGGCGAATGGTCCAGCGCCAGCACCAGACAAAGCGGAAATGCGCCGCCTAGTCCTACGCCGCAACTCACTGCCCACAGCAGAGGCCACTGTTGCGGTAGCCAAATGAAACCGCAGAACCCGAACAACTGCAGCGCCAATGCCAGCATCAGCAGCTTACGACGATCTTCGTGGCGAGCGAGCATCGGCAGCACCAGCGCGCCGGCGGTTTGGCCGACGGTCATCAATGCCAGAAGCGTGCCGCTAAACTGGGCGCTGTGGCCAAGCTGCATATAATAGGGTGGTAACCAGGCAATCAGGCTGGCGTAGCCGCCATTGATCAGACCGAAATAAAGACCAAGCGTCCAGGCGCGGTGGTGGCGAAAGACAGCCGGCGTGACTTGCGCCGATGCGGCAGCCGGCGCGGCGGGCAGCATTTTGCAGAGCGGCAACCAGCCAATGATCGCAGCCAGAGCCGGTAGAGCCCACCACGCCAGCGCGTGATGCCAGAGCGCGCTATGCTGCGCAAGCCAGGGGGTGATCGCAGCGCCAAGGCCGCCCCCGCCCATCAGCGCCGCCGACCATAACCCCATCACCTGCGGCGTGCGGTGATGAAAGAGACGCTTAATGACGCTGGGTATAATCGCCTGAATCACGCCGATGCCAATCCCGCCGAGCAGCGCGCTACTAAGCAGCAGGCCGCTTTGCGGAGCCAGCTCACGCAGGATTGCGCCAATGCCTATCGCCAGCAGACTTAACGCGATACTGCGGTTTTCACTAACGTGGCGGTTAACCCAGCCTCCGGCTAGCGCCAGCACCCCCATCGCGATGACCGGAAGGGCGGTCAGTAGTGAAACCAGGGTAAAGCTCATGCCTGTTGCGTGCTGCAGTTGCGGCAGTAATGGACCTATCGAGGTCAGTAGCGGGCGCATATTAATGCCGATCAGTACCAGCACCAATAGCGTCAGCGTTTTGCGTTGTGTCTGGCTCATTACGCTTTATCCGCCCAGCGCTGATACAAGGCCAGCCCTTCGGGTTGTGGGCAATGGTGAATGGGGAGTGATTGGTTTTCCAATGGCTGCTGCAATTGCTGGTAGATAGCGGCGGTAGAGAGATTGAAGCGCTCGCCATCCTGATTGCTGTTGGCGAAATAGACTTCGCGCACGCCGGTTAAATACATCGCGCTCAGACACATCGGGCAGGGTTGCCCGCTGGCGTAAACCACGCATTCACGCAATACCTGATTGCCCAAATGTAGAGAAACGTCGCGGATGGCGTTGAGTTCAGCGTGTGCGGTAGGATCGCCGCTCTGGTGCAAGGTATTCACCGCTTCGGCAATGACTTCGCCGTGGCGTACTATGACGGCGCCGAACGGGCGGCCGCCGTTTTCAACATTAGCGGCGGCAAGCGTAATGGCGCGCTGAAGATGGTTATCATGAGTAGGCATGAGCGGCTCCTGTAAAAGTCGGGTAGAAGAACTTAATCGGCGGCAGGCTGGAGATTGAATCCTGCAACAGGGTAGCGAGCTTACGCCATAAGCTAAAAGACTTATTTATAATTGCGTTAATCAGATTAACTTATGGATTGAGGAAATGCCCTGATGTTCTACCAGGTATATCCGACGCCGAGGATGCCATACAGTTCACCGCTGTGCTGGACAATGGGACTATTGGCAATATCATCATCATAGCGTTCGTAGTTTGCCGCTATCATTCCGACCCAGTGGGGGCTGAAGCGGTAGCTGGTAATGATGGCGACCATTGGTGATACCGTCGTGCCGGTATCCCATTGGGGACGCTCGGGCGTCGCCTCGCTTGCTGATATGCCGCCAAAATAGTAGTTCGCCATATTATGACTCCGTACCATCAGGCCCATCCCCGGCATCACCAGCAGATTGTCTTTGATGATCGGAAAATCAGCCCATAGCAGCAGCTCCTGGCCGTTGCTGCGGCCGCTGATATCTGAACTGATGCGCGCGCTTATCAGCGCGTATGGTGTGATCCATGTGGCGCCAATACCGCCTTCCAGTTCGCCTTTACGTTCGTTCATCCCCCTAAAAGCCGTATCGTCGTCGGGATCTAAATTACCGAAACGCCAGCGTCCGTAGCCGTATAGCGCGATAGTGTCATCAAGATGAAAATAGTAGCGGGCGCGGTCGCCCAGATACATTAACTGGTCGCCAAAATATAATCCGCCGGGAATAAAGTGGGTTTCGTTGTCCTGCTTGTGGTAGCGCGCGGTACCGCTAATCGCGGCGCCGCCGAGAACCCAACCTTTCGGCACCGGGCTATTCGGGTTATCAGCAGAAAAAATGTCGATCGAGCCGAGGTCGACCTCAGCGCGAGTGGAACCACAATACAAAGCAAGGGTACCGAGAACGACTACAGGGCATCGGGATAGTTTCAGCATGAGCTCATAGTAGGCGTGAAATGATGAAGTGAATGTGAATCGTCTGTGATAAACACCAGAAGATATATAGACGATAGAGCACGTGTTGGGGAATTTTTTTTGTTTTTTATCGTACTTTTTTTGCTTTGCTTTTGATCGAGAAAGTAAAGTGTGGCGGTATCGGTACTATCACTATGGATAATGGCGGATTATTCGTGTGAATAATCCGCACAAAAGTGAGTATTATGAATTGAGGATCAGTTCAGAGAGTGAAGCCATCGAATGATTTTCGTTGGTGACGATGCCTTCTTTTTTTAACTTTTCCATAATGGATTTAAAGGCGAGCTGTTTACTGCTTTCTGTCGCATTCAGTAAATCGCGGTTAAAGGCGGGGTTGGATTGAATAATATAATTAATGAATTCGAGTAATAGCTTATTTTGTGGTGGTGTTGATGGCTCATTAATGGTTTTTTCATTATATGAATTCATCGCGGCCTCAGAATACTCTAGCGGACGACTGCTGATGGTGTGCTCGTAAATTTTCTCAATTTCTTTGCTGGTAATATACAGCTTGTTAAGCTCAATCGTCGGCTTATCATCATTATCAGGAATGAAATTGCAGTAGATGACGTTTTTAGCCGGGGAGATAATGCTCAGCGTATCTTCTTGTTGAATGTTATCTGGATTCTCCAGCACATCCATTAAATTTCTTGAATGAGTGTGCCATAAACCAGAAACAGAAACGTTGAGTTTAATTTTGGCGATGGCGCTGTCGTGATCGGCATCAATGACCGACACATTTTCATTCAGGGTGATGATGTTGTTTATTTTAGAGTGCTGAGACCAGGGCTTGTTGGCTTTGGTAATGTCATCAAAACCGCCGTAGCCGTATGATGAGTCGCCAACCCCCTGATTCCGGGTCAGGGCGCTATTGAGCGTGCCGCGATTCTTTTTCAGTTTCAGGCACAGGCTGATAGCGCCGATATCGTGCCAGTGAAGTAAATCTTCCAGTTCGCACTGCAGGAGTTTTTGCGCACGAGCGATAGAGCAATACTCCAGTGGTGGGAGATTGTTCAACTTCCAAATGTTTCTTTCTATCTTATTCATGGCGATAATTATATGTAAATGTTTTTAATAATCTGCGTTCCTGATGAACAGAGCGCCAGCGTTGTTGTTCGACTACACTATCCTTTCCATAAAAAATTATTCAGCAGTGAAATATAAATCCACAATGAAGAATCTTTATGTGACAGATGGCGGCAGTTAAAACACCTACCATAATCGATTATAATATCTTTTTCTTAATAAGGTATAGAATATTGCTTAATTAACGATAAAAATGGGGTGAGCCGTGGTGCTTTATTCTGGTGATGGATATACTCTATATTAATTATAGATGATATAAATAAAAAAGACGCCGCAGCGCCTTTTTTGCAATAATCATCGCAGGCTCAAATTAGCGAGCACTCTTCTGAAGAGTAAAACCGCCATCCCCCACCTGGGCCGTGGCATACCACGCCATTAATTCCTCGGTGCCTGGCGCGCCTTCGGCTGGTGCCCATGGCGCGGAATCCTGTTCGGCTACCGGCTGATAGCCTCCGTGCTTGACTTCAAAAAT
The DNA here is from genome assembly GCF_040064495.1 of Klebsiella sp. CN_Kp097. Classification (NCBI taxonomy): domain Bacteria; kingdom Pseudomonadati; phylum Pseudomonadota; class Gammaproteobacteria; order Enterobacterales; family Enterobacteriaceae; genus Klebsiella; species Klebsiella sp. CN_Kp097. The sequence goes on along the minus strand of NZ_JBEAIL010000004.1, from coordinate 217,348 downwards.
GATACCGCCGTGATCCAGCGACAGTACCGCATGCCAGGTGCCGGCCGCCATTTCCAGCGCCGTGCATTCTTCTCCTAATACCACGCGGTGGGTCACGGTGCCTTGTTCATCGAAGTTCAGTACTACAAAACGGCCGCTTAACGGCAGCAGCAGCTCAAAAGTATGAGGATGACGGTGAGGGCGAATGTAGGTTCCCGGCTCCATGGCAATGGCCAGACGCTGTACCGGATCGCTGAGTTCCGGATGGAAGTTACGATGCGCCCGTAGGCGGGGAGCGGCCGCCGCGGCTGCGCTCTGTTGCTGCATATCACTGATGGTGAATTGTTTCATCTAAACCGCCTGCTTGAAAAACTGATAAACGAAGGCTTTCGCCGCTATCTACGACTAACGATCGGGCCTTTTACTGGAATACTTACAGATAAAGCTTAGCTAAAGTAGATGGTTTATTGCTGATTATAAAGGGGTTATTGAATCCGGTAGACGTCAGGAGAGGCGCATGGTGTCCCCTGCAGGAATCGAACCTGCAACTAGCCCTTAGGAGGGGCTCGTTATATCCATTTAACTAAGGGGACAAGGCGGCGGGATTATAGCGTTTTTTCCGCCGCCCGTTAAGCGCATTGCGATTAATTGCTTAATTTGCAGCCGTTTAGCCCTTTTTATCTGCTTCGGCCTTCGCTTTGGCTTTCTGTTCCTGGGTCATGTCGTTGCGAATCTGGGCGTGGCTTAGCAGGGCGAAGATAAAGGTGCCGCCGCAGATGTTGCCGGCGAGCGTCGGCAGCGCGAAGGGCCAGATGAACTCCTGCCAGGGCAGGGCGCCGCTGAAAATCAGATAGAAAATTTCCACACTGCCGACGACGATATGCGTGGTGTCCGCCAGCGCAATCAGCCAGGTCATCAGGATGATGACGATGACTTTCGCCGAGCCGGCGGCCGGGAACATCCAGACCATTGTCGCCACCAGCCAGCCGGAAATAATCGCGTTGGCGAACATCTCGCCAGGCGTATTCTCCATGACTTTCTGGCTGATGCTTTGAAACGCCTCACGCGTGGCATCATCGAAAATCGGCATGATATTAAACGCCCAGGCGGCGATAGCCCCACCCAATAAATTACCTAATAACACCACGCCCCACAGGCGCAGCAATAAAGCAATATTACCGGCGCTGGGTTTATGCATAATCGGCAGCACGGCGGTGACGGTATTTTCCGTAAACAGCTGCTGGCGGGCGAGAATGACAATAATAAAGCCGAAGGTGTATCCCAAATTCTCCAGCAGATAACCGCCGGGCAGGGCGCCAAGGTGAACATGAAAAATCCCCTTGGCTACCAGCGAGGCGCTAATCGACAAACCGGCGGCAATTGCTGACCATAGTAGCGCCATGGCGTCGCGCTCGAGCTCCTTTTCACCCTCCTGGCGAATCACCTCATGGGTAGCCATTGCCTGCGAAGGCAGACGCTCTTCATCCACTTCTATTTTCTCGCCATGCTGTTTCTCTTCGCTTTCAACTTCTCGTTCATCGCTATCATGCATACTGGTGGGGGTATTTTGTCGGGTCATGGCTGCTCTCCCTTTGTATTTGTTACTAAGCGTAGAGAGAAATCAGCGCGGCGGCACAGGATATGCTCCTAAATTCAGCGCAATGGCAAGAATAGCAATACGAATATTGCAAAATATGTATAGAATCGGGGAGCAACAATTATGCCAAAGAAGGCTATGCTGAAAGCAGCTACCCAACGATAAAATGCTAATGGGGGCGCCGTCCCGGATGCCTCCAGCGATAGTCAGAATTAACAGGGAGACACCTATGAATTATCGCCTGTCGGCGCTTGCGCTTGGCGCCACATTGCTGGTGGGATGTGCCAGTTCCAGCACTGACGATCGGCCGCAGGGGCGTTCAGATCCGCTTGAAGGGTTTAACCGTACCATGTTCAACTTCAACTTTAATGTGGTTGATCCTTATGTACTGCGTCCCGTCGCCGTCGCCTGGCGTGATTATGTGCCGCAACCGGCGCGTAATGGTTTAAGCAACTTCACCAGCAACCTTGAAGAACCGGCGGTAATGGTCAACTCCTTCCTGCAGGGCGATCCCTATAAAGGCATGGTGCATTTCACTCGCTTCTTCCTTAACACTATTCTCGGGATGGGCGGCTTAATCGACGTCGCAGGTATGGCGAACCCGCAGCTGCAGCGCGTTGAACCGCATCGCTTTGGTAGCACGCTGGGCCACTACGGCGTGGGCTACGGCCCGTACGTGCAGCTGCCGTTCTATGGCAGTTTCACCCTGCGTGATGAGGGCGGTGACATGGCCGATGGCCTGTATCCGGTACTCTCCTGGCTGACCTGGCCGATGTCCATCGGTAAATGGGCGGTCGAAGGGATTGAAACGCGCGCTCAGCTGCTGGATTCCGACGGCCTGCTGCGCCAGTCTTCCGATCCATACATCCTGATGCGTGAAGCCTACTTCCAGCGGCACGACTTTATCGCCAACGGCGGTAAGCTGACGCCGGCCGATAATCCGAACGCGCAGGCGATTCAGGATGAGCTGAAAGATATCGATTCGCAGTAATCCACGCGGGTCAGAAAAGAAAAAGGGTGAACATGATGTTCACCCTTTTTTTATACCGTTGGCTTATCAGAAGCGGTAGTTGAAGTTCGCGCCGTACAGCCAGGCGGTACCTTCAGAACGGAAGGTGTAAGGGCCTTCTTTAATTTCCACGTGCTGACCGTGCATGTAAGAGACACCAACATCCACTGAAGCATCTTTATTGAACGCGTAGGTGGTACCGGCGCTCAGCCACAGGCGATCCTGATCCGGGATAGAGATGGAGCGGGTGCCAGCCGGAATCGGGCTATCATCGAAGGCGATACCGGTACGGAAGGTCCAGTTATCGTCATAGTAATAGGTGGTACCCAGCGCGATGCGGTAAGCATCTTTAAAGCCTTCATCTTTATAGAACAGCGTCTGGCCATTGCTGCCAGTGGCCTTCAGCTCCTGGAACTGGCTCCAACTGGTGTAGGTCAGGCTATAGTGAACTGCCCACTGCGGCGCGACGCGGTTATAACCCGACAGTTCCCACATCTCTGGCAAGTTGAGGGTCAGCGAGCCGTTAGTGGTACGGCCATCGGTACCGGCCGGTAAACCGAAGTTGCCGAGGATCTGGTTATACGCGGACGGCAGATCGCTCTTATAGTTGCCATCAAAGTCGATTTTAACTTCCGAGCGGTAGGTGAAACCATAGCGGTTGTTCTTATCCAGCTCATACAGGATACCGGCGTTCCAGCCGAAGCCCCATTCGTTGCCGTTCAAATGCGCAATCTGAGTGTCGGCAGGGATCTGGCTGACCCTGCCCGCCAGCGCTGGCGGCAGTTTACCGGAACCGGCAACGATTTGTCCTAAATCACCTGCGTAGCGTTCGATTTTCGCTTTCGCGTACACCGCGTCAAAACCTAAACCAAAGCTCCAATTGCTGTTCAGGCGATAGGCGCCGCTTAAATTGAAGTTAACGGTGGTGAGATCGGTTGTGCCGCCCATACTGCCGGCAGCATAGTTATCAGCAAATTCAGTCGCGAGACCGTAGTTAGAGGTGATAGATGCGCCCCAACCAAACTGATCATTAATTGGCGAAACAAAGTGGAGGTTTGGTACCCATGCCGTTGGGGCAATATTGTCCGCATTCAGACTTTTACCGGTCGGCGAAGTACCGGAAACATTTACGTCCGGGTCGACGAAGACGGCGCCTGCCGACATTGTCGGCCGGTCAAACATCATGATTAACGCGGGGTTACGGCTGGCGTTGCCCGCATCGTCAGCGATTGCCCCTTCACCGGAATAGGCACGACCAAGGCCGGAAGCGGAGAATTCATTTAACTGGAATCCTGCGGACCAGGCTTGGGTTGAAACAAGTGCTACAGCCACTGCAAGGGCAGATTGGGTAAAGCGGGTTTTCTGGCTCATGCCCATAACCTCATTGAGTTATTTTTATTTAAACTATGTTACATGCCGTAACAGAAGCGCGAAGTGTAGGGTCTGCTTTACAACAGAGAAATCAGACCAGTGGCCTGAGTATAGGTCTGACCAGATGAGTTGTTGCAAGTTTGTTTATAAGATTTTTCAAGTGTGATAACAGAAACGCGATCCAGCTGGCAAAATTGCCCTGCTTAGTCATACCCAATTTGGGGCATTTTTGTTTTGGATCATTTTTAAGTGTGATTTCTGTCACTTAAGCGTTTTCCTGCCATTAACAACTGGAGGGGGGACGAGGGCGGGCGTAAAATAGGCGCATTATTTGTCTGGCACCGAAGGTGCATATACAGAGGAAATCTACGATGAGTAAATGTAGCGCTGATGAAACCCCGGTTTGCTGCTGTATGGATGTTGGCACCATTGTGGACAACACCGACTGCACCGCCTCCTACAGCCGCGTGTTTGCAAACCGCGCTGAAGCGGAAGCAACCCTCGCCGCGCTGAGCGAAAAAGCCCGCAATGTGGAATCTGAACCGTGCAAAATTAACTCGACGTTCACCGACGTTGACGGCGGCGTGCAGTTGAATATCGATTTTGTTTTTAGCTGCGAAGCTGAATCGCTGATCTTCCAACTGGGGTTACGTTAATCCTCTCTCTTAACGCCTCTTTCTTGAGGCGTTATCTTTTCTATTCAATGTGTTTTGGCTCCCACTTTTTCTCTTCCCCGATTGGCTTAATGTAAAAAATTAGTTAAGACTAGTTATCAGGTCAGACCACTTGGTTTTATCGGTTAACAGGGGAGAGTTATGAGTCAGGCATTACCGCTTATCACCCGTCAGGGCGATCGCATTGCCATTGTCAGCGGTTTACGTACCCCATTTGCCCGTCAGGCGACGGCGTATCACGGCGTTCCGGCCGTAGATCTGGGTAAAATGGTCGTCGGCGAAATGCTGGCGCGCAGTGAAGTTCCCCCGGAAGTGATTGAACAACTGGTCTTCGGCCAGGTTGTACAGATGCCGGAAGCGCCGAATATTGCTCGTGAAATCGTGCTCGGTACCGGCATGAATGTGCATACCGACGCCTATAGCGTCAGCCGCGCCTGCGCCACAAGTTTCCAGGCGGTAGCTAATATTGCCGAAAGCCTGATGGCCGGCACGATCCGCGCGGGCATCGCCGGCGGCGCTGATTCCTCCTCCGTTCTCCCCATCGGCGTGAGTAAAAAACTGGCCCGCACCCTGGTGGATGCCAATAAAGCGCGCACCCTTGGCCAACGGCTAAAACTCTTTTCCCGCCTGCGCCTGCGCGATCTTTTACCGGTGCCGCCTGCTGTCGCTGAATACTCCACCGGCCTGCGGATGGGCGACACCGCCGAGCAGATGGCGAAAACCTGGGGCATTAGCCGTGAAGATCAGGACGCGCTGGCGCTGCGTTCACACCAGCTTGCCGCCCGCGCCTGGGAAGAGGGCAAACTGGCCAGTGAAGTGATGACGGCCTATGTACCGCCTTATCGCGAGCCGCTGGAGCAGGACAACAATATTCGTAAAAATTCAACCCTGGCGGATTACCAAAAGTTACGTCCGGCGTTCGATCGTAAACACGGTAGCGTCACGGCGGCAAACAGTACGCCGCTCACCGACGGCGCCGCCGCGGTGATCATGATGACCGAATCCCGGGCCAAAGAGTTGGGGTTAACGCCGCTGGGCTACCTGCGTAGCTATGCTTTCACCGCTATTGATGTCTGGCAGGATATGTTGCTGGGGCCGGCGTGGGCGACGCCGCTGGCGTTGGATAGGGCGGGAATTACCCTTGCAGACCTCACGTTGATTGATATGCATGAAGCTTTCGCCGCGCAGACACTGGCGAATCTACAATGTTTAGCCAGTAATCGTTTCGCCCGGGAAGTGCTGGGCCGTTCACAGGCAACCGGGGAAGTCGATGCCAGCAAGTTCAACGTGCTGGGCGGCTCTATTGCCTACGGACACCCCTTTGCGGCGACCGGCGCGCGCATGATTACCCAGACGTTGCATGAACTCCGGCGACGCGGCGGCGGATTTGGTCTGGTTACCGCCTGCGCGGCGGGGGGTTTAGGTTCCGCTATGGTTCTGGAGGTCGAATAATGGAAGCGGCAACAGCTTTTACGCTTGAAATTCGCCCGGATAACATCGCCGTTATTACCATCGACGCGCCCGGCGAAAAGATGAATACCCTGAAAGCCGAGTTCGGCGGCGAGGTGCGGACGATTATTCGCCAGCTCCGCGAAAATAAGGCGCTGCGCGGCGCCGTATTTATCTCCGCTAAACCCGACAACTTTATCGCCGGCGCGGATATCAACATGATTGCTCGTTGTACCAGCGCCGCAGAAGCCGAAGCGCTGGCGCGCCAGGGCCAGCAGATCATGTCCGAGATCCACGCGCTTTCTATCCCGGTGATTGCCGCCATTCACGGCGCCTGCCTTGGCGGCGGCCTGGAGCTGGCGCTGGCCTGTCATGGGCGTGTCTGTAGCGACGATGATAAAACGCGGTTGGGATTGCCGGAAGTGCAACTGGGGTTGCTACCGGGCTCCGGCGGCACTCAACGTCTGCCGCGGCTGATTGGCGTCAGTACGGCGCTTGAAATGATCCTCACCGGTAAACAATTGCGTCCGCGTCAGGCGTTGAAAGCCGGGCTGGTGGACGATGTTGTCCCGCAATCAATATTGCTGCGGACCGCGGTTGAGCTGGCGTTACAGGGGCGGCCGGCGAGCCGAACTGTACCGGTGCGCGAACGGGTACTTGCCGGGCCTCTGGGGCGTCAACTGCTGTTCCGCATGGTGGCGAAAAAGACCCGGCAAAAAACGCAGGGTAATTACCCGGCGGCAGAACGTATTTTACAGGTGATAGAAAACGGACTGGCGCACGGCTGCAGCAGCGGTTACGCCGAAGAGGCACGAGCGTTTGGCGAACTGGCGATGACGCCGCAATCGCAAGCGTTACGTTCTATTTTCTTTGCCAGCACCGATCTGAAAAAAGATCGTGGCGCCGAAGCTGACCCCGCTCCGCTGAATAGCATTGCTGTACTCGGCGGCGGCTTAATGGGAGGCGGAATTGCTTACGTCACCGCCTGTAAAGGCGGCCTGCCGGTACGCATAAAAGACATTCAGGCGAAAGGCATCAATCATGCGCTCAAGTACAGTTGGGATCTGCTGGATAAGCAAGTGCGTCGCCGCTATCTGCGCGCCAGTGAACGCGATCGTCAGCTGGCGCTGATTTCCGGCGCTACGGATTATCATGGCTTTGCCCACCGCGATGTGGTCATCGAAGCGGTGTTTGAGGATCTGGCGCTGAAACAGCGGATGGTTGGCGAGATCGAACAATGCTGCGGGCCGCAGACGATCTTTGCCTCCAATACCTCATCGCTACCGATCGGCGAGATCGCCGCTCAGGCCGCGCGGCCAGAGAAGGTAATTGGTCTGCACTTTTTCAGCCCGGTCGAAAAAATGCCGCTGGTTGAGGTTATCCCGCACGCAACGACCGATGAGCAAACCATCGCCACGGTGGTGAAGCTGGCGAAGCTGCAGGGCAAAACGCCAATCGTGGTCGCGGATCGCGCAGGTTTTTATGTTAACCGTATTCTGGCGCCCTATATCAATGAAGCCATGCGCCTGCTGCTGGAGGGCGAGCCGGTTGAACATATTGATAATGCGTTGGTTAAATTTGGTTTCCCGGTTGGACCTATTCAGTTGCTGGATGAAGTCGGCATTGATACCGGCACTAAGATTATCCCGGTACTGGAGACCGCTTTTGGTGAACGTTTTAGCCCGCCTGCAAACATCATTGACGCGATTTTGAAGGACGATCGCAAAGGCAGAAAAAATAATCGCGGTTTCTATCTTTATGAGACAAAAAGGCGTAAAAGCAAAAAACGGGCTGACCCGGCTATTTACCCATTATTGGCAGTGGCTAGCCCGCAGGCGCGTTTGTCTGCTCAGCAGGTCGCTGAACGCTGCGTGATGATGATGCTCAACGAGGCGGCGCGCTGTTTTGATGAACAGATCGTACGTAGCGCGCGTGATGGCGATATTGGCGCCGTCTTTGGTATAGGTTTTCCGCCGTTTCTCGGCGGCCCGTTCCGCTATATGGATAGCCTCGGCGCGGGTGAAGTCGCCGCAATCTTGCAGCGTCTGGCCGCACAGTACGGCCCTCGTTTTTCTCCGTGCGACACCTTATTGCGCATGGCCGAGCAGGGGGCGACCTTTTGGCCCACTGGTGAACGGACGACCTAAGTTATGGTCAAAAGAAGGTAAATCCAACGTTGGCTGGCGCTGTTGATTGGCGGTTTTGTAAACAAATATTGACTATACTTACGCCATTGAGGTAAAAAACAGCGTTTCATTCGTTGGATGGATCAGGCACAATGCCCGGCCACCGGGTCGCCTGCGTATTGTTTACGCAGAGCGAGTTGCGGTGATTCTGGTTAACAAAAGCGGTGCAATATGCAAGTTTTTATCATGCGTCACGGCGACGCTGCCCTCGATGCAGCCAGTGACTCCGTTCGTCCCTTAACCGTTTGCGGTTGTGACGAATCTCGTCAGATGGCAACCTGGCTGAAAGGTCAAAAAGTGGATATTGAGCGGGTGCTTGTCAGCCCTTACCTGCGTGCAGAGCAAACTCTCGACGTGGTAGGGGAGTGCATGAACCTGCCGAAAGATGTCGACGTGATGCCGGAACTCACGCCGTGCGGCGATGTAGGGATGGTTAGCGCTTATCTTCAGGCGCTGGCGAATGAGGGCGTGAAAACGGCGCTGGTCGTTTCACACCTGCCGTTGGTGGGGTACCTCGTCTCAGAGCTGTGCCCGGGGGAAACGCCCCCGATGTTTACTACCTCAGCGATTGCCTGCGTCACCCTCGACGCCGACGGCAAGGGCGAATTCAACTGGCAGATGAGCCCCTGCAATTTGAGAATGGCGAAAGCCATCTAAGGCTTTCCACCCTCGGAGCTTCCGCTTACGGAAGCTCCGGCGGCAACCACTCTTCAACTTCAATCAGTACCAATAGCGCGGCATCGCCGCCGTACTCTTTTGGTGCCTGATGGAACGCCATAATATGCGGATGTTGCGCCAGCCACAGCGGCGTTTGCTGCTTGAGGATATGTTTGCCGTGTCCGTGCATCACGCAGGCGCAGAAGATATGTTCGCGGCGGCAGGCGGCAATCAGCGCGCCCAATTCTTGTTTTGCCTGCATCTGGGTCAGGCCATGCAGATCGAGAAACAGCTCCGGCGAATAGTCGCCGCGGCGCAGTTTTTTCAGCTCAAAATGGCTGACATCCGCGCGCACGTACTTCATCGCGCCTTCCGTATTGAGCAACGGCTGAAATTCGTCGGAAAAATAGTGGCTGTTATCCACCTGTTCCTGCAGCAATCGCTTAGGCGGAACCTCGCTGAGCTTCTTGCGCTGCGGGCGGTGTACGATAGTGTCCTGTTTAATTTGCCGGGTGCCGGTCATTAGCTGGCGGAACAGCGCCTGATCCTCCGCGCTTAGCGGTGTTTTCTTTTTCATTGCCCAATCTCACTATTTCTTTTCGTTAGTTTACCCGACTCGCCCGCGCTTCAGGCAAGGAAAACCTATTTTTCCCCACTCCGGCTGCGCAAGAATGCTGATTTATCGCCGCCGTCGTGGCAAACTAGCCGCCGAATTTATAGCAGAGCGTGCCCTGGAGGATTGCGTGGATAAAATTTTTGTTGATGAAGCGGTCAATGAGCTGCAGACCATTCAGGACATGCTGCGTTGGGCGGTAAGTCGTTTTAGCGCCGCCAACATCTGGTACGGTCATGGCACCGATAACCCGTGGGATGAGGCCGTACAGCTGGTATTACCCTCGCTGTACCTGCCGTTAGATATACCGGAAGATATGCGCACCGCGCGCCTGACCTCCAGCGAAAAACATCGTATCGTCGAGCGCGTGATTCGCCGCGTCAACGAACGCATTCCCGTCGCTTACCTGACCAACAAAGCATGGTTCTGCGGCCATGAATTCTATGTCGATGAGCGCGTGCTGGTACCGCGCTCGCCGATTGGCGAACTGATCAATAACCAGTTCTCCGGGCTGATAAACCACAAACCGCAGCATATTCTCGATATGTGTACCGGTAGCGCCTGTATTGCCATCGCCTGCGCCTATGCCTTCCCGGAAGCCGAAGTCGACGCTGTCGATATCTCCCCGGACGCGCTGGCCGTTGCCGAACATAACGTTGAAGAACATGGCCTGATTAACCAGGTTACCCCGATCCGTTCCGATCTGTTCCGCGATCTGCCGAAGCTGCAGTACGATCTGATCGTGACCAATCCGCCGTACGTTGATGAAGAAGATATGGCCGATCTGCCCGATGAGTATGAGCATGAGCCGGTTCTGGGTCTGGCTTCCGGTAGCGATGGCCTGAAGCTGACGCGCCGCATTCTTGGCTGCGCGCCGGATTACCTCAACGACGACGGTATTCTGATTTGTGAAGTCGGTAACAGCATGGTACATCTGATGGAGCAGTACCCGGACGTGCCGTTCACCTGGCTTGAGTTTGATAACGGCGGTGATGGCGTCTTTATGCTGACTAAACATCAGCTCATTGACGCGCGTGCGCATTTCGGCATTTATAAAGACTAAAAAAACAACACGCAAACATAACGAAAAGAATGGAGCCGTGATGGCAGGAAATACAATTGGACAACTCTTTCGCGTCACCACCTTCGGCGAATCGCACGGCCTGGCGCTGGGTTGCATCGTCGACGGGGTGCCGCCAGGCATTCCGCTGACCGAAGCTGACCTGCAGCACGATCTGGATCGCCGTCGCCCTGGGACATCGCGTTACACCACCCAGCGCCGCGAACCGGACCAGGTGAAAATCCTTTCCGGCGTCTTCGAAGGCGTGACCACCGGCACCAGTATTGGCCTGTTGATTGAAAACACCGATCAGCGTTCCCAGGACTATGGCGCGATTAAAGATCTGTTCCGCCCGGGTCATGCGGATTACACCTACGAGCAGAAATACGGCCTGCGCGACTATCGAGGCGGCGGCCGTTCGTCTGCGCGTGAAACCGCGATGCGCGTGGCTGCCGGGGCGATTGCCAAAAAATTCCTCGCGGCTAAATTTGGTATTGTGATCCGCGGCTGCCTGACGCAGATGGGCGATATTCCGTTGGCCATCAAAGACTGGGATCAGGTTGAGCAGAACCCGTTCTTCTGCCCGGATCCGGATAAAATCGACGCGCTGGATGAACTGATGCGCGGCCTGAAAAAAGAGGGCGACTCTATTGGCGCGAAAGTGACCGTCGTGGCTGACGGCGTTCCTCCGGGCCTCGGCGAGCCGGTGTTCGACCGCCTGGATGCCGATATCGCCCACGCGCTGATGAGCATCAACGCGGTGAAAGGGGTAGAAATCGGCGATGGTTTTGAGGTGGTCAAACTGCGCGGCAGCGAAAACCGCGACGAAATCACCAAAGCCGGCTTCCAGAGTAACCACGCCGGCGGCATTCTTGGCGGTATCAGCAGCGGCCAGCAAATTGTTGCTAACATCGCGCTGAAGCCAACCTCCAGTATTACCGTTCCCGGTCATACGATTAACCGCTTCGGCGAAGAAGTCGAAATGATCACCAAAGGGCGTCACGATCCGTGCGTCGGCATTCGCGCGGTTCCGATCGCCGAGGCCATGCTGGCTATCGTGTTAATGGATCACTTTATGCGTCAACGCGCGCAGAATGGCGACGTGACAACATCAATTCCACGCTGGTAACCGATGAAAAATACCGTTATCGCACTGCTGGCGCTTTTGGCCAGCACCGCCAGCCTGGCGGCGACGCCGTGGCAGAAAATATCCCAGCCGATTAGCGGCAGCGCCCAGTCTATTGGCGCGTTTGCCAATGGCTGCATCGTCGGCGCCCAGCCGCTACCGCTGAACTCCCCTGATTACCAGGTGATGCGTACCGATCAGCGTCGCTACTTCGGCCACCCGGATCTCGTGCAGTTTATTCAGCGGCTGAGTTTGCAGGCGCACAATAAAGGTATGGGGACGGTGCTGATTGGCGATATGGGCATGCCTGCCGGCGGGCGCTTTAACGGCGGCCACGCTAGCCATCAGTCGGGTCTGGATGTTGATATTTTCCTGCAATTGCCGCAGACCCGCTGGACCTCCGCGCAACTGCTGAAACCACAGGCGCTGGACTTAGTCGCCCGCGATGGCAAGCGGGTGGTGCCGTCACTGTGGAGCCCGCAAATCAGTAACCTGATTAAAATGGCGGCGGAAGATAACGATGTGACGCGTATTTTCGTCAACCCGGCTATCAAACAGCAATTGTGTCTCGATGCTGGTAACGATCGCCAATGGCTACGCAAAGTTCGCCCGTGGTTCCAGCATCGCGCCCACATGCACGTGCGCCTGCGCTGCCCGGCGGGCAGCCTCGAGTGCGAAGATCAAGCGCCGCCGCCGGCTGGCGATGGCTGCGGAGCCGAGCTGCAAAGCTGGTTTGAACCGCCTAAACCTGGGTCAACCCCACCTGTGAAGAAGACGCCGCCTCCGCTGCCGCCTTCCTGCCAGGCGCTACTGGATGAGCATCTTCTCTAATGGATAGTTTTGTCGAACTGTTTATGGTGTCGCCAATGGTTTTGGTGGCGCTCTTTTTCGTCGCGATTCTGGCCGGATTTATTGATTCCTTAGCTGGCGGCGGCGGGTTGTTAACCGTCCCGGCGTTGATGGCGGCAGGTATGCCGCCCGCTCAGGCATTGGCGACCAATAAGCTACAGGCCTGCGGCGGTTCCATTTCCGCGACGCTCTACTTTATCCGTCGCAAGGTGGTAAATCTTGCCGATCAGAAACTCAATATTCTGATGACGTTTATCGGCTCGACGGCGGGGGCGCTGCTGGTGCAGCACGTGCAGTCCGATATTTTGAAGCAAATCCTGCCGCTGCTGGTGATCGGCATTGGGCTGTACTTTTTGCTGATGCCTAAGCTTGGCGAATCCGATCGTCAGCGTCGCCTGTATGGTTTGCCGTTCGCGCTGGTCGCTGGCGGCAGCGTGGGTTTCTACGACGGTTTTTTTGGCCCCGGTGCCGGTTCTTTTTATGCGCTGGCCTTTGTGACGCTCGCCGGGTTTAATCTCGCGAAATCCACCGCTCACGCCAAACTGCTAAACGCCACCTCCAATATTGGCGGCCTGCTGCTGTTTATCATTGGCGGCAAAGTGATTTGGGCTACCGGTTTTGTGATGATGGCCGGACAGTTTATCGGCGCTCGCGCCGGTTCGCGGCTGGTGCTGAGTAAAGGGCAGTCGCTGATTCGGCCGATGATCGTCATCGTCTCCGCGGTGATGAGCGCTAAACTTCTTTACGACAGCCACGGGGCTGAGATTTTGCAGTGGTTGGGAATTCACTAATGCAACAGCAACACCATTATCAGCAGTTAGTCGAGATCTTCGACAAGTGCTTCGCCGATGATTTTAATACCCGTCTGATTAAAGGCGACGACGAACCGATCTATCTTCCTGCAGATAGCGAAGTGCCATACAACCGGATCGTGTTTGCTCACGGCTTTTACGCCAGCGCGCTGCACGAAATTTCCCACTGGTGTATCGCCGGCAAGGCGCGGCGAGAGCAGGTAGATTTTGGTTACTGGTACTGCCCGGACGGCCGCGATGCGATGACGCAAAGCAAGTTCGAAGACGTCGAGGTCAAGCCACAGGCTTTTGACTGGTTGTTCTGCACGGCGGCGGGATTTCCGTTTAACGTCAGCTGCGACAACCTTGAAGGCGACTTTGAGCCTGACCGCATCGCCTTTCAACGGCGCGTACATGCCCAGGTGATGACCTATCTGCAAGAGGGGATCCCCGAGCGTCCGGCACGCTTTATTCGCGCGCTGCAACAGTATTATCAAACGCCGCCGCTGACGGCAGAACAATTTCCGTGGCCGGAAGACCTGCACTAAAGCCACGTTCTACAAATGAAAGAGGAAAGACGATGATCGCGGAGTTTGAATCACGCATTCTGGCGTTAATTGACGATATGGTAGACCACGCCAGTGATGACGAACTGTTTGCTGGCGGTTATCTGCGCGGCCACCTGACGCTGGCGGTGGCTGAGCTGGAAGGGGAAGGGGAACATACGGCGCAGGCGATTAATGATAAAGTCGCCAGCAGCCTGGAAAAGGCCATCAGCGCGGGCGAACTATCGCCGCCGGATCAGATTCTGGTGCAAGGGATGTGGAATAACCTGTACCAGCAGGCGAAAAATCAGGCCTGATAAATGATGTCATCCGGATGAGGCGGTAGCCCACATCCGGAGACTCTCCCCGGTCGCGCTGCGCCTACCGGGGCGACTAAACCCAGGTCGGTATAAGGCGCAAGCCGGCGTTATTTTACCGCTTTTCCCTTCAGCAGTTTTCTCACCCACAGCCGATTCGGATTCAGCGCCGCGAGGGTTTCGCTATCCAGCGGTAGCGGTTCTTCACTCATCTGCGCGGCCAGCAGTTCGGCGCTCAATGGCGCGGTGCACAACCCACGAGATCCCAATGCCGCGAGCATAAACAGATTGTGATAGACCGGCGCGCTGCCGACATTTTCCTGCTGTTGGTGAAGCGTGGCGTACTGCGTCAACGTTTTCTCATAATCCGGAACGTTGCCCACCATCGGCAGGTGGTCGCGGGTGGCGCAGCGTACGCCGCAGCGGGCTTCGTTGCCGCTAACATCCACCTCTTTTGCCCATGCCGCCTGCGGGAAACAATCAATCAGGCGCTGGCGATTCTGCCACTGATCTTCGGCGCTGAAATCGGTATCCGTCTTGCCGCGATGATAGCTGGCGCCGATACAGTGTTGCTGATTCTTGGGGTTTTGCGGTGTCAGATAGCCGTCATAACATAACACCTGGCGCAGGGCGGAAAGCCCCGGCGTGGTGGGGATATGGCTGACCTGGCCGCCGACCGGATAAGCCGGTAACTGCCTGGTCTGGGCAAAATCAGTCAGGCGATGTCCGTTCGCCAGTACTACCGCCTGATGACGATGCTGCTGATTGAGCAACCAGCCGTCGCCCTCCGCGCTGAGCGTTTCGACGGGATAACCGTAGTGGCTGCGTAATCCCTGTGTCGCCGCCAGCGCCAGCAATTCTGCCGTCAACTGCTGCGGGCACAGCCAGCCGCCGGCCGGATAGGTGATACCGCCGCAGCCGGTATCAACGCCGGTCAGTTCAGCAACCTGCTCCGCCGTCACCGCGCAGGCGATCTCCGCCGGTAAATCTGAAGCCAGCATTTGGGCGATTTTCTGCGTGCTTTTTTCATCCCAGGCGAGTTGGGTTACGCCGCACCATTGATGATCAAATTCCACTGGCAGGGCGTCGTAGAGGCGGCGCGCGAAAGTAAACGCCGCCGGAAAAAAGTGCGCCAGCGAAGGGTCGTGCTGGCTTAATAGCGGATACAGCGCGCCCTGACGATTGCCGGATGCGCCGCTGGCGGGCGCATCGTCAGCGCAGTACAACGTCACCTGCCAGCCGCGACGCAGCAGCGCCAGCGAGAGCAGGGCGCTGGCGATACCTCCGCCGATCACCGCCGCTTCGCGCGATTGACTACCGCTGCGGGCAAACCATGGCGTCTGCGCGAATGTCGGAACGTCGGCGGTCAATTTACCGATTAGCATTTCGCGCTTGCGACCAAAGCCTTTGCGTTTTTGCATGCTAAAGCCGGCCTCCTGCAGCCCGCGGCGAACGAAGCCAGCGGAGGTGAAGGTCGCCAGCGTGCCGCCGGGGCGGGCCAGACGCGCCATGGCTGAAAACAGCCCCGGCGTCCACATATCCGGGTTTTTCGCCGGCGCGAAGCCGTCGAGGAACCAGGCGTCGACCTGGCGGTTGAGTGAATCGTCAAGCTGGTCGGTGAGCGTGTTGATATCGCCAAACCATAAATCCAGCGTGACGCGGCCATCGTCGAGCAGCAGGCGGTGGCAGCCCGCGATTGGCAATGGCCACTGCGCCTGTAGCTGTTCAGCCCATGGCGCCAGTTCCGGCCAGTGCTGGTGCGCCAGGCGCAGGTCGTCGGCCTTCAGGGGAAATTTTTCAAAACTGATGAAATGTAATCTTTGCAGCGTAGCCTGCGGATTATCGCGACGAAAAACAGCAAACGCCTGCCACAGCGTCAGGAAATTGAGCCCGGTGCCGAAGCCGCTCTCCGCGACGATAAACAGCGGGCGCGGGTGGGTTGGAAAACGGCTATCAAGCTGGTTGCCGTTGAGAAAAACGTAGCGCGTCTCTTCCAGACCGTTGTCATTAGAAAAATAAACGTCGTCAAAATCTCGGGAAACAGGTGTACCCTCAGCGTTGAATTCCAGGTTGGCGGGTTGTATGGCGTTTTGTTTCACGTAAGTTACTCGAATCACAAGGCGTAGCGCGATCTTAACGATGTGTGCCAGAAGGCGCAAATTTATACACAAAATGGCTGATCGGACTTGTTCGGCGTACAAGTGTACGCTATTGTGCGACTCGAAACTTAAAATAGTGCGACTTACAGAGGTATTGAATGAAACGTGCAGTGATTACTGGCTTGGGCATCGTTTCCAGCATCGGTAATAACCAGCAGGAAGTCCTGGCATCTCTGCGTGAAGGACGTTCAGGGATCACTTTCTCTCAGGAGCTGAAGGATTCAGGAATGCGTAGCCACGTATGGGGCAACGTCAAACTGGATACCACGGGCCTCATTGACCGCAAAGTAGTTCGCTTTATGAGCGATGCATCCATCTATGCTTATCTGTCCATGGAGCAGGCGGTAGCCGACGCCGGTCTGGCGCCGGAAGCATACCAGAACAACCCGCGTGTCGGCCTGATTGCAGGTTCCGGCGGCGGCTCCCCGAAATTCCAGGTCTTCGGCGCCGATGCCATGCGTAGCCCGCGTGGTCTGAAAGCCGTGGGCCCATACGTTGTGACTAAAGCGATGGCTTCCGGCGTATCTGCCTGCCTCGCCACGCCGTTTAAAATCCACGGCGTCAACTACTCTATCAGCTCCGCTTGCGCCACTTCCGCACACTGCATCGGTAACGCGGTAGAACAGATTCAGCTGGGCAAACAGGACATCGTCTTTGCCGGCGGCGGCGAAGAGCTGTGCTGGGAAATGGCTTGTGAATTCGACGCCATGGGCGCGCTGTCCACTAAATACAACGATTCTCCGGACAAAGCGTCCCGTACCTATGATGCGAACCGCGACGGTTTCGTTATCGCGGGCGGCGGCGGCATGGTCGTGGTGGAAGAGCTGGAACACGCGCTGGCGCGCGGCGCGCATATCTATGCGGAAATCGTCGGTTACGGCGCGACTTCCGATGGCGCGGACATGGTTGCTCCATCTGGCGAAGGCGCAGTGCGCTGCATGCAGATGGCGATGCACGGCGTTGATACCCCGATCGACTACCTGAACTCCCACGGCACTTCTACTCCGGTAGGCGACGTGAAAGAGTTGGGTGCTATCCGCGAAGTCTTCGGCGACAACAGCCCGGCTATCTCCGCCACCAAAGCGATGACCGGCCACTCTCTGGGCGCCGCAGGCGTACAGGAAGCCATCTACTCTCTGCTGATGCTGGAGCACGGTTTTATCGCGCCAAGCATCAACATCGAAGAGATGGACGAGCAGGCTGCCGGCCTTAACATCGTCACCAAACCGACCGATGCTCAGTTGACCACCGTGATGTCCAACAGCTTCGGCTTCGGCGGCACCAACGCGACCCTGGTTATGCGTAAATACAACGCCTAATCGGTAAGAGTCAGTACCAGGGGAGCCCGAGGCTCCCCTTTTTTTGACGTCTTGACAGCGCCTGGCGAGAGCAGGCAAATTGCTCGCCATCATTCCCATTCCATCTTCTCGCCTTGCTCTGCAAAACTGGGGTAACGCATGTCCGCAGCGACAAAAACGATAAACAACGCTTCAGAGAATCTCTCGCTATTTCGTATTACCTTTGCGGTTTTTCTGACCTATATGACCGTGGGGTTGCCGCTACCGGTTATCCCGCTATTTGTGCACCACGATCTCGGCTTTGGCAACACACTCGTCGGCGTGGCCGTCGGCATCCAGTTTCTCGCCACGGTATTAACCCGCGGCTATGCCGGGAGACTGGCCGATCAGTACGGCGCGAAACGCTCGGTGCTGCAAGGAATGTTGGCCTGTGCTCTGGCCGGCTGCGCCTGGCTGGCGGCGGCGCTGCTGCCGGTGCCGGTAATGGCCAAATTTGGCCTGCTGGTGCTGGGACGTTTGATTCTCGGCTTTGGTGAAAGCCAACTGCTGACCGGTAACTTAAGCTGGGGATTAGGGCTGGTTGGCCCGCGACGTTCCGGTAAAGTGATGTCGTGGAACGGCATGGCGATGTACGGGGCGCTGGCGGTGGGCGCGCCGCTGGGGCTGCTGATTTACAGCCGCTTCGGCGTGGCGGCGTTGGCCTGCGTCACGATGGCGCTGCCGCTGCTGGCGTGGGCGATTAACGGCACGGTCCGTAAAGTTCCCGCCCACGGCGGCGAGCGTCCTTCGCTATGGAGCGTCATCGGCATGATCTGGCGACCGGGAATTGGTCTCGGCCTGCAGGGCGTCGGCTTTGCGGTGATCGGTACCTTTGTTTCACTCTATTTCGCTAGCCACGGCTGGGCGATGGCCGGCTTCACGTTGACCGCGTTTGGCGGCGCTTTTGTCCTGATGCGTATTCTGTTCGGCTGGATGCCGGATCGCTTTGGCGGCATTAAGGTGGCGATGGTATCACTGCTGATTGAAGCGATTGGTCTGACGCTGCTATGGCAAGCGCCGGGCGCCTGGGTGGCGCTGGCGGGCGCCGCTTTGACCGGCTGCGGTTGCTCGCTCATCTTCCCGGCGCTGGGCGTTGAGGTAGTCAAACGGGTTCCGGCCCAGGTTTGCGGCACCGCGCTTGGCGGCTATGCCGCGTTTCAGGATATCTCTTACGGCGTCACTGGCCCGCTGGCTGGCCTGCTTGCCACCTCGCTTGGCTATGCTTCCGTGTTCCTTGCCGGGGCGATTTGCGCGGTATTGGGCATTGGTGTCACTTTACTGACGCTGCGTAAGTAATGGCATCATGGCGGCGTTCTGGCCGCCATGATTGTTTTTAGCTTACAGCACCAGCCACAGCAGAATAATCACCACCAGCAGGGCAATCGCCACCGTCCACGCTTTTTTGCTATACACCGCATGGGGGGCGGGCAGCGGCTCGACCGGAGTAATTGCCATTGTCGCCTGGGCGCGGGCCACGCGTAGCGCAAAGACCTTATTTAATAGCGTTAGCACCTGCGGGCTGGTTAAGGTCGTCGTGGGCGTCACCTGCCAGCTGCTTTGCGCGAAATCGGCGATTTTCTGCCACTCCTGCGCTTCCAGCGGTTGCTTGAGCGCTGCCTGCAGCGAATTCATCGTCGGCGCGGTTTGCGCGCTCAGCGTTTGTCGCGCCTGCAGCCAGTACGAGAGCGGGGTGAAGTGGGTGGCGGGGATCAGTTCGCCGGATTTCACGCCGCACAGCTCAAGCATTGATTGCCAGATAAGCTTGCTCGATTCGCCGGTAGCGGCGGCCAGTTTGGTCACTAGCTGATTCAGGGTGTTATGTTCCGCCGGCAGCAAAGGGCGCAGCGTCGGCGTACGCTGCTGCGGCTGCGGGATCGCCAACTGGCCGTTTTGCAGCAGATGCAGCACGTTCTCCAGCTGCGCCTGGGTCAGCGCATGCAGCACGGTTTGACCGTAATTCTGGCGGATATAATCGCTCACCGCCTGACGGTTATTTCCCTGAGTCAGCAGTTCGCTGAGCTGGGCGAGAATTTGCCGATGGTGGTGGTTTTGCTGAGCGATACTTAAGCGCTGATTCAGGTTGCTCTCAGCCGCGCTGAAATGGCTCGCCAGCAGCGGCGTGTCGCCTTTCAGACCCAGATCGTGCTTCACGCAGGCCCACACTTCGGCGTTTTGCTGCGATGTCAGCGTCACCAGACGCGTTATCAGCCGCTCCAGAACGGTGCGTTGCTGCATGGTGAGCGCGTTTGGGCCCACGGCGGATGCGCCGGATGGGCCAGTCCCCGGAGGGCGATCGGACATACCTGAAACGGGTGGTGTCATGATGAATCCTTACCGTAGTGCTGTACTTAAGCCGGGTGATGATGTTCCTGGCGGCCAGATTATGGCACACTTCCCCGGTTTACTCTCGTTCTCAGACAGGTACTGAACCGTGAAAATCCTCGTTGATGAAAATATGCCCTATGCGCGTGAGCTTTTTAGCCGTTTGGGAGACGTGCAGGCCGTTCCCGGTCGTCCCATTCCGCAGGAAGCGTTAACCGACGCCGACGCGCTGATGGTGCGTTCCGTCACTAAGGTGAATGAAGCGCTGCTCTCCGGTAAGGCAATTAAGTTTGTCGGCACCGCCACCGCAGGCACCGATCATGTCGATCAAGCGTGGTTACAGCAGGCGGGGATTGGCTTTTCCGCCGCGCCGGGCTGTAATGCGATCGCGGTGGTGGAGTATGTTTTCTCGGCGCTGCTGATGCTCGCCGAGCGCGACGGATTCGCGCTGGCTGATCGTACCGTCGGTATCGTCGGCGTCGGCAACGTTGGCGGGCGTTTGCAAAAACGTCTGGAAGCGCTGGGAATTAAAACATTACTCTGCGATCCGCCGCGCGCCGATCGTGGCGATGAAGGCGACTTCCGCAGCCTGGACGAGCTGGTGCAGCAGGCGGATGTCCTGACTTTCCACACGCCGTTGTTTAAAGACGGGCCGTATAAAACGCTGCATCTGGCCGATGAAGCGCTGATTAGCCGCCTGCAGCCGGGGGCGATCCTGATTAACGCCTGCCGTGGCCCGGTGGTGGATAACGCGGCGCTGCTCAAGCGCTTGCAGGCCGGGCAGCAGCTGAGCGTGGTGCTTGACGTCTGGGAACCCGAACCGGATCTGAATACCGAGTTGCTGGCGCGTGTCGATATCGGTACCTCGCATATCGCCGGTTATACCCTTGAAGGCAAAGCGCGCGGCACCACCCAGGTTTTTGAAGCCTATAGCGCGTTTATTGGCCATCCGCAGCAGGTGGCGCTGGATACGCTACTGCCGGCGCCTGAATTTGGCCGCATCACTCTGCACGGCCCACTCGATCAGGCGACGCTGAAAAGGCTGGTCCATTTGGTGTATGATGTGCGCCGCGATGATGCGCCGCTGCGTAAAGTGGCAGGCATTGCCGGTGAATTCGACAAGCTGCGCAAAAATTATCAGGAACGCCGCGAATGGTCTTCCCTGTACGTACAGTGCAGCGATGAAAAAGCAGCGACGCTGCTGCGTCAGCTCGGTTTTAATGCCGTACATCATCCTGTTCGTTAATATCTTCTTAATGCCCCTGTCGGATAATCCGGCAGGGTCGCTATTTTCTGGAGTACACCACCATGTCTGAAGGCTGGAATATTGCCGTACTGGGCGCAACCGGCGCCGTAGGCGAAGCCCTGCTTGAAACCCTTGCTGAACGCCAGTTTCCGGTAGGCGAAATTTATGCGCTGGCGCGCAATGAAAGCGCGGGCGAACATCTGCGTTATGGTGGCAAATCGGTCATCGTGCAGGACGCCGCCGACTTTGACTGGACCCAGGCCCAGTTGGCTTTCTTCGCCGCGGGCGTCGAAGCCAGCGCGGCGTATGTCGAAGAAGCCACCAACGCCGGTTGTCTGGTTATCGATCTTAGCGGCCTGTTTGCGTTGGAGCCGGACGTGCCGCTGGTGGTGCCGGACGTCAACCCGTTCGTGCTCGGCGACTACCGCAACCGTAACGTGATTGCGGTACCAAACAGCCTGACCAGCCAGCTGCTGACGGCGCTGAAGCCGCTGATCGATGATGGCGGCCTGTCGCGTATTACCGTTACCAACCTGCTGTCTGCCTCGGCGCAGGGGAAAAAAGCGGTCGATGCGCTGGCGGGGCAGAGCGCGAAACTGCTGAACGGTATTCCGATTGATGAGGACGATTTCTTTGGGCGCCAGCTGGCTTTCAACATGCTGCCGATTCTGCCGGATCGCGAAGGTAGCGTGCGCGAAGAACGACGTATCGTCGATGAAGCGCGCAAAATTCTGCAGGATGACGGCCTGATGATTTCCGCAAGCGTCGTGCAATCGCCGGTCTTCTATGGTCATGCGCAGATGGTGAATTTTGAAGCGCTGCGTCCGCTGGCGGCGGAGGAGGCGCGCGACGCCTTTACCCGTGGCGAGGATATCGAGCTTTCTGAAGAGGGCGAGTTCCCGACGCAGGTCGGCGATGCTTCCGGTAACGCGCGTCTGTCCATCGGTTGCGTGCATAACGATTACGGCATGCCCGAGCAGATTCAGTTCTGGTCGGTTGCCGATAACGTGCGCTTTGGCGGCGCGCTGATGGCGGTGAAAATCGCCGAGAAGCTGGTTCAGGAGTATTTGTACTGATGTCTGAACCACAGCAGCAGCCGGTGTATAAAATCGCGCTGGGCATCGAGTACGACGGCAGCAAATACTACGGCTGGCAGCGGCAAAACGAAGTGCGCAGCGTGCAGGAAAAGCTGGAAAAGGCGCTGTCGCAGGTGGCGGCCGAACCGGTACACGTATTCTGCGCCGGGCGTACCGACGCCGGCGTTCACGGTACCGGCCAGGTGGTGCACTTTGAAACCCGCGCTCAGCGTAAAGACGCCGCCTGGACGCTGGGCGTAAATGCGAATTTACCTGGTGACATCGCCGTGCGTTGGGTGAAGCATGTTGCGGACGATTTTCACGCCCGCTTCAGCGCGACGGCCCGTCGTTACCGCTACGTCATCTATAATCACCGCCTGCGTCCGGCGGTGTTAAGCCAGGGGGTGACGCATTATTACCACCCTCTGGATGCCGGGCGGATGCATCGCGCCGCGCAGTGTTTAATTGGCGAGAATGACTTCACCTCGTTTCGCGCGGTGCAATGTCAGTCGCGCACGCCGTGGCGCAACGTGATGCATATCAACGTGACCCGTCACGGGGCTTATGTGGTGGTGGATATCAAAGCGAACGCTTTTGTTCATCATATGGTTAGGAATATCGTCGGCAGCCTGATGGAAGTAGGCGCCGGAAACCAGCCAGAGAGCTGGATTGCAGAACTGCTGGCGGCGAAGGACCGGACTCTGGCTGCCGCGACGGCGAAAGCGGAAGGATTGTATCTGGTGTCGGTGGATTATCCGGCCCATTTCGACCTGCCGGTGATGCCGATGGGCCCGCTGTTTTTGGCGGACTAATATCAGCGCCCCCGTAACAGGGGGCGGTTGTCACTAAAGGCTAAGACAAATATGGACCTGATTCATTTTTTGATTGATTTCATCCTGCATATTGATGTGCACCTTGCGGAGCTGGTCGCACAGTATGGCGTCTGGGTTTACGCCATCCTGTTCTTGATTCTGTTCTGCGAAACCGGCCTGGTGGTGACGCCGTTCCTGCCCGGAGATTCTCTGCTGTTCGTCGCCGGCGCGCTCTCCGCGCTGCCAACTAACGATCTCAACGTACACCTGATGGTTGCGCTGATGGTTATTGCCGCCGTTGTTGGTGATGCCCTGAACTACACCATCGGTAGATTGTTCGGCGAAAAGCTCTTTAGCAATCC
Source organism: Klebsiella sp. CN_Kp097 (assembly GCF_040064495.1). Classification (NCBI taxonomy): domain Bacteria; kingdom Pseudomonadati; phylum Pseudomonadota; class Gammaproteobacteria; order Enterobacterales; family Enterobacteriaceae; genus Klebsiella; species Klebsiella sp. CN_Kp097. The sequence goes on along the minus strand of NZ_JBEAIL010000004.1, from coordinate 193,811 downwards.
GAACTCGAAGATTTTCCGTCGCAGCTATCTCGACAAAACCCATACCTTCTATGAACGCCACGGCGGCAAAACCATCATCCTCGCGCGTTTTGTGCCGATCGTCAGAACCTTTGCGCCGTTTGTGGCGGGAATGGGTCACATGTCCTATCGTCATTTTGCGGCGTACAACGTGGTTGGCGCGCTGCTGTGGGTACTGCTGTTCACCTACGCCGGGTACCTGTTCGGTGATTTGCCGATCGTACAGGAAAACCTGAAGCTGCTGATCGTGGCGATTATCGTCCTGTCGGTACTGCCTGGCGTTATCGAAGTGATTCGCCATCGCCGGGCGGCGGCAAAGCAGGCTAAATAAGCCCTTAGCGGCATTCTCGCCGGGCGTTGCTATGACGTCCGGCGCGCAAAGTGTGAGCGGTTCGACCACTTTTTTATCCCATGTTACGGGATGTTATGATTTAATGTGCAACATTCATGGTCTGTGAGGGGCAAAAGTGGCATTATGCGCCCCTTGCGACAAAACTGGCATCGACCAGGTTCAGGTAGAAAGGTTATCAATGAGCTGGATTGAACGAATTAAAAGCAATATAACCCCCACCCGTAAGGCAAGTATTCCTGAAGGTGTATGGACCAAGTGCGACAGCTGCGGTCAGGTACTGTACCGCGCAGAGCTGGAGCGCAACCTGGAGGTTTGCCCTAAGTGCGATCACCACATGCGTATGTCGGCGCGCAACCGCCTGCATAGCCTGCTGGACGAAGGTTCTCTCGTGGAACTGGGTAGCGAGCTCGAGCCAAAGGATGTGCTGAAGTTCCGCGATTCGAAAAAGTATAAAGACCGTCTGGCCTCTGCACAGAAAGAGACCGGCGAGAAAGACGCGCTGGTGGTGATGAAAGGCACCCTGCACGGCATGCCTGTCGTGGCGGCGGCATTTGAATTCGCCTTTATGGGCGGTTCGATGGGTTCCGTTGTTGGCGCGCGTTTCGTCCGTGCGGTTGAGCAGGCGCTGGAAGACAACTGCCCGCTGATCTGCTTCTCCGCCTCCGGCGGCGCCCGTATGCAGGAAGCGCTAATGTCGCTGATGCAGATGGCGAAGACCTCCGCGGCGCTGGCGAAAATGCAGGAGCGCGGTTTACCGTACATCTCCGTGCTGACCGACCCGACTATGGGCGGCGTCTCCGCGAGCTTCGCAATGCTGGGCGATCTGAATATCGCCGAGCCAAAAGCGCTGATCGGCTTCGCCGGTCCTCGCGTTATCGAGCAGACCGTGCGTGAGAAGCTGCCGCCGGGATTCCAGCGCAGTGAGTTCCTGATTGAAAAAGGGGCGATCGACATGATTATCCGTCGTCCTGAAATGCGTCTGAAATTAGCCAGCATCCTGGCGAAACTGATGAACCTTCCTTCGCCGCAGGCCGATGCGCCTCACGAGGGCGAGGTGGTACCACCGGTACCGGATCAGGAACCAGAGGCCTGATAATGCAGAGGGCAGGGCCGACAGGCGCTGCCCTTTTTTTACCGTTAACTCTCGCGGACATCATGGAAAAAGATCCTATTCCTCAGGCCACGTCGCCCCTGGCTACGTGGCTTTCTTATCTGGAGCATCTGCACAGTAAAGCCATCGATCTGGGACTGGCGCGGGTGAGCGAAGTCGCCGGACGGATGGCGATACTAAAACCGGCGCCGTTTGTCTTTACAGTAGCGGGTACCAACGGCAAAGGCACCACCTGCCGAACGCTGGAATCGGTGCTGATGGCGGCGGGCTATAAAGTTGGCGTGTATAGTTCGCCGCATCTGGTGCGCTATACCGAACGCGTGCGTATCCAGGGCGCTGAGCTGCCGGAAGCGGCGCATACCGCTTCATTTGCCGAAATTGAAGCGGCGCGCGGTGATATCTCGCTGAGCTATTTTGAATTTGGCACGCTGTCCGCGCTATGGCTGTTTAAGCAGGCGCAGCTGGATGTGGTTATCCTGGAGGTGGGTCTGGGTGGACGCCTGGACGCCACGAATATCGTCGATACCGACGTCGCGGTGGTCACCAGCATCGCGCTGGATCATACCGACTGGCTGGGGCCGGATCGTGAAAGCATTGGCCGTGAAAAAGCGGGTATCTTCCGCGCCGGTAAACCGGCGGTGGTGGGCGAGCCCGATATGCCGCAGACGATTGCCGACGTGGCGAATGAAAAGGGCGCGACGCTGCTGCGCCGCGACCATGACTGGCGTTATAGCGTGACAGACCAGTCATGGAACTTTACCGATGGTCAGGGCGAGTTGGCAGGGCTGCCGCTGCCGCAGGTTCCATTGCCCAACGCCGCGACGGCGCTGGCGGCGCTGCGCGCCAGCGGGCTTAACGTCGCTGAAAAGGCGCTGCGCGACGGCATTCATCACGCCATGCTCCCGGGGCGCTTTCAGATTATCAGCGACGCGCCGCGGGTGATCCTCGATGTCGCGCATAACCCGCACGCGGCGGCTTATCTCGCCGGGCGTCTCAAAAGCTTAGCGAAAACGGGGCGCGTACTGGCGGTTATTGGTATGCTGCATGATAAAGATATCGCCGGAACCCTGGCGAATCTGGCGCCTGAAGTAGACGCGTGGTACTGCGCGCCGCTGGAAGGGCCGCGCGGCGCCACGGCGGCCCAGCTGATTGCGCATCTGCGCGCGGGCCAACGTTATGACAGCGTAGCGCAGGCGTGGCATGCCGCTATGGCGGACGCCAAAGCCGAAGATACGGTGCTGGTGTGTGGTTCCTTCCACACGGTGGCGCATGTAATGGAAGAGATAGACGCGGGGAGAATCGGTGGCGAGTAAGTTTCAGAACCGTTTAGTCGGGACGATTGTACTGGTAGCGCTGGGGGTAATTATTCTCCCGGGTCTGCTCGACGGCCAGAAAAAACATTATCAGGATGAGTTTGCGGCGATCCCGTTGGTGCCGAAGCCGGGCGATCGCGATGAGCCGGATATGCTGCCGGCGGCTACTCAGGCGCTGCCTTCGCAGCCGCCGGAAGGCGCCGCGGAAGAGGTGAGAGCGGGAGACGCCGCGGCGCCGTCGCTGGATCCGTCGCGCGTCCCGGTAAACAACAATAGCTTCGATGAAGTCCAGGAGCCGGTGGTGGCCGCCAAGCCGCAGCCGAAACCACAGCCGAAGCCGGTTGAGAAACCGCAGCCTCAGCAGGTCGCGCAGACGCCTCCTCCGGCCAAAACGCAACCGCAGCCGCAACAGCAGCAGGCCGCGATTCCGGCGCCGACCGGGAAAGCCTATGTAGTGCAGTTGGGGGCGTTGAAGAATGCCGATAAGGTTAACGAAATCGTCGGTAAGCTGCGTTCCTCGGGCTTTAAAGCCTGGACATCGCCATCCACGCCGGTTCAGGGTAAAATTACCCGTATTCTGGTGGGGCCGGATGCGTCGAAAGACAAGCTGAAGGGGCAACTCGGCGAGCTGCAGCAGATTTCTGGTCTGAGCGGCGTGGTTATGGGATATAGCCCGAATTAAAATCCCACCCGCTCTGATTGGGCGAGCTGGCAGGCGGGTTAACCTGCTGAAACCCTTGCCGGATACGCCCTGAAGAGGCGTCAGGCAGTATGGCGTTGAATGTTTTTTCAGCGCCATTTTTATTTCTGTAGGGCACGGAAATCCCTACGCAAACGTTTTCTTTTTCTGTTAGAATGCGCCCCGAACCGGACGACAGGGCGTAAAATCGTGGGATGTATATGGTCTGGATTGATTACGCCATTATTGCGGTAATTGGTTTTTCCTGTTTGGTTAGCCTTATCCGCGGCTTTGTTCGTGAAGCGTTATCGCTGGTGACATGGGGATGTGCCTTCTTTGTCGCCAGTCATTACTACACTTACCTGGCTGTCTGGTTCACGGGCTTTGAAGACGAACTGGTCCGAAATGGGATTGCTATCGCGATATTGTTTATCGCAACGCTTATCGTCGGCGCTATCGTTAACTATGTGATAGGCGCTCTGGTAGAGAAAACCGGTCTGTCAGGAACAGACAGGGTGTTGGGGATCTGTTTTGGCGCCCTGCGCGGCGTGCTGATCGTCTCCGCTATTCTGTTCTTTCTCGATAGCTTCACCGGTATGGCAAAAAGTGAAGACTGGCAAAAGTCTGAGCTTATCCCGCAGTTCAGTTTCGTTATCAGATGGTTCTTTGACTATCTGCAGAGCTCGTCAAGTTTCTTGCCCAAAGCATAAGCGTTGGGATGTAGCTTAACGAGGAAAAGACGTATGTGCGGTATTGTCGGTATCGCCGGTGTTATGCCGGTAAACCAGTCGATTTATGACGCGTTAACGGTGCTTCAGCATCGTGGGCAGGATGCCGCGGGCATCATCACCATTGATGCAAATAACTGCTTCCGTTTGCGTAAAGCTAACGGGCTGGTGAGCGATGTGTTCGAAGCGCGCCACATGCAGCGTATGCAGGGAAATATGGGGATTGGCCACGTCCGTTACCCAACGGCAGGCAGTTCCAGCGCTTCTGAAGCGCAGCCTTTTTACGTTAACTCGCCCTACGGCATTACGTTGGCCCATAATGGCAACCTGACCAATGCCCACGAGCTGCGTCAAAAGCTGTTTGAAGAAAAACGCCGCCACATCAACACCACCTCCGATTCCGAAATTCTGCTCAATATCTTTGCCAGTGAGCTGGATAATTTCCGTCATTACCCGCTGGAAGCCGATAACATTTTCGCCGCGATTGCCGCGACGAACCGCCAGATCCGCGGCGCATACGCCTGCGTGGCGATGATTATCGGACACGGCATGGTCGCCTTCCGCGACCCGAACGGTATTCGTCCGCTGGTGCTCGGCAAGCGCGATATCGGCGATGGCCGCACCGAGTATATGGTCGCCTCCGAAAGCGTGGCGCTGGATACATTGGGCTTTGAGTTTCTGCGCGACGTCGCGCCGGGCGAAGCGGTCTACATCACCGAGAAAGGCCAGCTGTTTACCCGTCAATGTGCGGAAAACCCGGTCAGTAACCCGTGCCTGTTCGAATACGTCTATTTCGCGCGTCCGGACTCCTTTATCGACAAGATTTCCGTCTATAGCGCCCGTGTGAACATGGGCACGAAGCTTGGCGAGAAAATTGCCCGCGAGTGGGAAGATCTGGATATCGATGTCGTTATTCCGATCCCGGAAACCTCCTGCGATATCGCCCTGGAGATTGCCCGTATCCTCGATAAACCCTATCGTCAGGGTTTCGTCAAAAACCGCTATGTTGGCCGTACCTTTATCATGCCGGGCCAGCAACTGCGCCGTAAGTCCGTGCGCCGTAAGCTGAACGCCAACCGTGCCGAATTCCGTGATAAGAACGTGCTGCTGGTGGACGACTCTATCGTTCGCGGCACCACCTCTGAACAGATTATCGAAATGGCGCGCGAAGCCGGTGCGAAGAAAGTGTATCTGGCCTCCGCGGCGCCGGAAATTCGCTTCCCTAACGTTTACGGTATCGATATGCCGACCGCCAACGAGCTTATCGCCCACGGTCGCGAAGTTGACGAGATCCGTCAGATCATCGGCGCTGACGGCCTGATTTTCCAGGATCTGAACGATCTGATCGAAGCGGTGCGCGCAGAAAACCCGGATATTCAGCAGTTCGAGTGTTCGGTCTTTAACGGCGTGTACGTCACCAAAGACGTAGACCAACAGTATCTCGATTATCTTGATTCCCTGCGCAACGACGATGCGAAAGCGGTCCAACTGCAAACCGAAGTTGAAAACTTAGAGATGCATAACGAAGGCTAATTCGTCACTTGTCGCTGGCCCGCCGTCTTTCGAGGACCGCGGGCCTTTTTATTTTTACCCGCCAGGTTGCGTCGGGGACTATAATCCGGCAAAGTCTGCGGCACTATGCGCAAGGGGTATAACATCGTGAAACGACTCATTATCGGTATTTCCGGCGCCAGCGGCGCGATTTACGGCGTACGCCTGCTACAGGTATTGCGTGACGTCGCGGAGGTCGAGACCCATCTGATAATGAGCCAGGCGGCGCGTCAGACGCTGTCGCTGGAAACCGACTACTCGCTGCGGGAAGTGCAGGCGCTGGCCGATGTGGTACATGACGCGCGCGATATCGCCGCCAGCATCTCCTCCGGCTCGTTTAAAACCAGCGGGATGGTCATTCTACCGTGCTCGATGAAAACGCTCTCTGGCATCGTCAATAGCTATACCGATGGTCTACTGACCCGCGCGGCGGACGTGGTGTTAAAAGAGCGTCGCCCGCTGGTGCTTTGCGTACGCGAGACGCCGTTCCATCTGGGGCATCTGCGTTTAATGGTGCAGGCGGCGGAAATGGGCGCGGTGATCATGCCGCCGGTACCGGCATTCTATCATCGTCCCCAGTCGCTGGATGATGTGATTAATCAGACGGTTAACCGGGTGATCGATCAGTTTGATATTGACCTGCCGCAGGACCTGTTTACCCGCTGGCAAGGCGGAGTATGATGCACCTGTTTGGTGCATTTTATTTACCTTTGCCTTCCGCTGGTGCATTTTTGTTGTCCTGATCAAATCCTCGACATTTAATTTGTTTTTTTGCGTTTTGCCGCTGCGGTTTATCCGCCAATGCTGGTATCTTCCCTCTTAAGACAATCTTGCAACTTTATATTAACAAATTTAACGCTGTTACCGGCACGCACCGGGAAAATGGCATAAAACCTGCAAGAACCGTCGGCAACATACATAACCAGACAGCGCACAACATAACAACATCACGACACTTAAGGGCTTTCTATGAAGAAGACGATCCTGGCTCTCTCGTTAATCATGGGAATCAGCAGCGCCGCCAGCGTATCTGCGGCGCTGCCGCAAAGTATCCGCATCGGCACCGATACCACCTATGCGCCTTTCTCGTCGAAGGATTCGAAGGGCAACTTTATTGGCTTTGACATCGATCTGGGCAATGAACTGTGCTCGCGTATCAAGGTGAAGTGCACCTGGGTGGGCAGCGATTTTGACGCGCTGATCCCCTCGCTGAAAGCGAAGAAAATCGACGCAATTATCTCGTCGCTATCGATTACCGAAAAACGGCAGCAGGAGATTGCGTTCTCTGACAAGCTGTATGCGGCAGACTCTCGACTGATTGCCGCAAAAGGCTCGCCGATTCAGCCGACGCTGGAGTCGCTGAAAGGCAAGCATGTTGGCGTACTGCAGGGCTCCACCCAGGAGGCCTATGCCAATGAACGCTGGCGCAGCCAGGGCGTGGATGTTGTCGCCTATGCTAACCAGGATCTCATCTATTCCGACCTCGCCGCAGGGCGCCTTGACGCGGCGCTGCAGGATGAAGTCGCGGCCAGTGAAGGTTTCCTCAAACAACCTGCCGGTAAAGACTACGCGTTTGCCGGTCCTTCCGTTAAAGACAAAAAATACTTCGGCGATGGTACCGGCATCGGCCTGCGCAAAGAAGATGGCGAGCTGAAAGCCGCTTTCGACAAAGCGCTGGGTGAAATGCGTAAAGACGGCACCTACGACAAAATGGCGAAGAAATACTTCAACTTTAACGTCTACGGCGATTAAGACTGTAGCGGTCTGGTTATGCCAGGCCGCTCCATTGCGACGCGGTTATTGTTGCCCTTGATAGGTGCAAGCGGTTGATAGCTTGCACCAGAATGGGGCGACAGCAGTTTTTCTTTGTTCATAAAATGCATAGTTAAGCGTTTCTGATGCAAAAAAATCTGCTTTCATGCGCATTTTGCTTTGCCTTGGCAGGGCGAATAATGGCACGATAACTGGCGTAAGTGCTTCTAATAAACCCGTTAGAATGACAGTCTGTTGAGGATAATTATGAAAAAACTGGCGTTGTCTCTTTCTTTGGCGCTGGCCCTTTCCAGCGTTTCCACGGTATTCGCAGCTATTCCACAGAAAATCCGTATTGGTACCGATCCTACTTATGCGCCGTTCGAATCGAAGAATGCGCAGGGCCAATTGATCGGTTTTGACATCGATCTGGCGAAAGAGCTGTGTAAGCGTATTAATACCCAATGTACCTTCGTTGAAAACCCGCTGGATGCGCTGATCCCCTCGTTAAAAGCGAAGAAAATCGATGCGATTATGTCCTCGCTGTCGATTACCGAAAAGCGCCAGCAGGAAATTGCCTTCACCGACAAACTTTATGCCGCTGACTCCCGTCTGGTGGTGAAAAAGGGCAGCGATATTACGCCAGACCTGAGCAAGCTGAAAGGCAAGCGCATTGGCGTTCTGCAGGGCACCACTCAGGAAACCTACGGCAACGAGCACTGGGCGCCGAAAGGCATTGAAATTGTCTCCTATCAGGGCCAGGACAATATTTATTCCGACCTGACCGCGGGCCGTATTGACGCTGCGTTCCAGGATGAGGTCGCCGCCAGCGAAGGTTTCCTCAAACAGCCGATTGGCAAAGATTATCAGTTTGGCGGCCCGTCCATTAAGGATGAGAAGTTGTTTGGCGTCGGTACCGGCATGGGCCTGCGTAAAGACGACACCGAACTGCGTGAAGCGCTAAATAAAGCTTTCGCCGAGATGCGTAAAGACGGCACTTACGACAAGCTGGCGAAGAAATATTTCGACTTTAACGTGTACGGCGACTAATCATCGTTAGTACCTCGCCGCACGCGTTTTCACGTGCGGCGATCGATGACAGACAGGGCAGACAGCATGCTGTACGGGTTCTCACAGGTTATTTTTCAGGGCGCGCTGGTCACCCTTGAGCTGGCGCTTAGCTCGGTAGTGCTCGCGGTCCTTATTGGGCTGGTGGGCGCGGGGGCGAAATTATCCGCTAACCGGCCTATGGCGCTGGTGTTTGAAGGCTATACCACGCTGATCCGCGGGGTGCCGGATCTGGTGCTGATGCTGCTGATTTTCTATGGGCTACAGATCGCCCTTAACAGCATCACCGATGCATTAGGCATGGCGCAATTTGATATTGATCCGATGATCGCCGGTATTATCACCCTCGGATTTATCTATGGCGCGTACTTCACTGAAACATTCCGCGGCGCGTTTCTGGCGGTGCCGAAAGGCCATATTGAAGCGGCGACGGCATTTGGCTTCAGCGGCTGGCAGACGTTCCGCCGTATCCTGTTTCCGGCGATGATGCGCTATGCGCTGCCCGGTATCGGCAACAACTGGCAGGTGATTCTCAAAGCCACCGCGCTGGTGTCGCTGCTCGGTCTGGAAGACGTGGTGAAGGCAACGCAGCTGGCGGGCAAAAGCACCTGGCAGCCGTTCTATTTCGCTATCGTCTGCGGGGCGATCTATCTGGTGTTTACCACGATTTCCAATGGTGTGCTGCTGCTGCTTGAACGCCGCTACTCCGTGGGTGTGAAGAGGGCTGACCTGTGATTGAAATTATTCAGGAGTACTGGAAATCCCTGCTGTGGACCGACGGTTACCGTTTTACCGGCGTGGCGATCACCCTGTGGCTGTTGATTGCTTCAGTGGTGATGGGCGGTATCCTTGCGGTGTTTCTCGCCATCGGGCGCGTATCGAGCAATAAATACATTCAGTTTCCGATCTGGCTGTTTACCTATATTTTCCGCGGGACGCCGCTGTACGTGCAGCTGCTGGTGTTTTACTCCGGGATGTATACGCTGGAAATCGTCAAAGGCAGCGATCTGTTGAATGCGTTTTTCCGCAGCGGCCTGAACTGTACGGTGTTGGCATTGACCTTAAATACCTGCGCCTACACCACCGAGATTTTTGCGGGGGCGATTCGTTCGGTGGCGCCGGGCGAGATTGAGGCTGCGCGGGCTTACGGCTTTTCGTCAGTTAAGCTATACCGCTGCATTATTTTGCCGTCGGCACTGCGTATTGCGCTACCGGCGTACAGCAACGAAGTCATTCTGATGCTGCACTCGACGGCGCTGGCGTTTACCGCCACGGTGCCGGATTTGCTGAAAATTGCGCGTGATATTAACTCGGCGACCTATCAGCCGTTTACCGCTTTCGGCATCGCCGCGGTACTGTACTTAATTATTTCGTATGTGCTGATTAGCTTGTTCCGCAAGGCGGAAAAGCGCTGGCTGCAGCATATCAAACCCTCTTCGACGCACTGAGAAAGCCATGACCGACAATAAATTAAGCGTTATCGATCTGCATAAACGTTACGGTGAGCACGAGGTGCTGAAAGGCGTCTCGCTGAAAGCGAAGGCCGGAGACGTGATTAGTATTATCGGCTCATCGGGTTCCGGTAAAAGTACCTTTCTGCGCTGCATCAACTTTCTGGAGAAGCCAAGCGAAGGAACGATTATCGTCAACGGACAGAATATTGGCCTGGTGCGCGATAAAGACGGCCAGTTGAAGGTAGCGGATAAAAACCAGCTGCGTCTGCTGCGCACGCGCCTGACGATGGTGTTCCAGCACTTCAACCTGTGGAGCCACATGACGGTACTGGAAAACGTTATGGAGGCGCCGATTCAGGTGCTCGGCCTCAACAAACAGGAAGCGCGCGATCGGGCGGTGAAGTATCTGGCGAAAGTCGGTATCGATGAACGCCAGCAGATCAAATATCCGGTACATCTTTCCGGCGGTCAGCAGCAGCGCGTATCCATCGCGCGGGCGCTGGCGATGGAGCCGGATGTGCTGCTGTTTGATGAGCCGACATCGGCACTGGATCCGGAGCTGGTGGGCGAAGTGTTGCGTATTATGCAAAAACTGGCGGAAGAGGGGAAAACCATGGTGGTCGTCACCCACGAAATGGGTTTTGCCCGCCACGTCTCTTCACACGTGATTTTCCTCCATCAGGGAAGAATCGAAGAAGAGGGACATCCCGACGAGCTATTCGGCAACCCGAAAAGCCAGCGCCTGCAGCAGTTCCTTAAAGGTTCACTGAAGTAATCGCCTCTATCCCGGCGGGTTCGCTCGCCGGGAATGACTTAACGCTCCAGCCGGTAGATCCAATCATCGTAATCCACGCCGTTGAGGTGGTAAGCATTTTCCAGCACCTGAATGCGTACAAAACCGTGCTTTTCCAGCAGCCGCGACGACCCCTGGTTATCTCCCAGCACCCAGGCATTAATGGCGTGGATGCCAAGGGTGGTAAAGCCGTAATCACAAATCGCGCGGAGCGCTTCGCTGGCGTAGCCCTGACCCTGCGCTTGCGGCAGTAGCGCGTAGCCGACGTCGGCCTCGTGCGGGTTTTTCGCGCTGATGCGCAGACCAATATCCCCCAGCGGCGTGCCGGCAGAATCGCGCAACACAAAGACGCCGGGATCTTCGCAGCGGGATTCAAACACGCTGCGTAGCGCCGTTTCGCTTAACACCTCACCCATGTAACGCATGACGTCAGGGTCCTGACGCAGACGCAGAAAAAAGGGCCAATCGGCCGGAGTGAAGCGGGAAAGCAACAGGCGGGGCGTGGTTATCGTAGTCATAAAGCAATTAATCAGCTAAAACGAAAGCCTACTTTACCACCATGCTGTGCCGGGTAACATGCTCGCCCTCGCGAATCAGCCCGTGGGTGACGTGGCGCTCAGACTTTGCAGGTAGCGCTGCACGCGGTGATTTTCCGGTGAACGGCGAAGCTGTAGCGCCAGGTTGAGGCTATCAAGCAGTAGGGCGTTAGCCACCATCGGCGAATCGGCGGCGATGCGCTTTTCCGCGACTAACCATTCAACGACGGATTTCCAGCGCCAGAGAGGGGAATTGCCCTTCACGCGCTGTACGGGGCCGGGAAACCGCCCGCTGCCGCGAGCGCCCTCTTTTAATAGCGCGATCGCCTGGCGGGAGACGCCGATAAGTTCGGCGATATCGCTCAGCCCGACCAGTGTCGAATCGATGGACTCCACGCGGATATCTGGCAGGGCGGCGGTTTCTACATCGCGGATGGCGGACAGAGCCGCCTGCTCCAGCGATTGGCCCTCGCGATCGAACTCGAGGTAGACCGCAGTACCGTAAAAGCAGACCAGCGCGTCGCTACAGCCTGCGGCAAAGAGCGCATCTTCCAGTCCTGGCGTTTGACTGGTGACGCCGGACAGCGTCAGCGTAAAATTAAATATCGGCATCGTTTTGCGTTCCTTATGCATGATGCGCGCGGTAGCCGGGATGGGACACCGTTCGACCATTCTGATTATTTGCCGGGCGTGGTTTTCAGGGACGGCGGGCGTCGACCAAATGCTCATCATATGTTCCCGGTGTTCAGTCACGCCGCAGACGAGGCGGCCAAAGCAATGAGCGCTTTTACCTGCAGGCAGCAATATCCACCCCCGCGCCAGCGCCGTGGCAATCGCCTTCCTGATATGTTTGTCCGGATGTTCCTTCATCGTCAAATCCTGCTCAGAATAAAAAGAGTGTTGACGGTTGTCAACGATTTTTGAGGGTATATTCCTCGTCAGGACGTTATGGCAGGAGAATAATTTTGCGGTTGGAATGCGCTTCACAAGAAGCGTAGCAAGGAGAGCGAGGAATTAACGATTTGCGAGGCGGCTTCCGCCCAAGGGAAGAGAACGGGGAGCCATTGCTCCCCGTTTATCGACTTAGCTCAACACATCCTTCAGAGCCTCTTCCAGATCGTACCAGCGAAAGCTAAAGCCGGCGGCTTCCAGGCGTTTAGGCAGCGCGCGCTGGCCGCCGAGCACCAGTACTGAAGATTCTCCCATCAGCAGGCGAATGGCGGCGGCGGGAACGCGGAAAATCGCCGGGCGATTGAGCGCGTGGCCGAGCGCGTGGGCAAACTGTTCGTTACGTACGGGATAGGGTGAGACCATATTGAACGGGCCGCGCAGATCGTTATCCAGCAGCCACAAGATCCCGTTCACCATATCATCGATATGGATCCACGCCAGATACTGACGACCGTCGCCGATAGGGCCGCCCAGGCCGAGCTTAAACGCTGGCGTCATTTTGGCCAGGATCCCGCCGCGCGGCGCTAATACGACGCCGGTGCGCAACAGGCACACGCGCGTGCGATCGCTTTGCGCCTCACAGGCGATTTGCTCCCAGCGGGCGCAAAGTTTATGGGTAAATTCGTTGTGCGGCGGCTCTTCCTCGGTCACCACGACTTCACCGAGATCGCCGTAATAGCCGGTAGCGGAACCGCTAATCAACACGGAGGGTGGTGTTTCGCTGGCTTTAAATAACGCGACCAGTTGCCGGGTGATGTCCCAGCGGCTGTGGCACAGGCGCTCTTTTTGCTCTGCCGTCCAGCGCTTATCGGCGATCGGTTCGCCGGCAAGGTTAATGACGGCGTCAAAGCCATCGAGGTTGTTTTGCCCTTCGAAACCGCGCCACAGCGTGACGCGGGGATCGAGACGGGCTTTCGCGCGTTCAGGGTTGCGGGTGGAAACCGTGAGCTGGTGCCCAGGTTCCAGCAGCCTGGTAATAAGATGCCGACCAATGAGCCCGGTACCGCCAGTGAGCAGGATTTTCATACCGCCTCCCTTACAAACGTTTTAGCGCCGCCAGCTCATGGTCATTGATACTGAGTCGGCATAGCGCAGCGCGTGAAGTTTATCGATCTCTACTTCAGCATAAGTGACCCAGTGATGTTCGCATGCGATATTGAGCACATCCTGGGTTAATTTTTCCAGCAGCGAGAAGCGGTTATTCTCGATATGGCTGATGATGCGCTTAGTAATGGTGCGATAGTTCAGGGCATCATTGATGTCTTCGCTGTCGCGAGCCTTATCGGCCGGATAGTGAATCACCACATTAACCAATACGTCCTGACGGTTGGCGATCTCTTCCTCTTTGATTCCAATAAAAGTACGCAGGCGCAGGTTCTTAATACGAATAATGGCGTCTGGCTGAGACATTGCAGGCTTCCTCCGTGTAGTAATTTCCGCAATCATACATGAAAGCACGCCCTGCGAGCAGGGGATTAATAATGTTGCGTTTTGAGTAGCGCTTGTTGCGTTGCCGGGCGCTGGCGGATGCGTTCAAACCAGTTATGCACCGCCGGGAACTGGCTAAGATCGATGCGTTGGCGCGGGTAGGCATTAACCCATGGCCAACAGGCGATATCGGCGATACTGTAGTGCTCGCCGCCCAACCATGGACTGGTTTCAAGACGCCGGTTCATTACGCCATACAGGCGCTGGCTTTCGACCTGATAGCGTTCAATGGCGTAAGGGACAGCCTGAGGCGCGTGATGGTTAAAGTGGTGGTTTTGCCCAAGCATTGGCCCCAGACCGCCGACCTGCCAGAATAGCCATTGCAGGGTAGTATGCCGCTCGCGCAGCTCGCCGCTTAGTAATTTTCCCGATTTCTCCGCCAGATAGAGCAGGATCTCTCCTGACTCAAACAGGCTTAACGGCGCACCGCCGTCGACCGGAACGTGGTCAACGATCGCCGGGATCTTATTATTTGGCGAGATAGCCAGAAACTGCGGGCGAAACTGTTCACCTTTGCCGATATCGACGCGTATCAGGCGATAGGCCAGCTGCGCCTCTTCGAGAAAAAGAGTGATTTTGTGGCCGTTGGGGGTAGGTGCGTAGTAAAGATCGATCATGAGGTCTCCCGCCATCGAAGGTCGCAAACGTTTCGAGTATAGGCGACCTGCGCCATCGCGGGGCAAAGATTAAAATTGCGAAATCCTCATGTGGCTGCCAGTGACATCTTATAGCAGACCAGCTATGTTGATTTATCACCCCCTGGCTTCATTGAGGATGTCATGAATCAGCCTGTTATTACTCTGTGGTCCGATGCCGATTTTTTCTCCCCCTATGTGATGTCCGTGTACGTGGCGCTGCAGGAAAAAAGCCTGCCGTTCACCCTTAAAACCGTCAATCTCGACAGCGGCGAGCATCTGCAGCCGGGCTGGAAGGGCTACTCCGCGACACGGCGTGTGCCGCTGCTGGAAGTGGATAATTTTTCGCTGAGCGAATCCTCGGCCATCACCGAATACCTTGACGAGCGCTTTGCGCCGCCGGAATGGGAGCGCTTGTATCCGCACGACCTGCAAAAACGCGCGCGGGCGCGGCAGGTGCAGGCCTGGCTGCGAAGCGATCTGATGCCCATACGCGAAGAACGTTCTACCGACGTGGTGTTTGGCGGCGCGAAGAAGCCTGCGCTTAGCGCTGCGGGGCAAACCAGCGCGGCTAAACTCTTCGCTACCGCCGGCGCGCTTTTGGCGCATGGCGGACAGAATCTGTTTGGCGAATGGTGTATCGCCGATGCCGATCTTGCGCTGATGCTAAACCGTCTGGTGCTGAACGGCGATGAGGTGCCGGAAGCGCTGGCGGACTATGCGACCTTCCAGTGGCAACGGGCATCTGTTCAGCGTTATGCCGCACTGTCAGCTAAACGTAGCGGCTGATAAGCGCAGGCAGTTCCGTTATCATAGACAGACCGTATTGTCTGGTAAGGGGTTGATATGAAACTGATGTTCGCATCCGATATTCACGGCTCGCTGCCTGCGACCGAACGCGTTCTGGAACGCTTCGCGCAGAGCGGGGCGCAGTGGCTGGTTATCCTCGGCGATGTGCTCAATCACGGGCCGCGCAACGCGCTGCCGGAAGGGTATGCTCCGGCGCAGGTCGCCGAGCGGCTGAACAGCGTCGCGCAGCGGATTATCGCCGTCCGCGGTAACTGCGATAGCGAAGTCGATCAAATGCTGCTGCATTTCCCCATTACCGCCCCCTGGCAGCAGGTGCTTAGCGAACGCTACCGCCTGTTTTTGACCCACGGTCATCTCTATAGTCCGGATAATTTGCCGCCGCTCGCTGCTGGCGATGTACTGGCTTATGGTCATACTCATATTCCGGTTGCCGAGAAACGCGGCGATATATTCCTCTTCAATCCTGGCTCTGTGAGCATCCCGAAAGGCGGCTTTGCCGCCAGCTACGGCATGCTGGAAGATGATCGGCTGCAGGTTTTCGCACTCAATGATAATCAGGTTATTGCAGAGGCCGCGATTTACCCGTAATTTACCCCTCAATCGTAAAGACGCGCCGCGAGAGCGCTTAAAAGTAAGGTTTCCTGATGGCGGAACAGAAGCATTTGGCAAGCACAGAATGGGTCGATATTGTTAATGAAAACAATGAAGTGATAGCACAGTCCAGCCGCGAGCAAATGCGCGCGCAGTGTCTGCGCCACCGCGCGACCTATATTGTGGTTCATGATGGGATGGGCAAGATTCTGGTACAGCGCCGTACCGAGAGCAAAGATTTCATGCCGGGCATGCTGGATGCGACCGCCGGCGGCGTGGTGCAGGCGGATGAACAGCTGCTGGACTCCGCGCGCCGCGAAGCGGAAGAAGAGCTGGGGATTGCGGGCGTGCCTTTTGCCGATCACGGCCAATTCTACTACGAAGATAAACACTGCCGCGTCTGGGGAAGCCTGTTTAGCTGTGTTTCTCATGGCCCGTTCGCCCTGCAGGAAGAAGAGGTCAGCGAGGTATGCTGGTTGACGCCGGAAGAGATCACCGCGCGCTGCGATGAGTTCACCGCCGATTCACTGAAAGCGCTGGCGCTGTGGATGACCCGTAACGCGGGCAATACCGGCCACGATCGCGACGAGCCGGAAGAAGAGGAAGCGTAATTTTCTTTACGCGTTAGAGCCATAAAAAAGGCAGCCATTTGGCTGCCTTTCTTGTCTCAGCGGGAGATTATTTCTGCTGCTGAGAAGACTGAATCGCCGTCAGTGCGATGGTGTAGACGATATCGTCTACCAGCGCGCCGCGGGACAGGTCGTTTACCGGCTTACGCATACCCTGCAGCATCGGCCCGATGGAGATCAGGTCAGCGGAACGCTGTACGGCTTTGTAAGTGGTGTTACCGGTGTTCAGATCCGGGAAGATGAACACGGTCGCGCGGCCAGCTACCGGAGAGTTTGGCGCTTTGGACTTCGCAACATCGGCCATTACCGCGGCATCATACTGCAGCGGACCGTCGATCATCAGGTCAGGACGTTTTTCCTGCGCCAGACGAGTTGCTTCGCGTACTTTTTCTACATCGCTACCTGCGCCGGAGGTGCCGGTAGAGTAGGAGAGCATAGCCACGCGCGGTTCGATACCGAAGGCAATCGCGGAATCAGCGGACTGAATCGCGATTTCCGCCAGCTGTTCTGCCGTCGGATCCGGGTTGATCGCGCAGTCGCCGTAAACGTAAACCTGTTCCGGCAGCAGCATGAAGAATACGGAAGAGACCAGCGAGCTGCCCGGCGCCGTTTTGATAAGCTGCAGCGGCGGACGGATGGTATTGGCGGTGGTGTGAACCGCGCCGGATACCAGGCCGTCGACTTCGTCTTGTTCCAGCATCAGGGTGCCGAGAACCACGTTATCTTCCAGCTGTTCGCGCGCAACCGCTTCGGTCATGCCTTTGTTCTTACGCAGTTCGACCAGACGCGCCACATAGCTTTCGCGAACCACTTCCGGATCGACGATTTCAATACCAGCGCCCAGCTCTACGCCCTGAGAGGCCGCAACGCGGTTGATCTCATCCGGGTTGCCCAGCAGCACGCAGGTTGCAATACCGCGCTCGGCACAGATGGCCGCCGCTTTGACGGTACGCGGTTCGTCGCCTTCCGGCAGAACGACGCGTTTGCCCGCTTTACGCGCCAGCTCGGTCAGCTGGTAGCGGAAGGCTGGCGGAGACAGACGACGGCTGCGCTCGGAGGTCGCGGTCAGCGATTCGATCCAGTCGGCGTTGATATAGTTGGCAACGTATTCCTGAACTTTCTCGATGCGCTCGTGATCGTCAACCGGTACTTCCAGGTTGAAGCTCTGCAGGCTCAGAGAGGTCTGCCAGGTGTTGGTGTTAACCATGAATACCGGCAGGCCGGTGGCGAAAGCACGTTCGCACAGCTTGCTGATGCGCGCGTCCATTTCATAGCCGCCGGTCAGCAGGATAGCGCCTATTTCTACGCCGTTCATCGCCGCCAGGCAGGCAGCGACCAGTACGTCTGGACGGTCTGCGGAAGTCACCAGCAGAGAACCCGGACGGAAGTGTTCCAGCATGTGCGGAATGCTGCGCGCGCAGAAGGTTACAGACTTCACGCGGCGAGTATTGATGTCGCCTTCGTTGATCACGGTCGCATTCAGGTGATGCGCCATGTCGATAGCGCGCGTGGCGATCAGATCGAAGCTCCATGGCACCGCGCCCAGTACCGGCAGCGGGCTGCCATTCTGCAGTTGGGCCGGGTCGATCTTCACGACTTTCGCTTTAGACGAGTCGTCAAAGATTTCGGACAGGTCAGGGCGTGTACGGCCTTGTTCATCAACCGGAGCATTCAGTTTGTTAACGATAACGCCAGTGATGCTGGTATTTTTCGCGCCGCCGAAGCTGTTGCGAGTCAGTTCGATACGCTCGTTCAGCTGTTCCGGGGTATCGGTGCCCTGAGACATCACGAAGACGATTTCCGCGTTAAGCGTTTTTGCGATTTCGTAGTTCAGAGACTGAGCGAACTGGTGTTTACGAGTCGGGACCAGGCCTTCAACCAGCACCACTTCAGCATCCTGAGTGTTGGCATGGTAGTTGGCGATGATCTCTTCCATCAGCACGTCTTTCTGGTTGCTGGACAGCAGCGACTCAACGTGGCTCATGTTCATCGGTTCAGCGGCAGTCGTCGTTGAAGAGCTGGCGCGAACGATGGTGGTAGTCTGGTCTGGAGTATCGCCACCGGAACGCGGCTGGGCGATAGGTTTAAAGACGCTCAGGCGAACGCCTTTGCGTTCCATAGCGCGGATAACACCGAGGCTGACGCTGGTCAGGCCTACGCTGGTTCCGGTAGGGATCAGCATGATAGTACGGGACACGATATATCCTCTTTCGTTACCGCCAGTTTTAGGCGGGATACAAAACAGCACCGCCAGCTTACCGTTCATACTTCAAGTGGCAACTCGAAGCAGTCAGGATTATCGCTGGCGGTGTGGAATTAAGCGGTCAGACGGTGTGCGTCTTGAGCGATCACCAGCTCTTCGTTGGTCGGGATAACCACGGCAGGGCGGGTGCCTTCTTTGTTGATGAAGCCAGACTTGCCGAAACGGGCAGCCAGGTTACGCTCGTGATCAACTTCGAAGCCCAGAACGCCCAGTTTACCCAGGGACAGTTCACGAACCATCGCGGCGTTTTCACCGATACCACCGGTGAAGACAACGGCGTCCAGACGGCCATCCATCAGCGCGGTGTAAGAACCGATGTATTTCGCCAGACGGTGGCAGTAAACGTCCATTGCGCGTTTAGCGTCAGCTTTATCCGCGTAGTTGTCTTCAACGTAGCGGCAGTCGCTGGTGACTTCGGTCAGACCCAGCAGGCCGGACTCTTTGGTCAGCATTTTGTTGATAGCATCTACGCTCATACCCAGGGCGTCGTGCAGGTGGAAAATGATTGCCGGGTCGATATCGCCAGAGCGAGTACCCATCACCAGACCTTCCAGCGGGGTCAGACCCATGGAGGTATCAACGCATTTACCGTTACGGATAGCGGAAACGGAACCGCCGTTGCCGAGGTGGCAGGTGATGATGTTCAGTTCTTCAACCGGCTTGTTCAGAACCTTAGCGGCTTCCTGAGTCACATAGTAGTGGCTGGTGCCGTGCGCGCCGTAACGACGTACGCCGTGCTCTTTGTACAGGCTGTACGGCAGGGCATACAGGTAGGACTCTTCCGGCATGGTCTGATGGAACGCGGTGTCGAACACGGCAACGTTCTTGTCTTTCAGGTGCGGGAAGGATTTCAGCGCTTCAGCGATAC
The DNA here is from genome assembly GCF_040064495.1 of Klebsiella sp. CN_Kp097. Taxonomy (NCBI): domain Bacteria; kingdom Pseudomonadati; phylum Pseudomonadota; class Gammaproteobacteria; order Enterobacterales; family Enterobacteriaceae; genus Klebsiella; species Klebsiella sp. CN_Kp097. The sequence goes on along the minus strand of NZ_JBEAIL010000004.1, from coordinate 174,221 downwards.
CGATCAGGTGCGCCGGGTTGTGCAGCGGTGCGAAGGAAGCGGAGTCTTTGATGCCCTGAATAACGGAATCGTCGATGACAACGGAACTGGTGTATTTTTCACCGCCGTGAACGATACGATGGCCAATTGCGGTCAGCTGTGCTGACAGTTCTGGTTTTTGTGCCAGAATAGTGTTAACGATAAAGTTCAGCGCTTCACTGTGAGCGGCGCCTGCGCCTAACTCAGCTTCGTATTTGCCGCCGTCCATTTTCCATTTGATACGGGCTTCAGGAAGATGGAAACATTCGGCTAAACCGGAGAGATATTCGTCACCGTTAACGGCATCCAGGATAGCAAATTTCAGGGAAGAGCTACCGCAGTTCAGAACCAGTACTAACTTACTCGACATGGAAGTACCTTTTATGATACGTGGCTAAAAAAACATCAGTGTGTCACAAAGCGTAGCGCAGGATGACATCGACATTTATGATTAACATCATGCCTTGTTCTGTTTTCTGGCACGATGAGGGAAGTACATATGATTTTATGTCATTTTGCATAATTTTCCGCCAGCAGCAGAATATGCGATAATTTGACTAACCTGGTAAAAGGGTCTAACCGCCCTCTCAGGTGGGCACAGGATACCTGATTGCCGCACCCATTGCCAAAATCTTTTGAACGTTGTCATGCACAGTTGGTGTTTTGCACGAAAATTTTAAGTTTTATATGTAAAGTTGAGGTATAGCCATGTCGACCCCTGAGAATCGCCCCGTTAGCTTTTTTAGCTTGTTTCGTCGCGGGCAGCACTATGCGAAGACCTGGCCCCTCGATAAGCGGCTGGCGCCGGTGTTTATCGAAAACCGCATTATTCGCGCCACCCGCTACGCGATTCGCATCATGCCGCCGGTTGCGGTCTTCACCATGTGCTGGCAGATAGCGCTCGGCGGCCAGCTCGGCCCGGCCGTCGCCACCGCGCTATTTGCCTTAAGCCTGCCGATGCAGGGGCTGTGGTGGTTGGGCAAGCGTTCCGTCACGCCATTACCGCCATCAATACTGAACTGGTTTTATGAAGTGCGCGGCAAATTACAAGAGGCCGGTCAGGCGTTAGCGCCGGTTGACGGCAAGCCGGATTACCAGGCGCTGGCTGACACGCTTAAGCGCGCCTTCAAACAACTGGATAAAACTTTCCTTGATGATTTGTAATTCCATACGGAAAACGCATATAAAAGAAGGCGCATGATTTATGCGCCTTCTTTATTTCACGCCGTAAGTGCTACAGGAGTCAAAAATGGAAATGACCAATGCGCAGCGTCTGATTTTGTCCAATCAGTACAAGATGATGACTATGCTCGACCCGGACAACGCTGAACGTTACCGCCGTCTACAGACCATCATCGAGCGTGGATATGGGCTGCAAATGCGCGAGCTGGACCGCGAATTTGGCCAACTGACGGAAGAAACCTGCCGGACGATTATCGATATCATGGAGATGTACCACGCGCTGCACGTCTCGTGGACCAACCTCAAAGATGCGTCCGGTATTGATGAACGCCGGGTCACTTTCCTTGGCTTTGATGTCGCCACCGAGGCCCGTTATCTCGGCTATGTGCGCTTTATGGTCAATGTAGAAGGGCGCTATAGCCACTTCGACGCAGGAACTCACGGCTTTAACTCGCAGACGCCGATGTGGGAAAAATACCAGCGTATGCTGGCCGCCTGGCACTCCTGTCCGCGCCAGTATCATTTGAGTAGTAACGAAATTAACCAAATTATTAATGCCTGATGGAGGTGCCCGTGCAGTGTAAAGGTTTCCTGTTCGATCTCGACGGGACGCTGGTGGATTCTTTACCGGTTGTCGAGCGTTCATGGTGTAAATGGGGCGATCGTTTCGGCATTCCGCATGATGAAATTCTCGGTTTCATTCACGGTAAACAGGCCATCACTTCGATTCGCCATTTTATGCCGGGGCGCAGCGAAGAGGATATTCAGGCCGAGTTCCGCTTCCTTGAGCAGATTGAAGCCACCGATATCGACGGCATTGTCGCACTGCCGGGCGCGTTAAACTTGCTGAATACGCTCAATGAAGCCGGTATCCCCTGGGCTATTGTGACCTCGGGGTCGATTCCGGTCGCTCACGCCCGCCACCGCGCGGCAGGTCTGCCGATGCCGAAAGTGTTTGTTACCGCCGAACAGGTGAAGAAGGGGAAACCGGCGCCGGATGCTTATCTGCTCGGCGCTGAACTGCTGGGGATACCGGCGCAACAGTGCGCGGTGGTTGAAGATGCGCCGGCGGGGCTGCTTTCCGGGCTGGCTGCCGGATGCCGCACCATCGCCGTCAACGTTCCGGCGGATGCGCCGCGTCTTGATGAAGCCGATCTGGTGCTGACGACTCTCGAAAGTTTGCGCATTGAACGGCAGGCGGACGGCAATGTTCAGGTGAATCTTAAAGCATAATCTCATGACTTAGCCCCGCGTCGCCGGGGCTTTTTTGTGCCACAATTTCGGCTCCCTCTTCAGACAAGGATAAGTTGTGAACGGTGAATTGATTTGGGTGTTATCGCTACTGGCCATCGCGGTTGTCTTGTTTGCAACCGGCAAGGTGCGCATGGATGCCATCGCGCTGATGATCATTGTGGCGTTTGTGCTTAGCGGTACGTTAACCCTCAGCGAGGCCTTCTCCGGCTTTAGCGATCCGAACGTCATTCTCATTGCTGCGTTATTTATCATTGGCGATGGCCTGGTGCGCACCGGCGTGGCGACTAAAATGGGCTCCTGGCTGGTCAAGGTTGCCGGTAATAGCGAAACCAAAATGCTGGTCTACCTGATGCTCACCGTTGCCGGGCTGGGCGCGTTTATGAGCTCAACCGGTGTCGTGGCGATATTTATTCCGGTGGTGCTCAGCGTTTCGCTGCGTATGAATACCTCGCCATCGCGGCTGATGATGCCGCTGAGTTTCGCCGGGCTGATTAGCGGCATGATGACCCTGGTGGCGACGCCGCCGAACCTGGTGGTCAACAGTGAACTGCTGCGCGAAGGGTTGCATGGATTCAGCTTCTTCAGCGTGACCCCGATTGGCCTGGTGGTGCTGGTGTTGGGTATCGTCTATATGCTGGTGATGCGCTTTATGCTGAAGAGCGAAGATGACAGCGCCGCTCGCGATGTGCGCAAGAAAAGCACCTTTCGTGATTTAATCAAAGAGTACCGCCTTACCGGCAGGGCGCGCCGGCTGGCGATTCGTCCGGGCTCGCCGATGATCGGCCAGCGGCTTGATGATTTAAAGCTGCGTGAACGCTACTGCGCCAACGTTATCGGCGTCGAACGCTGGCGGCGTTTTCGCCGGGTGATTGTCAACGTTAACGGGGTATCGGAGTTTCGCGCCCGTGACGTGTTGCTTATCGATATGTCAGCCTCCGACGTCGATCTGCGGCAGTTTTGCGGCGAACAGATGCTTGAGCCGATGGTGCTGCGTGGCGAATACTTTGCCGATCAGGCGCTGGACGTCGGCATGGCTGAAGTCTCGTTAATCCCTGATTCAGAGCTTATCGGTAAAACGGTGCGCGAGATGGCTTTCCGTACCCGTTTTGGTCTGAATATCGTTGGTCTGAAGCGCGATGGCAAAGCGCTCGACGGCGCGGTAGTCGATGAACCTCTCCAGTTAGGCGATATTATGCTGGTGGTCGGCAACTGGCGGCAGATAGCCATGCTGGCGAAACGTGGCCGCGATTTTGTGGTGCTGAATATGCCGGTAGAGGTCAACGATGCTTCGCCAGCGCATAGTCAGGCGCCGCACGCCATATTCTGCCTGGTGTTGATGGTAGCGCTGATGCTTACCGATGAAATCCCCAACCCTATCGCTGCCATCATCGCCTGCCTGTTGATGGGCAAATTTCGCTGCATCAACGCCGAGAGCGCCTATAAGGCGATTCACTGGCCGAGCATCATTTTGATTGTGGGGATGATGCCGTTCGCCCTGGCATTGCAGAAAACCGGCGGCGTGGATTTGGTGGTGCAGGGGTTAATGGACGTCGCCGGGAGCAAAGGCCCCTACTTGATGCTGGGTTGTCTGTTTGTGATGTGCGCGGCGATTGGTCTGTTTATCTCTAACACCGCGACGGCGGTGCTGATGGCGCCGATTGCTCTGGCGGCGGCGAAATCGATGGGGGTATCGCCGTATCCCTTCGCCATGGTGGTGGCGATGGCGGCTTCGGCGGCTTTCATGACCCCGGTCTCTTCACCGGTTAACACGCTGGTGCTCGGACCCGGTAAATATTCGTTTAGTGATTTTGTCAAAATCGGTGTGCCCTTCACCGTACTGGTGATGGTGGTCTGCGTGCTGCTGATCCCGGTACTCTTTCCGTTTTAATTCATTCAGGCCGGGCAGGGGATGCCCGGCCTGAAAATTAAAGCGGTGAATCCTGGCTGATTTCATCGAGCGACAGCTGGAAGCTCGGGACAAATACCTGCATAAAGTAATCCATCTCCGGGCTACGGCGCGACTCCAGCGTTTTTTCCAACCGACCTTTAGCCAGCAGGAATTCGTTATTGCCGGCGGAAAGCTCTTCAAGACATTTCAGATAGGCGCAAAGAGCGTCGGCCTGCTTCACAATTGACTGCTCTTCTTCACTGTAATGGTGCTCATCAATCAGGGGCTCAAAGATATCGCGCAGCTCATCGGGAACCATATCGACCAGTTTTTGCTGAGCAATTTTCTCAATCGCCTTATATTCCTGGGCAATCTGCGAATTGAAGTATTTCACCGGTGTGGGCAGATCGCCGGTGAGGACCTCGGAGGCATCGTGATACATCGCCAGCAGGGCAATACGTTCGGCGTTGACCTGGCCGCCAAACTTGCGGTTCTTTATTGCCGCCAGCGCATGGGCGACCATCGCCACCTGCAAACTGTGCTCGGAGACGTTTTCGGTACGCACGTTGCGCATCAAAGGCCAGCGGTTAATTAGTTTCAGGCGGGAGAGGTGGGCAAAGAAATGACTCTGACTCATAGGAACCCTTAAGCGGTGACAAAATCAGGTTCCATTGTGCGCAGGGATCGCCGCCGGATGCAAATACCGGCGGCGGCGCGATTAAAGCTGATGATAGCCGGAGAGGAAACGGCCAAAGCGAGAAATCGCCATTTCCAGGTCATCTTCACGCGGCAGGGTGACGATACGCACATGATCCGGCCACGGCCAGTTAAAGGCGGTACCCTGAACCAACAGCACTTTCTCCTGCAGCAGGAAATCGAGCACCATTTTCTGGTCATCGTGGATATTAAAGCGTTTGGCGTCGATTTTCGGGAACATATACAGCGCGCCTTTCGGCTTGACGCAGGAGACGCCTGGGATCTCGTTGATTAACTCCCAGGCGCGGTTGCGTTGCTCATACAAACGCCCGCCCGGAATGATAAATTCGCTAATGCTCTGATAGCCGCCCAGCGCGGTTTGGATTGCGTGTTGCGCCGGGACGTTGGCGCACAGGCGCATCGAGGCCAGCATTTCCAGCCCTTCGATATAGCCTTTGGCGTGCTTTTTCGGCCCGTTAAGCACCATCCAGCCCTGGCGGAAACCGGCGACACGATAGGTCTTCGACAGTCCGTTAAAGGTGACGGTCAGCATATCCGGCGCCAGCGCGGCGATCGAATGGTGTTCGGCATCGTCGTACAGGATCTTGTCGTAGATTTCGTCGGCGAAAATAATCAGGTTGTGCTGACGGGCGATCTCGACTATCTCCTGCAACAGTTCTTTGGAATAAACGGCGCCCGTCGGGTTATTCGGGTTAATGATGACGATCCCACGGGTGCGTGGCGTAATTTTGGCACGGATATCGTCGAGGTCCGGGAACCAGTCTGAGGATTCGTCGCACAGATAGTGCACCGCTTTGCCGCTGGAAAGGGAGACCGCAGCGGTCCACAGCGGGTAGTCCGGAGCCGGAACCAGCATTTCGTCGCCGCTGTTGAGCAGCGCCTGCATGGCCTGGACGATCAGCTCGGACACGCCGTTACCGATATAGATATCTTCCACGGTAACATCGCGCATCCCGCGCGCCTGGTAGTGCTGCATAATCGCTTTACGGGCGGAATAGAGACCTTTTGAGTCGCTGTAGCCCTGGGCGGTCGGCAGATTGCGGATAACGTCGACGAGGATTTCGTCAGGCGCATCGAAGCCGAACGGCGCCGGGTTGCCGATATTCAGCTTGAGTACTTTGTTGCCTTCTTCTTCAAGGCGTTTTGCTTCTTTGAGAACCGGACCGCGGATGTCGTAACAGACATTCTCTAACTTGCTGGATTTTTCGATAGGGGACATGAACCTTTGACCTTTTAGCTGTTATCGCCACTCCCTGCCGTGGAAGTCAGCACGGAACAATGTACTCCGCATCCCCGCTGTTTTGAAGGGTTAACAGGAGAAGATTTTGCTAATAGTATTTTTTTGGAGTAATGAGTTTATCTGTGTAATGGCGTTATTCTTTATATAATGTGCCTGGTATGGGTTTTTGAATGGTTTTATGTTGCGCGTATTAGGTGATTACATGGATGTTTATCCGGTTTGTTGCTGAAGGGAAAAGCGGTTTGCCGGAATTTTAACCGCTAAAAGACACTATGCTAATAAAAAGAGGGCGATGGCGACTGTAGCAACTATGTTAATTTTTTTTAATAAAACATGCCAATGAATGAATCAGGTATATTTGGTTGCATGGATTATTTCGGCTTTTGTTAATTTAATTATAGTGCTGCAAAAAAGTTTAAAATTACCTTAGATAATACTGATTAGCGCTTATAAATATTGTGGTTTTCGGTTAGGATAAGACAGTTAATATCGACGTGTAAACCTCTGTTTAACGGCGTGATTTTATTAATATATTGTTATTGCAGGCTTTTTTGTTTGTGTTCAGCAGGCGTTGTTATGCGTGTCGGGCTTCCTGGCGTAACGACATCTGTTATTGCAGACTTTGTTTGAGATTCATCACATAACCTAAGTCTCAGTAATTAAAAATGCGTAGAGCTACGAACAAAATATTACTCAAATTTTTCGCACATTTGTCGCGAACGAGTGCTTTCACATGCAATGACGTTCTTCCAGTTGTCCTCCGCGGAATTTGTCCGCTCGGCACGAGGCTCATGGAATAGCCGGAAACCTGGATACAGCATCAACAAGGCAGGCCAGCATTAGCGCCTGTAAGTGAAGAAATATGATAAATGCAAATCGTCCGATACTGAATCTCGATCTCGATCTGCTGCGGACCTTCGTCGCCGTCGCCGATCTGAGCACCTTCGCGGCGGCCGCTGCCGCGGTATGTCGTACCCAGTCCGCCGTCAGTCAGCAGATGCAGCGCCTGGAGCAACTGGTAGGCAAAGAGCTTTTCGCCCGTCATGGGCGCAATAAATTACTGACCGAGCAGGGGATCCAACTGCTCAGCTACGCGCGCAAAATACTGCGCTTTAATGATGAGGCCTGCATGTCGCTGATGTTTGGCAGCCTGCAGGGGACGCTGACTATCGGCGCTTCCGATGAAACGGCGGATACCATCCTGCCTTACCTGCTCAACCGAATCGGCAGCTTCTATCCCAAACTGACGCTGGAAATAAAGGTCCTGAGCTACGCCGATATCGTCGCGAAGTTGGGCAGCGGCGAGATCGACCTGGCATTAACAACGCATCAAACCGGCGAATTTGACGTCCTGACGCTGCGTACCTCGCCGACGCTGTGGTACTGCGCCGCGGATTACGTACTGGCGCAGGGTGAATCCGTTCCGCTGGTGCTGCTCGAAGAGTCCGGGCCGTTTCGCGAAGATATCATCTCCGCGCTGAATGCCGCGCAGGTTCCCTGGCATTTGGCGCATGCCGCCAGTTCTTTAGCCGGGGTGAAAGCGGCGGTGAAAGCGGGCCTTGGCGTCACCGCACGTCCGGTAGAAATGATGAGTCCGGAGTTACGGGTACCGGGTAAAAGCGATGGCCTACCGGGCTTGCCTGATACCCACTATGTGCTGAGCTGCAATCCGCAGCGGGAAAACGAACTGGCGCAGGCGATTTTTCAGTCGCTGAGCCAGGACCATAATCCGTGGAACACGGAAACGCTGTATACCCCGGAAGGGGGAGACAGTTCTCTGGTTTCATAAAGCCGAATTATCATATATCGATCACAATAATCCGGTAACAAAATGTAAGTGTAAAAAAGAGCCGCCGATCGACAAAATGAGGTCAGTGGCTCTTTTTTTTTATATTTTACAAGGATTTTAAGCAGTTTAATAATTTATTGATCTATGAATCAATCAGTTAGCTTGAAAGCGGCTATTGTTTCCCTGTTTTTAGCTGCAGTTTCAATACTTCCTGCTAATGTTAAAAAACCGGACGGATTGTTGCCGTTTTCCAGATGTAATTAACAAAAGCGTGTCACAGATCAAGAAAATACCCCTACTTGGGGGGAGGAATCGCGGCCAAATCCTGTCAAAATAGATTGGCGAAATTGATTTACGTCTAAAACGGACACGATTCAACAACACTAAATCCGAATGATATGCAAGGTTATTACGCAACAAAGGGCATTTAATGTTAATGAAAATATTCCAATGTAAATTAATGTAGTTAAAACTTTTGTTAAAGTTGACAAAAGGTTAAAGAAAGGGGTAAAAAGCCACGGCATTTGGGCTTCCTCATCAACCAGGGACGCTTTTTTGCAAGGTCATTTTTTTATTCCTCCCGTGAAACGCTGTGGCGTTCATCTGCCATCAAGAGCAGAGGGTTTTGGCGCTACACTTTTTTGGTTAAGCAATGCGTATGTCAACATCCACTGAAGTCATCGCTCATCATTGGGCATTCGCTATATTTCTCATCATCGCTATCGGTCTGTGCTGCCTGATGCTCGTCGGCGGCTGGTACCTCGGCGGTCGCGCGCGCGCGCGCAGCAAAAACACGCCGTTTGAATCGGGGATCGACTCCGTTGGTTCGGCCCGCTTACGTCTTTCTGCGAAGTTTTATCTGGTCGCCATGTTCTTCGTTATCTTCGACGTGGAAGCCCTGTATCTCTACGCATGGTCAACATCCATTCGCGAAAGCGGCTGGGTTGGCTTTGTGGAAGCCGCAATTTTCATTTTAGTGCTACTGGCTGGTCTGGTTTACCTCGTTCGCATCGGCGCACTGGACTGGACGCCTGCGCGTTCCCGTCGCACGCTGGTTAACCCGGAAACAGACAGTCCCACTAACCGTCATATGCAGTAAAAGCGAGGCAATAAGATGGATTATACGCTCACCCGCATAGATCCTAACGGTGAGAACGACCGTTACCCCCTGCAAAAACAGGAGATCGTAACTGACCCCCTGGAGCAAGAAGTCAATAAAAGCGTGTATATGGGGAAACTCGAACACGCGCTGCATGACATGGTGAACTGGGGCCGTAAGAACTCGATTTGGCCGTACAACTTCGGCCTGTCTTGCTGCTATGTAGAAATGGTGACGTCATTCACTGCGGTGCATGACGTTGCGCGTTTTGGCGCGGAAGTACTGCGTGCCTCTCCGCGTCAGGCCGACCTGATGGTGGTCGCCGGTACCTGCTTCACCAAAATGGCCCCGGTTATTCAGCGCCTGTACGATCAGATGCTGGAGCCGAAGTGGGTTATCTCTATGGGCGCATGCGCTAACTCCGGCGGGATGTACGATATCTACTCCGTCGTCCAGGGCGTGGACAAGTTTATTCCGGTGGATGTTTACATCCCGGGCTGTCCGCCGCGTCCGGAAGCTTATATGCAGGCGCTGATGCTGCTGCAGGAATCCATTGGTAAAGAGCGCCGTCCTCTCTCATGGGTGGTTGGCGATCAGGGCGTCTATCGCGCCAACATGCAATCCGAGCGCGAGCGTAAACGCGGCGAACGAATTGCGGTGACCAATCTGCGGACTCCGGACGAGATTTAACTTGCGCCTGCGGGCGGGAACCAGACTTCGCAAATCAATCTACAAAAGCAGCGAAGCCTCGCCCGGCAGTCACCACGGACCTTTTGCAATGGTGAACAATATGACTGATTTAACCGCGCATGACGCCGCACCAGCCTGGCAAACCCGCGATCACCTTGATGACCCGGTGATCGGCGAACTGCGCAACCGTTTTGGGCCGGATGCCTTTACCGTTCAGCCTACCCGTACCGGCGTTCCGGTGGTGTGGGTGAAGCGCGAACAGCTGCTTGAGGTGGGTGATTTCCTGAAGAGATTGCCGAAACCTTACGTGATGCTGTTTGACCTGCACGGCATGGACGAACGTTTACGTACGCACCGCGATGGCTTGCCAGCCGCGGATTTTTCCGTTTTCTACCACCTGATCTCAGTAGACCGCAACCGCGATATCATGCTCAAGGTGGCGTTGTCTGAAAACGATCTGCATCTGCCGACCTTCACCAAACTGTTCCCTAACGCCAACTGGTATGAGCGTGAAACCTGGGAAATGTTTGGCGTGACCTTCGACGGTCACCCGAATCTGCGCCGCATCATGATGCCGCCGACCTGGGAAGGCCACCCGCTGCGTAAAGACTATCCGGCGCGCGCCACCGAATTCGATCCGTTTGAGCTGACCAAAGCCAAGCAGGATCTGGAAATGGAAGCGTTAACCTTCAAGCCGGAAGAGTGGGGTATGAAGCGCGGCACCGAAAACGAGGACTTTATGTTCCTCAACCTCGGCCCGAACCACCCGTCCGCTCACGGCGCATTCCGTATTATTCTGCAGTTGGATGGCGAAGAGATCGTCGACTGCGTGCCGGACATCGGCTACCACCACCGCGGCGCGGAGAAAATGGGCGAACGCCAGTCCTGGCACAGCTACATCCCGTACACCGACCGTATCGAATACCTCGGCGGCTGCGTCAACGAGATGCCATACGTGCTGGCGGTGGAAAAACTGGCCGGGATCACCGTGCCGGATCGCGTGAACGTGATCCGCGTGATGCTGTCCGAACTGTTCCGCATCAATAGCCACCTGCTGTATATCTCGACCTTTATTCAGGACGTCGGCGCGATGACCCCGGTCTTCTTCGCCTTTACCGACCGTCAGAAAATCTACGATCTGGTCGAAGCGATCACCGGTTTCCGTATGCACCCGGCGTGGTTCCGCATCGGCGGCGTCGCCCACGACCTGCCGCGCGGCTGGGATCGCCTGCTGCGTGAATTCCTTGAGTGGATGCCGAAGCGCCTGGATTCCTATGAGAAAGCCGCGCTGCGCAACACCATTCTGATTGGCCGTTCCAAAGGCGTTGCCGCCTACACCGCGAAAGAAGCGCTGGAGTGGGGCACCACTGGCGCAGGTCTGCGCGCGACCGGTATCGGCTTCGACGTGCGTAAATGGCGTCCTTATTCTGGCTACGAAAACTTCGACTTTGAAATCCCGACCGGCGGCGGCGTTTCCGACTGCTACACCCGCGTGATGCTGAAAGTGGAAGAGCTGCGCCAGAGCCTGCGCATTCTCCAGCAGTGCCTCGATAATATGCCGGAAGGCCCGTTCAAAGCGGATCACCCGCTGACTACGCCGCCGCCGAAAGAGCGCACGCTGCAGCACATTGAGACCCTGATTACGCACTTCCTGCAGGTTTCCTGGGGCCCGGTGATGCCGGCCAACGAATCCTTCCAGATGGTTGAAGCGACGAAGGGGATTAACAGTTACTACCTGACCAGCGACGGCAGCACCATGAGCTACCGTACCCGTATTCGTACCCCGAGCTATGCGCACCTGCAGCAGATCCCGGCGGCGATCCGCGGCAGCCTGGTATCCGACCTTATCGTCTATCTGGGTAGTATCGATTTTGTTATGTCAGACGTGGACCGCTAATTATGCACGAGAATCAACAACCACAAACCGAGGCTTTTGAGCTGAGTGCGGCAGAGCGTGAAGCTATTGAGCACGAAAAGCACCACTACGAAGACCCGCGTGCGGCGTCCATCGAAGCGCTGAAAATTGTTCAAAAACAGCGCGGCTGGGTGCCGGATGGCGCGATCTACGCGATCGCCGATGTGCTGGGGATCCCGGCAAGCGATGTCGAAGGTGTGGCGACATTCTACAGCCAGATCTTCCGCCAGCCGGTTGGCCGTCACGTGATCCGCTACTGCGACAGCGTGGTGTGCCATATCACCGGTTTCCAGGGGATCCAGTCGGCTATCGAGAAAAAGCTGGACATCAAACCGGGTCAAACCACCTTTGATGGCCGCTTCACGCTGCTGCCGACCTGTTGCCTTGGCAACTGCGACAAGGGGCCGACCATGATGATTGATGACGACACGCACAGTTATCTGACGCCGGAAGCGATTCCTGACCTCCTGGAGCGGTATAAATGAAAACCATTATTCGTACTGCCGAAACGCATCCATTAACCTGGCGTCTGCGCGATGACAAGCAGCCGGTGTGGCTGGACGAGTATCGCAGCAAAAACGGTTATGAAGGGGCGCGCAAGGCCTTAAGCGGCATGGCGCCGGATGAAATCGTCAATGCGGTAAAAGACGCCGGCCTGAAAGGGCGCGGCGGCGCGGGCTTTTCCACCGGTCTGAAGTGGAGCCTGATGCCGAAAGACGAGTCCATGAACATCCGTTACCTGCTGTGTAATGCCGATGAAATGGAACCGGGTACCTATAAAGACCGTCTGCTGATGGAACAGCTGCCGCACCTGCTGGTGGAAGGCATGCTGATCTCCGCCTTTGCGCTGAAGGCCTACCGTGGTTACATCTTCCTGCGCGGCGAATATATCGAAGCGGCGCAGCATCTGCGTCGTGCGATTGCCGAAGCTACCGAAGCGGGCCTGTTGGGGAAAAACATCCTCGGTACCGGTTTTGACTTCGAGCTGTTCGTGCACACCGGGGCAGGGCGCTATATCTGCGGTGAAGAGACGGCGCTTATCAACTCGCTGGAAGGCCGTCGCGCTAACCCGCGCTCCAAGCCGCCGTTCCCGGCGAGCTCCGGCGTATGGGGTAAACCGACCTGCGTCAACAACGTTGAAACCCTGTGCAACGTCCCTGCCATCCTCGCCAACGGCGTGGAGTGGTACCAGAATATTTCAACCAGCAAAGATGCCGGCACCAAGCTGATGGGCTTCTCCGGGCGCGTGAAGAATCCGGGCGTATGGGAGCTGCCGTTCGGCACTACCGCGCGCGAGATCCTCGAAGATTACGCCGGCGGCATGCGCGATGGCCTGAAGTTTAAAGCCTGGCAGCCGGGCGGCGCCGGTACCGACTTCCTGACCGAAGCGCACCTCGATTTGCCGATGGAGTTTGAAAGCATTGGTAAAGCAGGTAGCCGTCTGGGCACCGCGCTGGCGATGGCCGTCGACCACGAGATCGGCATGGTTCCGCTGGTGCGCAATCTCGAAGAATTTTTTGCCCGCGAATCCTGCGGCTGGTGTACGCCTTGCCGCGACGGCCTGCCGTGGAGCGTGAAGATCCTGCGCGCCCTGGAGCGCGGCGAAGGCCAGCCTGGCGATATCGAAACTCTTGAGCAACTGTGTCGATTCCTCGGGCCGGGTAAAACCTTCTGCGCGCACGCGCCGGGCGCGGTTGAACCGCTGCAGAGCGCTATCAAATATTTCCGCGAAGAATTCGAGGCTGGCATTAAGCAGCAGTTCAGCAATACCCATGCAATTAACGGTATTCAGCCGAACCTGCTTAAGACGCGCTGGTAATCTAAAGGTTTTTTATTTTTGGAAGCACGCAAATGGCTACGATTCATGTAGACGGCAAAGAATACGAGGTCAACGGAGCGGACAACCTGCTAGAGGCTTGTCTCTCTCTTGGTCTTGATATTCCATACTTTTGCTGGCACCCGGCGCTAGGGAGCGTCGGTGCTTGCCGCCAGTGTGCGGTGAAGCAATATCAGAACGCGGAAGACACGCGTGGTCGCCTGGTGATGTCCTGTATGACTCCGGCATCTGACGGCACCTTTATTTCTATTGACGACGGCGAAGCGAAGCAGTTCCGCGAAAGCGTGGTGGAGTGGCTGATGACCAACCACCCGCACGACTGCCCGGTCTGCGAAGAGGGGGGCAACTGCCACCTGCAGGATATGACGGTCATGACCGGCCATAGCTTCCGCCGCTATCGTTTCACCAAGCGTACCCACCGCAACCAGGATTTGGGGCCATTTATTTCTCACGAAATGAACCGCTGCATCGCCTGCTACCGCTGCGTTCGCTACTATAAAGATTATGCCGACGGCACCGATCTGGGCGTTTATGGCGCTCATGACAACGTCTACTTCGGCCGCCCGGAAGATGGCACGCTGGAAAGCGAATTCTCCGGTAACCTGGTTGAAGTCTGCCCGACCGGCGTCTTCACCGATAAAACGCACTCCGAGCGTTACAACCGTAAGTGGGACATGCAGTTTGCGCCGAGCATCTGCCAGCAGTGTTCCATTGGCTGTAACATCAGCCCTGGCGAACGCTATGGCGAGCTGCGTCGTATCGAAAACCGTTATAACGGCACCGTGAACCGCTACTTCCTCTGCGACCGCGGTCGTTTCGGCTATGGCTACGTAAACCTCAAAGATCGTCCGCGTCAGCCGGTTCAGCGCCGCGGCGACGATCTGATCGCGCTCAACGCCGAACAGGCGATGCAGGGGGCGGCGGATATCCTGCGTCAGTCGAAGAAAGTCATTGGTATCGGTTCTCCGCGCGCCAGCATTGAAAGTAACTTCGCGCTGCGTGAGCTGGTCGGTAGCGAAAACTTCTATACCGGCATCGCTAAAGGCGAACAAGCGCGCCTGCAGATGATGCTCAAAGTGCTGCGCGAAGGTGGGATCCATACCCCGACGCTGCGCGATATCGAATCCTACGATGCGGTACTGGTGCTGGGCGAAGACATTACCCAGACCGGCGCGCGCGTTGCCCTGGCGGTACGCCAGGCGGTGAAAGGGAAAGCACGCGAAATGGCGGCGGCGCAGAAAGTGGCCGACTGGCAGATTGCGGCAATTCTCAACATCGGACAGCGCGCCAAGCATCCGTTATTCGTCACTAATATCGACGACACCCGTCTCGATGACATCGCGGCGTGGACCTATCGCGCGCCGGTGGAAGATCAGGCGCGTCTGGGCTTTGCTATCGCCCATGCGCTGGACAACAGCGCGCCGGCGGTTGATGGCCTGAGCCATGACCTGCAGGGTAAAGTTGATGTGATCGTTCAGGCGCTGGCCGGGGCGAAAAAACCGCTGATTATCTCCGGCACTAACGCCGGCAGCATGGAAATCATTCAGGCTGCCGCCAACGTGGCGAAAGCGTTGAAAGGCCGCGGCGCCGATGTTGGCGTGACTATGGTCGCCCGCGCGGTGAACAGCGTTGGCCTGGGCATGATCGGCGGCGGCTCGCTTGAAGAGGCGCTGGATGAACTGGAAAGCGGTGCCGCAGATGCGGTTATCGTGCTGGAAAACGACCTGCACCGTCATGCTTCCGCCGCACGCGTCGACGCTGCGCTGGCGAAAGCGCCGCTGGTGATGGTGGTTGATCATCAGCGCACCGCGATTATGGACAAAGCTCACCTGGTGCTCTCCGCGGCAAGCTTTGCTGAAAGCGACGGTACCGTGGTGAACAACGAAGGCCGCGCCCAGCGTTTCTTCCAGGTTTACGATCCGGCTTACTACGACGCGAAAACCGTGATGCTGGAAAGCTGGCGCTGGCTGCATTCGCTGCACAGCACCGTCAACAACCGTCAGGTTGACTGGACGCAGCTGGACCACGTCATCGATGCGGCGATTGCGGCGTTGCCGCAGCTGGCGGGCATTAAAGATGCCGCGCCGGATGCGACCTTCCGCATTCGCGGTCAGAAGCTGGCGCGTGAACCGCACCGCTACAGCGGCCGCACGGCGATGCGCGCCAACATCAGCGTGCACGAACCGCGCCAACCGCAGGATAAAGACACCATGTTCGCCTTCTCGATGGAAGGGAACAACCAGCCGTCCGCGCCGCGTTCGCAAATTCCGTTTGCGTGGGCGCCGGGCTGGAACTCCCCGCAGGCATGGAACAAATTCCAGGATGAAGTGGGCGGTAAACTGCGCCACGGCGATCCGGGCGTGCGTCTGATTGAAGCTTCCGCCAGCGGGCTGGAGTACTTCACGGCGGTTCCGGCCAGCTTCCACGCGGAAGAGGGCAAATGGCGTATCGCGCCTTACTACCACCTGTTTGGCAGCGATGAGCTGTCGCAGCGTTCTCCGGTGTTCCAGAGCCGGATGCCTGAGCCGTACATCAAGATGAACCCGGCGGATGCCGCAAAGCTTGGCGTCAATGCCGGGGCGATGGTTTCCTTCAGCGTTGAAGGCCAGACGCTGAGTCTGCCGCTGGTTATTTCTGAAGGGCTAGCCGCGGGACAGGTTGGCTTACCGATGGGCATGCCGGGCATCGCGCCGGTACTGGCCGGGGCGCGTATTGATTCACTGCAGGAGGCGCAAGCATGAGTTGGTTAACGCCGGATCTTATCGACATTTTGTTAAGCATCCTGAAGGCCGTGGTCATTCTGCTGGTGGTCGTCACCTGCGGCGCGTTCATGAGCTTCGGCGAGCGTCGTCTGCTCGGCCTGTTCCAGAACCGCTACGGACCTAACCGCGTGGGCTGGGGCGGTTCGCTGCAGCTGGTCGCCGACATGATCAAGATGTTCTTCAAAGAGGACTGGATCCCGCGCTTCTCCGATCGCGTGATCTTTACTCTGGCGCCGGTTATCGCCTTTACTTCGCTGCTGCTGGCTTTTGCTATCGTGCCGGTTAGCCCGTCGTGGGTGGTCGCCGACCTGAACATCGGTATTCTGTTCTTCCTGATGATGGCAGGCCTGGCGGTCTACGCGGTCCTGTTCGCCGGTTGGTCGAGTAACAACAAATACTCGTTGCTGGGGGCGATGCGTGCTTCCGCGCAAACGCTGAGCTACGAAGTGTTCCTCGGTCTCTCCCTGATGGGCGTGGTGGCGCAGGCGGGGTCATTCAACATGACCGATATCGTCAACAACCAGGCGCATCTGTGGAATGTCATCCCGCAGTTCTTTGGCTTCGTCACTTTCGCCATCGCCGGCGTGGCGGTGTGTCACCGTCACCCGTTCGACCAGCCGGAAGCGGAGCAGGAACTGGCCGATGGTTACCACATTGAATATTCCGGTATGAAATTCGGTCTGTTCTTCGTCGGTGAATACATCGGGATTGTCACCGTTTCAGCGCTGATCGTTACGCTGTTCTTCGGCGGCTGGAATGGCCCGTGGTTACCGCCTTTCATCTGGTTCGCGCTGAAAACCGCGTTCTTCATGATGATGTTCATTTTGATCCGCGCATCATTACCGCGTCCGCGTTATGACCAGGTAATGTCCTTTGGCTGGAAGGTATGCCTGCCGTTAACGCTGGTCAACTTGTTGGTAACGGCGGCTGTCATTCTCTGGCAGGCGCAATAAGGGGTGAATTGAACATGACCTTAAAAGAATTATTGGTAGGGTTCGGCACCCAGGTCCGCAGTATTTGCATGATCGGGATGCACGCCTTCGCCAAACGTGAAACTCAGATGTACCCGGAAGAGCCGGTATATCTGCCGCCGCGCTATCGTGGCCGTATCGTGCTGACGCGCGATCCGGACGGTGAGGAGCGCTGCGTTGCCTGTAACCTGTGTGCGGTAGCCTGCCCGGTTGGCTGTATTTCTCTGCAGAAAGCAGAGACCAAAGATGGCCGCTGGTACCCGGAGTTCTTCCGCATCAACTTCTCACGCTGCATTTTCTGCGGCCTGTGCGAAGAAGCATGCCCGACCACGGCGATTCAGTTGACCCCGGACTTCGAACTGGGCGAATACAAACGTCAGGATCTGGTGTACGAAAAAGAGGATCTGCTGATTTCCGGTCCGGGCAAATACCCGGAATATAACTTCTACCGGATGGCGGGTATGGCAATCGACGGCAAAGATAAGGGCGAAGCGGAAAACGAAGCTAAGCCAATCGACGTCAAGAGCCTGTTACCGTAAGGAGAGGGGCAATGGAATTCGCTTTTTATATCTGTGGCCTGATAGCCATCCTCGCAACCTTGCGGGTCGTCACCCACACCAATCCGGTGCACGCGCTGCTGTACCTGATCATTTCGCTGTTAGCGATTGCCGGGGTGTTTTTCTCGCTGGGCGCTTACTTCGCCGGTGCGCTGGAAATCATCGTTTACGCCGGGGCCATTATGGTGCTGTTCGTGTTCGTGGTGATGATGCTCAACCTGGGCGGCACCGAGATCGAACAGGAACGCAAATGGCTGCAGCCGGGGATCTGGATTGGCCCGGCCATCCTTTCCGCGGTGCTGCTGGTAGTTATCGTTTACGCCATCCTGGGCATTAATGACCAGGGTATCGACGGCGCGGCGATCAACGCCAAAGAAGTGGGTATTGCGCTGTTTGGGCCGTACGTCCTGGCGGTGGAGCTGGCCTCCATGCTGCTGCTGGCGGGCCTGGTTGTCGCCTTCCACATTGGCCGCGAAGAGCGCGCAGGTGAGGTGCTGAGCAACCGCGTGAATGACAGCGACAAAAGAAAAACGGAGGAACACGCATGATCCCCTTAACACATGGACTGATCCTCGCCGCCATCCTGTTTGTGCTCGGCCTGACTGGTCTTGTGATCCGCCGCAATCTGCTATTTATGCTGATTAGCCTGGAAATCATGATTAACGCCGCCGCGCTGGCATTCGTGGTCGCGGGAAGCTACTGGGGCCAGACTGATGGTCAGATTATGTATATCCTCGCCATCAGCCTCGCGGCTGCGGAAGCGAGTATCGGTCTGGCGCTGCTGCTGCAGCTCCATCGTCGCCGCCAGAACCTGAACATCGATTCAGTAAGTGAGTTGCGTGGATGAACATGCTTGCCTTAACCATTCTTCTGCCATTGATTGGCTTTGTGCTACTGGCCTTCTCCCGCGGACGCTGGTCGGAAAATCTTTCCGCCACCGTTGGGATGGGGTCGGTAGGCCTGGCGGCGCTGGTGACGGCGTACGTCGGCGTCGATTTTTTCGCTAACGGTAAACAGGCGGTCAGCGTACCGCTGTGGAACTGGATGTCGGTCGGTGATTTCAACATCGGCTTCAACCTGGTGCTGGATGGCCTGTCTCTGACCATGCTCTCCGTGGTTACCGGCGTCGGCTTCCTGATCCACATGTTCGCTTCCTGGTACATGCGCGGCGAAGAGGGCTACTCTCGCTTCTTCGCTTACACCAACCTGTTTATCGCCAGCATGGTCGTTCTGGTGCTGGCCGATAACCTGCTGTTAATGTACCTTGGTTGGGAAGGCGTGGGTCTATGTTCTTACCTGCTGATCGGTTTCTACTACACCGATCCGAAGAATAACGCCGCGGCGATGAAAGCGTTCGTGGTCACCCGCGTCGGCGACGTGTTCCTCGCCTTCGCGCTGTTCATTCTTTATAACGAACTGGGCACCCTGAACTTCCGCGAAATGGTTGAGCTGGCGCCGCAGCACTTCGCAAACGGCAGCACCACGCTGCAGTGGGCGACGCTGATGCTGCTCGGCGGCGCGGTCGGTAAATCCGCTCAGTTGCCGCTGCAAACGTGGCTTGCCGATGCGATGGCGGGCCCAACGCCGGTCTCTGCGCTGATCCACGCGGCTACCATGGTGACCGCGGGCGTGTACCTGATTGCCCGTACCCACGGCCTGTTCCTGATGACGCCGGAAGTGCTGCATCTGGTCGGTATCGTTGGCGCAATCACACTGGTGCTGGCGGGCTTCGCCGCGCTGGTGCAGACCGATATCAAACGTGTGCTGGCTTACTCGACCATGAGCCAGATTGGCTACATGTTCCTCGCGCTGGGCGTGCAGGCATGGGACGCAGCGATCTTCCACCTGATGACGCACGCGTTCTTTAAAGCGCTGCTGTTCCTGTCGTCCGGTTCGGTGATCCTCGCCTGCCATCATGAACAGAACATCTTCAAGATGGGCGGCCTGCGCAAATCCATTCCGCTGGTTTATGTCTGCTTCCTGGTGGGGGGCGCGGCGCTGTCCGCTCTGCCGCTTATCACCGCAGGCTTCTTCAGTAAGGATGAGATTCTGGCTGGCGCGATGGCCAACGGTCATATCAATCTGATGGTAGCGGGCCTGGTCGGCGCCTTTATGACCTCGCTGTATACCTTCCGTCTGATTTTCATCGTGTTCCACGGTAAAGAGCAAATTCACGCGCACGCAGGGAAGGGGATTACCCACCATCTGCCGCTGATTGTGCTGCTGATTCTGTCCACCTTCGTTGGCGCGCTGATTGTGCCGCCGCTGGAAGGCGTACTGCCGCAGACCACTGAGCTCGCTCACGGTAGCGTGATGACGCTGGAAATGACCTCCGGGATTATCGCTATCGCCGGCATCCTGATCGCCGCATGGCTGTGGCTGGGCAAACGTACGCTGGTGACTTCCATCGCCAACAGCGCGCCTGGCCGCTTCTTCGGCACCTGGTGGTTCCATGCCTGGGGCTTCGACTGGTTATACGACAAAGTGTTCGTCAAACCATTCCTCGGCATTGCCTGGCTGCTGAAGAGCGATCCGCTGAACTCGTTGATGAATATCCCGGCGATTCTGTCCCGCTTCGCAGGCAAAGGTCTGCTGGTGAGCGAGAACGGCTATCTGCGCTGGTATGTGGCTTCAATGAGCATTGGCGCGGTGGTGGTGCTGGCTCTGCTGATGGTACTGCGTTGATTTGAGCGCGCGGTTTTGCCCGGTGGCGCTTTGCTTACCGGGCCTACGAAACCGTAGGTCGGGTAAGCGAAGTGCCACCCGACACAACAAATCGCCCTCAAACGTGAATGTAGTCGAATTCGTTGAAAATCGGTCCTGAACGGGACTTTAACAAGGAATAAAAATCGCCATGTTATTACCCTGGCTAATATTAATCCCCTTTATTGGCGGCTTCCTGTGCTGGCAGACTGAACGCTTTGGCGTGAAACTGCCGCGCTGGATCGCGCTGATTACCATGGGACTGACGCTGGTGCTTGGCCTGCAGCTGTGGATGCAGGGCGGCTATTCTCTGACGCAATCCGCGGGGATTCCGCAGTGGCAGTCGGAATTCGTGCTGCCGTGGATCCCACGTTTCGGCATTAGCATCCATCTGGCGATTGACGGTCTGTCGCTGCTCATGGTGGTGCTGACCGGCCTGCTCGGCGTGTTGGCGGTGCTCTGTTCCTGGCGCGAAATCGAAAAGTACCAGGGCTTCTTCCACCTCAACCTGATGTGGATCCTGGGCGGCGTCATCGGGGTATTCCTCGCCATCGACATGTTCCTGTTCTTCTTCTTCTGGGAAATGATGTTGGTGCCGATGTACTTCCTGATCGCGCTGTGGGGGCACAAAGCCTCTGACGGTAAAACGCGTATCACGGCGGCCACCAAGTTCTTCATCTATACCCAGGCGAGCGGTCTGGTGATGCTGATCGCCATTCTGGCGCTGGCATTCGTCCACTTCAACGCCACCGGCGTGTGGACCTTCAACTATGAAGAGCTGCTGAAAACTCCGATGTCTCACGGCGTGGAATACATGCTAATGCTCGGCTTCTTCATCGCCTTCGCGGTGAAAATGCCGGTAGTACCGCTGCACGGCTGGCTACCGGACGCCCACTCCCAGGCGCCGACTGCCGGTTCCGTCGACCTCGCGGGCATCTTGCTGAAAACCGCGGCCTACGGTCTGCTGCGCTTTGCGCTGCCGCTGTTCCCGAACGCTTCCGCCGAGTTTGCGCCAATCGCCATGTGGCTGGGCGTGATCGGTATCTTCTACGGCGCGTGGATGGCCTTCGCCCAGACCGATATCAAACGTCTGATTGCTTACACCTCCGTTTCCCACATGGGCTTCGTGCTGATTGCTATCTACACCGGTAGCCAGCTGGCTTATCAAGGGGCGGTGATTCAGATGATTGCCCACGGTCTGTCCGCGGCGGGTCTGTTCATTCTGTGCGGCCAGCTGTACGAACGTCTGCACACCCGCGATATGCGCCAGATGGGCGGCTTGTGGAGCAAAATTAAATGGCTGCCGGCGATGTCGATGTTCTTCGCTGTCGCCACCCTGGGGATGCCGGGCACCGGTAACTTTGTCGGCGAATTTATGATTCTGTTCGGCAGCTATAAAGTGGTGCCGGTGATTACCGTTATCTCGACCTTTGGTCTGGTATTCGCTTCCGTTTACTCGCTGTCGATGCTGCATCGCGCCTACTTCGGTAAGGCGAAAAGCGAAATCGCGACGAAAGAGCTGCCGGGGATGTCCCTGCGTGAACTGTCTATCATCCTGCTGCTGGTGGTGCTGCTGGTGCTGTTGGGCTTCTTCCCGCAGCCGATTCTTGACACCTCGCATGCTGCGATGAGCAACATTCAGCAGTGGTTTGTTAATTCTGTTTCTACTACAAGGCCGTAATTCGCCATGACAATAACTCCACAACAACTGATCGCACTGCTACCGCTGCTGATCGTCGGCTTGACGGTGGTGGTTGTGATGCTCTCCATTGCGTGGCGACGCAATCATTTTCTCAATGCCACGTTGTCGGTTCTCGGACTTAACGCCGCGCTGGTCTCGCTCTGGTTTGTTGGTCAGAACGGGGCGATGGACGTCACCCCGCTGATCCGCGTTGACGGTTACTCGATGCTCTATACCGGGCTGGTGCTGTTGGCGAGCCTCGCGACCTGTACTTTCGCCTACCCATGGCTTGAGGGTTACAAGGACAATAAAGAAGAGTTCTACCTGCTGGTGCTGATCGCCGCACTGGGTGGCATTCTGCTGGCCGGCGCCAATCACCTGGCCTCGCTGTTCCTCGGTATCGAATTGATTTCGCTGCCGTTGTTCGGCCTGGTCGGTTACGCCTTCCGCCAGAAACGTTCGCTGGAAGCGAGCATCAAATACACCATCCTCTCCGCGGCAGCCTCGTCTTTCCTGCTGTTCGGTATGGCGCTGGTGTATGCGAATTCCGGTAACCTGTCCTTCCTCGCGCTGGGCAAGAGCCTGGCTGACAACGCGCTGCACGAGCCGCTTCTGCTGGCGGGCCTCGGTCTGATGATCGTCGGTCTTGGCTTTAAATTGTCGCTGGTGCCGTTCCACCTGTGGACGCCGGATGTATACCAGGGCGCGCCTGCGCCGGTATCCACCTTCCTGGCGACCGCCAGCAAGATTGCCATCTTCGGCGTGGTGATGCGTCTGTTCCTGTACATGCCGGTGGGCGACAGTGAAGCGGTACGCGTGGTGCTGGGCCTGATCGCCTTCGCCTCTATCATCTTCGGTAACCTGATGGCGCTGAGCCAGACCAACATTAAGCGTCTGCTCGGTTACTCTTCCATCTCACACCTTGGCTATCTGCTGGTGGCGTTAATCGCCCTGCAGAGCGGCGAAATGTCGATGGAAGCCGTTGGCGTCTACCTGGCCGGTTATCTGTTCAGCAGCCTCGGCGCGTTCGGCGTGGTCAGCCTGATGTCCAGCCCGTACCGCGGTCCGGATGCTGACTCGCTGTTCTCCTACCGTGGTCTTTTCTGGCACCGTCCGATCCTGTCGGCGGTAATGACGGTGATGATGCTGTCGCTGGCCGGTATCCCGATGACCCTCGGCTTTATCGGTAAGTTCTACGTGCTGGCCGTCGGTGTGCATGCGCACCTGTGGTGGCTGGTTGCCGCGGTGGTGATCGGCTCGGCGATTGGTCTCTACTACTATCTGCGCGTTGCCGTCAGCTTGTACCTCAGCGCCCCGGAGCAGTTGAACCGCGATGCGCCGTCAAACTGGCAGTACAGCGCCGGCGGTATCGTAGTGCTGATCTCCGCGCTGCTGGTGCTGGTGCTCGGCGTGTGGCCGCAGCCGCTGATTAGCATCGTGCAGCTGGCGACGCCGCTGATGTAATCTGCGCTATAAATAAAAAACCGCCGACTTGTCGGCGGTTTTTTTATGCCTGCGGTTTACGCCAGCCGATAGACCATAAAATCTTCCGCCAGTAGCGTATTGGCGAAAATCTCCCGGCATTCCGCCAGCATACGCAGGCAGCCTTCGGCATCGTAGCGCGAGCTAAAGTGGGTGGCGATTAGCGTGCCGACCCCCGCTTCTTTGGCAAGCGCCGCGGTTTGCTGACTGGAAGAGTGGCCACGGCTATTGGCTTTCTCCGCCATCGCCTGCTCAAGCGTGGTTTCGTGGACTATCACATCCGCGCCGCGCGCCATCTCCAGCGCCTGCGGGCAGGGGGCGGTATCGCCAAAAATGGCCAGCGTTTTACCCGGCGTCGATGGTCCCAGATAGCGGCTACCGTCGATGACCCGGCCATCTTCCAGTTCAACACGCTGGCCGAGCTTGAGCTGATGGAACAGCGGCCCCGGACGCACGCCATCGGCAATCAGTTGGGCGGCATCGAGCGTTCCGGGCTTGTCATGCTGTTCGATGCGGTAGCCGTAGCACTCCACCGGATGACTGAGCGGGTACGCGCTGACCCGATAGCCATCTTCGTCGAAGACCAGGCCGGGGCCGACTTCGATGATAGTGAGCGGATAATCGGTCCACGAGCCGCTCAGGCGCAGTGCGGTTTCGATGAATTCTTTAATCCCTTTTGGCCCGTAAACCGTCAGCGGCAGCGAGTTTCCCTGCATCGAGCGGCTGCACAACAGGCCGGGCAGGCCGAACAGATGATCGCCGTGCAGGTGAGTGATGAAAATTTTATTCAGTTTGCCTGGGTGGTAAGGGGTATGGAGAAACTGATGCTGGGTGCCTTCGCCGCAGTCAAACAACCACATTTCAGCGCTGGTGGGTTGTTGCAAATTCAGTATTATCGACGTCATATTACGCGTACGGGTCGGCACGCCGGCGGATGTCCCCAAAAATGTTAATTCCATCGTCCAGTGTCCTCAGGCGAGTGGTAAAGCATCAGTATATCAATAAGGAGTCACAAATGATGACCTGGCAGGATTTACATCACAGCGAGCTCACCGTTGCTCAACTGTACGCCTTGCTGAAGCTGCGCAGCGCGGTGTTTGTCGTCGAACAACGCTGCGTCTATCAGGATATCGACGGCGATGATTTAGTCGGTGAGAACCGTCATCTGCTCGGCTGGCGCGACGGAGAGCTGGTGGCCTATGCGCGGATCCTCAAAAGCGAAGAGGAGTTCGAACCGGTGGTGATCGGTCGGGTTATCGTTAGCCCGTCCGTGCGCGGCGAGAAGCTGGGCTACCAGCTGATGGAGCAGGCGCTGGCCAGCTGCCGGCAGAACTGGCCGCAGAAGGCGATTTATCTTGGGGCGCAGGCGCATCTGCAGAAATTTTATGCCAGCTTTGGTTTTGTGCCGGTGACGGAGGTATACGATGAGGACGGTATTGCCCATATCGGTATGGCGCGTGACATCACAACTCATTAAGAAGCTAAATAGTAATAGCGTATCGCTATCAATTATCTATACTTTTCCTCCTGTAGCGAATCCAGTGGCTGGCGTTCGCCGGGCCTGTTAAGGTTCGCTCCCTCATGATGGGTACTGCTATTTATCGCAGCTACCCTTTATAATGTGGGGTTTTTAATTTCGTGGAGGTTCGCGTGCTGTCTGTTTCCACCGCGCTGGAAAGCCTGCTGGGCTGCCTGGCTGAAGATTTCCCTCCGTCACCCGGCACGCGAATTTTTGATATCCCATTCCCGTTAAACGACGCCTTCGACCCGTTACTGTGGTGCGCGCATCAGCCGTGCTGGCCGCAATTCTACTGGCAGCAGCGTAACGGCGATGAAGAGCTGGCGGCGCTGGGGGCAGTAACCACCTTTGCCTCTTTGTCCGCGGCGCATGATTTTTTATGCGCCCAGGGACGGGAAGATCTGCGCATCAGCGGGCTGAATGCGTTCGACCCGCAGCAGGGTCATCTGTTTCTGCCGCGGCTGGAGTGGCGCCGCCTGGGCGGCAAAGCGACTTTGCGGCTGGTGGTACACAGTGTGACCTCGCTGCAAGACGACGCGGCCGCCGCGCGGGCGTTTCTCCAATCATTAAATAGCGAGCAGGCGACGGCGGCATCGATGCCGCCGCTGCAAAGCGAGCAGCATGCGCCGGAATACCCGCAGTGGCGCGAGCTGATTACGCAGGCGACGCAGGCAATCGGCGCCGGCGAAATGGATAAGGTTGTGCTGGCGCGGGTCACGGATTTACGCTTTAGCGCGCCGCTGCAGGCGTTTGCCATTATGGCGGCCAGTCGGCGCAGCAATCTTAACTGTTTTCACTTCCTGATGGCCTTTAGCCCACAGCAGGCGTTTCTCGGCTCCACGCCGGAACGGCTGTGGCGGCGACGCGGCGCGCTGCTGCGCACCGAAGCGCTGGCGGGCACCGTCGCTAATCATCACGATGACGCCCGTGCGCAGCAGTTGGCCGATTGGCTAATGAAAGACGATAAAAACCAGCGGGAAAATATGCTGGTGGTGGAGGATATCTGCCAGCGTTTGCAGGGCGAGTCGCCGACGCTTGACGTTCTGCCGCCGCAGGTCGTACGCCTGCGTAAGGTGCAGCATCTCCGGCGCTGTATCTGGTGCGAACTGGCTGAGCCCGACGACAGCCGCTGTCTGCTGCAGCTGCAGCCTACCGCCGCGGTGGCGGGGCTGCCGCGCCAGGCGGCGCTGGCGTTCATCCGCCGCCATGAGCCTTTCACCCGCGAATGGTATGCCGGCTCCGCAGGTTATCTTTCACTGGCGCAAAGCGAGTTTTGCGTGGCGCTGCGTTCGGCAAAAGTCGAAAACGACACCCTGAGGCTGTATGCCGGGGCCGGTATTGTCAGCGGATCTGACCCGCAGCAGGAGTGGCAAGAAATAGAAAATAAAGCGGCGGGATTACGAACGTTATTACTTTCAGAAACGTAGAGAGACGACGTATATCAAAACGGCGCAACTCTGCCTTATCTATACTTAGCATCAATATTTGATACCGGACAATTTCATGTCAGTAAGCGCATTTAACCGACGCTGGGCGGCGGTGATCCTTGAAGCTTTAACCCGCCACGGCGTGCAGCACATTTGCATTGCCCCAGGCTCGCGCTCGACGCCCTTAACCCTGGCGGCGGCGGAAAACCGCGCTTTTATTCATCATACTCATTTTGACGAACGTGGTCTTGGCCACCTGGCGCTGGGACTGGCGAAGGCCAGCCGCCAGCCGGTGGCGGTGATTGTGACCTCCGGAACCGCAACTGCGAATCTCTATCCGGCGCTGATTGAAGCGGGCCTGACGGGTGAAAAACTGATCCTGCTGACCGCCGACCGCCCGCCGGAGCTTATCGACTGCGGCGCCAATCAGGCCATCCGCCAACCGGGAATGTTTGCTTCTCATCCTGCGCAGACCGTTTCTTTACCGCGTCCTTCGCAGGATATTTCCGCCCGCTGGTTGGTCTCGACCATCGATCAGGCGCTGGGCGAGCTGCATGCCGGCGGGGTGCATATCAACTGCCCGTTCGCTGAGCCGCTATATGGCGATATGGACGATAGCGGGCTGGAGTGGCAACAGCAGCTCGGCAACTGGTGGCAGAGCGATAAGCCCTGGCTGCGTCAGGCGCTGCAGATGGAGAGTGAGAAACAGCGCGACTGGTTCTTCTGGCGGCAAAAACGCGGCGTAGTGGTCGCGGGCAGGATGAGCGCCGCGGAAGGTAAAAAAGTGGCTGAATGGGCGCAGACCCTCGGCTGGCCGCTGATTGGCGATGTCCTGTCGCAGACCGGGCAGCCGTTGCCGTGCGCCGACCTGTGGCTGGGCAACGGTAAAGCGGTCAGCGAACTGGCGCAGGCGCAAATCGTCGTGCAACTCGGTAGCAGTCTGACCGGCAAACGCGTGCTCCAGTGGCAGGCGACCTGCGAGCCGGATGAATACTGGCTGGTGGATAATCTGCGCGGTCGCCTCGATCCGGCGCAGCACCGC
Source organism: Klebsiella sp. CN_Kp097 (assembly GCF_040064495.1). NCBI lineage: Bacteria > Pseudomonadati > Pseudomonadota > Gammaproteobacteria > Enterobacterales > Enterobacteriaceae > Klebsiella > Klebsiella sp. CN_Kp097. Next base: position 146,448 of record NZ_JBEAIL010000004.1, on the reverse strand, counting down.
GGTCGCCGTCTGCTCTCAAGCGTTGAGCGCTGGCTCGAATTGCATCCGGCGGAGAAACGCCAGCCGTGGGCGACGGTGATCCCGCAGCTTGCCGGGCAGGCGTGGCAGGCCGCCGTCGCCAGCAACGAGCCTTTTGGCGAAGCGCAGCTGGCGCAGCGCATTCGGCGCTATTTGCCGGATCAGGGACAGCTGTTTGTTGGCAACAGTTTAGTGGTACGCCTGATAGACGCGCTGGGGCAACTGCCGGCGGGTTATCCGGTCTATAGTAATCGCGGCGCCAGCGGCATTGATGGCCTGTTGGCGACCGCCGCCGGCGTGCAGCGGGCGAGCGCCCGGCCTACGCTTGCGATCGTCGGCGATCTTTCGGCGTTATACGATCTCAACTCGCTGGCCCTGCTGCGCCAGGCGTCGGCGCCGCTGGTGCTGATTGTGGTCAATAATAACGGCGGGCAGATTTTCTCTATGCTGCCGACGCCGCAGGACGAGCGCCGCCAGTTCTATTTAATGCCGCAGGACGTGGATTTCAGCCACGCGGCGGCGATGTTCGGTCTGGCTTATCACCGCCCTGATGACTGGCAGTCGCTGGATGAGGCGCTGGCAGGCGCGTGGCGCCGCGCCGGGGCGACGGTAATTGAGCTGGCGGTTAACGAGACCGATGGTACGCAGACTCTCCAGCAACTGCTGGCGCAGGTAAGTCGCCTGTGACGCTCAACGCGGCGGTTGAAAGCGGCCAGCCGGGTTATCCCTGGCTGGTATTCCTGCACGGCTTTTCCGGAGACCGCGACGAGTGGCGTACGGTTGGCGAAGCGTTTCCGGCCTGGCCGCGGCTGTATCTCGATCTGCCGGGGCACGGTGGCTCGGCGGATATCGCGGTTGATGGCTTTACCGGGGTTAGCGAATTACTGCAGGCTACGCTAAATAGTTACAACATCCTGGATTACTGGTTGGTTGGCTACTCCCTGGGCGGCCGGGTGGCGATGAACTTCGCCTGCCAGCCGCGCGCGGGCCTGCGCGGCCTGATCGTTGAGGGCGGACATCCGGGCCTGCAGGACGAAGCGTCGCGGCAGGCGCGGCGCGGCAATGATAGTGCCTGGGCGGAACGTTTTCGCCGCGAGCCGTTAGCGCAGGTCTTCGCCGATTGGTATCAGCAGCCGGTCTTCGCTTCGCTGAATGCGGCGCAGCGCGCGTCATTGGTCGCCCTACGTCGCCGCAATAACGGCGCTACGCTGGCGGCGATGCTGGAGGCGACCTCCCTTGCCCGGCAGGCCGATTTGCGCCCGTCTCTGCAGGCTCGCGATTTTCCTTTTCACTACCTGTGCGGCGAACGCGACGCCAAGTTTCGCGCTATCGCGCAAGCGCTCGCCGCCGATACCCATATCATTCACCATGCCGGACACAACGCGCACCGGGACAACCCCGAGGCGGTGATTGCCTGTCTGGCGCAGATTCTGGCAAGTTAACTGAAGGACATTCTATGATCTCTCTTGATGAAGCAATGCTCTACGCCCCCGTTGAATGGCACGATTGCTCAGAAGGCTATACCGATATTCGTTATCAAAAATCGACTGACGGGATTGCTAAAATCACTATCAATCGTCCGCAGGTGCGCAACGCCTTCCGTCCGCTGACCGTCAAAGAGATGATTCAGGCGCTGGCGGATGCCCGCTATGACGACAATATCGGCGTTATCGTACTGACTGGTGAAGGCGATAAAGCTTTCTGCGCCGGCGGCGACCAGAAAGTTCGCGGCGATTACGGCGGCTATCAGGACGACTCCGGCGTTCACCATCTCAACGTGCTCGACTTCCAGCGCCAGATCCGCACCTGCCCGAAACCGGTAGTAGCGATGGTCGCCGGTTACTCTATCGGCGGCGGCCACGTACTGCACATGATGTGCGATCTGACCATCGCGGCGGACAATGCCATCTTCGGCCAGACCGGGCCTAAAGTCGGCTCCTTTGATGGCGGCTGGGGCGCTTCCTATATGGCGCGTATCGTCGGGCAGAAAAAAGCGCGCGAAATCTGGTTCCTGTGCCGTCAGTATGACGCCCAGCAGGCGCTGGATATGGGGCTGGTGAATACCGTGGTCCCGTTGGCGGATCTGGAAAAAGAGACCGTGCGCTGGTGTCGTGAAATGCTGCAAAACAGCCCGATGGCGCTGCGCTGCCTGAAAGCGGCGTTGAACGCCGACTGCGATGGCCAGGCCGGGCTGCAGGAGCTGGCGGGTAACGCCACCATGCTGTTCTACATGACGGAAGAAGGGCAGGAAGGACGTAACGCTTTTAACCAGAAACGTCAGCCGGACTTCAGCAAATTTAAACGGAATCCATAATGCGCGTTTCGCAGGTTTACCGCTGGCAGATACCGATGGACGCGGGCGTGGTTCTGCGCGAACGGCGGTTAAAAACCCGCGACGGGCTGTTCATCCGTCTGCAGGAGGGTGAACGCGAAGGCTGGGGGGAAATTTCTCCCCTGCCGGGATTCAGTGACGAAACGCTGGAAGAGGCGCAAATGGCGCTGCTGGCGTGGGCGCGGGCCTGGCGCGACGGCGCTGAGCCGCCGCTTCCTATGCAGCCCTCCGTCGCTTTTGGTATTAGCTGCGCGCAGGCGGAGCTTGGCGGCGAGCTACCACAGGCGGCGGATTATCGCGCGGCGCCGCTCTGTTCCGGCGACCCGGATGAACTGTTCGCCAAACTGGCGGCGATGCCCGGCGAGAAAGTCGCTAAGGTGAAAGTAGGGCTGTGGGAGGCGGTACGCGACGGCATGGTGGTGAATCTGCTGCTGGAAGCGATCCCCGACCTGCAGCTGCGGCTGGATGCCAACCGGGCGTGGACGCCGATCAAAGCGCAGCAGTTCGCCAAATATGTTAATCCGGCCTATCGCCAACGCATTGCCTTTCTCGAAGAACCGTGCAAAAGCCGCGACGATTCGCGTGAATTCAGCCAGCAGACCGGTATTGCTATCGCCTGGGATGAAAGCCTGCGCGAGGCGGATTTCCGTTTTGTCGCCGAGCCCGGCGTGAGCGCGGTGGTGATCAAACCGACGCTGACCGGCAGCTTACAAAAGGTTCAGCAACAGGTCGCCGCGGCGCATGCGCTGGGGCTGAGCGCGGTGATTAGCTCGTCGGTCGAGTCCAGCCTGGGGTTAACGCAGCTGGCGAGGATCGCCGCCTGGCTGACTCCGCAGACTATCCCCGGACTCGATACGCTGGCGCTGATGGGCGCGCAGCTGGTGCGGGCGTGGCCGGAGAGTACGCTGCCAATATTCAATGCTGATGAGCTGGAGCAACTGCTGTGATGTTTTCCGATTGGCCGTGGCGCCACTGGCGTCAATTACGCGGCGAGTCGCAGGCGCTACGCCTGAATGACCAGGCGTTGACCTGGCGTGAGCTATGCGCGCGGATTGACGCGCTGGCATCTGGTTTTGCCGCGCAGGGCGTAATGGAAGGTCAGGGCGTGGCGCTACGGGCCTACAACCAGCCGGAGACGCTACTCGCCTGGCTGGCGCTGCTGCAGTGCGGGGCGCGGGTGCTGCCGCTTAATCCGCAGCTGCCTATGGCATTGCTGCAGGAACTGTTGCCTGCGTTAACCATACAGCATCAACTGGTGCTTAACGGTGATACGCTGCCGGGGAATTTACCGGCGTTAACTCTGCAGGCGGCAGAAGGCGCTTGTGCCGTTTGCTGGCATGGCGAACGGCTGGTGTCGATGACGTTAACCTCCGGCTCAACCGGCCTGCCGAAGGCGGCGGTACATAGCGCCAGCGCCCATCTGGCCAGCGCCGCTGGCGTACTGGCGCTGATGCCGTTTGCCGCGGAAGACGACTGGCTGCTGTCGCTGCCGTTGTTCCATGTCTCCGGGCAGGGGATCATCTGGCGCTGGCTGCTGGCTGGCGCGCGGCTGACGGTGCGCGATAGACAACCGCTGGAGCAGGCGCTGCGGGGCTGTACCCATGCTTCGCTGGTACCGACTCAGCTATGGCGCCTGCTGAATGGCGATGCCGATGTATCACTCAAGGCGGTGCTGCTTGGCGGCGCGGCGATCCCCGTCGAGCTGACCGAAAGGGCGCGAGCGCAGGGAATACGCAGCTTCTGCGGCTATGGCCTCACCGAATTCGCCTCCACGGTCTGCGCTAAAGAGGCCGACGGAGCGGCGGATGTGGGCGAAGCGCTGCCGGGAAGGGAGGTGAAAATTGTCGCCGGCGAGATCTGGCTGCGGGCGGCGAGCATGGCCGCCGGCTACTGGCGCGATGGTCAACTGCTGCCATTAACCAACGATGAAGGCTGGTTTGCGACGCGCGATCGCGGAGTGTTACGTGCCGGTCGGCTGTCGGTTATTGGGCGGCTGGATAATCTCTTTTTTAGCGGCGGCGAAGGCATTCAGCCGGAGGAGGTTGAGCGCGTGATACTCGCCCATCCGCAGGTTCAGCAGGTGTTTATTGTGCCGCAGGATGATATCGAATACGGCCAACGCCCGGTGGCGGTGGTTGAATGCGAGGATGGCTGCGAAATGGCCACGCTGGCGGCATGGAGCGCTGAACGGTTAGCGCGTTTCCAGCAGCCGGTACAGTGGCTACGGCTGCCGGAAACGTTAAAGAACGGCGGGATTAAGATTTCGCGCCGGGCACTGCGCGAATGGGTCAATTCGCCGATTTAGCCGATATTAGCCTCGGCGCGGCGCTGGCGCTGTTTACGTCTCAGACGCAGCAGCGGCGGTACCACCAGGACGGCGACAGCCAGCATCAGCAATGTTTTGGTTACGCCGCTTTCCCAGAGGATAGCCAGATTACCGTTGCTGATCGACAGCGCGCGGCGCAGGTTCTGCTCCAGCATCTCGCCCAACACAAAACCGAGGATCAGCGGCGACATCGGGAAGTGCATTTTACGCATGATATAGCCGAGCACGCCGAGGCCAACCATCAGCAACAGGTCAAAGGTGGTGCTGTGCACCGCATAGACGCCGACGGCGGAAACGGCGGCGATGGCCGGTACCAGGAACCATAGCGGGATCGTCAGCATGCGGGTGAACAGGCCAATCAGCGGAATGTTCATAATAAGCAGCATCACGTTGGCGATAAGCAGCGCGGCGATGAGCCCCCAGACGATATCCGGCTGTTCGGTGAACATCGCCGGGCCGGGCGTAATGTTATACAGCGTCAGCGCGCCCATCATGACCGCGGTGGTGCCGGAACCAGGCACGCCGAGCGTCAGCATTGGAATAAACGAACCGCAGGCGGAGGCGTTATTCGCGGCTTCCGGCGCCGCTACGCCGCGAATATCCCCCTTGCCGAAGTTATCGCTATTACCACTGATTTTTTTCTCCGTCATATAGGTGATGGCGCTGGCGATGGTCGCCCCGGCGCCGGGCAGAATACCGACGAAGAAACCCACCACGGAAGAACGCAGGGTCGCGCCGACGCACTGCGCGGCCTCTTTGGTGTTAAATAGCATGCGCCCGGTTTTACGCACCAGCGTTTGCCCGCCGCTGGTGCTCTCCAGCATCAACAGGATCTCGGAAACGGAGAACAGGCCGATAACCACCACTATAAACTGAACGCCATCGGAGAGATGGACGCTGTCGAAGGTAAAGCGGTAAACCCCGGTGTTGGCATCGACGCCCACCGTCGCCAGGCCCAAACCGATTAACGCCGCGAGGAACGATTTCAGCGGGTTTTGCGCCATCATGCTGCCGAGGCAGGCGATGGCAAACACCATCAGCGCGAAATATTCCGCCGGGCCGAACGCCAGTGACCACTGGGCGAGAAGCGGCGCGAACAGAATAATGCCGCCGATCGCGATAAGCGAACCGAAGAAAGAGCTGACGGCGGAAATCGACAGCGCGACGCCGCCGCGCCCTTGCTGCGCCATGGGATAGCCATCAAGCGCCGTCATGATGGCGGCGGCATCGCCGGGCACGTTCAGCAGGATAGACGAAATACGCCCGCCATATTCGCAACCGATATAGACCGTCGCCAACAGAATCAGCGCCGATTCCGCGGGCAGGTGTAGGGCAAAGGCCAGCGGCAGCAGGATGGCGACGCCGTTAATCGGCCCGAGGCCGGGCAGCAGCCCGACGATGGTTCCGACAAAGCAGCCGATGAGGGCGATAAGCAGATTTTCCGGCGTCATGGCGACGGCGAAACCCTGCGACAGATAGATCCAGGTATCCATAAGCTTCTCCGTTAATTTAACCAGACGCCAAGCGGCAGAGTCACATCAAGTAAGGTATCGAAGGCGTACCATAACGAGACGCCCATCACCACGCCGGCAATGCCTGCCGCCGGTAGCGTGGCGCCGAATAGCAGGCCGATCACCGCCGTCAGCAGCGCGGTCGCCAGCGGAAAGCCCAGCCATTCAAATCCCCAGGCATAGACCACCAGTACCACGACCATGGTTAACAGCCGTTGCAGGACATGTCGTCCCGGCCACTCGATGGCGTCCGGGCGACGCAGCAGCATCAGCGCTGAACACAGTAGCATCAGGCCGATAATGCCCAACGGGAAAGGACGCGGGCCGACGGGTTCATACGAGTATTCGCTGTGGATCTGCCAGGCGATAAACAGGCCGCCAATGCATAACAACAGCCAGACTCCGGCAAAGATACGATCGCTCATTAGCGCCTCCGCGGATTATTTAGCCAGGCCAAAGGCTTTCGCCTGTTCGCGATAATCGCTGACCTGCTGTTTTACATAGGTATCGAGTTCCTTGCCGTTCATGTTGAATTCAAACAGGCCGCGCAGTTCACGTTGCTTTTTGAACTCATCGGTTTGCTGCAGTTTAGTGAATTCATCAACCCACCACTGGTAGTCGGCATCGCTTACTTTCGGGCCCATAAAGAAGCCGCGAATAATCGGCCAGACCAGGTCATAGCCCTGCTCTTTAGCGGTAGGAACATCAGCCAGCGCGCCCGGCAGACGTTCGTTGGAGAAGACCGCCAGGACGCGGATCTTATTTCCCTGCAGGTACGGCACCATTTCACTTAGATCGCCGGAGACCGCCTGCACATGGTTGCCGAGCAGGGCGGTTACCGGCTCGCCGCCGCCCTCAAAGGCGACGTAGCGCATCTTGTGCGGGTCAACGTTGGCTTTTTGCGCCAGCAGCGCCGCTTTCATCCAGTCCTGGCTGCCGATGGAGGCCCCGGCGCCAATGACGATAGTGGCGGGATTTTTCTCCATTGCGCTCATGAATGACTTCAGGTCTTTCCATGGCGAATCGGCGCGCACGGCAATCATGCCGTAGTCGGTACCGACGCTGGCCAGCCAGCGCACGTCATCAACGCCGTAGCGGCCGAATTTCCCCTGCGACAAATTCAGCAGCGAGCCGCCGGAAAAAGCGACCACGGTTCCGGCCTCTGCCGGGCGCTGGGCGACGATGGCGTTGTAGGCCACCGCGCCGACGCCGCCGGGCATATAGGTAACGCGCATCGGTTTCTCGATCGCGCCAGTTTCCATCAGGCTCACCTGAATCAGTTTACAGGTGAGGTCAAAGCCGCCGCCGGGTTTGGCGGGGGCGATACATTCGGTGCGGGACGGGGCTTGCGCCGCGAAAGCGGTGGTTGTACAGAGGCACAGCGCGATGGCGCTAAGATGGCGGAAAAATGGCGTTTTCATAGGCTTCCTCAGTAGGTACAGGGAATGTTTTTCTGATTATGTGAACCGACATGTGGCGATTCGGTTGCGTGATTGTTAAAACAGTTACCTTTCATTTCCCTTTCAATGCGGCAGCAACTTTACAGGATGTGATATGCGTCTCTTATTAGCCGAGGATAACCGTGAGCTGGCTCACTGGCTGGAAAAAGCGCTGGTGCAGGGCGGTTTTGCCGTGGATTGCGTTTTTGATGGCCGGGCGGCGGATCACCTGCTGCAAAGCGAAAAATATGCGCTCGCGGTGCTGGATATCGGTATGCCGGGCTTAGATGGCCTCGAGGTGGTACAGCGGTTGCGTAAGCGTGGACAAACGCTGCCGGTGCTGCTGTTGACCGCGCGCAGCGCGGTAGCGGATCGGGTGAAAGGGCTGAACGTCGGCGCCGACGATTACCTACCCAAACCTTTTGAGCTGGAGGAGCTCGATGCCCGGCTGCGGGCGCTGCTGCGACGCAGCGAAGGGCAGGTGCATGAGGTGCAGCAGCTTGGCGATCTGGAATATCGCGATGAAGGCTATTTTCTGCTGCGTGGTGAGATGTTGTCCCTGACGCCGCGCGAGCTGGCGCTGTTGAAAGTGCTGATGTTTCGCCGTACCCGTCCGGTTTCCCGCCAGCAGCTATTTGAACAGGTGTTTAGCCTCAGCGACGACGTCAGCCCGGAAAGCATCGAACTTTACATTCACCGTCTGCGCAAGAAGCTCCAGCAGAGTAATGTGCGTATCACTACGCTACGCGGGCTGGGTTATCTGCTGGAGTGTGAGCCGCATGAAATGGGGTAAACCGCAGTCGCTGTATGCCCAACTGCTGCTGTTTCTCGGCCTGCCGCTGGCGCTGTTGTGGGGGCTATCGGCATTCAATAGCTACGTGAGCGCGCTGCAGGCGGCGACGCAGGCCTACGATCGTACGCTGCTCTCCTCGGCGCGCACCGTGGCGGAGCGGCTGGTAGTGCGCGGCGGCCATCTGGAGGTCAATGTGCCCTGGGTGGTGCTGGACAGCTTTGAACTCAACATGAACGACCGGCTGTATTACAAGGTGGTCGACCCGCAGGGGAAAGTGATCTCCGGTTTTGACGATCTGCCGGCGATGCCGCCGGCCACGTCACGAACCCAGCTCTATCCGGCGCTGGCATGGTTTTATCATACCGAATACCGCGGCCAGGCCATCCGCGTAGCGCGCCTGCTGCAGCCGGTCAACGAAGGCGGCATCGTCGGAATGGCGGAGATTTATATTGCCGAAACGCTGCAGTCGCGGCGCTGGCTGGCCGGACAACTGCTGTTTTCATCCTGGGTGTCACAGGGCTTATTAGTGCTGTTGACGTTGGTACTGGCGGGGTGGCTACTGCGCCGCGTTCTGCGGCCAATGCGTCAGCTCTCGGCGCTGATGGTGCGCCGCGAACCCGGCCTGCTGACGCCGCTACCGGAATTGCTGCCGTGGTCGGAAACGCGGCTGCTGATCGTGGCTTTTAACCGCTATATTGACCGTCTGCGGGTGATGATCTCCCGGCAAGAGCGCTTTAGCGCCGATGCCTCCCATCAGTTAAAAACGCCGCTGGCGGTCCTGAAAACCCAGGCCTCGGTGGCGCTGGCCAGCGACGATCCGCAGCTGTGGCGCGAGAGTTTGCAGGCCATGCGCGCGACGCTGGATGATACGATTTTACTCACCGAACGTTTGTTGCAACTGGCGACGGTGAAACGCCGGGAGCAGGGCGAGCAGGCGTTTGTCGCGGTCGATCTGCAGGAGGTCGTGCACCATAGCTGTTTTTCGCGTATTGCCCAGGCGCGTAGTAAAAACATCGATCTGGGTTATGAGGGCGAACAGTCGCCGGTGAACGTTTTGGGGGATGGCGTTTTGTTGGGGGAACTGTGCGCCAACCTGCTCGACAATGCGATTCGCTACACTCCGGCACGCGGGACGGTGACGCTGAGCCTGCATCGCGATGGCGAAGCCGTCACGCTGAGCGTGGAGGATAGCGGCCCGGGCATTGATGAAAACCTGATTAACCAGGCGCTGACGCCGTTTCGCCGGCTTGATAACGTCGGCGGCATACCCGGCGCCGGGCTGGGCCTGGCGCTGGTAAACGATATTGCGCGTCTACATCGTAGCCGCCCGCAGCTGTCGCGCAGCGAAAGCCTGGGGGGATTGAAGGTGACGCTGCGTCTGTTGACCGTGGTTTAAAGCAGCCCTTTCTGGCTGAGGGTGAGGCGGGTCGCGGCATTAAGATCGTAATGTTGCAGGTCTTCGCCCTTCACCCAGGCGTAATCGTCGAATTCCACGTTGATCGTGACCTCGCGGTTGGCGCTTATGCAATCGAAAATCAAATAGATCATGTAGATCTCTTCCTGGCGACCATCGGCATAGGTTTTCACGCGGGTATCATCGCGGAAGCTCCATGGCGTGATGCGGGTCAACTGTAATTTTTCGCCAAGCTCCTCGCGGACTTCACGTCGCAGCGCCTCTTCAATAGTTTCCCCCGGCTCCACGCCGCCGCCGGACAGCGCCCACTGTCCGGGAAAAACCCCGCGGTCGGCAGCCATCTTGCACAACAGGTAATGGCCATCATTTTGGATTAGCGGGCAAACAATCGTCCTTTGACGCATGATTTTTCTCCTTCGCAGTGAGTCGGGCCAGGTATCGAGGAAACAGTTTGCGAGGCGCCTCGGCAAACCGCAAGGGAAATACGGCGCTGGTGGCGAAGCTGACGGGGCTTGCGCCGGAGCGTCTGGCGCTGCTCACCCATTAATTTTTCTGCTTCCTTCAAACGGCCTGCGCGACGGCGATCGCGCAGGTTAATATAGATTTATTTAATCAATGCAACTTAATTAAATATAATTCCGCTGAATTTGAATTCGGTGGAATTTACTTTCTTTCGCAAATGCGCGGCGTTATTGCTGTAAAAAGACGCAACTGGTTACACTCTTGTGAAAAATCATTTCGCCAGGTCATTGATTCCTGACGGGTGCGCAGTAGAATTTTCAGGTTTTTTCGGGACTTCTTTGATTCTTCTTTTCTGGATAGAGTAAATAATGAAAAAGAGCATTTTTATGGCCCTGGCCGGGGTAATGATGGTTTCCTCGGCGGCCCATGCTATTAGCGTTACCGGCGAAGCCGGCGAGCACTATACCAACCTCGGCGTTGGCTTCGGAACCGAATCCACCGGCCTGGCTATTTCCGGCAACTGGTTGCATAGCGATAACGACGGCGACGCCGCGGGCTTAGGTCTGGGTCTGAATATTCCGCTGGGACCATTCCTGGCGACCGTGGGCGGCAAAGGCATTTACACTAATCCGAAGCAGGGCGATGAAGGTTACGCGGCAGCGGTCGGCGGCGGCCTGCAGTGGAAAATCGGCGATAGCTTCCGTCTGTACGGCGACTATTACTACTCGCCTGATTCACTCTCCAGCGGAATCGATAGCTATGAAGAAGCGAACGTCGGCGCCAGCTGGACCATCATGCGTCCGCTTAGCATCCAGGCAGGTTATCGCTACCTGAACCTGGCGGGCAAAGACGGCAACCGTGATAACACCATCGCCGACGGTCCGTACATCGGCGCCAGCGCCAGCTTCTAATCCTCCGGCGCGGCCTTCCGCCGCGCCAAATTTCTTCGTCGCCAGCCCGCGCCTTTGCGCTATAGTAATTCGACTTATCAGGCTGGAGTTCATAATGCTACAAGTGGAAATGCTGTCCACCGGCGATGAAGTGCTGCATGGGCAGATTGTCGATACCAATGCCGCCTGGCTGGCGGATTACTTTTTTAATCAGGGTTTACCGTTAACGCGCCGCAATACCGTCGGCGATGACCTCGACGCGCTGGTGGCTATTTTGCGCGAACGCAGCGAACAGGCGGATGTGCTGATCGTGAATGGCGGCCTGGGGCCGACCAGCGACGATCTTAGCGCGCTGGCGGCGGCGACGGCGAAAGGCGAAGGGTTGGTCCTCAACGCTGAATGGCTGGAGACGATGACGCGATTCTTTGCCGAGCGCGGTCGGCCAATGGCGGAAAGCAATCGCAAGCAGGCGGAAATCCCCGCCAGCGCCGAAATGATCAATAATCCGGTAGGGACCGCCTGCGGGTTCGCCGTACAGCTCAACCGCTGCCTGATGTTTTTCACCCCCGGCGTGCCGTCTGAATTTAAAGTTATGGTCGAGCAGGAGATCGTACCGCGTTTACGTGCGCGCTTCACGCTTCCGTCGTCGCCTGTCTGTCTGCGTTTAACTACTTTTGGACGTTCAGAAAGCGAGCTGGCGCAGAGCCTTAATCACCTGCAGCTCCCCCCTGGTGTGGTGATGGGCTATCGCTCGTCAATGCCGATTATCGAGCTAAAACTAACCGGTCCTGCCGAACAGCGCGATGCAATGCTGGCGCTGTGGCCAGAAGTGCGTAAGGTAGCCGGAGAGAGCCTTATCTTTGAGGGCACGGAAGGGTTACCGGCGCAGATCGCGCGCTGCCTGCAGGAGCGTCAGCTTAGCCTGACCTTGAGCGAACAGTTTACCAGTGGCCTGCTGGCGCTGCAGCTGAGGCGGGCGAACGCGCCGCTTCTCGCCAGCGAAGTGGTGCCGGCGCAGGAGGAGACCTTAGCGCAATCGGCGCGCTGGGCCGCCGAGCGGCGCGTTAACCATTTTGCCGGGCTGGCGTTGTCGGTCAGCGGTCAGGAGGCCGATTACCTGAACTTTGTGCTGGCGACACCGGAAGGTACGCACGCGCTGCGGGTCAAGTTCAGCGTGAATCGCCACGGGCTGTCGGTGCGGCAAGAAGTCTGCGCCATGATGGCGCTGAATATGCTGCGCCGCTGGCTCGACGGTAAGCCGGTCAGCGGCGAGCATGGTTGGATCAACGTCGTCGAGACGCTGTTTATCGACTGATTCAGGCAGGCGCGCTCAGCGCCTGCGCCAGCAGAGTAATGGGATGTTCGCAGCGCTTGCTGGTGGACATCTCAATCTGCCATTTGCAGGTTTCGCAATCGGTAATCACTACGTCCGCGCCGCTCTCCTCAATCTGGCGAAATAATGGCGCGCCAATCGCCTGCGCCGACGAATAGTTTTCCGACTTAAAACCGAAGGTGCCGGCGATACCGCAGCACTGCGAATCCAGTACTTCCAGCTGTAGGCCCGGGATTTGGCGCAGAAGCTCAAGGGTGTATAGCGACCAGCCCATTTTTTCCATATGACATGGGGTGTGATAGACCACCTTCAGCGGCAGCGGGCGCAATGGAAGGGTTTTGCCGGCATCGAGCTGTTTCCAAATCCAGCGGGTCGCTAACTCCACCCGATCCCGCAGATCGCTGTTATCGATATCCAGGAGATGGGGATATTCATCGCGCAGGGTAAAAGTACAGGTTGAAGAGGTGGCGATGATCGGCAAGCTGTTTTCGCGCATGGCGGCGACGTTGCTGTGCGCTTGCTTGCGCGCTTTGTCAAAAAAGCCGTTGGCGATAAGCGGGACGCCGCAGCATTTTTCTTTTGATAAGAGCTGCACGCCGGTACCCAGCGCGTTGACGACGCGAATCAGATCCTTACCCAATTGCGGGTGGTTATAGTTGACGTAGCAGCCATGGAAGAAAGCCACCTGCTCGCTGTACTGCGCCTGTCCGGCGGCGAGCTGGCGGTAAGCGCGGCGAAAGGTGCCGAAGCCATATTTCGGCAGCGTGCGGCGATGGTCGATTTTCAGCGCCGCGTCGAGCAGGCGGCGCACCGGTTTTAACCCCGTTGTGGCGTTGACCAGCGGCGCAAAAGGCGTGGAAAGGGTGCCCATCAGATCGGTATGGCTGAGGATGGCATCGCGCAGGGTTGGTGTTTGCTGGCTGTACTGCGCACGCGCGCGTTGAATAATATCGCCGATTTTCACATCAGATGGACAGGCCACCTCGCAGCGTTTGCAATTAATACAATATTTCAGCGCATCGTCGTACAGCGCACCATCTTTCAGACGCAGACGTTCGCCGTCCGGCCCCGCCTGTTTCGGGCCGGGATAGCGCGGATTTACCCGGCTCACCGGGCAGGCGGTGGTACAGACCGTGCATTTTATGCAGCTTTCAAAGCGGGTATCGTTCATGACCGGCCTCCTGCAAGGGCGTGGATCTGTCTGGCGGCATGCAGCGCGGTGACGGCGCAAACGCCGCCGCCGCAGCCGAGTTGAATGGCATCGAAACCGCCGAGCAGCGAGCCGATAGCGAAAAGATTCGTTAGCGGCTGGCCGAGCAGGTGTGGGCGCAGCATAGGGTCGGTCTTCAAACCAAAGCGCTGCCACGGTTGTGATGCGAAGAAATCACGCTGATACCAGCTATCGCGCGCCAGCGTTTGCTGCAGATCGAGGCCGAGAATCGGTTCGCGCACGCTATCACGGGTGGCGACGAGACCGTTACTGAAAAAGCTACCGCTCGCCAACACGGTAAAGCGCGGACGCAGTGCGATATCGCCGTGATTTCGCGTCCAGACGGCCTCGACGGCGCCCTGCTGATGGCTGATTTTCACCACCTCGTCACCGGCAAGCCAGGTGCCGCCGGTGCGGATGAACTGGCGCTGAAGCTGGCTATGCAGGCGCATCCCCGGCACCGAAGGCGGCAGCGTCGGCAGCAGGCGCAGCGGGCAGGGCAGATGTTCTTGTAGCCAATGCCAGAGGCGATTATCCGCGAGCCCAAAACAGGCGGGCATCATCAGCAGCTCGTACTCTTGCGCCAGCGGCAGCAGCGCGGACTGCAGGGCAGGCCACAGGTTTTCATCATCAAGCACGCGGGCGATGTTGGCGGCACGGAACTCCGTAGGGTTATCGCGCAGCACATCAAGCAGCGGTAAATCAATCTCCGCCGCGGCGGCATCCACTCCGCTCTGTCCGAGGGCGGCGGCGGCCAGATGCGGCTGAAAATCGGCAAAACCGCTAATCCCCACCATGCATACGCGTTGCTGCGCGATGGGCGCCAGCGGAACCTCTTCCGGTGACAGCCACGCCGGGCGCAACGTCCCCAGCGGCGTTACCCGCAGGTGCGGTCGGCGCGCTTCGCCTTGCATATTCGCGCCGCAGGCAGCCAGCAGCGCTTCGGTCTGTCTGGCGTATTCGAGCACCGCGTCGGCGCCGAGGCGGGAGTAGGGGTGTTCAGGAAGCTGAACGGCCAGTTGCTGAAGACCTTGTGCGACATCAGTGACGGTATCGCCGTTCGGCAGCGCCGAGAGCAGGTCTAATGAAGCAGAGGAAAAGTGCAGCGCGCTTTGCCCACGGCTGATTATCACGCAGCGCAGGCCGTGTTGATTCAGCGCCAGCCCGCACAACAGCCCGGCCAGTCCGCCGCCGACGATGGCGCAATCAAATTTCATCCTGATGCTCCTTTTGCAGTCCGCATAAGCCGAGGTAGACCCAGCGGGTAAATTCACTTTCGCGCAGCGCGTCGCCCCAGGCGATGGGCTGAACGCCCTTCCAGCGCTCATTGAGAAATTCCGACAGCTGAGTTAACGACTGCGCCGGGGTGGCGACGTTAAAGCGCTGGAGCAGTCCGGCGGCGCGGCAGGCGCACAGTTCGCCCTGGCAGGTGCCCATGCCGACTCGGGTACGGCGGCGCAGGTCGAGCAAATTCTTCACCGCCAGATTCTCTACCGCGTACTGCACTTCCCCGGCGGTGACCGCTTCACATTCGCAGACCAGGCTACGGTGCTGGCGGCTGTCGCCGAGCCATGCTGGGGTGCGGTCGCCGTGGCGATACACCGCCGACCCGCGCAGCGGCGTCGGTAGCGAGATAATCTTTTTCAGCGTGGTTTCTGTCGCTTCCAGCGAACCCGGTAGCGGGCGCTCCGCGGTGCGGCACGGCGCAGTATTGCCGAGTTTGCGGCAGACGGCGTCGCTGGCCCATTCCGCCATCAAACGGTAGGTCATCAACTTACCGCCGGTGATGGTGATAAAGCCTTCCATGCCGTCGCGCGGGGCGTGGTCGAGCAGCACAATACCGCGGCTGACGCTGCGCCCGCTGGGATCGTCATCGCTGGCGACCAGCGGACGGACGCCGGAGTAGGCGCGTAGCACCCGGGTGCGCCCCATGATCGGCGCCAGTTTTTCACCTTCGCGCAGCAGCGTATCGACCTCTTCCGTCGTCACCCGGTTATCGTCAATTTCGTCATAAGGAATATGCGTCGAGGTGGTGCCAATCAACGAAATGGTATCGCCGGGCACCAGAATATCGGCATCCGCCGGCTTGCGGCAGCGGTTAATCACCTGGTTATTAATGCGGTGATCGAGGATCAGCAGCGAGCCTTTTGCCGGGAACATGGAGATGCGCAGATCGGCGTACTCCGCGATGCGTTGGCCCCAGATCCCGGCGGCATTGACGACCACCTGTGCGCGAATGTTACGCGCTTCGCGGCGTTGATGATCGTAGATCTGTACGCCGTACACACGATCGCTCTGACGCAGCAGGCCGGTGACCTCGCAGCCGGTAAGGATCTGCGCACCGTGTTCGCGGGCGTCGAGCATATTGGCGGCCGTCAGGCGGAACGGATCGACGGTGCCGTCCGGTACCTGTACGGCGCCAAGCAGCGTAGGGTTGACCGCGGGTTCCAGACGCAATGCTTCAGCGGGGGTAAGCGGTTTAGCATCAATACCGGCCTGCTGACAGGCGTGGATAAAGGTTTGCTGCCAGGCCATGTCATCTTCAGGCAGGGTGATAAACAGCCCGTTGGTGGGTTCAATGCAGTGGCGGGCGATGCGACGTAAAATGCGATTCTCGCTGATACATTCGCGCGCGGATTCGCTATCAGTGACGGCATAGCGCGCGCCGCTGTGCAACAGACCATGGTTGCGGCCGGTGGCGCCGGTGGCGATATCGTGCCGCTCAATCAACGCCACACGTAACCCGCGCAGGGCGCAGTCGCGGGCGATTCCCGCGCCGGTGGCGCCGCCGCCAATAATCAGCGCATCAAATTCTTGCGTCTCGGCCATCTTCCGGTCCTCTACTTTCGTTTTACACCATTTAGCCATATCAATAGTGTGGAATGTTTGATTTCGAGCATATTTGCGCGCAATTCGAGCGTTTGCTGTGATTTTGTGCTCACATTGGAAAATTTTGTCATATATCTGTAACAAAATGTGCGATATTTCACAGTATTAGTTCTACGCTTTGCCTACCATCGCGACCTAATTAGAAGTACGTGAATAAACTAGATTTTTTGCGTCGATGTCAGTGAAACAGCAATGGCCACGGAGGCTGATATGTTAAGTATTTTTAAACCCGCAGCGCATAAAGCGCGTTTGCCGGCGGCGGAAATCGACCCGTTGTATCGTCGATTACGTTGGCAGATCTTTATTGGCATCTTCTTCGGTTATGCCGCTTACTATCTGGTTCGTAAGAACTTTGCGCTGGCGATGCCTTATCTGATTGAGCAGGGCTTCTCTCGTGGCGACCTCGGTTTCGCGCTTTCCGGTATCTCTATCGCCTACGGATTTTCGAAATTCATCATGGGGTCGGTCTCCGACCGCTCGAATCCGCGCATTTTCCTACCGGCAGGGTTAATTCTGGCGGCGCTGGTGATGCTGGTGATGGGCTTCGTGCCGTGGGCGACTTCCAGCATCATGATCATGTTCGTATTACTGTTCCTGTGCGGATGGTTCCAGGGGATGGGCTGGCCGCCGTGTGGTCGTACCATGGTGCACTGGTGGTCGCAGAAAGAGCGCGGCGGGATTGTCTCAGTGTGGAACTGCGCGCATAACGTCGGTGGCGGTATTCCGCCGCTGCTGTTCCTGCTGGGGATGGCGTGGTTTAACGACTGGCACGCGGCGCTGTATATGCCGGCCTTCGGCGCGATCCTGCTGGCGATTTTTGCCTTCGCGATGATGCGCGATACCCCGCAGTCCTGCGGTCTGCCGCCGATCGAAGAGTATAAAAACGACTATCCGGATGACTATAGCGAAAAGCACGAAGAAGAGCTGACGGCGAAGCAGATCTTTATGCAGTACATTCTGCCGAACAAGCTGCTGTGGTACATCGCGATCGCTAACGTCTTCGTTTATCTGCTGCGCTACGGCATTCTGGACTGGTCGCCGACCTACCTGAAAGAGGTCAAACACTTCGCGCTGGATAAATCTTCCTGGGCCTACTTCCTGTATGAGTACGCGGGGATCCCCGGTACTTTGCTGTGCGGCTGGATGTCGGACAAAGTGTTTAAAGGCAACCGCGGCGCGACCGGCGTGTTCTTTATGACCCTGGTGACGATTGCCACTATCGTTTACTGGCTGAACCCGCCGGGTAATCCGGGCGTCGATATGGCCTGTATGATCGTCATTGGCTTCCTGATTTACGGCCCGGTGATGCTGATCGGTCTGCATGCGCTGGAACTGGCGCCGAAAAAAGCCGCCGGCACCGCCGCGGGCTTCACCGGTCTGTTCGGTTATCTTGGCGGTTCCGTAGCCGCGAGCGCCATTGTTGGCTATACCGTCGATTTCTTCGGCTGGGATGGCGGCTTCATGGTGATGATTGGCGGTAGCGTACTGGCGGTACTGCTGTTGATTATCGTCATGCTTGGCGAGCGTCGCCATCATCAACAACTGAAACAAGCCTAAGGAGCGGCGATGAAAATGAAACTCACCGCGTTAATGAGCGGAATGATTTTGGCCAGTTCGGCGCTGTGCTTCAGCGCCGTCGCGGCAGAGAAAATTGTCATCGCCCACCGCGGCGCCAGCGGGTATCTGCCGGAACATACCCTGCCGGCGAAAGCGATGGCTTACGCTCAGGGGGCGGATTACCTTGAGCAAGACCTGGTGATGACCAAAGACGACCGGCTGGTGGTGTTGCATGACCACTATCTCGATCGGGTGACTGACGTTGCGCAGCGTTTCCCGCAGCGGGCGCGTAAAGACGGCCGTTTTTACGCCATCGACTTTACCCTGGCCGAGATTAAGTCGCTGAAGTTCACCGAAGGTTTTGAGCCGAAAGATGGCAAAAACGTGCAAACCTATCCTGGGCGTTTCCCGATGGGCAAATCCGATTTCCGCATTCATACCTTTGAAGAAGAGATTGAGTTTGTACAGGGGCTAAACCATTCGACGGGTAAAAATATCGGTATCTACCCGGAAAT
Organism: Klebsiella sp. CN_Kp097; assembly: GCF_040064495.1. Taxonomy (NCBI): domain Bacteria; kingdom Pseudomonadati; phylum Pseudomonadota; class Gammaproteobacteria; order Enterobacterales; family Enterobacteriaceae; genus Klebsiella; species Klebsiella sp. CN_Kp097. The sequence goes on along the minus strand of NZ_JBEAIL010000004.1, from coordinate 127,759 downwards.
CAAAGCGCCGTGGTTCCACCATCAGGAAGGCAAAGATATTGCCGCCAGCACGCTGAAAGTGCTGAAGGAATATGGCTACACCAGCAAGCAGGATAAGGTTTATCTGCAATGTTTTGACGCCAACGAGCTCAAACGCATTAAGGATGAGCTGGAGCCGAAGATGGGGATGGATCTCAATCTGGTGCAGCTCATCGCCTATACCGACTGGAATGAAACGCAGCAGAAACAGGCCGATGGTAAATGGGTGAACTACAGCTATGACTGGATGTTCAAGCCGGGGGCGATGGCGCAGATTGCGCAGTACGCCGACGGTATCGGCCCGGATTACCATATGCTGGTAGCGGAAGGCTCGAAGCCGGGCGCGGTGAAGCTGACGGCGATGGTAAAAGAGGCGCACGCCAGCCATCTGCAGGTGCATCCGTACACCGTGCGCGCGGATCAGTTGCCGGAGTACGCCACTAACGTTAATCAGCTCTATGACGTGCTGTATAACCAGGCGGGTGTCGACGGCTTGTTTACCGATTTCCCGGATAAAGCGGTGCAGTTCCTGGACGCGAAATAAAGCAAAAGGGCCGTAAGGCCCTTTTATGTTTTCCCCCTCTCTCTGTGGGAGAGGGCCGGGGTGAGGGCATCAGGCCGCACACATCGACAACACTTACATCTCGATCTCAATATCGCCTTTCGCCCGGCAGCAGCAGGGCAAAATCTCTCCCGGCTGGATAAACGCCAGCGGTTCGGTCAGCCAGTCAACCTGGCCTGACACCAGACGCGTGCGGCAGGAACCGCAATAGCCTTCGCGGCACTGATACTCCACGTCGATGTTATGCGATTCAAGCGCGGCCAACAGGGAAGGATGTTCATCCTGACACTCAAGGCGAGTGTCAGAAATCCTCAAGAAAATCCGCTTCATTACAGCTGGAAGTTGCTCAGATCGTCGGCATCGACTTCAGAATCGATCTGGCCGACGAGATAAGAGCTGACCTCCACTTCCTGCGGCGCGACCTGAACGTTGTCGGAAACCAGCCAGGTATTGATCCATGGGATCGGGTTGGAGCGGGTCTGGAACGGTAGATCGAGGCCCACCGCCTGCATGCGAATATTGGTGATGTACTCGACGTACTGGCAGAGAATATCTTTGTTCAGGCCGATCATCGAGCCGTCGCGGAACAGATAGTCCGCCCACTCTTTTTCCTGCTGCGCCGCCAGCACGAACAGGTCATAGCACTCTTGTTTGCACTCTTCGGCGATTTCCGCCATTTCCGGATCGTCGCTGCCGGAGCGCAGCAGGTTCAGCATATGCTGAGTGCCGGTCAGGTGCAGCGCTTCATCGCGGGCGATCAGGCGAATAATTTTGGCGTTGCCTTCCATCAGCTTGCGTTCGGCAAAGGCGAAAGAGCAGGCGAAGCTAACGTAGAAGCGGATTGCTTCCAGCGCGTTGACGCTCATCAGGCACAGATACAGTTTCTTTTTCAGCTCGCGCAGATTCACGGTCACGGTTTTGCCGTTGACGGTGTGGGTGCCTTCGCCCAGCAGATGCCAGTAGCTGGTCATTTCAATCAAAGAATCGTAATAGTGAGAGATGCCTTCCGCGCGTTTCTGGATCTGCTCATTGGTCACGATATCGTCGAACACCGTCGCCGGATCGTTGACGATGTTGCGGATAATATGGGTGTAGGAGCGCGAGTGGATCGTCTCGGAAAAAGCCCAGGTTTCTACCCAGGTTTCCAGTTCCGGGATGGAAATCAGCGGCAGCAGCGCGACGTTCGGGCTACGGCCCTGGATGGAATCGAGCAGCGTCTGATATTTCAGGTTGCTGATAAAAATATGCTTTTCATGTTCGGGCAGCGCCTGATAGTCGATGCGATCGCGCGAAACGTCGACTTCTTCCGGGCGCCAGAAGAAGGAGAGCTGCTTTTCAATCAGCTTTTCAAAGATGTCATATTTTTGCTGATCGTAGCGGGCCACGTTAACCGGCTGGCCAAAAAACATCGGCTCAAGCAGTTGATTGTTTTTCGTCTGTGAAAAAGTGGTGTATGCCATGAGTGGGTCCTGTTGAGATTGTATCGCCCGGCGACACTGCGTTTGCCGGGCCTACAAAACCGTAGGCCGGGTAGGCATCGCGCCACCCGGCAAAAATACTTTAGATCTTACATGCGCCGCTTTCGCAGCCGTCGTCCTGAATTGACGGGGCCAGGTCATCCTGGGCGTCTTCCGCGCCATCACGGGTGTTGTGATAGTACAGCGTTTTCACGCCGAATTTATAGGCGTTGAGCAGATCTTTCAGCAACTGCTGCATCGGCACTTTTCCGGACGGGAAACGCGTCGGGTCGTAGTTGGTGTTGGCGGAAATCGACTGATCGATAAACTTCTGCATGATGCCGACCAGCTGCAGATAGCCGTCGTTATTCGGCATTTCCCACAACAGTTCGTAGGCGTTCTGCAGATTTTCGTAATCCGGAACGACCTGGCGCAAAATCCCATCTTTCGACGCTTTGATGCTCACGTGGCCGCGCGGCGGTTCGATGCCGTTGGTGGCGTTGGAGATCTGCGAAGAGGTCTCAGACGGCATCAGCGCGGAGAGCGTGGAGTTACGCAGGCCGTGAGTTTTAATGGATTCGCGCAGCTGCTCCCAGTCGAAATGCAGAGATTCGCTCACGATCGCATCCAGGTCTTTCTTATAAGTATCGATCGGCAGAATACCCTGCGCGTAGGTGGTTTCATTGAACCACGGGCAGGCGCCTTGTTCGATAGCCAGTTCGTTGGAGGCCTTCAGCAGATAGTACTGAATAGCTTCGAACGTTTTGTGCGTCAGATTGTTGGCGCTGCCGTCGGAGTAGCGCTTGCCATGTTTCGCCAGATAGTAAGCGAAGTTGATAACGCCGATACCCAGCGTACGACGACCCATTGCGCCACGTTTAGCCGCCGGGATTGGGTAATCCTGATAATCCAGCAACGCATCCAGCGCGCGCACCGCCAGTACCGCCAGATCCTCCAGCTCATCGAGGCTATCGATGGCGCCAAGGTTGAATGCCGACAGCGTGCACAGCGCGATTTCGCCATTTTCGTCGTTCACATCGTCCAGCGGTTTGGTCGGCAGGGCGATTTCCAGGCACAGGTTAGACTGGCGCACCGGCGCGACAACCGGGTCGAACGGGCTGTGGGTGTTGCAGTGGTCAACGTTCTGGATATAGATACGGCCGGTAGAGGCGCGTTCCTGCATCATCAGCGAGAACAGCTCAACGGCTTTAATACGCTGTTTGCGGATACTGTCGTCTTTTTCGTATTTAGTGTACAGACGTTCGAACTCGTCCTGATCGGCGAAGAACGCATCGTACAGGCCAGGAACGTCGGACGGGCTGAACAGGGTGATGTCCTCGCCCTTCAGCAGGCGGGTGTACATCAGCTTGTTGATCTGCACGCCGTAGTCCATGTGGCGAACGCGGTTGGCGTCGGTGCCGCGGTTGTTTTTCAACACCAGCAGGCTTTCGACTTCCAGATGCCACATCGGATAGAAGAGGGTGGCCGCGCCGCCGCGAACGCCGCCCTGCGAACAGGATTTCACCGCGGTCTGGAAGTGCTTATAGAACGGGATGCAGCCGGTGTGGAAGGCTTCGCCGCCGCGGATTGGGCTACCCAGCGCACGAATGCGGCCGGCGTTGATACCGATACCGGCGCGCTGGGAAACATATTTCACAATCGCGCTGGAGGTGGCGTTGATCGAATCCAGACTATCGCCGCACTCGATCAGTACGCAGGAGCTGAACTGACGGGTTGGGGTACGCACGCCGGACATGATCGGCGTCGGCAGCGAGATTTTAAAGGTGGACACCGCGTCATAGAAACGCTTGATGTAGTCCAGACGGGTCTCACGCGGATAGTTAGAGAACAGGCAAGCCGCAACCAGAATATAGAGGAACTGGGCGCTTTCATAGATTTCGCCGCTGACGCGGTTCTGCACCAGGTATTTACCTTCCAGCTGCTTAACGGCCGCGTAGGAGAAGTTCATATCGCGCCAGTGGTCGATAAAACCGTCCATCTGCTGGAACTCTTCTTCCGTGTAGTCTTCCAGCAGATGATGATCGTATTTACCTTTTTCGACCATGTTCACCACATGGGTGTACAGCGCCGGCGGTTCAAACTGGCCAAACGCTTTCTTACGCAGGTGGAAAATCGCCAGTCGCGCGGCCAGGTACTGGTAGTCCGGCGCATCGCGGGAGATCAGGTCCGCTGCGGCCTTAATAATGGTCTCGTGGATGTCGGCGGTTTTAATGCCGTCATAGAACTGAATATGCGAACGCAGCTCTACCTGGGAAATCGAAACGTTATTCAGTCCTTCTGCCGCCCAATCTAGTACGCGATGGATTTTGTCGAGATTGATACGCTCGGTGCTACCGTCGCGCTTTGTCACCAGCAGACTCTGATTCATGTGGTTTTTACCTGTCCGTGAGAAAAAATATCCCCCCATTTATCCACAGCCAGTCGTTGTGACTAACTCTGTGGATAAATACTATATGTAGGGGGTTGTCGATAAAAAGAACGCTATATGGTGAGTTATTTTAGTAAGGATTCTTTTGAGTACAAGGGTTGATTTTGACGTTAATTTGAGGTTGCGCAGGCGTAATAATCGCTAAGTCCACGCCGTATAAGGCCTGGAGAAGAAGTCAATAAAACAGAAAAAAAAATCAAAATTTGATCGAGTGCTGATTTCTTCGTCGGAAGGGAAAATTGCGCAGCTTGATGCCGCGCAATCATCATCATAAAAACGTATGACGTTATGCTTTTTTCGCCGTTGTATGCAACATATAGTTAACATCAACGCCCGGCGCCAGCTTGAAGGTATTGGTGAGCGGATTGTAATGCAGGCCGGTAATGTGCTGCTCTTTCAGAGGAGTCTGATCGATCCAGCCGATGAGCTCCGCCGGCTTGATAAATTTCTTAACGTCATGCGTACCTTTTGGCACCATTTTCATCACGTATTCCGCGCCGACCACGGCCATCAGCCACGCTTTGCCGTTGCGGTTAATGGTCGAGAAGAAGACCTGGCCGCCGGGCTTCACTAGCCGCGCGCAGGCGTGCACTACCGACTGTGGGTCAGGGACGTGCTCGAGCATCTCCATACAGGTGACGACGTCGTACTGCTGGGCGTGCTTCGCCGCATGCTCTTCGACGGTCTCTTGTACGTACTCTACCTGAACGCCGCTCTCCAGCGCGTGCAGTTTTGCGACCTGCAGCGGCTCGAAGCCCATATCCAGACCAGTGACCGTCGCACCTTCGCGCGCCATGCTTTCGGCGAGGATGCCGCCGCCGCAGCCGACATCGAGCACTTTTTTGCCGAACAGGCCGCCGGAGCGTTCGGCAATATAGCCAAGGCGCAACGGGTTGATGCGATGCAGCGGTTTGAACTCACCTTCTAGATCCCACCAGCGCGAGGCGACGGCTTCAAATTTGGCGATTTCATTGTGATCAACGTTGGGGGCCACCGACGGTTTTTCGGCATTCATGGGCGCTTTTACTCCTTTTCTGTTCTGACCTGCGAGTATATCAGCAGACTGCCACGAATAAACCGTATTGCTTTACCTCTATTACGACGGCTGTGTTATAATTTGCGACCTTTGAATCCGGGACACAGTAGAGGGATAGCGGTTAGATGAGCGACCTTGCGAGAGAAATTACACCGGTCAACATTGAGGAAGAGCTGAAAAGCTCGTATCTGGATTATGCGATGTCGGTCATTGTTGGCCGTGCGCTGCCGGATGTCCGAGATGGCCTGAAGCCGGTACACCGTCGCGTACTATACGCCATGAACGTATTGGGCAATGACTGGAACAAAGCCTATAAAAAATCAGCCCGTGTCGTTGGCGACGTAATCGGTAAATACCACCCGCATGGTGATACCGCCGTTTATGACACCATCGTACGTATGGCGCAGCCGTTCTCCTTGCGTTATATGCTGGTCGATGGCCAGGGTAACTTTGGTTCTGTCGATGGCGACTCCGCCGCAGCGATGCGTTATACGGAAATCCGTATGTCGAAGATCGCTCATGAGCTGATGGCCGATCTCGAAAAAGAGACGGTTGATTTCGTCGACAACTATGACGGCACGGAGAAAATCCCTGACGTCATGCCGACAAAAATCCCTAACCTGCTGGTGAACGGTTCTTCCGGTATCGCCGTAGGTATGGCGACCAACATTCCGCCGCATAACCTGACGGAAGTCATCAACGGCTGCCTGGCATACGTTGACAACGAAGACATCAGCATTGAAGGGCTGATGGAACACATTCCGGGCCCGGACTTCCCGACCGCCGCTATCATTAACGGCCGTCGCGGTATTGAAGAGGCCTATCGTACCGGTCGCGGTAAAGTTTACATTCGCGCGCGCGCGGAAGTCGAAGCTGACGTGAAAACCGGCCGTGAAACCATCATCGTGCACGAAATTCCGTATCAGGTGAACAAAGCGCGCCTGATTGAGAAAATCGCCGAGCTGGTGAAAGAAAAACGCGTTGAAGGCATCAGCGCGCTGCGCGACGAGTCTGACAAAGACGGTATGCGTATCGTTATCGAAGTGAAACGCGACGCGGTGGGTGAAGTGGTTCTTAACAACCTCTACTCCCAGACCCAACTGCAGGTTTCCTTCGGTATCAACATGGTTGCGCTGCACCACGGTCAGCCGAAGATCATGAACCTGAAGGACATCATTGCGGCGTTTGTTCGTCACCGCCGCGAAGTTGTCACTCGTCGTACTATTTTCGAACTGCGCAAGGCGCGCGACCGTGCGCATATCCTTGAAGCGCTGGCGATTGCGCTGGCTAACATCGATCCGATCATTGAACTGATTCGCCGCGCGCCGACGCCGGCGGAAGCAAAAGCGGGTTTAATCGCGCGTTCATGGGATCTGGGCAATGTCTCCGCGATGCTGGAGCGCGCCGGCGATAACGCCGCACGTCCGGAATGGCTGGAGCCAGAGTTTGGCGTGCGTGATGGCCAGTACTATCTGACCGAACAGCAGGCTCAGGCGATTCTGGATCTGCGTCTGCAGAAACTGACCGGTCTGGAGCACGAAAAACTGCTCGACGAGTACAAAGAGCTGCTGGATCAGATTGCCGAGCTGCTGCACATCCTGGGCAGCGCCGATCGTCTGATGGAAGTTATTCGCGAAGAGCTGGAGCTGGTTAAAGAACAGTTTGGCGATGCACGTCGTACCGAAATCACCGCCAACAGCGCTGATATCAATATCGAAGACCTGATTAACCAGGAAGATGTTGTCGTGACCCTGTCGCACCAGGGCTATGTGAAATATCAACCGTTAACCGACTACGAAGCGCAGCGTCGTGGCGGTAAAGGTAAATCGGCAGCGCGTATTAAAGAAGAAGACTTTATCGACCGTCTGCTGGTGGCCAACACCCATGACACGATCCTCTGCTTCTCCAGCCGTGGTCGTCTGTACTGGATGAAAGTGTATCAGTTGCCGGAAGCCAGCCGCGGCGCGCGTGGTCGACCAATCGTCAACCTGCTGCCGCTGGAAGCTGACGAGCGTATCACCGCTATCCTGCCGGTTCGCGAGTACGAAGAGGGCGTTAACGTCTTTATGGCGACCGCCAGCGGTACCGTGAAGAAAACGGCATTGACCGAGTTCAGCCGCCCGCGTTCTGCCGGTATCATTGCCGTCAATCTGAACGAAGGCGACGAACTGATCGGCGTCGATCTGACTTCTGGCCAGGACGAAGTGATGCTGTTCTCCGCCGCTGGTAAAGTGGTGCGCTTTAAAGAAGACGCCGTTCGCGCGATGGGCCGTACCGCAACAGGCGTACGCGGTATCAAGCTGGCGGGCGAAGATAGCGTCGTGTCGCTGATTATTCCTCGTGGCGAAGGGGCGATCCTGACCGTGACGCAAAACGGTTACGGCAAGCGTACCGCGGCCGAAGAGTATCCGACCAAGTCGCGTGCGACGCAGGGCGTTATCTCTATTAAGGTCACCGAACGTAACGGTTCCGTGGTCGGCGCCGTGCAGGTCGATGATTGCGACCAGATCATGATGATTACCGATGCGGGCACCCTGGTGCGTACTCGCGTTTCTGAAGTGAGCATCGTGGGTCGTAATACTCAGGGCGTGATTCTGATCCGTACCGCGGAAGATGAAAACGTTGTCGGCCTGCAGCGCGTGGCTGAACCGGTTGACGACGAAGAACTGGATGCCATCGATGGCAGCGTAGCGGAAGGCGATGATGATATCGCGCCGGAAAACGACGCTGACGACGACATCGCCGAAGACGAAGAGTAATCGTCGCAGGTAAATGTTCTGAAAGGGCCGGGTGTTATCCCGGCCCTTTTTGCATTAACATTGCGGCAGAGCCCATTTACCGCTACTTTAACCCCATTCTGTTGAGCCCCTGACGACCGAGCATTGCCCCATTGAAATATCTTGCCTCGTTTCATACGACCTTAAAGGTTTCTCGTTATCTGTTCAGAGCGCTGGCGGTTCTGCTATGGATGCTGATTGCTTTTGTCTCCGTGTTTTATATCGTTAATGCGCTGCATGAACGGGAATCGGAAATTCGTCAGGAACTGAATCTTAACGCCGACCAGGCCCAGCGCTACATCCAGCGTACCGCGGATGTCATTAAAGAGCTGAAGTACGTCGCAGGCAACCGCGCGGCGACCGGGAGCGAGGGTAGCGCGCTGCTTGCCAATAGTGGCAATATCACAATCCCTAATTTTGAGCCGCTGTATCCGGATTCCGACTGCGGCGCAATGAGCGGCGCCTGGCGCAACTCACTGCAATCGCTGGCGTGGTTCATGCGCTACTGGCGGGATAATTTCTCTGCCGCCTACGACCTGAACCGTATTTTTTTAATTGGCAGCGACAACCTCTGCATGGCTAACTTCGGCCTGCGCGATATGCCGCTGGAGCGCGATCAGGCGCTGAAGGTGCTGCATCAGCGTATCGAACAATATCGCGATGCGCCGCAAAACGAGCGCGGCAATAACCTGTTCTGGATTAGCCAGGGCGTGCGTCCGGGCGTTGGTTATTTCTACGCCCTGACGCCTATTTATATGGCTAACCGCCTGCAGGCGATGCTTGGCGTTGAGCAGACTATCCGCATGGAGAGCTTCTTTACGCCAGGTAGCCTGCCGATGAGCGTGACGATCCTCGATGATAACGGTCAGCAGCTCATTTCCCTTGCCGGGCCGGATAACAGCATTAAACCGGAAACCCGCTGGATGCAGGAGCGGATGTGGTTTGGCTACAGCTCTGGTTTCCGCGAGCTGGTGCTGAAAAAGAGCCTGCTGCCATCATCGCTGAGCATTGTCTATTCGGTTTCCGTCGATCAGGTGCTGGAGCGTATCAGGATGCTGATCCTCAACGCTATCGTACTGAATATCCTGACCGGCGCGATCCTGTTCGCGCTGGCGCGTATGTATGAACGGCGGATCTTTATACCGGCGGAAAACGACGCTCAAAGGCTGGAGGAACATGAGCAGTTCAACCGTAAGATCGTCGCCTCCGCGCCGGTCGGGATCTGCATTCTACGCACGCAGGACGGCACCAATATACTGAGTAACGAACTGGCGCATAACTATCTGAATATGCTGACTCACGAAGATCGCCAGCGGCTCACGCAGATTATTTGCGGCCAGCAGGTCAACTTCGTCGACGTGTTAACCAGCAACAACACCAACCTGCAGATTAGTTTTGTACACTCGCGATATCGTAATGAAAACGTCGCGATTTGCGTGCTGGTTGACGTTTCCGCCCGTGTGAAAATGGAAGAGTCGCTGCAGGAGATGGCCCAGGCGGCAGAGCAGGCCAGTCAGTCGAAATCGATGTTCCTCGCCACCGTCAGCCACGAGCTGCGTACGCCGCTGTACGGCATTATTGGCAACCTCGACCTGCTGCAGACCAAAGCGTTGCCGAAGGGAGTCGATCGGCTGGTGACGGCGATGAATAACTCCTCCAGCCTGCTTTTGAAGATTATCAGCGATATTCTCGACTTCTCGAAAATTGAGTCTGAGCAGCTCAAAATCGAGCCGCGAGAGTTTTCGCCGCGCGAGGTTATGAATCATATTTCGGCGAACTATCTACCGCTGGTGGTGCGCAAGCAGCTTGGGCTGTACTGCTTCATTGAGCCGGATGTCCCGCAGACGATGATTGGCGACCCGATGCGCCTGCAGCAGGTCATTTCCAACCTGCTGAGTAACGCCATTAAATTTACCGATACCGGCTGTATCGTGCTGCATGTACGGCGGGCCGGCGACTATCTGCAAATAAGCGTACGTGATACCGGCGAAGGGATCCCGGCGAAAGAGGTTGTGCGCCTGTTCGACCCGTTCTTCCAGGTTGGTACCGGGGTGCAGCGTAATTTCCAGGGCACCGGCCTGGGACTGGCTATCTGTGAAAAACTCATCAGCATGATGGATGGCGACATTGACGTGGAAACTGAACCCGGCATGGGGAGCCGTTTCACCATTCGCATTCCGTTATACGGCATGCAGCAGATGCCGCCGCTGTTGGCCGAACAGCACAGCAACAGCACCTGTTGGCTGGCGATTCATAATACGTCACTGGCGTTGTTTATCGAATCGTTGCTGCAATATCATGGCCTGACGGTACGGCAATTTGCTGGCCAGACGCCAGCCGCTGACGATATTTTATTAACCGATGATGAACTCAGCGAGCGTTGGCCGGGAAGCGCTGCGGTGATCTTCTGCCGTCGGCATATCGGTATCCCCGTTGAGCGCGCGCCGGGAGAGTGGTTGCATAGCGTCACCACGCCGCATGAACTTCTGCCGTTGCTGGGACGCCTGCTGCATCTGGCGCTGGCGGTCGAAGAGAATGGTCCGGCGCTGTCGGCCCACGACGCGCCAACGGTCAGCAATGACGACATGATGATTCTGGTGGTCGACGATCACCCGATTAACCGCCGCCTGTTGGCCGATCAGCTTGGCTCACTGGGTTATCAATGCGTGACGGCCAATGATGGCGTCGATGCGCTTAACGTCCTGAGTAAACAACATATTGATATTGTTCTCAGCGACGTGAACATGCCAAACATGGATGGTTACCGTCTGACGCAGCGGATCCGTCAACTGGAGATGACGCTACCGGTTATTGGCGTGACGGCAAACGCGCTGGCGGAAGAAAAACAACGCTGTCTGGAGTCGGGAATGGATAGCTGTCTGTCAAAACCAGTGACGCTGGATATCCTCAAGCACACGCTGGCCACCTATGCCGCGCAGGTGCGTAAAGCCAGAAAAACAAGCTGAAGTCGCACTTCATCGTGTTGAGATCGCCCCGGAGCGTGATGCTTTCCGGGGTGGGGGAATAAGGCTTCAGAATGGCCCGGAAACGGCGGCTTGCCGCCATCCGGGAAATGTGAATTACTCTTTATCCGTTGAGGTGAGAGAAACGGAAGAGAGGTAGTTCAGCAGCGCGATATCATTTTCAACGCCCAGCTTCATCATGGCCGATTTCTTCTGGCTACTGATGGTCTTGATGCTGCGGTTCAGCTTTTTGGCGATTTCGGTGACCAGGAAGCCTTCAGCGAACAAACGCAGAACTTCACTCTCTTTCGGCGACAGGCGTTTGTCGCCATAGCCGCCGGCGCTGATTTTCTCCAGCAGGCGGGAGACGCTTTCCGGGGTAAACTTTTTGCCTTTCTGCAGCGCGGCCAGCGCTTTCGGCAGATCGGTCGGCGCGCCCTGTTTCAGCACGATCCCTTCAATGTCGAGATCCAGTACTGCGCTCAGGATCGCCGGGTTGTTGTTCATCGTCAGGACAATGATCGACAGCTCCGGGAAATGGCGTTTGATGTATTTGATCAGGGTGATCCCATCGCCATATTTGTCGCCAGGCATCGACAAGTCGGTAATCAGAACGTGCGCGTCAAGCTTAGGAAGGTTGTTAATCAGGGCTGTGGAATCTTCAAATTCGCCAACAACATTCACCCACTCGATCTGCTCAAGTGATTTGCGAATGCCGAACAGTACGATCGGATGGTCATCGGCAATAATTACGTTCATATTGTTCATGTATTAGGCTACCTTGCTACAGCAAGCTCTTGACGTAACCGTCAATGTCGCTGATGTATTTTTCTATACCTTGAGTATCTCGTTCATGAATCAGATGCTCAAGCGCTTCACATAACTGCTTGCCGGGTATCAAATTAAGCATAGCAAACGCGCCTTTAAGGCGGTGAGCGGTCTGCGCCAGCGCAGCGAAATCGCTGGTGGTGAATTCAGTATACAATCTCTGAACATCATCCGGTACCGTGTCGGCAAACAGCGCGTAATAGCCGCTGGCATGGAGTTCCGCATTCCCCTCATTTCCTGTTGAGGAGGGCTGAACCTCTTCTTGCGCCAGCTGCTGCTCAATCAGCTGCAGGATAGCTTCCTGCATTGCAGTGCTGATATTAAAATTGACGCTCAACTGACCTGGGCCAATTTTGCGTATCCCAACCTCATCATCGCTTAAAAGCAAGCCTGAAGCAGTAAGATTAGACGGATTATCCGTTAAAAAGAGATCATACTCTTGACTTGTGAGCCTTTCGTCCGGGGTGATACAGCTTGCGCCCCAGCTCTCTAACTGACGCGTCACGATGCGGCGCACTTCATTGGCGGTGATGTCAATCATCACGACCACATCGTCCAGCAGATGTTCGCCGGAATCGCTCTCTTCCTCGCTCGCCGCCATTTTAAGGTGTAGCGAGTAGCGGGTGCCGAGCGATTCCCGCGCCTTAATATTAAGCTGTCCGCCAAGCTTGCGAGTTAACCGGTCGCACAGCCAGAAGGTGAGGGCGTTGGCTTTGCCGTACTGGTCGGCTTGCGTCTCATTAAGGAACGGGAAGTGCATATTATCGATTTCATTGCCGCTCACGCCATTGCCGGTATCGAGGATACGGAAGGTCAGACGATCGTCGGCAGATTCATCTTTGCTCACCTCAAGCGTAATTTTACCGATGGGGGTGGTGGTGATCGCGTATTGAATCAGAAGTAATAGCGTGCGGCGCAGCGCGTCGCGGTCGCCGTAGCGCTGCTCATTGGCCGGCAGCGCATTATTGATTAACAGCTGAAGTCCTTTGCGTTTCACCATCGGCAGGACTTCAGGAACCACTTCATCTATTAAGCCCTGAATGGAGAACAAACCGGGGGTGGTTTTCCAGGTATCGCTTTCCAGTAAGTTCGCCAACTGAATCTCATCGACAAGATGAACCAGTTCATCAGCGTGCTGCGCCAGTTTGCGGCTTTCATGAATCCCGACGGCCGCCGCCTCCTGCGCCAGCGCCTGCGCCGGTTCTTTCAGCGCGGCGCCAATATTCTGCATAAAGGCGATGCGCCCCTGCTGATTTTTCTCATACAGACGCTGGGCCTGTTTGAGTTTTTTGTTCACCATCACTTCTCTATCCTGGTCGCGAATAATCAGGATCTGCGTGCGAGGAGCCACCTGGCTGCGGTACTGGCGGATTTCATAAAGTTCATTATTGATCGTCGCCTGAATCACCCCTTGATGCTGATCGGCCATATTGGTGATGTTCTGCAGGTTGAGGTGCGGCAGCAGATGATCGGCAATCGGGTTACTAATAATGGTGCGGTTGGCTTCCTGATCGTGCACCAACAGGCCCAACGGTAGCAAAGAGACGATCTCTTCATTAATTGCGCGCTGAGCGCGCAGCTCGCTGTTGGCCGCGGCGGGGGCCGTGCTTACGCTGCCGGGGGTACGGCGGCCGCTATAGTTGCGGAAAGTGGTAAAGCCAAACAGAGTTAACGCCAGCAGGCCAATGGTGAGCAGCAGCGGCAGTAAAATATTCTGTAAGGATTCCATTAGCAAAGTGCTGAACGGCACGACCCACACCAGCCGCATGCCGGTGGTATTGATGGCTGTGGTTATCTCAATACGCAGGCCATTAAAGCTGACGCTAACGTTATCAACGGCTTCTTTGTCTGAGCTGGTAGCGCCATTTTGCGCCGGATCTGGCTCGAGACGGAAGCTGTCCAGCGACATGCTCGGGGGGATGAGGTCGTTAATCGGTAAATCGAAGGCGACAACCGTTGCCAGATGACCCGGCTGGTTAAAGGTGGTACGCAGCGTGAAGTAATGGCCATTTTGCCACGTCAGATGACGCAGCGAAGAAAAGGTTTCCCGTTCGTCCAGCGTATTTGCCTGCAGGAGCATTTCGGCGCGGCGGGATTCCACCACGCTGCTAATCGTCGATTCTTTAAAACTCGAAGACAGATCTTTCAGCGGCAGGGTAGAGACCAGAATCAGGCTGTTATCCAACCCATTCAGGTAATACATCGACCAGGGAATGGTTTCCGCGCCCCATAAAATATCGAGATAGTTGGAAATTTTCTGCGTCATCTCAAGCGTCGAGCTGTCATGAGAGCCGAAGATCAGCGCTTCGGTCTTACGTCGCGGCTTTTCCAGATAGTAGACATCCTGCTTCAGCCGCGTCTCCTGCAGACCATCGCTTGAGGTACTTGAGCTGGTGGCGGCAATGTTGTCGTAAATCTGCCAGGTGGCATAACGCCAGGTATCGATGCGTTTGTGTAAAGCGTGGCTGATATCAACCACCTGGTAACTCCGGTCTTTTAGCCACGTATTAACCGAACTTTGGATCATCACGCCCATCGTCGCGAGCAAGACGATAACCATCAAGATGAAGAACCGGGTGATGCTACCGGGGATCAGGGAGAATTTTTTTTGGGTCATCGCGTGGCAGAGCTGCTCAGTAGTGTTTGTAAACAGGATGTTGCGCCATAGTGACGGGCAGCACAACGAATACTGGCAGGAAGTATAAAGGCTAACGCGGGAAATCCATACAACAGATTGACGCTGAGGGATCTTTTAATGCTGAGATTTCTCTCAAAACCATAGATGCGACAAATATGTACAGCTGAATTGATCTTGTACAATTAACCGACATTTCTTGCAGATAAATAGCACGAAAAAACAAGAAATTGGCCAAATAGGCTGACTTTCATTCGGAATTGATTGATTAATAGTCGTTATTTTTTTGCTGCGTTAGCACAGCATAATTCAAGATACGTAAAGAAGGGTAAAAAAAACCGGATGCGAGGCATCCGGTTGAAATAGGGGTAAACAGACATTCAGAACTGAATGACGGTAATAAATAAAGTTAATGATGATAGCGAGGATTATTTTAGTCTTCGGGGAGGATTTTGTTTTACCATTCAGTGCTATACATTTGAATGCTTATAATGCAATGATTTTTAATGAAAATATTATTTTTTTGATTTTTGGTGCTTATTTTTGCGACCTTTATTGCGCCTAAAAAGTTCCTTGGCATTTACAAATTGAAACATCTTGTGCGCATTTTGAAACACCTTAGAAGTTTTCGTATCATATTCTTGTTGGATTATTCTGCATTTTGCAGCACAATGAATACAGCCGACTGATTAGAAGGGTAATCAGTAAGCAGTGGCAATAATAAAAGGCATATAACAAACAGAGGGTTAATAACATGAAAGTTAAAGTACTGTCCCTCCTGGTACCAGCACTGCTGGTAGCGGGCGCAGCAAATGCGGCTGAAATTTATAACAAAGACGGCAACAAATTAGACCTGTACGGTAAAATCGACGGTCTGCACTACTTCTCTTCCGACGACAGCGTCGACGGCGACCAGACCTACATGCGTATCGGCGTGAAAGGCGAAACCCAGATCAACGACCAGCTGACCGGTTACGGCCAGTGGGAATACAACGTTCAGGCGAACAACACTGAAAGTTCCAGCGACCAGGCATGGACTCGTCTGGCCTTCGCGGGTCTGAAATTCGGCGACGCGGGTTCTTTCGACTACGGTCGTAACTACGGCGTTGTTTACGACGTAACTTCCTGGACCGACGTTCTGCCGGAATTCGGCGGCGACACCTACGGTTCCGACAACTTCCTGCAGTCCCGTGCTAACGGCGTTGCCACCTACCGTAACTCTGACTTCTTCGGTCTGGTTGACGGCCTGAACTTTGCTCTGCAGTACCAGGGTAAAAACGGCAGCGTGAGCGGCGAAGATCAGACCAACAACGGTCGCGGCTTCCAGAAACAGAACGGCGAAGGCTTCGGCACCTCCGTGACTTATGAGATCTGGGATGGCATCAGCGCTGGTTTCGCGTACTCCAGCTCTAAACGTACCGATGAGCAGAACAACTCTACTTATTTTTCTAAGTCCTATCAGCGTACATACGGTGTTCTGGGTGAAGGCGATCACGCTGAAACCTATACCGGTGGTCTGAAATATGACGCCAACAACATTTACCTGGCGACTCAGTACACCCAGACCTACAACGCAACTCGCACTGGCGACATCGGTTTTGCTAACAAAGCGCAGAACTTCGAAGTGGTTGCTCAGTACCAGTTCGACTTCGGTCTGCGTCCGTCCGTGGCTTACCTGCAGTCTAAAGGTAAAGACATGGGCCGTTACGGCGACCAGGACATCCTGAAATATGTTGACCTGGGTGCGACCTACTACTTCAACAAAAACATGTCCACCTACGTTGATTACAAAATTAACCTGCTGGACGACAACAAGTTCACTAAAGATGCAAGCATCTCTACTGACAACGTTGTGGCTCTGGGCCTGGTTTACCAGTTCTAAGCAAGCTGAAGTGTTGAAAAAGGCGCCTGCGGGCGCCTTTTTTTATGCCCGGTTTAACCTCGCTGGTATACTCTGGCTGCCTTTGTAACAGGAGCCCGTTTTCATGGATACCACCTTTTTCCGCGCCGCCTTTTTCGGCCTCTGCGTTCTGCTTACCGGCTGTGATTCCGCGACATCCCCGGCCACGCCAAAATCCGCCGCCACCGTGCTCGATGGCAAAACGATGGGGACCTACTGGCGCGTTAGCGTTGTTGGGTTGGATCCGGCGAAAGCCGAAGATTTACGCCATAAAGTTCAGGCGCAGCTCGACGGCGATGATTGGCTGCTTTCGACCTGGAAAAACGACTCCGCGCTGATGCGCTTCAATCATGCCGCCACCACCGAACCGTGGCCGGTGAACGAGGCGATGGCGGATATCGTCACTCTGTCGCTGCGTATTGGCGCCAAAACCGCCGGAGCGATGGACATTACCGTCGGGCCGCTGGTCAATTTATGGGGTTTTGGCCCGGATAAGCAGCCGGTAAAAACGCCGACGGAGCAGCAAATCGCGGCGGCAAAAGCGCGTACCGGGCTGCAGCATCTGACGGTGATTAACCGCGCCGATAAACAATATCTACAAAAAGATATTGCGGATTTATTTGTCGATCTTTCCACCGTCGGCGAGGGCTATGCCGCCGATCATCTGGCGCGCCTGATGGAGCAGGAAGGGATCGCCCGCTATCTGGTGTCGGTTGGCGGCGCGCTGGTCAGCCGCGGCATGAACGGCGACGATAAACCGTGGCGGGTGGCGATTCAAAAACCGACCGACCGTGAAAACGCTGTGCAGGCGATAGTCGATATCAACGGCCACGGCATCAGTACCTCCGGCAGCTATCGCAACTACTACGAGCTGGACGGCAAACGTATTTCTCACGTTATCGATCCGCAAACCGGCCACCCCATCAACCATAAGCTGGTATCGGTGACGGTGATTGCGCCGACGGCGCTGGAAGCCGACGGCTGGGATACCGGGCTGATGGTATTAGGGCCGGAAAAAGCGCAACAGGTGGCACACGAGCAGGGGCTGGCGGTCTATATGATCGTCAAAGAGGGCGACGGCTTTAAGACCTGGATGTCGCCGCAGTTCCGCACCTTCCTGGTCGGCGAGCAGAATTAAAAAGCAAGAAGCGCAGTTTTTTAGATCGGAGCAAGGCGCAAAGTAAGGATACACTTACAGCAGGAGCCCGCTATGAAACCGATGATTGCCGATATGACTAACGATGACCGCCGCTGGCAGGCGGTCTGCGAACGTGACGCCAGCGCCGACGGGCAGTTTGTCTTCGCCGTGTTGACCACTGGCGTCTGCTGCCGTCCCTCGTGCCGTTCACGGCGTGCGCTACGGGAGAATGTCCGTTTTTATTCTGATGTTGAAGCGGCAAAGGCCGCCGGATATCGCCCCTGTAAACGGTGTCGGCCGGATAATCTCGACCCGGACCAACAGCGGGTCGAGAAGGTTGCCGCCGCCTGTCGCCTGTTGGAGCAAGAGGCGACAGTCACCCTTGAGGCGCTGGCGCAGCAGCTGGCGGTCAGTCCGTTTCACTTTCATCGTATCTTTAAATCCGTCACCGGGCTCACGCCAAGGGCCTGGCAGCAGGCCTGGCGCGCGCGGCGCCTACGCGAAGCATTAAGCCATGGCCAGAACGTCACCAGCGCGGCATTAGCCGCCGGCTTCCCTGATTCCGCCAGCTATTATCGCCAGGCAAACGAGACGCTGGGCATGACCGCCCGCCAGTTTAAACGCGGTGGCGAAGATGTGGCGATTAGCTGGGTTTGCAGCGATAGTACCTCTGGCCGGTGCCTGGTGGCGTTCAGCGAACGTGGCGTATGCGCCGTGTTGCTGGGCGATGACGATAAGGCGTTATATGCGCAGCTGACGAGCTTGTTTCCGGGCGCCCAATTACAGCCGGGTGATGACATGTTTGCCGAACGCGTGGCGCAGGTGGTTGCCCATTTGGATAATCCGCAGCAGGCGGTGAATTTGCCGCTGGATATTCGCGGTACCGCTTTCCAGCAGCGGGTCTGGCAAGCCTTACGCCAGATCCCGGCAGGCGAAACCCGCAGCTACCGCGAGGTGGCGCACAGCATCGGTCAACCGCGCGCGGTCAGAGCGGTAGCCGGGGCCTGCGCTGCCAATAAGCTGGCGATAGTCATTCCTTGCCATCGGGTAGTGCGTGAGGGTGGGGCGCTTTCCGGCTATCGTTGGGGCAGCGAACGTAAAGCGCTGCTGCTGGCGCGCGAAGCGAAAATACGGGAGAAATAATGCTCGATTTGTTTGCAGATACGCCACCCTGGCAGGAGCCGCTGGCTCCCGGAGCGATGATATTACGGCGCTTTGCCGTGCAGCGTGCGCCGACGCTGCTGCAGGCCATCGCCGGGGTGGCCAGCGCTTCTCCGTTCCGCCAGATGGTGACCCCAGGTGGTTATACCATGTCGGTGGCCATGACCAACTGTGGCCAACTCGGCTGGACAATCGATATGCACGGCTATCTCTATGCGCCGGGCGATCCGTTGACCGGCGAACATTGGCCACCGATGCCATTGGTTTTTCAACAACTGGCGGCGGAGGCGGCGCAGGAGGCGGGCTATGCGCATTTTTCCCCGGACGCCTGTTTGATTAACCGCTACCAGCCGGGCGCGAAGCTGTCGCTGCATCAGGATAAAGACGAGCGGGATTTGCGTGCGCCTATCGTTTCGGTGTCGCTGGGACTGCCGGCGGTGTTTCAGTTTGGCGGGCTGAAACGTAACGATCCGCTGCGCCGGCTGTTGCTTGAACATGGCGATGTGGTGGTGTGGGGCGGCGAATCACGGCTCTTCTATCACGGCATTCAGCCGCTTAAACCGGGGGTGCATCCGCTGACCGGCGCCTGTCGCTACAACCTCACTTTTCGCCTCGCGGGTCACCGGCAAAAACAAAAATAAGAATTATTCTTGCTGTCGTCGGCAAGCCGTTTAAACTGCTGGCTGTTTGCTTGTCCGGATCGTAGCTTATGGAATTACTTGTTCTTGTTTGGCGCCAGTACCGCTGGCCGTTCATTGCCGTCATGGCGCTCAGTTTGCTCAGCGCGGCGCTGGGTATCGGGCTTATCGCCTTTATTAACCTGCGCCTGATTTCCCTTGTGGATACCTCGCTCACCGTGCTGCCGGAGTTTCTCGGCCTGCTGCTGCTGTTGATGGCGGTCACGCTCGGCTCGCAGCTGGCGTTAACCACCCTTGGTCACCACTTTGTCTATCGCCTGCGCGGCGAATTTATTAAACGCATTCTCGACACCCAAATCGAAAAGATCGAAAAAATCGGCAGCGCTTCGCTGCTGGCGGGCTTAACCAGCGACGTGCGTAACATTACCATCGCCTTTGTGCGCCTGCCGGAGCTGGTGCAGGGGATTATCCTGACCTTCGGGTCCGCCGCCTACCTGGCGTTTCTGTCCGGAAAAATGATGCTGGTGACCGCGGTCTGGATGGCGGTCACCATCTGGGGCGGCTTTGTGCTGGTGGCGCGCGTCTATAAGCATATGGCGACGCTGCGCGAGACCGAAGATAAGCTGTATCATGATTATCAGACGGTGCTGGAAGGGCGCAAAGAGCTGACGCTGAACCGTGAACGCGCCGAATATGTTTTTAATCAGCTGTATCAGCCGGATGCCCGCGACTATCGCCACCACATCATTCGCGCCGATACGTTCCACCTGAGCGCGGTGAACTGGTCGAATATCATGATGCTTGGCGCCATCGGTCTGGTGTTCTGGATGGCGAATGGCCTCGGGTGGGCCAATACCGCGGTGGCGGCGACCTATTCTCTGACGCTGCTATTCCTGCGTACGCCGCTGCTGTCGGCAGTGGGGGCACTGCCGACCTTGCTCAGCGCCCAGGTGGCATTCAATAAACTGCATCAGTTCGCGCTGGCGCCTTACCGCCCCGGTTTCCCCGAGCCGCAGGCGCATCCGCACTGGCAGACCCTGGAGCTGCGCGACGTGTCGTTCCACTACCCGGATAACAGTTTTGCCGTCGGGCCGATTAATTTGACTCTCAAACGCGGCGAACTGGTGTTTCTGATTGGCGGCAATGGCAGCGGCAAGTCGACGCTGGCGATGTTGCTGACCGGGCTGTATCAACCGATCTCCGGGCAGATCCTGCTCGATGGTCAGCCGCTGGCGGCGGAAAAACCAGAAGATTACCGCAAGCTGTTCTCGGCGGTGTTTACCGATGTCTGGCTATTCGACCGTCTGTTAGGGCCAAAAGGCGAACGCGCCGATCCGGCGCTGGTCGCGAAGTGGCTGGCGTATCTGAAGATGGACCACAAGCTGCAGCTGGAAGAGGGGAAAATCCTCGATCTGAAGCTGTCTAAAGGGCAGAAAAAACGCGTGGCGCTGCTGCTGGCGCTGGCCGAAGAGCGCGATATTATTTTGCTCGATGAGTGGGCTGCGGATCAGGATCCACATTTCCGCCGCGAGTTTTATCAGGTGCTATTGCCGCTGATGCAGCAAATGGGGAAAACCGTGTTTGCCATCAGCCACGATGATCACTATTTCCAGCATGCCGATCGCCTGCTGGAGATGCGCAGTGGCAAGCTTAGCGAGCTCACCGGCGTTGAGCGCGAACTGGCGACCCGCGACGCGGTCGCGCGTACTGCCTGACGGTTTTGCTGGTAACCCGAGCGGGCGTGCTCGCCCGTTCGGGCCATATTGCTGTTTTTTACGGCAGATAAATTGCTGGCGGTTATTATTTCCCCCTCCTCGCGCTATGCTTATGGCTGCGGCCATGCAGGTCGACTTCTATTCTCACAAGGATTGCCTGAGCGATGTCCGTTTTGCATAAAAAAAGCGCCCGATTACGCGATGAAGAACGCGCCCGCCTGATTTGGCTATTGAGCACTGATAAAGCCGTCACCTCCGCGCTGCTGGGGAAACTCACCCTCGCGGAGCGCTATGATGAAGGGACGCTGGCCGATGACCTGGCGGAAGTGGAAGTGCTGGTGTCGCATCTGCCGCCGCCGGACCTCGCCGATGCCCTGGAAGCGCTGCCCTATGACGCGCGTACCGCGCTGTGGGGGCTGGTTGCCGATGACAAGCGCGGCGAGGTGCTGCTGG
Organism: Klebsiella sp. CN_Kp097; assembly: GCF_040064495.1. Classification (NCBI taxonomy): domain Bacteria; kingdom Pseudomonadati; phylum Pseudomonadota; class Gammaproteobacteria; order Enterobacterales; family Enterobacteriaceae; genus Klebsiella; species Klebsiella sp. CN_Kp097. The sequence continues at coordinate 106,029 of NZ_JBEAIL010000004.1, read as the reverse complement.
AGGCGTCAGAGAGCGTATGGGGCGATCTCATCGACAAGATGAGCGATCACGACCTGATATTTGCCCTGCAATCGCTGGATATTGATGAACAGGTTTACCTGTTGCAGCACCTGCCGCGCGACTTAACCGGCCGCCTGCTGGCGACGCTGCCGCCGGATAAACGCGCGCGCATTCGTCAGATGATGCGCTACGCCGATAACACCGTTGGCGCGATCATGGAATTTGAAGTGATTACCGTACGCCCGGAAGCCACTCTGGCGGCGGTACAGCGCTATCTGCGCCGTCTGGGCAAAATGCCGGAAAACACCGACAAACTGTTCGTCACCACCCGTAATAAACTGCTGCTTGGCGAGCTGGAGCTGCAGACTATTCTGCTCAATGATGCGCAAAAGCGCGTTGGCGAAGTGATGGAAGGCGATCCGGTGACTTTCCAGCCGCAGGAAGAGGCGGAAAAAGTGGCGCGTACCTTCGAGCGTGATGACTTACTGAGTGCTGCGGTGATTGATGCCGACGGCAAGCTGATGGGGCGTTTGACCATCGATGAGATCGTCGATGTGGTGTACGAAGAGACCGATAACGACCTACGCCGGATGGGCGGTCTGAGCGAAGATGATGATGTTTTTGCGCCGGTGAGCAAAGCGGTGAAAACCCGCTGGGCGTGGCTGGCGGTGAACCTCTGTACGGCGTTTATCGCTTCACGGGTGATCGACGGCTTTGAACATACGATTTCGCAGCTGGTGGCCCTGGCCTCGCTGATGCCGATCGTCGCCGGGATTGGTGGGAATACCGGCAATCAGACGATCACCATGATCGTCCGCGCGATGGCGCTGCAGCAGATCCAGCCGGGAAGTTTTACCTTCCTCATCCTGCGCGAGATGGGCGTCGCGCTGATTAATGGCCTGGTATGGGGCGGGATAATGGGCGCTATCACCTGGTGGCTGTACGATGACCCGCAGCTTGGCGGGGTGATGACGTTGGCGATGATGCTCAACCTGCTGATGGCGGCGATGATGGGGGTTATCATCCCGATGGTGATGGTCAAGCTGGGGCGCGATCCGGCGGTCGGCTCCAGCGTGATGATCACCGCGATTACCGATACCGGCGGCTTCTTTATTTTCCTTGGTCTGGCGACGCTGTTTCTGATGTAAGCTGCGCTTTTACGCGCAGGCGGCGAGGGATGAGCGCCATTGCGATAAGCCCCGCCAGTACGCCGATCGCCAGATTACTGGTAGTGACCGTCACGACAACGGTCGCTGCCATGACCACCGTTTCCGGCCACGGATTGCGCGCCAGCGCGGTTGGGCGAATACTCTGCCAGCTGAAGGTTTTCACTGCCACGATCACCATGACCCCGGCCAGCACCGCCATTGGAATTTTGGCCATCACCTGGCTTAGCACCGTCACCAGAAGCAGCAGTACCATACTGGCCACTATCGTCGATAGGCGGCTACGCGCCTTGCCCATTTCTACGTTAACGATAGTCTGGCCGATCATCGCGCATCCGGCGATGCCGCCATAGCAGCCCGCGAGGATATTGGCGATCCCCAGTCCTGCGCTCTCACGTGACTTATTTGACGGCGTATGGGTGAGATCGTCCACCAGCTTTGCCGTCAGCAGCGATTCCATCAGGCCGACAAAGGCGATACTCAGGGCGCAGGGCCAGATAATTTTTAAGGTGCTTAAATCCAGCGGCACCGCCAGCGCGTTGAAGCCCGGCAGACCGCCGCTCATAGCGCCTTCATCACCCACGGTCGGCAGGAGCTGTCCGCTGGTGACGGTATAAGCAGTAAGGAGGACGATAGCGATAAGCGGCGCCGGCACGGCTTTGATAAAACGCGGCGCCCACAGCACGATGAGCAGCGTCAGAACGAACAGGCCGACGATGAGCGGCTGCCTGCTCCAGAAATGGGGAACCTGGGCGAAAAAAATAAGAATGCCTAGCGCATTAACAAACCCGGTCATCACCGGTGGCGGGATAAAGCGCATTAACCGCGCCATACCGCATATCCCAAACAAAATTTGAATAATACCAGCCAGAATGACAGCAGGCAGAATATACCCTACGCCATGCTGATGTACCATCGGGCCGATCACCAGGGCGACAGAACCTGCCGCCGCCGTCACCATCGCCGGGCGCCCGCCAAGAACCGACATCGCCAGACAGAGCACTACCGAAGCAATCAGGCTGACCTGTGGGTCAACGCCGGCAATGACCGAAAATGAAATGACTTCAGGGATTAACGCCAGGGCAGTCAGCACGCCAGCAAGGGTCTCGCGTGTTATCAACGCCGGAGAGAGAGAGCGGAAAGTTGAGGGCATAAAAGTTCGCGGATGATAAAAAATTTGAAGTGAGGCATGCCGCCGTTGGCGTGCGCTCCATCACAGAACGGGAGATGATAGCGCGGAAATGACCATCATACCAGTACAAAAAGTGATTTTGTGTACACATTTATTAAACATTTTTATAACAGATCTCAAAACTCAACTTAAAATTTAAACAATATTTAAATTTTTGAGTACAGGTGGTACCTTTGATCCCGAGAATCGTTTCACCTGCGCTAAATAAAAAAGCGAGTAAAAGTAAGGCTCAAATCCGATGAAGAAAAAGATGGCCGTACCCAGCTCACAGGCGGTTGGTTCCAATACAAATCGGACCAACACCCGCCATGAGCAAGAGACGGATGTATTGTTGATTGGCGGCGGTATCATGAGCGCCACGTTGGGAACCTGGCTGCAGGAACTGGAGCCGGATTGGTCTATTACCATGGTCGAGCAGATGACCAGCGTTGCCGAGGAGAGCTCGAACGGCTGGAACAATGCGGGTACCGGCCATGCGGCGCTGATGGAGCTTAACTACACGCCGCAAACCGCCAATGGAATCAATATCGACAAAGCGGTCGATATCAATGAGTCCTTCCATATTTCTCGTCAGTTTTGGGCCCACCAGGTGACCCGCGGCATCCTGACTAAGCCGAAATCTTTTATTAATAGCGTGCCGCACATGAGCTTTGTGTGGGGTGAAGACAACGTTAACTTCCTGCGCGCGCGCTACGCCGCGTTGCAGCAGAGCGAGCTGTTCCGCGGTATTCGCTATTCTGAAGATCATCAGCAGATCAAGGAGTGGGCGCCGCTGGTGATGGAAGGTCGCGATCCGCAGCAAAAAGTGGCGGCGACGCGTACCGAAATGGGCACCGACGTTAACTACGGCGAGATCACTCGCCAGCTGATCGCCGGGCTACAGACGCATGATAACTTCTCTCTCCAGTTGGGTACCGTCGTTCGCCGCTTTAAGCGCAATGCGGACAACAGCTGGACGGTGACGCTGGCGGATGCCAACAATCGTCACCAGAAGCGGACAATCAAAACCAAATTCATCTTTATTGGCGCGGGCGGCGCTGCTCTGACGCTGCTGCAGGAAACCGGCATTCCGCAGGCGAAAGAGTACGCGGGCTTCCCGGTTGGCGGACAGTTCCTGGTGTGTGAGAACCCGGAAGTGGTTAATCATCACCTGGCGAAAGTCTACGGCCAGGCGGAAGTTGGCGCGCCGCCGATGTCGGTGCCGCATATCGACACCCGTATTATCGACGGCAAACGCGTGGTGCTGTTCGGGCCATTCGCGACCTTCTCGACCCGTTTCCTGAAAAATGGATCGCTTTGGGATCTGCTGGCCTCGACGAATACCTCGAATATTCTGCCGATGCTTAACGTCGGGATGGATAACTTCGACCTGGTGAAATATCTGATTAGCCAGGTATTGCAGAAAGATAAAGATCGTCATGCCGCACTGTGCGAGTACTACCCGGAAGCGCGCAAAGAGGACTGGCGCCTGTGGCAGGCCGGTCAGCGTGTACAGATTATCAAACGTGATAAGAAGATGGGCGGCGTGTTGCGCCTTGGCACCGAAGTGGTGTGCGATGATGAAGGCACCGTAGCCGCGCTGCTGGGCGCTTCTCCTGGCGCGTCGACGGCGGCGCCGATCATGGTGCAGCTGTTGGAGAAAGTCTTCAAAGACAAAGTACAGACGCCGGCCTGGCAGGCGAAGATGAAAGAGATCGTGCCGAGCTACGGTATGCGTCTGGATGGTAACCCAGCCGCTATTGAGCAGGCGCTGGCGTGGACCAGTGAAGTGCTGGGGCTACACTACGAGCCGACGACCGCGGCGGACGAGGTGCCGCAGGCCGAACTCAAACCGTTGACCGGCGGCAAACCGATGGCGGATATCGCGCTATAACAAAAACGGCAGCCTTCGGGCTGCCGTTTTGTATTACCGCAGGCGATTAACGCTCAACGGCATTACCGATAGTTTCTTCAGCTTTCCAGATGCGGTATTTCACTTCGACGTTGGCCGGAGTATAAACCACGATCGGCAGCTTGCTGTTGTAACGCAGCAGGCCTGTATCGCCGAGACCAGCGGTAATAAATTTCTTCTCTTTCTTACCGTCCGGGCAGGCCATCATGGTGGAAACCGGGGACGTCAGCTTATCAAAGACATAGTAGTCATAGCCCCAGCCTTCCAGGGTTTTGCTTTCCAGTTGACCGCCCAGGCGGTGATGGTTGCAGTCGACTTCCAGCGTCTGGCCAATCATCAGTTCAACTTTTAACGCGGATTCATCCTGCTGCTGCGGCAGCTGAATCACCTGACGCTTCATCCCTTTTTCCGCTTTCGGATAGGGGGCGACTTTCTCCAGCGGCTGTTCAGCGGCTAAGGCGCTGGTGGAAACACAGGCAACGGCCAGCAGAGAAACAGCGAGCGTAGCGATTTTTTTCACGGTTGATCATCCTTTATTATCGTTACTAACCAATACAGACTAACATCATTGTCGTGAATGGTAAGGGTTATTTACCATTATTTTCAATATGAATAGTGAAATGCACTAGCAAGCTGAGGCTTGCGTTAGCTATTCATCGCGGCTGTTTTTGGCTTCTTCAATAAACTCTTCGTCCAGTAAGTCGGCGTTCCCGGCGTGTTCACGGCCCGATAACAGGTTCCAGCAGGCAATAAACAAGGCGGCAATCAGCGGGCCGATGACAAAGCCGTTGATGCCATAGATTTCCATGCCGCCAAGGGTGGCAATCAGGATCAGATAATCCGGCATTTTGGTATCTTTCCCCACCAGTAGCGGACGCAGAATGTTATCCACCAGGCCGATGACAATCACGAAGAAACCGACAATAAACGCCCCTTGCCACAATTGCCCGGTGGCAAACAGGTAAATCGCCGCCGGCACCCAGATGATGGCGGAACCTACCGCCGGGATGAGCGACAGAAAGGCCATTAAAGCGCCCCACAGAATGCTGCCATCAAGACCGACAATCCAGAATGCAAAGCCGCCGAGCGCCCCCTGCGCCAGCGCGACGGCAACGGTGCCTTTAACCGTCGCCCGCGCGACGGCGGCGAATTTGGCAAACAGATGTTGTTTTACGTAATTGGATAGCGGCAAGGATTCAAGGATCAGAAGTACCAGATAGGGGCCATCCTTCAGCAAGAAGAACAGCAGGTATAACATAATGCCGAAGCTGACGGTAAAGCCAAAGGTCCCTTTACCAATCAGGAAGGCGCTACCGGCCAGATACTGCCCGCCTTTCAGGGCGGCATCGGACAGCTGCTGCTGAATCTGTTCCGCGCTATCGAGATTGTGCTCGGAGAGGAAACTTCTGGCCCAGCTCGGGAGATGGGCAAACAGGTTGGCGACCACCGTCGGAAACTGGGTGTCGTTGTGCTGTAACTTGGTGTAGACCACGTTGAGTTCGAAGGCTAGCGACGAAATGATAATCGCCAACGGGGTGAAAACAATAAGACAGATAATCACGACGGTCAGTAGCGCCGCGATACCGTTGCGCTCACCGATGCGCGTACGGATGTTGTTTTTTACCGGATTAAATATCACCGCCAGGATAGCTGCCCACAGGATAGCGGAATAGTAAGGGGAGAGTACGTCAAAAAAGGCCAGGGTAACGATCAGTAAAATAAGGATAAAAAATCCTTTGGTAAGTCCTTTAACTCTCATTGGGTCCGCTCCAGATGATAACGAATACAGTCGAATGATAGATGGAATTTAACAATTTGCCATCAGGATAATCGCAGTCACAAAGGGAAGGGGAGTACAAACATTAAAAAACCCGCGCTCTCAGGGAGAGTGCGGGTTCTAAAGGGGACCGGTGGTTGTAGCAACCTACCGGTTAAATTTTTGGTCGGCACGAGAGGATTTGAACCTCCGACCCCCGACACCCCATGACGGTGCGCTACCAGGCTGCGCTACGTGCCGACGCGTGGAGGATAATATTACCCGTTCCCCCATCGAATGCAAGCGACCGACAACTGATTGATTTAAAATTAATCAATCAGTTAGCGATAAAGCGTTTTTCATCCGTCAGCACCTGCAGCAGCAGGCTGAGCTGCGGTTTTTGGTCTTTAATCTTCTCACCATCGCTGTTCCACGTGTGGTAGGTGCCGTTGTTGTCGAGCACCACGGTCATCGTTGGCGTGGTAATCGCCAGAGTATCGCTATTGGCCGCAGTGACCCAGCTGCGGCGGCGTGCCGGGCTAAACAGGTCTTCGCCCTGCGAATATTCATTCGCTGGCGTCGACACGTGCAGCAGACGCTGCATCAGTGTGGTCATCACGTCTTTGTTATCCGTGAGCGTTGCGATCTCTTGCGCTGGGGTTCCCGGCCAGTGGATAACCAGCGGCACCTGCAGATTGCCACGTGACCAGTCGAATTTACCCTGCTTGTTATCCAGCGGCATACCGTGCCCGGCGGTGATAATCACCACCGTATTATCCAGTTTGCCCGCTTTACGCAGCGCGTCCAGCACGCGGCCAATTTGTGTATCGACGTTGCCTGCGGCGCGGCCATAGGTGCGCGCAAAATTCTGCTGCTGGCTGTTATCAAGATTAGTGCCGTTCAGCGATACCCACGAGAACCAGCGGTTCTCGTCCAGGGCGTAGCGATCCAGCCAGCCGATCCATTGGTCAGCCGTTTGTTCATCGCTCTGCGTTTTAGCCGCCGGCAGCGAGAAGTCCGACAGCAGCGCCTGGCGATAAAGCGGGCTGCTGAAACCGTCTGATGAGAACAGGCCCAGCTGGTAACCCTGTTGGTTGAGGGCGGTAATCAGCGCCGCCGGGATACGCGCCGAGAGCACGCCATCCATATAACCCGGCGATATGCCGTAGAACAGGCCGAACATCCCGCTGTCGGTGCTATTACCGGAGCTCATATGCTGGCTAAAGTTGACGCTCTCTTTCGCAAAAGCCGCCAGTTGCGGCATGTTCTTCTCGAAACGTGAATAGTTAAGGTTATCCACGGTAATGAGCAGCACGTTGTAACCCGTACCGAGGTCGCGATAGCGCAGATCGCTCAGCGGATACTGCACCGAAACCGCTTCCGGCGCGCCTTGCTCAACCAGACGACGCTGATAGTCTTGCGCATCGAGCAGGCCATGCTTCTCAAGGAAGCGGCGGGCGGTCATCGGATAAGAAAGCGGCAAGTTGGCCCGCTGCATGGTGATCGGGCGATAAAAATTGGCATCCGCCCAGATATAAATCAGGTGGCTGCTGATAAACGAAATAAAGAAAAACCAGGCGACGGGGCGCGCGTAGTGGCGGCGGCGCGTCAGGCTGCGCAGCTTTTGCCAGCTCCAGGTGGCGAAGAGCATCTCAATCAGGAAGATGATCGGTACGCTGATAAACATCAGCTGCCAGTCGCGAGCCATCTCGTTCTGATCGGGGTTAATCACCAGTTCCCAGACGACGGGATTTAAGTGCAGGTGGAAGCGAGTGAAGACTTCGCTATCGATTAGCAGCAGCGTCATCCCCGCGGTGGCGAAGATAACCGACAGGAAGCGCATAAGCCGCTGCGAGCCGACAATAAAGGTCAGCGGAAAGAGAATCAGTACATAGCTGGTGAAAACCAGAAAACTGAAATGACCAACGAGGCTGACATACGAGAATACTCGTCCGGCAAGCGTCGTTGGCCAGTCGGCGACAAAAAGATAGCGGCTGCCGAGCGCCATAGCCAACAATATGTTGAACAGGGCGAACCAGTGTCCCCAGCTGACCATCTGGGAGACTTTTTCTCGGTAGGGCTGACGAAGAGTCACCATATACTGTTGTTCGTTATCCTTAGTGCGCGGGATCGTCGTTAATGGACGATTGCAGCGCCTGGGCGAAAGAACGGGCGATTGCCTGACGCTGAGCCGGCGCGACGCTACTGTTGAGCAGGTTGGTCACCATATTGCCCAGCACCATCAGTGACAGGTCAACCGGCGCTTTGTGTGTTTCCAGGACGTTCGTTAGCTCGCTGAGCAGCTGCTCGACCTGTTCATCGCTATAGCGGGATATTTGTGGCATAAACTCAAAATCTGTTTGTTCGTGAAAGGGCAACATATTACCGTAGCAGCAGCTTTTTTTCCGCATTTTTTCGCCACGGCGCAAAAGCGCCCGGCCACGCGAGTCTCAAGCATAAAAGAGGCGTCTGCCGGTTGCGTCGTCGTCCCGGTGGTGGTTGAATACCGCCCGGTCTAAAAGGAGAGTTTAACATGAGTCTGGATATCGACCAGATTGCCCTGCATCAGTTGATCAAACGTGATGAACAGAATCTGGAACTGGTGCTACGCGAGTCGCTGCTGGAACCAAATGCCACTGTCGTGGAGATGATGGCCGAACTGCATCGTGTCTACAGCGCAAAAAGCAAAGCCTATGGCCTCTTTAATGAAGAGAGCGAGCTGGCGCAAGCGTTGCGTTTACAGCGTCAGGGTGAAGAAGAATTTCTTCCTTTCAGCCGTGCGGCCACCGGCCGCCTGCGCGATGAGCTGGCGAAGTATCCATTTGCCGAAGGCGGCATTGTGCTGTTCTGTCAGTATCGTTACCTGGCGGTCGAGTATCTGCTGGTGGCGGTGCTCAATAATCTGAGCAGCATGCGCGTTAACGAAGAGCTGGATATCAGTTCCACCCATTATCTGGACATCAACCATGCCGACATCGTGGCGCGTATCGATCTGACCGAGTGGGAAACCAATCCCGAATCGACCCGTTATCTGACCTTCCTGAAAGGGCGGGTGGGGCGTAAAGTCGCCGATTTCTTCATGGACTTCCTCGGCGCCAGCGAAGGGCTCAATGCCAAAGCGCAGAACCGCGGTCTGTTGCAGGCGGTGGATGATTTCGCCGCTGACGCGCAGCTGGATAAATCCGAGCGCCAGAACGTGCGCCAGCAGGTGTACGCCTACTGTAACGAACAGCTGCAGGCGGGCGAAGAGATCGAGCTGGAATCGTTGTCGAAAGAGCTCTCCGGCGTCAGCGAAAAGAGTTTTCAGGAGTTTACCGCCGAGCAGGGTTATGAGCTCGAAGAGAGCTTCCCGGCGGATCGCAGTACGCTGCGCCAGCTGACCAAATTTGCCGGTAGCGGCGGCGGCTTGACCATTAACTTTGATGCGATGCTGCTCGGCGAGCGCGTATTCTGGGATCCGGCAACGGATACGTTGACCATCAAAGGTACGCCGCCGAACCTGCGCGATCAGCTGCAGCGCCGTACCTCAGGCGGTAATTAATCCCTGCTGATTATCCCGGCGGAACATGATGCCGCCGGGTTAACCTGCTACCTGAATAATCCCGACGCCGCTTTGCTTAAGCTTCTGGCGTAACCTGTCATCCAGTTCGCTATCGATAACCACTGTGCTGGCAAGATTAAGCTCGCCGATGGCAAACGCGGAGGCGGAATTAATTTTTTCGGCAGAGGCCATCACCACGGTTTCTGCGGCTCTGGCCGCCAGCGCGCGCTTAATGCCCGCCTCTTCATAATCACCGGTGGTAAAGCCCGCCTGCGGGTGCACGCCGGTAACCCCCATAAAGAACAGATCGGCATGAATCCGCGCCATCGCCGCCAGCGTCCCGGCGCCGACCGTAACTACGGAATGTTTAAACAATGTACCGCCGAGCAGGATTACTTCGATCCGCGGATGCTCGACCAGCGCCACGGCGATCCCCGGACTGTGCGTCACCACGGTGCAAGCAAGGTCGGCAGGTAGCGCGGCGATCATCGCCGTGGTGGTGGTGCCGCCGTCGACGATGACTACCTGTCCTGGCTGGATAAGCGCCGCAGCCCGGCGGGCTATCGCCTGTTTGGAAGCCATCTGCACGCTTTTTCTGCTTTCGATTGGCGCGATAGCGGCGGATACCGGCAGCGCGCCGCCGTGGACCCGTTGCAGTTTACCTTCCGCCGCCAGTTCGCGCAGATCGCGACGAATGGAGTCTTCTGAGACCTGAAAGCGCTGGCTTAACTCCCCCGACATCACCTGTTTTTCTGCGGCAAGGATCTGCAGGATGTGCTGTTTTCTCTGGCTGGCGAGCATTTTGTTTACTTCATGATTGATCTTGTTTGTGCACGATTATGCATGTTATGTTGCCAGTTGTCACCTTGGAAGGGGAAATATCATGCATGAAGACGCACCGCGCGTTCGCCACGTTCGCGAAACGCTCTTGTCCGATAACTGGTACACGCTGAAAAAATATACCTTTGAGCTGTTGCGCCGGGATGGGCGCTGGCAGGAGCAGAGCCGGGAAGCCTACGACCGCGGCAACGGCGCGGTTATTCTGCTCTATAACCGCCACCAGCAGAGCGTGGTGCTCATCCGCCAGTTTCGTTTTCCGGTGTGGATTAACGGTCACGACGGCTTTCTGATTGAGGCCGCCGCGGGGTTACTGGATAACGCCTCGCCGGAAGAGCGCATTATCGCCGAAGCGGAAGAGGAGACCGGATTTCGCGTTACCCGCATTGAGCCGGTATTCACCGCGTTTATGAGCCCGGGGTCGGTTACCGAGAAGCTGTACTTCTTTATTGCCGAATACTCCGCGGACGATCGCCGTGGCGATGGCGGCGGGCTGGCGGCGGAAGGAGAGGATATTGAAGTGCTGGAGTGGCCGCTGGCGCGGGCGTTACAGGCCATTCGCGAGGGTGAAATCGTGGATGCGAAAACCATTATGCTGCTGCAGCACCTGGCGTTAAATGCCGATACGCTCCTTGCCGGTTAAGCGGCAAGGAGCAGGGGAGATTAGCGCAATTCGCGGGCAATGGCGCTGTACATCAGCGCCGCTTCCAGCGGCTGTGCGTTAAAGGACGGTTCCGCTTGTGGCCAGGTTGACCACTGCACGATCACCAGATGTTCCGCACGGTTGACCATAATCACCTGGCCGTAGATCCCCAGCGCCCACAGCGAGCCTTTCAGCCCTTCCTGCGGCGTCGGCTGTACGTTTTGCGCATTGGCCGGAATGGCGTTATTCCACCATTGATAGCCATAGATACCTTCCGGATGCGCGGCTGAAACCGAGTTCAGCGCTTTTGTCCAGCTTGCGGCTTGATCGAACCAGCCAGCGGGCACCAGCTGTTTACCGTTGCTCAGGCGGCCATCGTGGGCGACAAACTCGCCAAAGCGGCCCCAGTCTTCGAGGGTGGCGTTAAAGCCGTGGGCGCCGACATCATGTTGTCCTTTTTTGTAGGCGTGCCAGACGCCATCGTGGGCCATACCCGCAGGCTGCCACAGTGATTGTTCAAGCCAGGCGGCCAGCGACATACCGGTCGCGCGCTCCAGCACATCGCCCAGCAGCCATGCACCGCCGGAAGAGTAGGACCACTGCTCGCCTGCCGGGTGTTTACGCGACAGCGTCGACACAATTTTACGCACGCAATCGTAGGCGCCGGGCTGTGCTTCACACTGGGTCAGACGGGCGAAGTGCGACTGTGGATTGGTGTAATCTTCATTCCATTCCACGCCGCTGGTATGTTGAATGAGCTGCTTGAGCGTTACGCCGTCCCAGGCGGTGCCTTTCAGTTCGGGTTCATAAACGGTAATCAGGTCGTCGAGGGAGTGGATTTTACCCTGTTGAATAGCGATGCCGACCAGCGTTGAGACGACCGATTTGCCCACCGAGCGCGAGGTCCACAACGTGGTGTCGGTATTACCTTCGGCGAGATATTTCCAGGCGACTTTACCGTCTTTCAGCACCAGCATACCGCTGACGTTTTCGCGCTTCAGGTAATCCTGCAAATTCCAGGTGTGGCCGTTGAGCGTATAGCGGGCATCGGTCAGTTGCTTTTCAGCGCGCTCCAGCGGGACCGAGGCGCCGTGGCGGAATACATCGCCAGCATAGTTGCGATAGTCATTACGAAAGCCAATCACGCGTGAAGTCTGATCCCAGGTGAGCATGTCTTTGGCCGCGGGTAGCGTTTGATCGTAAGGCGTGGGGCAGACATCCAGCGTCAGGCCGCCGCAGTTTTGCGCCATTGCCGCCGCCGGCAGCGCCGCCAAAATTAACGCCAGGGCCAGTGGTTTTCTTATCATTTTCATTTCCTCGTTTGCCATAGATTCGCATCGCAGTATATAAATCGGCGCGCGGCGGCTAAAATCACTACATGGGGGATTTTCCCCCGAAAGGGAGGGAAGGATGAAAACCCTGCAGTATTCATTTGCACAGATTGAAGCCTTCGCGACGATTGCTGAGACCGGCAGCCTGTCGCGGGCGGCGATCCGTTTAGGGAAAGACCGTACGACGCTTCGCGATCTGCTGGATTATCTGGAAGATGCGTTGGGCTACCGGCTATTCAGCCGTGCAGGGCGTAGCCTGACCTTAACCGCCGAGGGCGAGCAGCTTTTTCGCCAGGCGCACCTGTTGTTGCGTCAGGCGCAGGCTTTCGAGTCTTTTGCGCAAACGCTGCCGCAAACGGCCTGGCAGGAGTTACGCCTGGTGTACGATCCCTTCGTGCCGCGTGAGTTTCTCTGTTTGCTGGTCGATACGCTTGCCCGGCGGCAGATCCGTTTAAGCTGCTGGAGCGCGTCGCGTCGCGAAGCCGAGCAGGCGTTGAGCGATGGCGTCGCGGATATGGCCATTTGCCAGGCGAACAATCGTACGCTGGGTAGCGAAATGGAGTGGCGGGCGCTGGGTACCGTTGATTTACGCTTTTACGCCGCGCAGCGGTTGTTCGCTGATGCCGCAAGGCCGCTGACGTTGCTGAATTTATCGCTCACCCCGCAGTTAGTCATGCACCGGCGCAGCGACGATCAAATCGCCCGCCGGCTGCAGATATCCGGCCATACGCTGTATATGAATGAAATCACTATGTTGCGCCACGCAATGGAGCAGGGGCAGGGCTGGGGTTTTTTACCCGATCATTTACGGCCCGACGAGTGGCAGGGGGTTGCTGAAATTGCCACCGAGGTCGGTAATCAGGGGCTTAACGTTACCATGGTGATGCTGTGGTTGCCGGGAATGAATAAACACCGCGCGTTGGGAGAGATTGTTGACGACGCGCCAGGGTTATGGCGGCGCAGATAACAAAACGCCCCGGGTCAGAAGACACCAGGGCGTTTGCCATACAACTTGCTATCGGCGATTAAGCGCGAACGAAGTCGATGTGGGTCAGTTTCGGCTTGAACGCGTGACGCTGAACAGCCTGAACTTTAACTTTTTCTTCTTTGCCATCGACAACCAGGGTCAGAACTTCGCCGTAGAACTCAGCTTTGTCCTGCATGTTCCACAGTTTGTCGTGGTCCAGTTCGATAGCAACCGGAGCAGCTTCGCCACCGTAGATGATTGCCGGGAACTTGTTAGCTGCGCGCAGGCGGCGGCTCGCACCCTTACCCTGCTCTTTACGTACTTCTGCGTTGATAGTAAACATTGATGTCTCTCTATATATAAAGCCTGCAACAGGCGACCCAGCAGCAGGCAGATTATCTGCTTTGCGAATGCAAAAGCGGGCGGCATTATAGCCGCCTATCGGCACAGCGGCAATCAAAACCTCAGTTTTTGACGGATTAACGTAGCTCATTGGCGCGACGGAAACGGCCCTGATAATCGAACACTTTTTCCCGCACCTGCCAGTATTGCCCCTTCATCCGGGCGACGACAAAGTCCGGATGGCGCAGTAGCGCCTGCTGGGCAATGATATCCGCCGGGGTTATCCAGCGCAGCGGCACGCCCGGCGTACGGGTATGCGGGCGGATAAACAACTGCTCAAAGGCGGTACGCTGCGCGGGCGTTTGCAAACGGAAGCGCTCACTCACATCGGCGCCGTCCTCATCGTAATAGGTGATTTTTAGCCACGGGCCTTTTTCGTCGCCGCCATGCTGCAGCGCCATGCCGCTGCAGCGCAATACCAGCGCGTCTTTAAGCTTCAGCGCCGCCTTCAGCATGTCGTCCGGGTCGACCAGCACCGTATCGCACTCGCGACAGCGGCGGGCGGCAATGTCATTCTCGGCGTTGCACTGCGGGCAGTTTTTAAAACGAAAGCGGAAGTCGCACTGTTCGCGGTGGCCGTCGTCGTCTTCGAACCAGCCCTGGCAGCGGCGGCCAAAATGCTCAATCAGCGTGCCGTCGGCGGTGGTTTTCCCCCAAAAAGTATTGGCGAAACCGCAGGCCGGGCAGAAGACCTGCACCGGGACATTATCGCTTTTGCCTTTTGGCGTGCCGACTTCCGGCGCATACAGGTCGTGAGGGTTGCCGGCATAGTCGAGGATCAGACAGTCGGTTTTGCCCGGCGCCAGACGCAGGCCGCGGCCAACAATTTGTTGGTAAAGGCTTACCGACTCGGTTGGCCGAAGAATCGCGATAAGATCGACGTGCGGCGCGTCAAAGCCGGTGGTCAGTACCGCGACGTTCACCAGATAGCGATACTGCTGCGCCTTAAAGGCTTCGATGATGCGATCGCGCTCCGGCCCCGGGGTTTCGCCGGTAATCAGCGCCGCCTGCGCGGGCGGCAGCAGGCCGGTAATTTCCCGCGCGTGTTCGACGGTCGCGGCGAAGATCATCACGCCTTTACGGTTTTCGGCAAACTCAACGATTTGGCTAACGATATGCGGCGTGATGCGCTGCTGTTTTTTCAGCTCGTGGTTAAGGTCAGCTTCGCTGAACAGGCCATTGCTCTGCGCCTGCAGGCGGCTGAAATCGTACTGTACCACCGGCATATCGAGGCGCTCAGGCGGCGTCAGGTAGCCGTGCTTAATCATATAACGCAGCGGCAGTTCATAGATGCAGTCGCGGAACAGCGCTTTCTCGTCGCCGCGTACCATACCGTGATAGTGGAACTGATAGATCCAACCCTTGCCCAGGCGGAAAGGGGTGGCGGTCAGGCCAAGCAGCCTGAGATGCGGATTCACCTGCCGCAGGTGGCTGATGATTTGCTGATACTGACTGTCGTCATCGTCGCTGATACGGTGGCACTCATCGACGATCAGTAAGGAGAATTCGCTTTGAAACTGCTCAAGATTACGCGCCACCGACTGCACGCTGCCGAAGACGACCTTGCCCTGGCTCTCCTTACGCTGCAGACCGGCGGCGAAAATATCCGCTTCCAGCCCAAGCGCACAGTATTTACTGTGATTCTGCGCCACCAGTTCTTTAACGTGGGCCAGAACCAGTACGCGTCCGCGCGCCAGCCGCGCCAGTTCGGCGATCACCAGGCTTTTGCCGGCGCCGGTCGGCAGTACGATGGCGGCGGGCTCATGGTGACGGCGGAACCAGGCGAGCGTGGCGTCAACGGCCTCTTTTTGGTAGGGACGTAGTGTAAAAGTCATCAATTCTCGGGGGTTAATTAACTCGCAAATAGTATGCCATGAATCTTTTCCCTTGAGTGGTGTTAAGAGCCCGTTATACTAACCAATGGAATTCTTCTTTTTCGGGCGAGATGCCCGCTCCAGCATTATTACAGGCTAAAAAATCTCATGCGACTTGATAAGTTTATCGCTCAGCAGCTTGGCGTCAGCCGTGCTATTGCCGGGCGTGAAATCCGCGGCAGCCGCGTTACCGTGGACGGCGACATTGTGAAAGATGCCTCCTTTAAGCTCCAGCCAGAGCACGAGGTGGAATATGACGGCAATACGCTGACCCAGCAGCACGGCCCCCGTTACTTTATGCTCAACAAGCCGCAGGGTTATGTCTGTTCAACAGACGATCCCGATCATCCAACGGTGCTTTATTTTCTCGATGAGCCGGTTGCCCATAAGCTGCACGCCGCCGGGCGTCTGGATATCGACACCACCGGTCTGGTACTGATGACCGATGACGGTCAGTGGTCGCACCGCATCACTTCGCCGCGTCATCACTGCGAAAAAACCTATCTGGTGGAGCTGGAAAATCCGCTGGAAGAGGGCGTCGCCGAGCAGTTTGCCAAAGGCGTGCAGCTGCATAATGAAAAAGATCTCACCAAACCTGCAGTCCTCGAAGTTATCACTCCGACAGAAGTGCGCCTGACCATCAGCGAAGGCCGCTACCACCAGGTAAAACGCATGTTCGCGGCGGTGGGTAACCACGTCGTGGGATTACATCGCGAGCGTATCGGCGACATTACCCTCGATGCGTCGCTGGAGCCCGGCGAATACCGCCCGCTGACGGAAGATGAAATCGCCAGCGTTGGCGCCCCACAAGCACGGAGTAAAACGTGACGACAAAGCAGAATTCTTCATTTGGGATTGTGTTTATTCTTGGCCTGTTGGCCATGTTAATGCCGCTGTCGATTGATATGTATCTGCCGGCGCTGCCGGTCATCTCGTCGCAGTTCAACGTGCCGGACGGCAGCGCGCAAATGACGCTCAGTACCTATATTCTGGGCTTTGCGCTGGGGCAGTTGCTGTACGGGCCGATGGCCGACAGCATTGGCCGTAAACCGGTGATCCTTGGTGGGACGCTGATATTCGCCGCGGCGGCGGTGGCCTGCGCGTTGTCGCAGACCATCGAGATGCTGATTACTATGCGTTTCTTCCACGGCCTGGCGGCCGCGGCGGCCAGCGTGGTGATCAACGCCCTGATGCGCGATATCTACCCGAAAGAGGAGTTCTCGCGCATGATGTCGTTTGTCATGCTGGTCACCACCATTGCGCCGCTGGTGGCGCCGATGGTCGGCGGCGCGGTGCTGGTATGGTTCAGCTGGCACGCGATTTTCTGGATCCTGGCGCTGGCGGCGCTGCTGGCATCGGCGATGATCGCTTTCTTTATTAGCGAGACGCTGCCGGTAGAACGGCGGCAGAAATTTCATATTCGCACCACGCTTGGCAACTTCGCCACCCTGTTCCGCCACAAGCGGGTACTTAGCTATATGTTGGCCAGCGGCTTCAGTTTTGCCGGCATGTTTTCATTTCTCAGCGCGGGTCCATTCGTCTACATCAACATTAATCACGTGTCGCCGCAGCACTTTGGCTACTATTTTGCGCTGAATATCGTGTTCCTGTTCATCATGACCATCATTAACAGCCGCTTTGTCCGCCGGGTCGGCGCATTGAACATGTTCAGAGCCGGGCTGTGGATCCAGCT
Organism: Klebsiella sp. CN_Kp097; assembly: GCF_040064495.1. Taxonomy (NCBI): domain Bacteria; kingdom Pseudomonadati; phylum Pseudomonadota; class Gammaproteobacteria; order Enterobacterales; family Enterobacteriaceae; genus Klebsiella; species Klebsiella sp. CN_Kp097. The sequence continues at coordinate 88,736 of NZ_JBEAIL010000004.1, read as the reverse complement.
GGCGATGGCGGTGTGGATGGTGGTGTGCGCGCTGCTTGATGTTGGTTTCTGGTCGCTGGTGGTGGGCGTGGCGGCGTTCGTCGGCTGCGTATCGATGGTCTCCTCTAACGCCATGGCGGTGATCCTCGACGAGTTTCCGCATATGGCGGGAACCGCATCGTCGCTGGCCGGAACATTTCGCTTTGGGATTGGCGCGATTATCGGCGCATTGCTGTCGATGGCCACCTTTACCACCGCCTGGCCGATGCTGATTTCTATCGCATTTTGCGCCGTTAGCTCCATTCTCTTCTATCTGTACGCCAGCCGGCGACGAAAAGTCGCACATTAAGTCACATTTTCAGGGGCGATTTCCGCCCCTTTTTTGATACATGTCAACCGAAATCGGCTTCCCTGTTTAGCTATATGTTTCTTTTATGTAAAATCAATTAGTGTAAAAAGTCGCAATGTTGCGATAAAAAAGTTGTTTTGGATCACAGAAACGGGTACATATAGCCGCGAACTGTTTCCGCAAGGCAACTATAAAGTTCTGGATAATAAGCTGTTAGCCCTGACCCCATGCGGGTGTAAGCGTTTTCTAAGCTGTTGCAGGACTATTTGTCAACAATGTGTTAATATTGATGTAAATTTATTGTGAAGCCTTTTGCTTCCGGGGAAACCAAGTGAATACACAGCAACTCTCTATCGTACACCGACTGCCGCAGAGCTATCGCTGGTTGGCCGGTTTTGCGGGTTCAAGAGTTGAACCGATTCCGCAAAACGGCGCTGAGGGCGAAAATAGCCTTGTGGCATTAAAACTGCTCAGCCCGGACGGCGAGAAAGCGTGGCCGGTGATGCGCACGCTGAGCCAGGCGCTGAGCGACATCGAAGTGGACTGTTCCATTCTTGAGTGTGAAGGCGAACCGTGCCTGTTCGTTAATATGCAGGATGAGTTTGCCGCTACCTGTCGTCTGAAAAATTTCGGCGTGGCCATTGCCGAGCCTTTCTCTGGCAACAACCCCTTCTGACCGTCAGCTTAACGCCAGCAGCTGGCGGGTATACTCCTGAAGCGGTGCCGTAAATACGCGCTCGCATTCTCCCTGCTCGACGACTTCTCCCTGCCGCAGCACTATCACCTGATGGCAGAGCGTCCGTACAACACGTAAATCGTGGCTGATAAACAGATAGGCCAGCTGATGCTTTTGCTGTAGCGTCTTCAGCAGCGCCAGGATCTGCGTCTGCACGGTTTTATCCAGCGATGACGTCGGTTCATCCAACACAATCAGCTGCGGTTTGACGATCAGCGCCCGGGCAATGGCAATACGCTGGCGCTGGCCGCCGGAGAATTCCGCCGGATAGCGCTGTCGCGTCGCGGGGTCGAGCCCCACTTCCTGCATCACCTGAATCACCGCGTGTTCACGTTGCGCGGACGTCAACGTCGGCTGGTGAACGCGTAATCCTTCCTCGATAATCTGCAGGACGTTCAGACGCGGGTTGAGGGATGAATTCGGATCCTGAAAGACCACCTGAATGCGTCGGCGCAGCGGCAGCATCTGGCGGCGATTTCGTCCCTGGATCGACTCGCCGGCAAACTGCATTTCTCCGCTGGAGTTAATCAGCCGCAGCAGCGCCAGCCCGGTAGTGCTTTTGCCAGAGCCGGATTCTCCCACCAGCCCCAGCGTTTCTCCGGCCCGCAGGGTAAAAGTCAGATGGTTGACCACTCGATTGTGATCGACCACCCGGCGCAGGATCCCTTTGCGGATTGGGAAGGCGACATTAAGATCGCGGGCCTGCAGTAGGATGGGCGCGTCGGCGGGGAGCGGCACCGGTTTGCCGGCCGGTTCGCTATCCAGCAGGCGGCGGGTATACGGGTGCGTTGGCGCCTGAAACAGCTCCCGGCAACCGTTTTGTTCGACGCAGCGGCCGTTTTGCATCACCGCCACCCGGTCGGCAAGCTGGCGGACGATGCTCAGATTGTGGGTGATGAACAACATCCCCATGTTGAGCTCACGCTTCAGTTCGCGCAGCAGTTGCAGAATCTGCGCCTGTACCGAGACGTCCAGCGCGGTGGTCGGTTCATCGGCAATGAGCAGCTCCGGGCGCGTCAGCAGCGCCATGGCGATCATCACCCGTTGGCGTTCGCCGCCGGAAAGCTGGTGCGGATAGTCGGCAAGCCGTCGTGAGGCGTTGCGGATGCCAACCCGATCCAGACAGTCGAGGATTTCGCCGCGCGCCGCCTCTTTGCGCATGCCGCGGTGCAGCGAAAGCACCTCGTACAGTTGTTTCTCCAGATTATGCAGCGGATTGAGCGACACCATCGGCTCCTGGAAAATCATCGCGATGCGGTTGCCGCGGATCCCACGCAGGGTTCGTTCATCGGCGTGCAGCAATGATTGACCGTGAAAGCGAATATCGCCGCTGGGGTAGCTGACCGGCGGCGAGGGCAGGAGGCGCAGTACCGACAGCGCGGAGACGCTCTTGCCGGAGCCTGATTCGCCGACCAACGCCAGCGTTTCACCTGCGGCAATCCGCAGCGTCAGGTTGCTGACGACCGTTTGGCTTGCCCCTTGCTGGCGGAAGGCGATAGAGAGGTCGTCAATGTCTAATAACGGCTGGCCCATGTTATACCGCCTTACCCGGATCGAAGGCGTCGCGGACCGCTTCGCCAATGAAAATTAGCAGCGTCAGCAGCACCGCCACCGACAAAAATGCCGCCATCCCCAGCCACGGCGCCTGCAGGTTATTTTTCCCCTGCAGTAGCAGTTCGCCCAGCGATGGCGAGCCTAGCGGCAGGCCAAAGCCGAGAAAGTCGAGCGAGGTCAGGGTGGTAATCGAACTGCACAAAATAAACGGCAGGAAGGTGAGGGTGGCGACCATCGCATTCGGCAGCATATGGCGCAGGATTATATGGCGATCGCTGACCCCCAGCGCCTGTGCGGCGCGAATATAATCGTAGTTACGGGTTCGCAGGAACTCGGCGCGAACTACCCCGACCAGCGTCATCCAGCCAAATAAAACGGTAATCGCCAGCAGCCACCAGAAATCAGGTTGCACCACGCTTGAGAGCAGAATAATTAAAAATAGCGTCGGCATGCCGGACCATACTTCAATAAAACGCTGCCCCCACAGGTCGAGCTTACCGCCGTAGTAGCCCTGCAGCGCCCCGGCAAGCACGCCAAGCACGCTGGAGAAGAACGTCAGCAGTAGGCCGAATAATAATGAGATCCGTGCGCCATAGAGGATCCGTGCGAATACATCGCCGCCGTTAGCGTCGGTACCCAGCCAGTTGTGCCGGGACGGCGGCGAAGGGAAGGGGCTGTCGGTGGCGAAATTGATGCTGGTGGCGCCGAAACGCACCGGCGCCCACAGCACCCAGCCGTTTTCCGCCAGCCGTTTTTGCAGCCAGGGATCCTGATAGTCGGCGGCGGTGGCAAAATCACCGCCAAAGGTTGTTTCGCTATAGGTTTTCAGCACCGGTACGTAGAGACTACCGCGATACTGCACCAGCAGTGGTTTATCGTTGGCGATAAGCTCGGCGCACAGGCTGCAAATAAATAGCGCAAGGAAGATCCACAGCGACCAGTAGCCGCGGCGGTTGTGGCGAAAACGCGCCCAGCGGGCCTGATTAACGGGGGAGAGAAATGACATTAGCGGCCCTCGAAATCGATACGCGGATCGACCAGCGTATAGCTGATGTCGCTGATAATGTTTAATAACAGGCCGATTAACGTGAAGATATACAGAGTGCCGAACATCACCGGATAATCGCGCGACACGGTGGCTTCGTAGCCGAGCAGCCCAAGACCATTGAGCGAGAACATCACCTCAATCAGCAGCGAACCGGTAAAGAACATGCTGATAAAGGTGGCGGGAAAACCGGCAATCACCAGCAGCATGGCGTTGCGGAAAACGTGTTTCCACAGGATCTGTTTTTCACCGACGCCTTTGGCGCGGGCCGTTACCACATATTGCTTGCGGATCTCATCAAGGAAACTGTTTTTAGTCAGCATGGTCAGGGCGGCGAAACCGCCGATCACCGTCGCCAGCACAGGTAGGGTGATATGCCAGAGATAGTCGGCGATCTTCTGATACCACGGCAGGCTATCAAAATTAGCGGAGACCAGGCCGCGCAGCGGAAAAAGATCGAAATAGCTGCCGCCGGCGAAGATCACGATCAGTAATATCGCGAACAAAAACGCCGGGATGGCGTAACCGATGATGATAAATGTGCTGCTCCAGACGTCGAAATGGCTGCCGTTACTGACGGCTTTACGGATCCCCAGCGGTATCGACACCAGGTAGATAATCAGCGTGCTCCACAGGCCGAGGGTAATAGATACCGGCAGGCTGTCTTTAATCAACTGCAGCACCGAGGCGCTGCGAAACAGGCTATCGCCAAAATCAAAACGCAGATAGTCGCCGAGCATCTTAAAGTAGCGTTCGTGAATGGGTTTATCGAAGCCGTAGCGGTGGGTGATTTCGGCAATCACTTCCGGATCGAGCCCACGTCCGCCGCGATAATGGCCTTCACTGATATTGCCAACGCCGGTACGTGCATGGCTGGCGCCCATACCGCTATCTACTGCGCCGGGCAACCCGCCGCGGTCGCCGAATTCCACGGCGGCGATCGCCTGATCGACCGGACCGCCTGGCGCAATCTGCACGATAAAAAAATTGATGGTGATGATGGCCCAGAGCGTCGGGATCACCAGTAATAGTCGGCGGAGCAGGTAGGCGCCCATCTTTAATCCTTAACGTCGGTCCGCAGGAAGCCTGGCGGCTTTGTTAACATCGTACCACCAGCCATCAAAACCGGAGGAGTAGGTCGGGCGTGTTTGCGGGAAGGAAAATTTATTCCAGTAGGCCGTCCTGTCCTGCGCCATATACCACATCGGCAGCATGTAATAGTTCCAGGTCAGCACCCGGTCGAGCGCGCGGCCCAGCGGCAGAAGCTTCTGTTTGTTGCCCTGCCAGCGCACGATCTGCGCAATCAACGCGTCGACCGCCGGGTTCTGCACTCCCGGCGCGTTATAGCTGGAGTTAATATAGTCCGAGGCCCACGAAACCTGTAAGCCCGTATCTGGCCAGGCGGTGGCGCGCCACAGTGAGGGCATCATGTCGTAATCGCGGCTCCGCAGTCGGCTGTTGGCCTGGGAGTTATCCACCTGACGGATATCCATCGTCACGCCTAAACGCTGTAAATTATGCTGGAACGGTAGAACCCAACTGACGTTGCCGCCGGAGGCGAGCAGCAGCTCAAAGCGCAGCGGTTTGCCGGTTTTGGCATTAACGCGCTGACGGTTTTTTAGCACCCATCCCGCCTGGTTCAATAGGGCATCTGCTTTGAGTAAATTGGCGCGGTCAAAACCATCGCCGCTGGAAACTGGCGGCTGATAAATCCGGGTAAAGACCTCAGGCGGCAATTCTTTTTTCATCGGCGCCAGCAGGGCGAGCTCATCGGCCTTCGGGTAATCACGAGCGGCATATTCTGTGTTCTGAAAGTAGCTGTTTGGCCGACTGTAGGCGCCGTAAAACAGCGCCTTATTCATCCATTCGAAATCAAATGCAAGGGTGATGGCCTCACGTACCTGACGGTCGGCAAAGACCGGGCGCTGAATATTAAAAGCCAGCCAGCGGGTATCCGTTGCCGAGGTATTCGTTCGATCGTCTTTCACAATATAACCGTTGCTAAAGTTGCGCCCGATATAGCGCGTGGCCCAGTTTTTTGTTGAACTCTCCTCGCGCATATCTACTGCTCCGGCCTTGAAGGCTTCGAAAGCGACGTTATCGTCAAGATAGTAGTCGTAGCGAATCGTGTCGAAGTTCCAGCGCCCGCGGTTTACCGGCAGGTCGGCGGCCCAGTAGTTCTCGACTCGCGAATAGACAATATACTGCCCCATTCGCCAGCGGCTGATACGATAGGGGCCACTGGCGAGCGGCGGCGTTGAAAGCGGGTCACTCAGTTTATGATGGCGCCAGAATGACTCAGGCATTACCGGCAGCGACAGCAGGCTGAGCATATTTTCTTTGCCCGGCTTGGCCAGTTCGATGCGCACCGTCAGCGGGGCGATGGCTTTGACGGTCGTCCCTTTATAGATAAGACGGAACTGCGGTACCCCTTCGGTCATAAATTTGTGGAAGGTGAAAGCAACGTCGCTGGCGGTAATCGGGCTACCGTCATGAAAGCGGGCACGCGGGTTGATGGTAATTTCCATCCACGAGAAATCATCGGCAAAGCGCGCGCGATCGGCTATCAGCGGGTAGTAGCTGCCCGGTTCATCGTCCGAGGTGGTAAACAGGGTGTCATACAGCGCATCGGTGCGTACGCCGGGGTTACCGCGCAGGGCGTAGCGGTTAAAATTGTCAAAGGTGCCAATGGCGGCAAGCGTTATACTGCCGCCTTTAGGTGCGTCCGGATTGACGTAATCGAAGTGATGAAAGTCAACGGCATACTTTGGCTCGCCGATAATAGCGAACGCTTCGCTCTCTTTAATGGTTTGCGCCTGGCTACTCAGGCTAAATAAAGCCAGCAGCAGCAGGCCGATGCGCGCAAACATAGTTGGAATATCATCCTCTGACCATTAACCCCGGTGGTTTCGCATCATAAGCGACCCTCAGCGGCTTGTGAAATAATTTGCCGGTTCATCATGGGCGGCGACCAGTTTATCCAGCGGCAGCGGGCGGCTGAAGCAGTAACCTTGCAGATACTTCACGCCGTGAGCGCGCAGCCATTCCGCCTGTTCAGGCGTTTCTACACCTTCAGCCACGGTTTTCAGCTGCAGACGGCGGCTTAGCGTTAACACCGCATCCAGCACGGGAGAGGTGACGGTTTCGGTACCGATCGCCTGCACAAAACCACGATCGATCTTCAGATAATCAAAGTTATAGCGCTCCAGATAAATCAGCGCGCTATGGCCGGTACCAAAATCATCGATAGCAATTTCGAAGCCCTGCTGATGCAGCCATTCAAAAATGGCCATCGACTGGTTTTTATCGATCATCGAACGTTCAGTTATCTCCAGCACGACGTCGAAGTAGTTTGCGGGTAACGCGGCGGCAAAACGTTGCATATCTTGCTGAAATCCGGCGGCATGCAGGTGGGCAGGTGAGATATTCAGACCGAGCTTGGTACCGCGCGGCAAAATACGCTGCAACGTCGGCGCATCGCGGGCAATCAACATTAACAGGTGATGGGTAAGCGGCACGATCATCTGCTGCGTCTCTGCCAGATTAATAAAGACGTCTGGCGGGATTTCACCTACCACCGGATGCCGCCAGCGCATCAGCACTTCAACGCCGCTAATCTGCAGGGTATCGGCCTTTACCACCGGCTGGTAGACCACGTAGAACTGGTTGTTTTTGATCCCCAGTTGGATCGATTTCCGCGGATCGGATTTGATCGTCAGGATGTAGTAGCTGAGCAAGCCGGCAAGCATGCCGCATACTACGCCAAGCAACAGGGCGAACTGGGTATTCTCGCCGAGCCAACTGTTAGAAAAGAGATACACTTTTAGCGGTAGCCCCGGAACCTGAATCTGGCGTATCGGCTCATTGGGCAATGATAGCGGGTCGATAATTTTGCTGCTGAAGGTCGAAATTGCCGTATGGCCGATGGCCAGCGCAATGCCGCTGAAATCATTCTGTCGTGCGGTATAGAGGATATAAGGCGTCAGATTGGCATTGATGGATACAAAAATGCCGCTGTCTCGATCGCCGGGACGTTGTACCCACATTGCCAGCGCGGCGGTGTTCGGCATCATCGGCGTGCCCTGGAGGATGGCCATATCCAGAGGTTTATTGGTATCAAGCTGCGGTATCAATTGTTTAAACGGTGTGTCCATTGCGCCGGTGGCGGATGAGCAGAACGCTTTGCCGTTTTTCACCAGCAGGAAGGCGCGCACGTTGGGACTAAAGGCGGCGCTGGCGGCGAGGCCGGAGTCAATATGTTCGCAGGGCTGATCGAGCAGCGGCTGCAGGCCATCAATGGTTTTGCTTAAATCAGCGAAATAGCTATTAAGGTAGTGGCTGACGTTATTGATTATCTGATCGAAACGCTCAGAGCGGTTGTGGTAGATAACCATAAACTGGATGCTGCCGGCCAGTAGTGCGACGGCAACGCCGATACAAATACTGGTAAGCCAGATTTTACGTCGGGGTGAAAAGTAGCGGGTTAGCATAGGCCAGAATCTGTCCGTATTATTGAATCACGCCAATGGGATGCCTGAAGAGTATGGTTCCATTTCCTTTAAAAGACATAGCTTATAAAGACATAGCCTATTTTGCGGGGTTCACCGGCGGAGAAGCAAAAAAAAAACACTGCCGGGGCAGTGTTCTTTTCATTTCTTACCGTCAGCCAAGGGATAACTCACGGTAAGAAGAAGAATCAGGAACGACTCAGAACGCGACGCGCTTCGTTATAGCGCTTTTTCCAGTATGGCTCATCCAGGCTTGAGATGGTGACGCCGCTGCTGGTAGAGGCATGAACAAACTGGTTGTTGCCGATATAGATACCAACATGACGACCCGTAGAGCCAGCGCGGAACAGCACTAAATCGCCGGTACGCAGTTGAGTGCGCGAAATCGATTTGCCGGAATCCTGTTGCTCGGAAGTTGAGCGTGGCAGCTCCAGGCCAAATTGTTCACGGAAAGTACGCTGCACGAATGCCGAGCAATCGATCCCTTTCCGGGTGCTGCCGCCAAGGCGGTAACGCACGCCTTTCCAGCTAGCATACTGGTCCATCAAACGGGACTTCACGTCCAGGTTGCTGACCATTTTTTCAAATTCATCCTGAGAAGCTTGCAGTGATGATAAATCTCCACTACCCACAGCATGCGTCTCAGAATGCATATTCTTGGCGGTACTTGTTGAACTACACGCGGAAAGCAGAACCGCAACTGCAATCGCGGGGGCGACCCGCAAGATATATCTCAAAATCGGCTGAGATTTGACCATTATGTTTATTTTCCCTTGTTGTCCTTAACGACAATGTCGTTATAAAAAATGCCAAACGTGGTAGAGCCTAGATTCCAGAAAGCAATGAGACAATTCCTTAAGCCTAAAAATGTGGAGTACCGCACAAATTTATTTGGATGATGAATTGTGTTGCTTGGGAAGGCAAAACGAGAAAGAGATTACCCTATCAAACGTGGGATGGCGAGCGGTTTTGCGCGATTTCTTATAAGTATTTTTGCGACCAAAAGTGAATCATCGGCAAAGGGGAAAATAGCGCCTTTTTTGGCTGAAAAATATGCAATATCTTCATTTCAATGATGATTAATGTGACAGGAAGATGATGTCGCGAATAAATCATCAGCAAATATAAAAAAAGGGGTCAGAACGACCCCTTATGGATAATATTAATAAAATGTAAAAATGATCTTAATTTTTTGCTATTCCACCCGGAAGCGAACGGTCAAACCAGGCGATGGCCTTATCGGAAAGCGAGGTCATTAATACCCATGGCGCGCCAATCAGCACCGCGCTGAGTGAACCTACGGCAATATCGGTGAACCAATGGGCGCCGATCATCACTCGCGGGAAAGCAAAAACCACAAAAATAATCAGTGAAATGGTAAATGCCCGGCGGCCGAAATATCGCCACATAAACGAGGCGAAAATGAGCAGCATCATGCCATGGTCGCCCGGGAAGCTATCTTTTGAAGCGTCTTTGGTGGGCAGTGAGACCACGTCGCTGACTTTCGTAATATCCGTAAAGAACAGCGAAGGGCTAGCGCGTTTTACCGGCATCAGATGCTGGGCAAGTTGATTGATAATTACCGCTGCGAGCAACATCACCAGCCCCATAATGATTATGCGGCGGCGCTCAGCGCTCTGCGCTTTGATCCAGAAACTGAGCATCAGGCAGCCCATCGCCAGCAGCGAGCAGGCGTCGAACGCGCGATTGTTGATAATGGCTAACAGCCAGGCATACGCGCGATTGGTGCTGACGCCCTGGTTAAAGAAGTGAAAAATAGCCGAGTCAAGCGGGAACCAGAAACCGTGATTTGCCGGTAGATACCAGGAACAAAATAAGGCTACGCCCGCGACGTTCAGCAGCAAGATAAGGGGAATACGGTTTTTAGTCATAACAGATGCGATTTTTTTAAACAGCGGCCAAACATAGCCGCATTAACTTAAACGAAGCTTCAACAGCGAGGACTGCAGGGCATTCCAGTCAACGTCTGATTCACAAATCAGTTCGATGCGGCTATCCGGCGGCGGCGCGTTTTGGGTTTCGATATGCAGATCGAGTCCCTGGCGGTTGATACGCACCAGACCCTCGGCAATTCGCATCACGCCTTTCACCCGGCCAACCGGCGCCAGACGCGCCCATTCCAGCAACCCAACGGTGTCAAATTGGGTATCAGCATCAAAAATCCAGCCGCAGGCATGGTATCCCTGACCACTGTTAACGCTGCGACGCCAGCGTTGATGTGCCGGCAAATTTAACGCCGCCAGACCCTGCTTTTGCCCGTGACTATGCACGTGGTCCGGGCTTGCCGGCAGCGGGGCGGTGTTACGGCGCGGGAGATCCAGCAGCGCGAGCTCGATGTTACCCTGGGTGGCGTTCACCTGCAGGCGCTCGCCCCCGTACTGTTGCCACCAGTTGGCAAAAGCGGCCTCGCTTTCCGGCGTCGCCCGATCGCTTTTATTGGCGACGATGATATCGGCTGCGGCCAGCTGATCGCGGAAATTATCATTGGCCACGATCTTTTCCTCCAACAGCTGGCGCGGATCGAGAATGCACAGCGTCGCGCGCAGATCGATCCACGGCTCGTAGACCGCAGCGGTGAGGATATCAAGGATCTGCCTGGGATGACCCAGTCCGGTTGGTTCAATCAGCAGACGATCGGGCTTTCCCTGGCGCAACAGCGTATTGAGCCCAACCTGCATTGGCAGACCGTTGACGCAGCACATGCAGCCGCCGGGGATCTCTTTTAGCAACGCGCCGCTTTCCGCCAGCAGGGCGCCGTCGATGCCGACTTCGCCGAACTCGTTGACCAGCACGGCCCATTTTTCATTTGCAGGCTTGTGGGCCAGTAAATGAAGAATCGAGGTTGTTTTGCCGCTGCCGAGAAAGCCCGTGATCAGGTTAGTTTTGGTCACATCCCCTCCAGCATAGAAATGTAATGTTGTAACAGTTGAGACTATCCTGACGAAAAAAGGGGAAAAAGAGAAGGGTTACTGCGGACAGAAAAACATTCTGTCCGCTAAACAGCAGAAATTGTTAACTATGCAGAGCGTTAGCCACGGCCTGGCGGGAGCCGAATGTTGTCAGTTGCTGCCAGGCTGAAGTGATTTCAGCAACAAACTGCGGGTTGCCCGGCAGATCTTTGCCAAATATCTCTTCCAGGCCAAGCAGGGCGCTGACGCGTTCCTCTTGCTGGCTGGCGTCAACCAACCGTTTGATTTTGTCGACTAGCGGGTCGCGCACGTCAATGGCTTGCCCGGCGTCGTCGACGCCGCTTACGTAACGCATCCAGCCCGCCACGCCCAGCGCCAGCAGTGGCCAGCGGCTGTCGTTTGCCAGATGAACGCGTATACTATCGAGCATCCGCTGCGGCAGCTTTTGGCTGCCGTCCATGGCTATTTGCCAGGTGCGATGTTTTAACGCCGGATTGGCGAAGCGCGTTATCAGGCTGTCGGCATAGGCAACTAAATCCACACCGGTGATAGATAGCGTTGGCGCTTGTTCATCAAGCATCAGGCGACGGGCGGCATGGCGGAAAACATCGTCCTTTATGCAGTCGCTAACGTGCGCATGCCCCGCCAGGTAGCCCAGCCAGGCGAGGAAGGAGTGGCTACCGTTGAGCATGCGCAGTTTCATTTGTTCCCACGGCAGGACGTCGCGGGTCATCTGTACGCCCGCGGTTTCCCAGGCTGGACGCCCGGCGACAAAATTGTCTTCCACCACCCATTGAATAAACGGTTCGCAGCTGATGGCGCAGGGATCTTCAACGCCCAGCACGGAGGCAATCTCAGCCAGAGATTCTTCGGTGGCGGCTGGCACGATGCGGTCAACCATGGTGCCGGGAAAGCTGACATGTTCAGCAATCCAGTTGGCCAGCTCCTGACTACGTTTCTCAGCCATGCCGAGGACGGCGTTTTTCACGACGTGACCATTGTCGGGAATATTGTCGCAGGAGAGTACGGTAAAGGGAGCGAGTCCGCGTTCGCGGCGGCGATTGAGCGCTTCAACTAAAATACCGGGAGCCGACTGCGGCAGCGTCGGGTTTTCCAGATCGTGAACGATGCGCGGCTGGGTTGGGTCCAGTTTACCGGTGGCCGGATCGATGCAATAACCTTTCTCAGTAATCGTCAGCGAAACGATAGCCACCTGCGGTTCGCAAAATTTTTCGATAATTGCTGCCAGCGAATCAAGTTTGGCGTTCAGGCATTCATGTACTGCGCCAACCACGATCGGTTGGTTACCCTCAGCGCCTTTTTCCAGCACCGTAAACAGGTGGTCTTGCGCACGCAGTTGGCTCATCAGCTTATCGCCGCTGAACAGGCTGATTTCACAAATTCCCCAGTCGCCGCCGCTGGCGTTAAGCACCCGGTCGGTTAGCAGCGCCTGATGCGCACGGTGAAATGCGCCAAAACCAAGGTGCACGATACGCGAGCGCAATTGGCGGCGATCGTATTGCGGAAGTTGCACGCCTGCTGGCAGCGCGGCGGTAGCGATAGTTGTCATTTTTATACACCTGATTAACCAATGATTAACATGAGGTAGTGTAAAGTTATATGACAACAATTTAAATTGGTAAGCCGAATTTATCCGCTTAGTGTGAGCTGGATCAATCAATGCTACGGGGGAAATTGACCATTCAGCAGAAGCATGTATGGTAGTCGTCATGATGTTCCACATTATTGGTATAACAACTTAAAGAGGGCATTGCGATGGAGCAAACCTGGCGTTGGTATGGACCTAACGATCCGGTATCGCTTGATGATGTGCGCCAGGCGGGCGCCACGGGTGTCGTGACCGCGTTGCATCATATTCCGAATGGCCAGGTCTGGCCGGTAGAAGAGATCCAACAGCGTTTAGCGCTACTGACGGAAAAAGGCCTGAGCTGGTCGGTTGTTGAGAGTATCCCGGTGCACGAGGATATCAAAACTCACAGCGGGCAATATGAGAAGTGGATTGCCAACTATCAGCAGAGCATCCGCAATCTGGCGGCCTGCGGTATTGATACCGTGTGCTATAACTTCATGCCGATTCTGGACTGGACGCGTACCGATCTGGAATATCAGCTGGCTGATGGCTCCAAAGCGCTGCGTTTTGACCAGATTGCTTTCGCCGCTTTTGAACTGCACATCCTTAAACGCCCGGGCGCCGAAGCTGACTATAGCGCTGAAGAACAGCAGCAAGCGGACGTTTACTTTAAGGCGATGAGCGCGGCGGATATCGACAAGCTGACCCGCAATATCATCGCTGGTCTGCCGGGAGCGGAAGAGGGCTATACCCTCGATCAGTTCCGCGCACGTCTGGCGGAGTATGACCATATCGATAAAGCGCAATTGCGTGAGAACATGGCTTACTTCCTGCGGGCGATTGTGCCGGTGTGCGAAGAAGTCGGCGTGCGCCTGGCGGTTCACCCGGACGATCCGCCGCGTCCGATCCTCGGCCTGCCGCGTATCGTGTCGACTATCGAAGATATGCAGTGGTTGAAAGAGACGGTGGACAGCATTTATAACGGCTTTACCATGTGTACCGGATCCTACGGCGTGCGTGCCGATAACGATCTGGTGAAGATGGTGGAAACCTTCGGCGATCGTATCCACTTTACCCATTTGCGTTCTACCTGCCGTGAAGAGAATCCTAAAACCTTCCACGAGGCGGCGCACCTGAACGGTGACGTCAATATGGTGGCGGTGGTTGATGCGATTTTGAGTGAAGAGCTGCGTCGTAAGAAAGCCGGCGATCTGCGCCCGATCCCGTTCCGTCCGGATCATGGGCATCAAATGCTTGACGATCTGCGTAAGAAAACCAACCCCGGTTATTCGGCGATTGGCCGTCTGAAAAGCATGGCGGAAGTGCGCGGCGTTGAGCTGGCGCTGAAGATGACCAAATACCCTGAGCTGCTGTAATCGTGGCGTGAGGGAAAGCAAAAGGACAGCCAACGGCTGTCCTTTTTTGTGCCTGATATTGGCAGCGGGTAGCCTGGATAAGGCGCGCAGCGCCGCCATCCGGGACATTCCCCGGCCTGCGCTACGCTTAGCCGGGCTACCGAACTACCGAACGTCGCGGGTTGTGTAGCCCGGATAAGGCGCGCAGCGCCGCTATCCGGGAAGAGTCCGGCCTGCGTGACGCTGGGCCTGGCAACCGTCAGAGGCGGGAGGTTAGTCCGCGCGGCCCATATAGCGGCACTCTTCGATATGAATGCGGATTTTCTCGCCGCTGGTCAGGTATTCCGGAACCTGAATCACCAACCCGGTGCTCATGGTGGCCGGTTTGGTGCGCGAACTGGCGGAAGCGCCTTTGATTCCCGGCGCGGTTTCTACGATTTCCAGGTCAACGGTTTGCGGCAGCTCCAGCGCCAGCAGCTGGCCATCCCAGGTCAAAACCTGCATATCCGGCATGCCGCCTTCCGGGATAAACTGCAGCTCTTCTTCGATCTGCTCTTTGGTGAAGGTATACGGGGTATAGTCTTCTTTATCCATGAACACGTATTCGTTGCCATCGACGTAGGAGAAGTCAACGAAACGACGGGTCAGGGTAACGGTATCAACGATGTCGTCGCCCTTAAAACGTTCTTCTACTTTCAGGCCGGTACGCACGTCGGAAAAACGCATTTTATACAGCGTTGCTGCGCCACGGGCGCTTGGCGACTGAATATCAATATTTTTAACAATCAGCAGTTTGCCGTTGTAATTCAGCACCATACCTTTTTTAATTTCATTCGCTCTTGGCATTGCAGTAATCCTGTCACTTAAAGGGTCAAAAATATCGCGTAAAACTACTCGCGCCGGGCCTTTCAGGCAAGCGGAATTCGCGACTTTTGCTATCTCCTGGCAAATCTTCGATCGGCGCTGCTGAAAAAGCCGTGTCGCCAGCTTCAGCTTTCCTGACGGGCGATATTTTGCTACTGTCCGCCTCCCACTCATTAAGGAGTTAGGTATGGAATGTCGCCCGGACTGCGGAGCCTGTTGCACCGCGCCGTCCATCTCAAGCCCCATTCCCGGAATGCCTGACGGCAAGCCGGCCAACACCCCATGCGTGCAGCTGGATGAACATCTGCGCTGCAAGATTTTTGCCTCGCCGCTGCGCCCTAAAGTCTGTGCAGGTTTACAGCCGGCCGCGGAAATGTGCGGCAGCACGCGTCAGCAGGCGATGGCTTATCTTATTCATCTCGAAGCGCTGACCGCGCCTTAAACGTCTTTAATCCGCCACAGGCAGCCCTGGGCGATAATTCCCATCGCCAGCGCAATCCAGAACACCGCGTGATAGCTCCAGATTTCCGCGACAACGCCCGCCAGCGAGCCGGCGATGATCCAGCCGACGCGCGTGGTATTGGTATACAGCGTGGTCGCCGCGCCCGCCTGGCCCGGCATCAGATCCTGAAAATAGAGCATACCGATACCGGCCAGGATCCCGATGTAAATCGCGTTCAGCGCCTGCATCGCCAGCAACAGAGCCGGGGTATGGACAGTCAGCATACCGACATAAAACAGCAGTCCGGCAAGCGCGGCAATGCGCATCAGCAAGCGCTTTCCAAAACGTTTCGCGTAATAACCGGCAATCAGCATGGTGGGGATTTCCAGCCCGGCGGCGGTCCCCATCATCAGCCCGGCCAGTTTCTCCGGCAGATGCAGTTCATTAATGATAAACAGCGGCATATTAATGATATAGAGGCTGTTGGTGCCCCACATTAACGTACAGATGCTGAACAGCAGCAGCGCATCGCGGCGGTTGGTGCGCGGCGCTTCAAGATGACCACCGGCGGTTTTGCTCTCTTTACGCATGCTGGGCAGGAAGAACCAGACCATCAGCGCGCAGACGATAAACGCCACGGCGGCGCTGAGATACATCACGGTAAAACCAAAACCCATCGCCAGCGCGTAGGCCAGCGGCGGGCCGATCACCCACGCCAGCGAGACCTGCGCGCGCAGAATGGAGCTGAACATCACCGCCTCGCGCCCGGTTTTGTCCGCGTGCTCGCGGGCGAGGGCGAACATTTGTGGGTTGGCGGTGGAGCCAAAACTACTGAGAAAGACGCCGACGAACAGCAGAATAAAGTAGTTGCGGTTCCAGGCGAACAGCACGCAGGCCAGCACCCCCAGCAGGCAGCAGGCGACAATCAGCTGCTTGCGATCGCCTTTACGATCGGAACGCCCGGCAAGAAACTGACTTACCAGAATGCCGATGACCGCGCTGCCGGTAAAAAAGAAGCCGACCATTGCCGGGCGCACGTGCACCTCATTGGTCAGAAACAGGCTCAGGGTCGGGGTTTGTAAGGCTCCGGCGATCCCCGTCAGAAAGGCGACGATAAGAAAAGCGGAGGAGGTTAAGTCGAACCCGCGGCGGGGAAGGGCGGCGCTACTGTTTTGCATGCTGGAATATCATTGGTTTCAGGAGAGGCGAAGTTTACGCCGACACCCATAAAATAAATAGTGGTATGGCACGAAAAATTAAAAAGGCGTTTCAAATTATGTTGTTCAGCAAAATGCTGAAGCCAATGGCGCATTTCACCATTAGCTTCAGCAAAAATGTGCGGTATCTCTAAATTCTGTTATCAGCCTTCGGAGTTTACTTGCGCAGTGCGCAAGAAAGGTACAGACTCATTGAAACGTTTCAGCGTCATCAGAGTATTATCCAGTCATCGGGTGGCGTATTTTTTCTCATGTTAGCTGAAACGATTCAATTCAGCGGAGAGGAGAACTATGTTCCAGTTATCTGTACAGGATATCCATCCCGGCCAGCAGGCCGCGAATAAAGAAGAGGCAATACGTCAGATTGCTGGCGCGCTGGTTAGCGCGGGTAATGTGGCTGACGGCTACGTTAACGGTATGCTTGCCCGCGAGCAGCAGACCTCCACTTTCCTCGGCAATGGCATCGCTATTCCGCACGGCACCACCGATACCCGCGACCAGGTTCTGAAAACGGGCGTACAGGTGTATCAGTTCCCGCAAGGCGTGACCTGGGGAGAAGGACAAACCGCTTATGTGGCGATCGGTATTGCCGCCAGCTCCGACGAGCACCTCGGTCTGCTGCGTCAGTTGACGCACGTCCTGAGCGACGATTCGGTGGCTGAAAAGTTGAGAACCGTCACCACCGCAGAAGAACTGCGCGCTCTGCTGATGGGCGAAAAGCAAAGCGAAGCGCTGAAGCTCGACAACGAAACGTTGAGCCTCGACGTGGTCGCCAACGATCTGCTGACGCTGCAGGCGCTGAACGCCGCGCGGCTGAAAGAGGCAGGGGCGGTAAACGCCGATTTCGTCAGCCGCACTATTAATGATGCGCCGCTCAACCTGGGCCAGGGGATCTGGTTGAACGACTGTGCGGAAGGCAACCTGCGCAGCGCCGTTGCCGTGAGTCGCGCCGCCAATGCGTTTACCGCTGACGGGCAGCCGGTGGCGCTGCTGATCACCGTCGCGATGGCCGATGAGCAGCCGACCGCGGTGCTTAATCGCCTGAGCAATCTGCTTATTGATAAAAAAGCGGAGCATCTGCTAAAAGCCGACGCCGCCACGCTGCTGGCGCTGCTGACCAGCGACGACGCCATTGCTGAAGACGTGCTGAACGCCGAGTTTGTGGTACGCAACGAGCACGGGCTGCACGCACGTCCGGGCACGATGCTGGTTAATACGATTAAACAATTCTCCAGCGACATTACCGTTACCAACCTCGATGGTTCCGGCAAGCCGGCCAATGGCCGCAGCCTGATGAAGGTCGTGGCGCTGGGTGTGAAAAAAGGTCACCGTCTGCGTTTTACCGCGCAGGGTGAAGATGCGCAACAAGCGCTGGATGCGATTGGCGAAGCGATCGCCGCAGGCCTTGGGGAGGGCGCATAAATGAGCAGACGTGTAGCAACGATTACTTTAAATCCGGCATACGACCTGGTGGGTTTCACCCCGGAAATCGAACGTGGCGAAGTGAACCTGGTACGTACTACCGGCCTGCATGCGGCAGGCAAAGGTATCAACGTGGCGAAGGTGCTGAAAGATCTTGGCATCGACGTCACCGTCGGCGGCTTCCTCGGTAAAGATAACCAGGATGGCTTCCAGCAGCTGTTTAGCGAGCTGGGTATCGCCAACCGCTTCCAGGTGGTGCAGGGGCGTACCCGTATTAACGTCAAGCTGACGGAAAAAGATGGCGAAGTGACCGATTTCAACTTCTCCGGTTTCGAAGTGACCCCGGCGGACTGGGAGCGTTTCGTTAATGATTCTCTGAGCTGGCTGGGGCAGTTCGATATGGTTTGCGTCAGCGGCAGCCTGCCGTCCGGCGTGAGTCCGGAAGCCTTTACCGACTGGATGACGCGCCTGCGCAGCCAGTGCCCGTGCATTATTTTCGATAGCAGCCGTGAAGCGCTGGTTGCAGGGCTGAAAGCCGCGCCGTGGCTGGTAAAACCAAACCGTCGCGAGCTGGAAATCTGGGCTGGCTGCAAGTTGCCGGAGATGAAAGATGTTATCGACGCCGCCCATGCGCTGCGCGAGCAAGGTATCGCCCACGTGGTGATTTCGTTAGGCGAAGAGGGCGCGCTGTGGGTTAACGCCTCCGGCGAATGGATTGCCAAACCGCCTTCAGTAGAGGTCGTCAGCACCGTCGGCGCCGGTGATTCGATGGTCGGCGGCCTGATTTACGGCCTGCTGATGCGTGAATCCAGCGAGCATACCCTGCGCCTGGCGACCGCCGTCGCCGCCCTGGCCGTCAGCCAGAGCAACGTTGGCATTACCGATCGTACCCAGTTGGCCGCAATGATGGCGCGCGTCGACTTACAACCCTTTAATTGACAGCAGGAGAGGCATAATGAAAACGCTGCTGATTATTGATGCCGGGCTTGGCCAGGCTCGCGCCTACATGGCGAAGACCCTGCTCAGCGCCGCGGCGCAGAAAGCGCACCTTGAGCTGATTGATAACCCGAACGATGCCGAACTGGCCATCGTACTGGGGACCGCGCTGCCGGCCGATAGCGCGCTGAATGGTAAAAACGTCTTTCTGGGCGATATTAACCGTGCTGTCGCCCATCCGGAGCTGTTCCTGGGTGAAGCGAAAGATCACGCTAAGCCGTACGTTGCGCCAGCGGCGGTAGCCGTTCCGGCCGCCGCCCAGGGGCAGAAACGTATTGTCGCCGTTACCGCTTGTCCGACCGGCGTAGCTCATACCTTTATGGCGGCGGAAGCCATTGAAACCGAGGCTAAAAAACGCGGCTGGTGGGTGAAAGTGGAAACCCGTGGTTCCGTGGGGGCCGGTAATGCCATTACTCCGGAAGAGGTGGAGCAGGCGGATCTGGTGATCGTCGCCGCCGATATCGAAGTCGATCTGGCGAAGTTCGCAGGTAAACCGATGTATCGCACCACCACCGGACTGGCGCTGAAGAAAACCGCGCAGGAGCTGGATAAAGCCGTTGCTGAAGCGAAGCCGTACCAGCCATCCGGCAAACCGCAGGCCTCCGGTGACGGTAAAAAAGAGTCGGCTGGCGCCTATCGTCACCTGCTGACCGGCGTCTCCTACATGCTGCCGATGGTGGTCGCGGGCGGTCTGTGTATCGCGCTGTCGTTCGCGTTCGGTATTAAAGCGTTTGAAGTGAAAGACACCATGGCGGCGGCGTTGATGCAAATCGGCGGCGGTTCAGCCTTTGCGCTGATGGTGCCGGTACTGGCAGGCTTTATCGCGTTCTCCATCGCTGACCGTCCGGGTCTGACGCCTGGTCTTATCGGCGGTATGCTGGCCGTGAGCGGCGGTTCCGGCTTCATCGGCGGTATTATCGCCGGTTTCCTTGCCGGTTATGTGGCGAAGTTAATCAGTACTAAGCTGAAACTGCCGCAGAGTATGGAAGCGTTGAAGCCGATTCTGATCATTCCACTGATTTCCAGCCTGATTGTTGGTCTGGCGATGATCTACCTGATCGGTAAACCGGTGGCGGGTATCCTGGCCTGGCTCACCCACTGGCTGCAAACCATGGGGACGGCGAACGCGGTGCTGCTCGGCGCGATCCTTGGCGGCATGATGTGTACCGATATGGGCGGCCCGGTGAACAAAGCGGCTTATGCTTTCGGTGTGGGTCTGTTGAGTACTCAAACCTACGCGCCGATGGCGGCGATTATGGCGGCCGGTATGGTGCCACCGCTGGCGCTTGGCCTGGCGACGCTGATTGCCCGCAACAAGTTCGACAAATCACAGCGTGAAGGCGGTAAAGCGGCGCTGGTTCTGGGTCTGTGCTTCATTACCGAAGGGGCGATTCCATTCGCCGCACGTGACCCGATGCGCGTACTGCCTTGCTGTATCGTTGGCGGCGCGGTGACCGGCGCTATCTCGATGGCGGTAGGCGCGAAACTGATGGCGCCGCATGGCGGTCTGTTCGTTCTGCTGATCCCAGGCGCCATCACTCCGGTGCTGGGTTATCTGCTGGCGATTATTGCCGGTACGCTGGTTGCGGGTCTCTCTTACGCGGTGCTGAAGCGCCCGGAAGCGCCGGCGGCGGAAGCTGAAAAAGCGGCGTAATATAAGCGCAATAAAAAAGGGCCGATTTGTCGGCCCTTTTTTTGTGTCTGGATTCAGGCCACTTCGGCGGTCTGCTGCGCCCGCAGCCAGGCAATTTCTTCCGCCCAGATATCCGGGTTAATGGTTTCCAGAATCAGCGGGATACCATCGAAACGGTTATCCTGCATGATCCAACGAAAAGCATCATGGCCGATATTGCCTTCACCCAGGCTATGGTGACGGTCGACGCGGCTGCCAAAAGCGCTTTTGGCATCATTCAGGTGCATGCCGCGCAGATACCGGAAGCCGACGATCCGTTCGAATTCGGCGAAGGTCTTTTCACACTCCTCCGCGCTGCGTAGGTCATAGCCGGCGGCGAAAGCGTGGCAGGTATCGATGCAGACGCCAACGCGGGATTTGTCTTCAACGCCGTCAATGATGGCGGCAAGATGCTCAAATTTAAAACCGAGGTTACTGCCCTGACCGGCGGTATTTTCGATAACCGCGGTTACGCCTTCGGTTTTCGCCAGCGCGATGTTGATGGATTCAGCGATACGCGCCAGGCATTCATCTTCCGGGATCTGCTGCAGGTGGCTGCCCGGATGGAAGTTGAGCAGCGTTAATCCCAACTGCTGGCAGCGGGTTAATTCATCGATAAACGCCTCGCGGGATTTCTCCAGCGCTTCTTCGACCGGGTGACCGAGGTTAATCAGGTAGCTGTCGTGCGGCAGGATTTGCCCCGGGCCGAAGTGATATTTTTCGCAGGCGGCTTTGAATTCGGCAATCGCTTCGTCGGTGAGCGGCGCGGCGCGCCATTGACGCTGATTTTTGGTGAACAGGGCGAAGGCGGTCGCTTCGATTTCGGCGGCGCGGATGGCGGCATTGGCCAGCCCGCCGGAGGCGCTAACGTGCGCTCCAATATATTTCATAAAAAAACTCCAGTTAAGCCGCTGGGGGGAGGGTAATGATAGCGGCTTAACCGGAGAGTTACAGCAATGAATGAATATCGACGAGAAAACTTACTGCTTAGCCAATCAGGTGGTGGATAGCGAAGTTAATCGCGCCGCCGCCAACAATCAGCCAGACGAACAGCATCAGCGCCATCAGCAGCGGCTTCGCACCGGCTTTTTTCAGTGCGCTGACGTGGGTGGTTAAGCCCAGCGCGGCCATCGCCATCGCCAGCAGTACGGTATCGAGGGTGACCAGCATATCGACGACGGCTTTCGGCAGCAGGTGGAAGGAGTTAAATACCGCCACCAGAATAAACAGAATGGCAAACCACGGAATGGTAATTTTGCTCTTTTCGCCGTTACCGGCTGGCGCCAGTTGTTTCACACGAGCAGCAATGAACAGCAGGAACGGAGCCAGCATCATCACGCGCAGCATTTTGGCGATAACCGCCGCATTTTCGGCGTCCGGGCTAACCGCATGACCGGCGGCGACCACCTGAGCGACTTCATGCATGGTGGAGCCCATATAGATGCCGTAGGCTTCCGGAGTGAACCAGTGCGCCAGCAGCGGGTACATCGCCGGGTAGAGGAAGATAGCGATAGTACCGAAGATAACCACTGTCGCCACGGCGACCGTCACTTTACTGGCTTCGGCTTTGACGACCGGCTCGGTGGCCAGGACCGCCGCGGCGCCGCAGATGCTGCTACCGGCGCCGATAAGCCAGCTGGTATGTTTATCGAGCCCGAAAACCTTCTGCCCGAGGAAACAGGCGATAAAGAAAGTGCTGGACAGCGTCAGTACGTCAATCAGGATCCCGCTGACGCCGACGTCAGCAATCTGGGCAAACGTCAGACGAAAACCATAAAGAATGATCCCCAGGCGCAGCAGATACTGCTTGGCGAAAATCACCCCGCCGTCGCAGGACTGCCAAATTTTGGGATAAACGGTGTTACCGACCACCATGCCGAACAAAATAGCCAGCGTCAGCGCGCTGAAGCCCGCGCCGGCGATAGCAGGGAAACTGCCTGCCCACAGGGCGGCGCCGGTCAACGCGGCGGTCAGCGCCAGGCCTGGGACGAAATGCCACAGGGTGCGATGTTTAGTGGGTAAAGTGAGTGCTGTCATAACCTTCTCCTTTGTCTGGGCAAAGAATACGACTGGCTGGTTTAAAAATAAAATTGATTATATATTTATAATCTATCGGAATAAGTGATAAACCCTTCATCCTTCGCGCTGCAGATGTGTTGGCTGCGTTTACTCACCCCAGTCACTTACTGATGTAAGCTCCTGGGGACTCGCTCACTTGCCGCCTTTCTGCAGCACGAATGATTTTGGGTTATACCCTTCATCCTTCAGGCCACAGCCCTGCTGATTTATGTCACCATAGCGTTGACGGTTATCCAGCTTGGGCTAATACACAGGTGAGTTATGCATATCACGCTACGGCAACTGGAAGTTTTTGCTGAGGTTTTGAAAAGCGGGTCAACGACGCAGGCGTCACAGATGCTGGCGCTGTCGCAGTCGGCAGTGAGCGCGGCGTTAACCGACCTGGAGGGGCAACTCGGCGTTCAGCTGTTTGACCGCGTCGGTAAACGGCTGGTGGTCAACGAGCATGGCCGCTTGCTCTACCCGCGGGCGCTGGCGCTGCTGGAGCGCGCCGGAGAGATAGAACAGCTGTTTCGCGGCGATAATGGCGCGATCCGCGTTTATGCCAGTAGCACCATCGGCAACTATATTCTGCCGGAAATCATCGCCCGCTACCGCCGCGACTTCCCCGAACTGCCGCTGGAGCTGAGCGTCGGCAACAGCCAGGATGTGATTAATGCGGTCAGCGATTTGCGCGTCGATATTGGCCTGATTGAAGGGCCGTGCCACGCGGCGGATATTATCGCCGAGCCGTGGATTGAAGATGAACTGGTGGTGTTCGCCGCCCCTGATTCGCCATTCCTCGAAGGCGAATTGACGCTGCAACGGCTGGCGGAAGCGCAGTGGATCCTGCGCGAGCATGGCTCTGGCACGCGGGAGATCGTCGACTACGTGCTGTTGTCGCATCTGCCCGCATTTCAACTGGGCATGGAGCTTGGCAACTCGGAGGCGATTAAACATGCGGTCCGCCACGGACTAGGCATCAGCTGCCTGTCGCGGCGAGTCATTGCCGAGCAGCTGGAGGCCGGAACGCTAGTGGAGCTCAAGCTGCCGCTGCCGCGCCTGACGCGCACGTTGTGGCGTATTCGCCATCGGCAAAAACACGTTTCCAAGGCGCTGCAGCGCTTTATCCGTTACTGCGAGGTGTAGCGGTATCCCTTATTGGCGCGTAGCCGTGCTGCACGCAGATCTCCGGGGTTCTGGCATAATGCCAGCTGCCCATGGGAACGGGTTCCCAGCAGCGAATATAGCGCGGCGAGCCGTATACCATAAAATGTAAGGTAAAAATGGCGCTGTTGATGACGATCAGCAGCGCCAGCGTAAATCCGGCGATAGCGGTCAGCAGGCGATTTTCATAACTTCCATCGACGGTTTTACCACGCAGCACTCTGCCCATCCGCCAGGCGAATGAAAAAAAGAGCAGCGCGGAGCCGGTAAAATTGGCCTTCAGTAAGGAAACGGAGGCGAAGTCCGGCCAACCGCGTAATTTCAGTAATGGCAGATAGTCGGTTGCTAAATAGAGCGCGTAAACCCCTAGCGCCGGAAAAATAAGCCATGCGTTTAGCTGTTGCCAGATTCGCTGTGCGCGAGTGGCCTGCGGTTCGGCGTTAGCAACTTTTGCTGGTTTCTTCACGGGGTATTCTCCCTATTAGCAATGGGGGAGGGGATTTGCACCCTTTTGTCGAAATGGTCGCACCAGTCGCTATTCCACACGTACATATAAATGGTGTGTTTGCTGTATTGCTTGCATACGCCGTACTGCGGGTTATCCCGATAGTGGTCCATCGTGCGCCAGTCCAGCCAGGCGAAAGCCGCAATATAGATAAGAGAAAAGGCGCAGAAGACTTTGCATAGCCGAACCATCAGCCGCTTTTTCACTCCGACGCCCGCCAGTAGCCCCAGCAGCCCCGCAATCGCAAGAGGAAGCGCGCCGACAAGAAAAGTCTCCCTGTTATCGGTCAGGTAATTCGGCAGCCGCAACCAGTGTTCCAGCACCGTGATACTGGCGTACAGGCCAATAACGAATAGATACAGGCAGAAAATCGCCAGTAG
Source organism: Klebsiella sp. CN_Kp097 (assembly GCF_040064495.1). Classification (NCBI taxonomy): domain Bacteria; kingdom Pseudomonadati; phylum Pseudomonadota; class Gammaproteobacteria; order Enterobacterales; family Enterobacteriaceae; genus Klebsiella; species Klebsiella sp. CN_Kp097. The sequence continues at coordinate 63,966 of NZ_JBEAIL010000004.1, read as the reverse complement.
CAGAAAGGCATCGGGGGCCAGGCTGCGACGAGTGGGGGAAACCATAAGCTGACTCCTTCAGCATTGTGACAATCCTCGCGTTATTTTGCCGTAAGCCGCGATTTTTTGTCTGTTTTTTTATGCGCCAATGCAGGATTACTGCTTTACTAATAATTTGTGTCAGATCATGAAGCTCTCTTATAACTTTGCATTTGTACCGGATGGATGGACGATCGTCTGCTACAATCGCGCCTCATTTTTTGGATGGATAGCATTTTCACATGGTTTCGGAAACTAAAACCACAGAAGCGCCCACGCTCCGCCGCGAGCTAAAAGCGCGCCACTTGACCATGATCGCTATTGGCGGTTCCATCGGTACAGGTCTTTTCGTTGCCTCTGGCGCAACAATTTCTCAGGCAGGCCCCGGCGGCGCGCTGCTTTCCTACATTCTGATCGGTCTGATGGTGTATTTCCTGATGACCAGTCTCGGCGAGCTGGCGGCGTTTATGCCGGTTTCAGGCTCTTTTGCGACCTACGGTCAGAACTATGTAGAAGAAGGCTTTGGTTTCGCGCTGGGCTGGAACTACTGGTACAACTGGGCGGTGACTATCGCCGTTGACCTCGTTGCTTCGCAGCTGGTGATGAGCTACTGGTTCCCGGATACACCCGGCTGGATCTGGAGCGCCTTATTCCTCGGCATCATGTTCCTGCTGAACTGGATCTCGGTACGCGGCTTCGGCGAAGCGGAGTACTGGTTCTCGCTGATTAAAGTTGCCACCGTGATTATCTTTATCATCGTCGGCATTATGATGATTTTTGGCATCTTCGAAGGCGCCAAGCCGGCGGGCTGGAGCAACTGGGGCATTGATGATGCGCCGTTTGCCGGCGGTTTTGCGGCGATGATCGGCGTGGCGATGATTGTCGGCTTCTCCTTCCAGGGTACCGAGCTCATCGGTATTGCCGCGGGCGAATCGGAAAATCCGGAGAAGAACATTCCGCGCGCGGTGCGTCAGGTGTTCTGGCGTATCCTGCTGTTCTATGTCTTCGCGATTTTGATTATCAGCCTGATCATCCCGTATACCGATCCGAGCCTGCTGCGCAACGACGTTAAAGACATTTCCGTTAGCCCGTTCACCCTGGTGTTCGAGCACGCCGGTCTGCTCTCTGCGGCGGCGATCATGAACGCGGTTATCCTGACGGCGGTGCTGTCGGCGGGTAACTCCGGGATGTACGCCTCTACGCGTATGTTGTATACCCTGGCGTGCGACGGCAAAGCGCCGCGCATTTTCTCGAAGCTGTCGAGAGGCGGCGTACCGCGCAACGCGCTGTATGCGACTACCGTGATTGCGGCGCTGTGCTTCCTGACCTCGATGTTCGGCAACCAGACGGTTTACCTGTGGCTGCTGAATACCTCCGGGATGACTGGCTTTATCGCCTGGCTGGGTATTGCGATCAGCCACTACCGTTTCCGTCGTGGTTACGTGTTGCAGGGTAACGATATTAATAACCTGCCGTACCGTTCCGGGTTCTTCCCGCTGGGGCCGATCTTCGCCTTCGTACTGTGCCTTATCATCACCCTTGGCCAGAACTATGAAGCCTTCCTCAAGGACACCATTGATTGGGGCGGCGTGGCGGCGACCTACATCGGTATTCCGCTGTTCCTGGTTATCTGGTTTGGTTACAAGCTGGTGAAAGGTACCCGCTTCGTGCGCTACAGCGAAATGAAGTTCCCGGAACGCTTTAAAGGCTAATTCCACACTCTACCGCTTTCGATAAAGCCCTCTTTTAAAGAGGGCTTTTTTTATGCCCGCAAGGCTTACAATCGGACACACTTCTTCATAATTGTATTGATAATTGTAATCATTATCCTTATCATTTCGGCAAATTCAGGATGAAGCCAATCTCCATATCTTGCCGCTCAACTACGAAAGGCAAGGGGTGACCAGCCACATCGACTGTAAAAAAATTGCGCGCGGCCGCCAGAGCCGCGTGTCGACAGGATGTGCAAGCAGCACCCTTTGTTTGATTTGTAGTTGACCTCATGGAGATTTGGTATGTTCAGGTTAAACCCTTTTGCCCGGGCGGGACTGTGCGCGTCCGTCGTAGCATTGGCATTTCCGGCGCTGGCCGCAAATGATGACGAAACGCTGGTTGTCACCGCCGCGGCGACTGAACAGAGCGTCAAAGATGCGCCCGCCAGTATCAGCGTGATCACCCAACAGGACTTGCAGCGTAAGCCGGTGCAGAACCTGAAGGACGTGTTGCGCGATGTGCCTGGCGTTCAGCTCACCAACGAAGGGGATAACCGCAAGGGTGTCAGCATCCGCGGTCTGGATAGCAGCTATACGCTAATCCTGATCGATGGCAAACGTGTCAACTCGCGTAACGCCGTCTTCCGCCATAACGATTTCGATCTGAACTGGATCCCGGTGGACTCCATCGAACGGATTGAAGTGGTGCGCGGCCCGATGTCTTCCCTGTACGGTTCCGATGCGCTCGGCGGCGTGGTCAATATCATTACCAAAAAAATCGGCCAGAAATGGACCGGTACCCTCAGCAGCGATGCCACCATTCAGGAACACCGCGATCGCGGTGACACTTATAACGGCCAGTTCTTCACCAGCGGCCCGCTGATTGACGGCGTGCTGGGGATGAAAGCCTACGGCAGCCTGGCGAAACGTAGTAAAGACGATCAGCAATCTTCCAGCAACGCTGCGGGTGAAACGCCGCGCATTGAAGGTTTCACCAGCCGCGACGGTAACGTTGAGTTCGCCTGGACGCCAACGGAGAATCAGGACATTACCGCCGGCTACGGTTTCGATCGCCAGGATCGCGACTCAGACTCGCTTGATAAAAATCGCCTTGAACGCCAAAACTACTCTTTGACCCATAACGGGCGCTGGGATGTCGGCAATAGCGAAGTGAAATTCTACGGCGAGAAAGTGGATAACAAAAACCCGGGGCAGGCTGGGACCATTACCTCTGAAAGCAATGCGGTGGATGGTAAATATGTGATGCCGTTGGGGATGATCAACCAGATCGTCACCCTCGGTGGTGAATGGCGCCATGATAAACTCAAAGATCCGGTAAACCTGAGCAGCGGCGGAAAATCGACTTCCGCCAGCCAGTACGCGCTGTTCCTCGAAGACGAGTGGCGGATCTTTGAACCGCTGGCGCTGACCACCGGCATCCGTATGGACGATCACCAAACCTACGGCGATCACTGGAGCCCGCGTGCGTATCTGGTCTATAACGCCACCGATACCGTGACCGTGAAAGGCGGTTGGGCTACGGCCTTTAAAGCGCCGTCGCTGCTGCAATTGAACCCGGACTGGACCACTAACTCCTGTCGCGGTAGCTGCAGCATTATCGGTAACCCGGATTTGAAGCCGGAAACCAGCGAAAGCTTTGAGCTTGGTCTGTATTACAGCGGTGAAGAGGGCTGGCTGGAAGGGGTTGAAGGCAGCGTGACCGCCTTCCAGAACAACGTTGACGATATGATCGACATCCTGCGTACCTCCAGCGCCAGCGAAGCGCCGGGTTACCCGAACTTCGTCGGCTGGAAGACCGTGAACGGTAAGCGCGTGCCGGTATTCCGCTACTTCAACGTCAACAAAGCGCGGATTAAAGGCGTGGAGACCGAAGTGAAGGTTCCGTTCGGCGAAGAGTGGAAACTGACGGTCAACTATACCTATAACGATGGTCGCGATCTGAGCAACGGCGGCAATAAACCGCTGCAGACGCTGCCGTTCCATACCGCTAACGGTACCCTCGACTGGAAACCGCTGGAGGATTGGTCTTTCTATGTCACGGCCAACTATACCGGCGAGCAGCGTGCGGTAAGCGCGACGGGTAAAACCCCGGGCGGCTATACCATGTTTGATATCGGCGCCGCGTGGCAGGTCAGCAAAAGCGTGAAACTGCGCTCTGGCGTGCTTAACGTCGGCGATAAAGACCTGAGCCGCGACGATTACAGCTACACCGAAGATGGGCGTCGCTACTTTATGGCCGTCGATTACCGCTTCTGATCGTGATGAACCGGGCGATGTAAATCGCCCGCAGAGACTCGCGGCTGAAACTACTTCAGCAGGAACTGCGCATGGAAGCGCAGATGATCTTCTATAAAGGTGGCAATGAAATAGTAGCTGTGGTCGTAGCCGGGCTGGATACGCAGGCTCAGCGGCCACTGTTTCTGTCGCGCCGCCTCTGCAAGGACCGCGGGCTGTAGCTGGGTACCGAGAAACTGGTCGGCGTCACCTTGATCAATTAATGTGGGAATGGCATCCCCGGTCTGACTTGCCTGCATCAGTGCGCAGCTGTCCCACTCTTGCCAGTTCGCTTCATCATTGCCGAGATAGGCGCTGAACGCCTTTTGTCCCCATGGAACTTTGCATGGGTTGACGATCGGCGCGAAGGCCGAGACGCTGGTAAAGCGCCCTGGGTTTTTCAGCGCCATGATGAGCGCGCCGTGGCCGCCCATCGAGTGGCCGCTGATAGCGCAACGGTCGGCGACCTTAAATTGACGGTTAATCAACTGCGGCAGCTCATCGCGCAGATAGTCGTACATGCGAAAATGCGCCGCCCACGGCGCCTGAGTGGCGTTGAGGTAAAAACCCGCGCCTTTACCGAGATCGTAACCGGCATCATCGGCGACGTCATCACCGCGCGGGCTGGTGTCGGGCATCACCAGCGCGATGCCAAGTTCGGCGGCGACACGCTGGGCGCCAGACTTGGTGGTGAAGTTTTCGTCATTGCAGGTCAAACCGGATAGCCAGTACAGCACCGGCGGAGGGGCGGTTTCCGTCGTCGGCGGTAAAAAAATGCTGAACGTCATCGCACAGTTCAGGGTACTGGAGTGATGACGCCAGCGCTGCTGCCGACCCTCGTAACAGCGATGTTCTTCAAGCAGTTCCATGCAGGGCTCCTCGGGTATCTATGTGTAATGCTTAATAATACAGATATTTCATTAACCGGTGAGTAACTTTCACTTTCCCGTCGCGCAAAGCTATTGCATCATTAATACGAGTTATAAAGAACGTCTCTAAACATCTACAGTGCTAATGAATGCGCGCGAGGGCGGTAGGGCTCGCTGGCGTGGCGCATCGACAACGTCCAACCGCAGCGGTAAAAATGAAAGGTTGCGCCAATTTCAATAATTATCGTGACGGCTACTGGATTATGTGCGCCACCTCACGCACAATGAGTGCAAACTTTGCCCTCAGAAGAGCAAAGAGCGCCACACCTGCAGGAGAACCTAAATGTCATCATTGAGTAAAGAAGCCATACTCGTTCATGAAGCGCTGGTCGCTCGTGGGCTGGAGACGCCGCTGCGTCCGCCAGTACAAGAAATTGATAATGAAACGCGCAAGCGTCTGATCGCCGGGCACATGACTGAGATTATGCAGCTGCTGAATCTTGATCTCAGTGACGACAGCCTGATGGAGACTCCGCATCGCATCGCAAAAATGTACGTTGATGAGATTTTCTCCGGTCTGGATTATGCCAGATTCCCGAAAATCACCGTTATTGAAAACAAAATGAAAGTTGACGAGATGGTGACGGTCCGCGATATCACGCTGACCAGTACCTGTGAACATCACTTTGTGACGATTGACGGCAAAGCGACCGTTGCTTATATCCCGAAAGATTCGGTAATCGGCCTGTCGAAAATTAACCGCATCGTGCAGTTCTTTGCCCAGCGTCCGCAGGTGCAGGAGCGCCTGACGCAGCAGATCCTTACCGCGCTGCAGACTTTGCTCGGTACCAGCAACGTCGCGGTATCCATTGACGCGGTGCATTACTGCGTGAAAGCGCGCGGCATCCGTGATGCGACCAGCGCCACGACCACCACTTCGCTTGGCGGTCTGTTTAAATCCAGCCAGAATACCCGCCAGGAGTTCCTGCGCGCCGTACGTCACCACAATTAATTCGGAGCAGGGTGCATGGAGAGAAACGTCACGCTGGACTTCGTTCGCGGCGTCGCCATCCTCGGCATTCTGCTACTGAATATCACCGCCTTCGGCTTGCCGAAGGCGGCCTATCTGAATCCGGCCTGGGCCGGGAGTATTTCGCTGAGCGACGCCTGGAGCTGGGCAATCCTCGACCTGTTTGCGCAGGTAAAATTCCTCACCCTGTTTGCACTGCTGTTCGGCGCCGGATTGCAAATGCTGCTGGTACGCGGTAAACGCTGGATCCAGTCGCGGCTAACGCTGCTTGCCCTGCTTGGTTTTATTCACGGCCTCTTTTTCTGGGACGGCGATATTCTGCTGGCCTATGCGTTGGTGGGGCTAATTGCCTGGCGCATGGTGCGCGATGCCCATCATGTTAAATCGCTTTTTAATACCGGCGTAGTGCTATATCTCATCGGTATTGCGGTGCTGGTATTGCTGGGATTGATTTCCGCCAACGGCGCCAGCCGGTCATGGGTGCCCGATGCCGCGAATGTGCAGTATGAGCAGTTCTGGAAGCTCAAAGGCGGTATGGAGGCGGTGAGCAATCGCGCGGATATGCTGTCCGATAACCTGGTGGCGCTGGGCGTGCAGTACGGCTGGCAGCTGGCGGGGATGATGCTAATGGGCGCGGCGCTGATGCGCTGCGGCTGGTTGAAAGGGCAGTTTAGCCTTAGCCATTATCGCCGCGTCGGGGCTGTGCTGATTATTGCCGGAATGATGGTAAATGTGCCGGCCATCGCCGCGCAGTGGTACTTGCAATGGGACTACCGCTGGTGCGGTTTTCTGCTGCAGGCGCCGCGTGAACTTGGCGCGCCGCTACAAACCATCGGCTATGCCGCGCTGGCGTGGGGATTCTGGCCGCAATTATGCCGCTTTCGTCTGGTTGGGGCGATTGCCTGCGTTGGGCGGATGGCGCTCAGTAACTATTTACTGCAAACCCTGATCTGCACCACGCTGTTCTATCATCTGGGCCTGTTTATGAAATTTGACCGTTTACAGCTGTTGGCCTTTGTGCCGGCGGTGTGGGCCGTTAATCTCCTCTTCTCGCAGTTTTGGCTGCGTCATTTCCGCCAGGGGCCCGTTGAGTGGCTATGGCGTCAGTTAACCCTGAGAGCCTCAGGGACATCATCCAGAGATACATCTGTATAACGATCTCGATCACAATCATTAACAAAATGGATGTAACCGTTTCCAGCCGTGTGACCTCACTCACGTAGCGCGGTGCGCGTCGCTGCCAGAATAGCCACCTTGCTGAACACAGGAGGTGGGTGTGACGTATTGCAATGCGATAAAGGCGGGTATGTATGATCACCATTCGTGATGTCGCCCGTCAGGCGGGGGTTTCCGTGGCGACGGTTTCACGGGTTCTGAACAACAGCGCGCTGGTGAGCCCGGATACCCGGGAGGCAGTGATGAAGGCGGTCGCGCAACTGGGCTATCGGCCGAATGCCAATGCCCAGGCGCTGGCGACCCAGGTTAGCGATACCATTGGCGTGGTGGTGATGGATGTGTCAGACGCCTTTTTCGGCGCGCTGGTGAAAGCGGTGGATACCGTCGCGCAGCAGCATCAGAAATATGTGCTAATCGGCAACAGCTACCATGAAGCTGAAAAAGAGCGTAACGCCATTGAGGTGCTGATTCGCCAGCGCTGTTCGGCGCTTATCGTGCATTCGAAAGCGTTAAGCGATGCCGAACTTGGCGACTTTATGCAGCATATTCCAGGCATGGTGCTGATAAACCGCATTGTGCCGGGCTTCGCGCACCGCTGCGTGGGTCTCGATAACGTCAGCGGCGCGCTAATGGCTACGCGGATGCTGCTCAATCACGGCCATCAACGGATTGGCTATCTCTCTTCCAACCACGGCATTGAAGATGATGAACTGCGCCGCGAAGGGTGGAGTAAAGCGCTGCAGGAGCAGGGCATTATCGCGCCGGATAGCTGGGTGGGCTCGGGTTCGCCGGATATGCAGGGCGGTGAAGCGGCGATGGTAGAACTGCTGGGGCGTAATTTAGGCCTGACCGCGGTGTTTGCCTATAACGACAGTATGGCTGCCGGGGCGTTAACCACTCTCAAGGATAACGGCATTGCCGTGCCGCAGCATCTCTCGCTGATTGGTTTTGATGACATTCCCATTTCCCGTTACACCGATCCGCAGTTGACTACCGTGCGCTATCCCATTATGTCGATGGCGAAATTGGCTACCGAACTGGCGCTACAAGGGGCGGCAGGGAAACTCGATAGCGAGGCTAGCCACTGCTTTATGCCCACGCTGGTGCGGCGCCATTCGGTGACGCAAAAGCAAAGTGTGGGGCCGATCACTAACTGAATCTATTAGCTGATGTAACCGCTTTCAATCTGTGAGTAAATTCACAGTATATTAACATTCAGCTGTTTATGATGGCAGCGTTGACCAGTCCGAACCAGACTGTACGGGTGATGCTTTAAAATATCATCTTAAACAATAGGTTAGGCACTTGATGAAGCCGTTTTTCTGGAGCGTTACCCTACACGGAAGACAGAATTAACGTTGTGAATATCGTTGTGCGGTAACCCTAATGTAACAACTCCCGCCAGCTATCTTCACGCCAAAAAAAACGATGCAAAATAATAAAACCGGAGATTCCATGAATAAGAAGGTCTTAGCTCTGTCCGCCGTCATGGCTGGCATGCTTTTTGGCGCCGCAGCGCATGCCGCGGATACCCGTATCGGCGTTACGATCTACAAGTATGACGACAACTTCATGTCCGTTGTGCGTAAAGCGATCGAAAAAGACGGCAAATCTGCGCCGGACGTGCAACTGCTGATGAATGACTCGCAGAACGATCAGTCCAAACAGAACGATCAGATCGACGTGCTGCTGGCGAAAGGTGTGAAGGCGCTGGCCATCAACCTGGTTGACCCGGCGGCGGCGGGTACGGTTATCGACAAAGCGCGTGGGCAAAATGTGCCGGTGGTGTTCTTTAACAAAGAGCCATCGCGCAAGGCGCTGGATAGCTACGATAAAGCCTATTATGTGGGTACCGACTCCAAAGAATCCGGGATTATCCAGGGCGATCTTATCGCCAAACACTGGAAAGCGAATCCAAACTGGGATCTGAACAAAGATGGTCAGATTCAGTTTGTTCTGTTGAAAGGCGAGCCGGGCCACCCGGATGCCGAAGCGCGTACTTCCTACGTTATCAAAGAGCTGAATGAAAAAGGTCTTAAAACTCAGCAACTGGCGTTAGATACCGCCATGTGGGATACCGCGCAAGCGAAAGATAAAATGGACGCCTGGCTCTCCGGCCCGAACGCCAACAAAATCGAAGTGGTCATCGCGAACAACGATGCGATGGCGATGGGCGCGGTAGAAGCGCTGAAAGCGCATAACAAGAGCAGCATTCCGGTGTTCGGCGTCGATGCCCTGCCTGAAGCGCTGGCGCTGGTGAAATCCGGCGCGATGGCCGGTACCGTGCTGAACGACGCCAACAACCAGGCCAAAGCGACCTTCGATCTGGCGAAGAACCTGGCTGACGGCAAAGAGCCCGCTGCTGGCACCAACTGGAAAATTGAGAATAAGATTGTCCGCGTACCGTACGTAGGCGTAGATAAAGACAACCTCAGCCAGTTTATCGGTAAATAAGTTCTTCATGCATTGCGGGCGCGCTCGCGCGCCCGATTATTCCTGATACCGAAGCCGATTTTGCTGCGATACAACTTATCGTCGCGGATCGGCACGAACGCAGCCAGGTATAACTATGGTCAGCAATAATAGCGTACAGTCGGGCGAATATTTGTTGGAAATGAGTGACATCAACAAATCTTTCCCCGGCGTTAAAGCTCTTGATAATGTCAACCTGAAGGTTCGTCCGCACTCTATCCATGCATTAATGGGGGAGAATGGCGCGGGTAAATCGACATTATTAAAATGCTTATTTGGAATCTATCAAAAAGATTCCGGCAGTATTCTTTTTCAGGGAAAAGAGATCGATTTCCATTCGGCGAAAGAAGCGTTGGAAAACGGTATTTCTATGGTGCACCAGGAATTAAACCTGGTACTTCAACGTTCGGTCATGGACAACATGTGGCTGGGACGTTACCCCACCAAAGGCATGTTTGTCGATCAGGATAAAATGTATCGCGATACCAAAGCGATATTTGATGAGCTCGATATTGATATTGATCCGCGCGCTCGTGTGGGGACTTTATCGGTATCGCAGATGCAGATGATTGAAATTGCCAAAGCATTCTCCTATGACGCGAAAATCGTCATTATGGATGAGCCTACCTCATCGCTGACAGAAAAAGAGGTTAATCACCTGTTTAAAATAATCCGCAAGCTGAAAGAGCGTGGCTGCGGTATTGTTTATATCTCCCATAAAATGGAGGAGATATTTCAGCTATGCGATGAGATTACGATCCTGCGCGATGGTCAGTGGATCGCCACCCAGCCGCTGGAGGGGCTGGATATGGATAAGATCATCGCGATGATGGTGGGACGTTCGCTGAACCAGCGTTTTCCGGATAAACAAAACAAACCGGGCGAAGTAATCCTTGAAGTTCGTAACCTGACCTCGCTGCGCCAGCCGTCAATTCGCGATGTCTCATTCGATCTGCATAAAGGTGAAATCCTCGGCATTGCCGGACTGGTGGGCGCTAAACGTACCGATATTGTTGAAACGCTGTTTGGCATCCGCGAAAAGGCCAGCGGCACAATTACCCTGCATGGCAAAAAAATTAATAACCATAGCGCTAACGAGGCGATAAACCACGGCTTTGCGCTGGTGACCGAAGAGCGTCGCTCGACGGGAATTTATGCTTACCTCGATATTGGTTTTAACTCGCTGATATCAAATATCAAGAAGTATAAAAACAAGGTCGGTCTGCTGGATAATTCGCGGATGAAAAGCGACACCCAATGGGTTATCGATTCCATGCGGGTTAAAACCCCAGGCCATCAAACGCAAATCGGTTCGCTGTCCGGCGGGAATCAGCAGAAGGTTATTATCGGTCGTTGGTTATTAACCCAACCGGAAATATTAATGCTTGATGAACCGACCCGCGGGATTGACGTCGGGGCCAAATTCGAAATTTATCAGCTGATTGCCGAACTGGCCAAAAAAGATAAGGGCATCATTATTATCTCTTCCGAAATGCCGGAACTGCTGGGAATTACCGACCGTATTCTGGTTATGAGTAACGGGCTGGTTGCCGGAATTGTTGAGACCAAAACCACGACGCAAAATGAAATTCTGCGTCTTGCATCATTGCACCTTTGAGATCAGGGGCTTTCCATGAGTGCGTTAAATAAAAAGAGTTTCCTCACTTACCTGAAAGAGGGTGGGATTTACGTTGTACTTTTGGTCTTACTGGCCATTATTATTTTCCAGGACCCGACCTTCTTAAGTCTGTTGAACTTAAGTAACATCCTGACGCAATCCTCGGTACGTATTATCATCGCGCTCGGCGTCGCCGGGCTGATTGTCACCCAGGGGACCGACCTTTCCGCCGGACGTCAGGTGGGTCTGGCGGCGGTGGTAGCGGCTACCATGCTGCAGGCGGTGGATAACGCCAACAAGGTGTTCCCGGAGATGGCGACCATGCCGATTCCGTTGGTGATTCTGCTGGTCTGCGCGATCGGCGCGGTGATTGGCTTGATTAACGGTATCGTCATTGCCTATCTCAACGTGACGCCGTTTATCACTACCCTGGGGACGATGATCATCGTTTACGGTATCAACTCCCTGTACTATGACTTTGTCGGCGCGTCGCCGATTTCCGGTTTCGACAGCCACTTCTCGCAGTTTGCCCAGGGCTTTGTCGCTTTAGGTTCATTCCGCCTGTCGTACATTACTTTCTACGCGCTGATCGCTATCTTCTTCGTGTGGATCCTGTGGAATAAAACCCGTTTCGGTAAAAACATCTTCGCTATCGGCGGCAACCCGGAAGCGGCGCGTGTCTCCGGCGTTAACGTGGCGCTGAACCTGCTGATGATTTATGCCCTGTCCGGGGTGTTTTACGCCTTCGGCGGGCTGCTGGAAGCCGGACGTATCGGTTCGGCGACCAACAACCTCGGCTTTATGTACGAACTGGATGCGATTGCCGCCTGCGTGGTGGGGGGCGTTTCCTTCAGCGGCGGCGTGGGTACGGTTTTCGGCGTGGTGACCGGGGTCATTATCTTTACCGTCATCAACTATGGTCTGACCTACATTGGCGTCAATCCATACTGGCAGTACATTATTAAAGGGGCGATTATCATCTTCGCTGTGGCGCTGGATTCACTGAAATACGCGCGTAAGAAATAAGATTGAACGTATAAAAAACCCGCGTCTGGCGCGGGTTTTTTATGCCTGAAATTCGATAAAACGACGGCGGCTATTTTTCTTTCTGTAGCTCCAGTAACTGCTCGGGCGTGACCGCCGGGTAGGATTGAGCATCCTCCGGAACTTCATGCTGCTGCGCCGGAATGGGGATCAGCGGCCCGAGGAAACGCGGTTCGCGTTTGAAGATATAGAGATCCGCCAGCGCGCCAAACCGGGCGCCAAACTCGCGCAGACGTACGGTCCACATATCCTTCGGCGAAGGCACCGCATAGCACTGCGCCTGAATCCCCATATGCAGGGCGATAAACAGCGCGCGTTCGCAATGGAAGCGCTGGGTGATAATAATAAAATCATTGGTATCGAACACTTTGCGGGTGCGCACGATCGAATCGAGGGTACGGAAACCGGCATAGTCCAGCACGATATCCGCCGGATCGACGCCGGCTTTAATCAGATCGCGGCGCATGGTCATCGGTTCGTTATAGCTTTGCAAGGCGTTGTCACCGCTCAACAGCAGATAATTAACCTTACCGCTATTGTAGGCGTTGAGCGCGCCCTGGATCCGATAACGATAATACTGATTGATCACGCCGGTGCGATAATATTTGGCAGTGCCCAACACCACGCCCACCTGGCGGTAGGGGAGATCCTGCAGCTCATCGTAAATATAGGGCGCGGTTTTCCAGCTCATCCAGCGGTCAAGACCCAGCACGGTCAACAGCAGCAGGCCGAGCAGGACTAACAGGCTGTATAACACACGCTTTAACATGAACTTGACTCAATGGTGGACGAGGGAAGCTTCAGGCTACTTTACCCGCCGGGTAAGCGCAAGAAACCATCGTTTAATTGCGGGGATTTTCAGCAATATGGCAGATTACCGAATCCAGGCCGGAGAAGCCAAAGGCGCATCCGGCAATCTGCTCAGGCTATCAGGCTAATTAACCTAACAGCACGCGGTCGATATTCTGACAGCCCAACGCTTTCAGGGTCGCGACGGTCGCATCCCACTGGATAAGCGATGCATCGGCTTTCTCGGCCAACAGCGCGCGCTGGATATCCGGATAGTCGTAACCGTTAAGGCTCAGCAGGTTCAGCGCGCCCTGTAGCGGCGGTAGTGTTGGATTGAACGCCGCGTTTTCCGCGTAGCTGCCGCAGAAAATGGTGCCGTCTTTCAGCTCCAGCGCCACGCCGGAAGGGGAGTTGCTGTACGGCGCGTGGCAGCGGTTCGCCGCCTGAATAGCCGCCTGCGTGAGCGCATCGCCGCTGAGGGGGAAGCCGTGATCCTGCTCATCCATCAGCAGAGTTTTGATTTCCAGGTCTTTCGGGCCAAAGGCGTCCGGCAGATAGTGCTGCAGGGAGTGCGCTTCGCGACCCGGCAGATGAATGCGCAGCGCCAGACCGCTATTCAGTTCATTCATAAACTGGCGGCAGTGACCGCAAGGCGTGTAGTTGACGGTAATGGCGCGCAGGGATTTTTCGCCGCGTAGCCAGGCGTGGCTGATGGCGCTCTGTTCCGCGTGGACGGTCTGTTGCATGGTGGCGCCGAGGAATTCCATGTTGCCGCCGAAGTACCAGCGACCGCTCACGCCGCGGGCGATAGCGCCAACGTTAAAGTGAGAAAGATCGGCGCGGGCGCAGGCGGCGGCAAGCGGCAGTAGCGCAAAGGCCAGCGCGTCTTCATCCAAACCTGTTGCTTGTTGTAGCGTCGCCACCTGATCGGCTTCGAGCAGCGCCGGGAAGTGCGGGTCTGCGAGCATCGGGGCGATGGCCGCCTGCAGGTCTGCCGCCAGATTAGTCAAAGCAGCTTGAAAACGAGAGTGCATAGCGTTGCCTCATAACAATGTAATGGGAAGCTAGTGTACGGGCCCGCACGGGACCCATATGTGACATAAGTCTCATTGTTTATGCAACGCTAATTTGTTGCATTTATAAATGTGATGCAAATCACAATTATCCGACAACAGCGACGATCACCGGGAACAGAAAAGGCGCGACCAGCGAGGTAATAATTCCGCACAGTACCAGCGCCAGCGAGCTAAACGCCCCTTCCTGGTAGTCCAGTTCGGCGCAACGCGCGGTGCCGAGGGCGTGCGAGGCGGTACCCATCGACAGGCCGCGGGATGCTTTAGTATGAATACGCATGGCGTTAAGCAGCGTATGGCCGAACACCGCGCCGAGGATCCCAACGAAAATGACGCACACGGCGCTAATCGCTGGAATACCGCCAATACTGCCGCTGACCGCCATGGCAATTGGCGTGGTGACGGATTTTGGCATGATGGAAGCGGCGATTTGCGGGGTGGCGCCCATCAGCAGAGCGACGGTGGTACCGGTGATCATCGCCACGCAGCTACCGATAAAGCAGATGGTGATGATGGATTTCCAACGCGCGCGGATCTGGTGCAGTTGTTCATATAGCGGAAAGGCCAGCGCAACCACCGCCGGCTGCAGCAGATCGTTAAGGATTTTGCTGCCGGCAAAATAGCGTTCATAAGAAATACCGGTGACCAGCAGGAAAGGAATAATGACCACCATGGCGACCAGCAGCGGGTTGAGCAGCGGAAATTTAAACCGCGCCGCCAGCTTGCGGGCAAGGAAAAAGACAATCAGCGTTAACGGTAGCGACCACCACATTTCATGGATCATTTTTTACTTCCTTTTTGCCCGATGATTTTGCGTTCACCGTGGACCAGATGCGAGCTCCAGCTCACCACCAAAAAGACTAATAAAGTACTGACGGCGCAGGACACCGCCACCGGTCCCAGCTGCGCACGCAGTAAATCCCAGTACTGCATTACGCCAACGCCGATAGGCACGAACAGCAGCGCCATGTAGCGGATCAGAATGTTGCAGCCGGGGTTGACCCACTGCGGCGGCATAATTTGCAGCGCCAGCAGCACGAACAAAATCAGCATGCCGATAATGCTGCCGGGGATCGTGATGGGCAGTAGCCCGGCGATAAAAATGCCTGCATACAAGCAGGCGTAAATCAGGACGAAAGCTCGCACGTACTGCCAGATAATATTCAGCGACTTACTCATGGTAATAACCCTTGATGAACTGCCATTCATCATACAATTAAACCCTGAAATGTGCTACCGATCACATCATGAATTCTAGGCATCGTCAGCATAGAAAATGGGAACAGCGGCCTTATTCTGCGAGGTAGTGCAGAAAACGAGTGAGCGCCAGCGATGGTACTTCGCTTTTGCGCCAGAACACCCCAACGCTACCTTTTTGTTCAATACGCGGCAAATTCAGAATCGTCAGCTGCCGATGTTCGGCGTAATGCTGCGCCAGCCGCAAAGAAAGAATAGAGATCATATCGCTGCTTTGCAGCAAATTGCTGGTGACATTCATCGAGGCTGACTCGATAGTATTCTCCGGCAGCATGACGCCGTTATCGACCAGCGCGTTATCAATGCTCTGACGAATGGGCGTGCCGGTAGGCCAGACTATCCAGCGCCAGGCGGCAAGATCCGCCCAGCTCAGACGCGGCATGCTAGCCAGCGGATGGTCGGGACGGGCGACGAAGCACACCGGTTCGGTATAGAGCACACGATAGTTGAGCGGCAGTTCCAGCGCGCGGCCACCAACACGTCCGACGACCACATCGACCACGCCGGAGAGCAGGTCGTGCAGCAGCGGGGTCATCACTTTTTCTTCAATATTCAGATGCAGGGTCGGCATCTCTTTAAGCAGGGAGAGGATCGCCTGCGCCACGCAGTCTGTCGCCACGGGAGAGCAGCCGATCATCAGGCTGCCGACCAGTCCACCTTGCTTAAAGCGCTCGATCTCGTACTGCGAGCGCGACATATCGTTGATTAGCCGCTGGGCGTGCTGAAGCAGCAGTTTGCCGCCTTCCGAAGGGCGCAGGCCCTTACTGTGGCGCTCAAAGAGCGGCATGCCGACTTCTTCTTCAAATTGCGTCAGCCACTTAGAGAGTGCGGGCTGGGTAATATTCATCATTTTCGCGACCTGCGTGAGATTGCCTTGCTCACCCAGCGCCACCAGCATTTTCAAATGCTGCAGCTTCAACTTTTGCGTCCAGTTCGCCATCAGCCGATAACCTCCAGGTTATGTCTATGCCCGAAAAGCCATTGTACATTTCATCGCCATGGTTACAAAATCGCAACATAAAAGAAATAAATACAACATCTACCCTGACCTGCACTGAGGCATCATTATGGCTCAACGACGTGAACTACAGACGTTACTTAACGCAGCGCCGGTTGGCGCCCTGCAGTGGCGTGTGATTATCTGCTGTTTTCTGGTGGTGATGCTTGATGGATTTGACACCGCCGCCATTGGCTTCATCGCTCCCGATATCCGTGTTCACTGGCAATTGAGCGCCAGCGACCTCGCGCCGCTGTTTGGCGCCGGACTATTGGGATTGACCGCCGGGGCGCTGCTCTGCGGCCCGCTTTCCGACCGTTTCGGTCGTAAACGGGTGATTGAGTTTTGCGTGGCGCTGTTTGGCCTGTTTAGTCTGCTCTCCGCATTCTCGACGAATCTAGAGATGCTGGTTTTTCTGCGTTTCCTCACCGGTCTGGGATTAGGCGGGGCGATGCCCAACACCATCACCATGACTTCGGAATATCTGCCCGCCCGCCGCCGCGGCGCGTTAGTTACCCTGATGTTCTGCGGCTTCACCCTCGGTTCGGCGCTGGGCGGGGTGGTGAGCGCCCAACTGGTGGCGCATATCGGCTGGCACGGCATTCTGGCCTTAGGCGGGATCCTGCCGCTGCTGCTGGCCGTCGCGCTGCTGTGGGCGCTGCCGGAATCGCCGCGCTGGCAGGTTCGTCGCGGGCTGCCGCAGGCGACTATCGCCAGAACCGTCAGCGCTATCACCGGCGAGCGCTATCCCGAGACCCATTTCTGGCTCGACGAACCGGCAGCCGGGCCGAAAGGCAGCATTAGCCAGTTGTTTGCCGGCCGACAACTGGCGATCACCTTGATGCTCTGGGTGGTGTTTTTTATGAGCCTGCTGATTATCTATTTGCTCTCCAGTTGGATGCCGACGCTGCTTAACCATCGTGGTATCGATTTACAGCACGCTTCGTGGGTGACCGCCGCGTTTCAGGTGGGCGGCACGCTCGGCGCACTGTTGCTCGGCATCCTGATGGACCGTTTCAATCCCTTCTTTGTACTGGCGCTAAGTTATTGCCTGGGCGCGTTGTGCATCGTGATGATCGGTTTAAGCGAAAACGGATTGTGGCTGATGGCGCTGGCGATTTTCGGCACCGGAATTGGCGTGAGTGGTTCGCAGGTGGGCCTGAATGCGCTGACCGCCACGCTTTACCCAACCCAGAGCCGCGCGACCGGGGTCAGCTGGTCCAACGCCATCGGCCGCTGCGGCGCCATCGTTGGTTCGCTCTCCGGCGGCATGATGATGGCGATGAATCTCTCTTTCGACACGCTGTTTTACGTTATAGCGGTACCGGCGGCGATCGGCGCGGTGATGCTCATCATGCTGATGCTGGCGGTTCGCCGTCCTGGATCTGTACCCGACGCGCTGCCCTCTGCGGGTGTCGCGAATAAATAAGGAGAACAATAATGACCCTATCTACTCCGCAATCGAACCGCGAACGCCAGCAGTTCTACCAGCATATTGCCGGGCAGAATCTGACGCCGCTGTGGGAATCCTTGCACCATCTGGTGCCGCAAACACCGAATGCCAACTGCGCCCCGGCGTACTGGAACTATCAGGAAATTCGCCCGCTGCTGCTGGAAAGCGGGCAGTTAATCGGCGCTAAAGAGGCGGTGCGTCGGGTACTGGTGCTGGAGAACCCGCAGCTGCGCGGCCAGTCGTCCATTACCGCGTCGCTGTATGCCGGCCTGCAGCTCATCATGCCGGGCGAGGTGGCGCCGAGCCACCGTCACAATCAGTCGGCGCTGCGCTTTATCGTGGAAGGCCACGGCGCGTTCACCGCCGTCGACGGCGAGCGCACGCCAATGCGCCCCGGCGATTTTATTCTGACTCCGCAGTGGCGCTGGCACGATCACGGCAATCCTGGCGATGAACCGGTGGTCTGGCTCGATGGTCTCGATTTACCGCTGGTCAACTATCTCGGCTGCGGATTTGCTGAAGATTATCCGCAGGAGCAGCAGCCGGTGACGCGTAAAGAGGGCGACTACCTGCCGCGCTATGCTGCCAATATGCTGCCGCTGCGCCATCAGGTGGGAAATTCCTCGCCGATTTTTAACTACCGCTACGACCGTAGCCGTGAGGCGCTGCACGACCTGACCCATCTTGGCGAGGCCGACGAATGGGACGGCTACAAGATGCGCTACGTCAACCCGGTCACCGGCGGCTATCCGATGCCCTCGATGGGCGCTTTCCTGCAACTGTTGCCTAAAGGGTTCCGGTCGCGGGTGGCGAAAACCACCGATAGCACCATCTACCACGTAGTAGAAGGTAGCGGCCAGGTGACGATTGGTGAACAAACCTTTGCATTCCAGGCGAAAGACATCTTCGTGGCGCCAACCTGGCACGGCGTATCGTTCAACGCCAGCGAAGAGTGCGTGCTATTTAGCTTCTCGGACCGTCCGGTA
Source organism: Klebsiella sp. CN_Kp097 (assembly GCF_040064495.1). Classification (NCBI taxonomy): domain Bacteria; kingdom Pseudomonadati; phylum Pseudomonadota; class Gammaproteobacteria; order Enterobacterales; family Enterobacteriaceae; genus Klebsiella; species Klebsiella sp. CN_Kp097. Next base: position 45,177 of record NZ_JBEAIL010000004.1, on the reverse strand, counting down.
CAGGAGGCCTTAGGCCTGTTCCGCGAAGCGCGTTATTAATAAGAAGGAAAACAATGATGACTCAATACGTTTTTGCACCCCAGGCGCCGATTAGCATCCCGGTTGTTGGCAGCGATGAGCAGTTCCCGGTACGCCGCGTTTACTGCGTTGGCCGTAACTATGCCGCCCACGCTCGTGAAATGGGCTTCGATCCGGATCGCGAACCACCTTTCTTCTTTTGTAAACCGGCGGATGCGGTTGTGCCGGTGGCGGCTGGCGAAACGCTGGGTCTGCCGTATCCGGCGCAGACCGACAACTATCACTACGAGATTGAGCTGGTGGTCGCCATCGGCAAAGCGGGACGCGACATCCCGCTGGAGCAGGCGCAGGAATATATCTGGGGCTATGCCACCGGACTCGATATGACCCGCCGCGACCGCCAGATGGAGATGCGCCAGATGGGGCGCCCGTGGGAGATAGGTAAAGCGTTCGATCTTTCCGCTCCTGTCGCGCCGCTGCATAAAGCCGCCGAGGCGCGCGAGGTCAATCAGGCCGGGATCTGGCTGCAGGTGAACGGTGAAGATCATCAGCGTAGCGATATACGCCACCTCATCTGGTCGGTAAATGAAACCATCAGCTATCTCTCGGGCTTTTTTGAACTGCAGCCCGGCGATCTGATTTTCACCGGCACGCCGGAGGGCGTCGGCGCGGTGGTGAAGGGGGATGTGATTACCGGCAACGTAGACGGACTGACGCCTATCGCCGTTCGCGTGGTGTGAGGTGAACAATGAAGCTGTACAGTTTTTTTAATAGCTCTGCCTCATATCGGGTGCGTATCGCGCTGGCCCTCAAGGGCATCGATTATCAGAGCGTTGGGGTGAATATCCGCATCGGGGCGCAGAATGCGCTGGAGTACCGGCGGCTCAATCCGGTTGGGCTGGTGCCGACGCTTATCACCGATGACGGTGAATCGCTGGGTCAGTCGCTGGCGATTGTTGACTGGCTTGACCGCCACTACCCACAAATGCCGCTGCTGCCGCAGGAGGATCCCGCGCGGATGCGGGTGCTGGAGATGGTCTACGCCATCGCCTGCGATATTCATCCGATTAATAACATGCGGGTCTTGCGCTACCTTAGCGATGAGTTGAAGGTCAGCGAAGCGGACAAAAAACGCTGGTATGCCCACTGGATCCAGCAGGGGCTGAGCGCGCTGGAGCAACTGCTGCGACAATCGAAATCCGGCGCTTTCTGCGTCGGCGATAGACCAACGCTCGCCGACTGTTGTCTGGTGCCGCAATGGGCCAACGCGCAGCGGATGGGGTGTGATTTGAGCCATTATCCGCGCTGCCAGGCGGTTTACGACGCCTGTACCCGGCTACCGGCCTTTATTGCCGCCGCGCCGGAAAATCAACAAGACAAAATTCCGGCCTAGGGAGGAGGGAAAATGGCGAAAGTGACGCGAGCAATTATCGTTGGCGGCGGCATTGGCGGCGCGGCGACGGCGCTCTCTCTGGCGCGCCAGGGGATCAAAGTGATGCTGCTGGAAAAGGCGCATGAAATCGGTGAAATCGGCGCCGGTATTCAACTGGGGCCGAATGCGTTTTCAGCGCTGGATAGCCTCGGCGTCGGCGAAGTGGCGCGCCAGCGCGCGGTGTTTACTGACCATATCACGATGATGGATGCGGTGAATGGGGAAGAGGTAGTGCGTATCGAGACCGGGCAGGCCTTCCGTGACCATTTCGGCGGCCCGTATGCGGTGATCCATCGGGTGGACATTCACGCCACCGTCTGGGAAGCCGCGCTGACCCATCCCGGCGTGGAATACCGGACTTCAACTCAGGTGGTGGATATCCGCCAGACCGCCGATGACGTGACGGTCTTTGATGACAAAGGCAACAGCTGGACCGCCGATATTCTGCTGGGCTGCGACGGCGTGAAGTCAGTGGTGCGCCAGAGTCTGCTCGGCGATGCGCCGCGGGTCACCGGCCACGTGGTGTACCGCGCGGTGATCGAGGCCGCCGACATGCCGGAAGACCTGCGTATTAACGCGCCGGTACTGTGGGCCGGGCCGCATTGCCATCTGGTGCATTATCCGCTGCGCGGCGGCAAACAGTACAACCTGGTGGTCACCTTCCATAGCCGCGAAAGCGAAGAGTGGGGCGTGCGCGACGGTAGTAAAGAAGAGGTGCTCTCTTACTTTAAAGGGATTCATCCGCGCCCGCGGCAGATGCTCGACAAGCCGACTTCCTGGCGCCGCTGGTCTACTGCCGACCGCGAGCCTGTTGCAAAGTGGGGCAACGATCGCATTACCCTGGTTGGGGATGCCGCCCATCCGGTAGCGCAATATATGGCGCAGGGCGCCTGCATGGCGCTGGAAGATGCGGTAACGATAGGTAAAGCGCTGCAGCAGTGCGACGGCGACGCCGCTCGCGCCTTCGCGCTGTACGAGTCGGTGCGTATTCCGCGTACCGCGCGAATTGTCTGGTCAACCCGTGAAATGGGGCGGATTTATCACGCGGCGGGGGTCGAACGTCAGGTACGTAATCTTCTCTGGAAGGGCAAAGCGCAGGATGAATTTTACCGCGGTATCGAGTGGCTTTACGGCTGGAAAGAGGATAACTGCCTCGAACCACGCTAAGGTCTGGTATTGAGGTCTTTCAACCGACGCACAGAGGCGCTACCATAGCGCCTCTTTTTTTTCCGGGTAACGATATGCGTGTATTACTGGCGCCAATGGAAGGCGTGCTCGATTCGCTGGTGCGCGAGCTGCTGACCGAGGTTAACGATTACGATCTGTGCATCACCGAATTTCTGCGCGTGGTGGACCAGCTGCTGCCGGTAAAATCGTTCTATAGACTGTGCCCGGAACTGCACCATCAAAGTCGCACTCCGTCCGGCACCCGGGTGCGCGTGCAATTGTTGGGGCAATACCCGCAATGGCTGGCGGAAAACGCCGCCCGCGCGGTGGAGCTTGGCTCTTGGGGCGTGGATTTAAACTGCGGCTGTCCATCGAAACTGGTGAACGGCAGCGGCGGCGGTGCGACGTTATTGAAAGATCCCGAGCTTATCTATCGCGGGGCGAAAGCCATGCGCGAAGCGGTTCCCGATCACCTGCCGGTGACGGTGAAAGTTCGCCTCGGCTGGGACAGCGGCGAACGGCGCTTTGAAATCGCCGACGCGGTACAGCAGGCGGGCGCCAGCGAGCTGGTGGTGCATGGCCGCACGAAAGAGGATGGTTACAAAGCTGAACGTATCAACTGGCAGGCCATCGGAGAAATCCGCCAGCGCCTGACTATTCCGGTGGTTGCCAACGGCGAAATCTGGGACTGGCAAAGCGCGCAGGAGTGCATGGCCGTCACCGGCTGTGATTCAGTGATGATTGGCCGCGGCGCGCTCAACGTGCCGAATCTCAGCCGGGTAATTAAATACAATGAACCGCGTATGCCGTGGCCGCAGGTGGTTGAGTTACTCAAAAAATATACCCAGCTGGAAAAGCAGGGGGATACCGGTTTATATCACGTGGCGCGCATTAAGCAGTGGCTGGGCTATTTACGCAAAGAATACACGGAAGCGCTTGGCCTCTTTAATGAAATTCGCACCTTGCAAACCTCAGCAGAGATAGCGAACGCCATTGCACGTTATTAGATAAGGCGGTGTTATTCCGTACGCACTTTATTAATTAGCACTCATCCTTGCACGATGCGACGCGAGCTGTATCACGTTTTTATTCCTTCGCGCTTGAGTCGCCACAAGAAGTTGATACAGTGCAATAGTTGGATTGCTACTGCTTCGGCAGGCGAAACCTGATTACCTGGCATTTGTCGGGGGTCAGGTTTTTTTGTTTCTGGGGTTCATATGCTAATCGCCAAAGTACTTAATAATAACGTGGTGGTAGTGGTCAACGAGCAGCAGCGCGAACAGGTGGTGATGGGGCGAGGGCTGGCCTTTCAAAAGCGCGTGGGCGACTCGTTGGACGAAAGTAAAATTGAAAAAGTCTTCGCCTTACAAAGCGATGAACTGGTTGGCCGCTTAGGCGAATTACTCAGTCAGATACCGTTAGAAGTGATGACCACCTGCGATCGTATCATCGACCTGGCCCGCGGGCGGTTGGGAAAGTTACAGGAAAGTTTGTACATCACATTAACTGACCACTGTCACTTTGCCATCGAGCGGCAGAAAAACGGCGTCGCGATTCGCAACGTGCTGCTGTGGGAGATTAAACGGCTGTATCCGAAGGAGTTCGAACTGGGTCAGGAGGCGAGGGCCATTATCGCCCGCCGGCTGGGCGTCGAGCTTGCCGAGGATGAAGCTGGGTTTATCGCTTTGCATCTGGTGACGGCGCAGCTCAACAGCGAAATGCCGGAAGTGATGCACGTGACGCGGGTGATGCAGGAGATCCTGCAACTGGTGAAGTATCAGCTGCAGCTTAACTATGACGAAGAGTCGCTCAGCTACCAGCGCTTTGTGACCCACCTGAAGTTTTTCGCCCAGCGCATGTTAACGCGAACGGTAGTGCAGGATGACGACGTCACGCTGCACAGCGCGGTGAAAGATAACTACGCCAAAGCGTGGAAGTGCGCGGAAACGGTGGCGAAGCACTTGCAAAAGAATTATCAACGGGCGCTGACCACCGAAGAGATTATGTTTCTTGCCATTCATATTGAACGGGTAAGAAAAGAGGGGCGTTAATTCCCCCACAAAACTGGATTGTTACTGCATGATGCAGGCAAAACCTGAGCGCGACGCCAACCGGCGTGGTTCTCGGGTTTTTTTATTTTTAATACTCAGTCGCCGGTTGTCTGTGGGCAGCGGCAGTAAGGAAAAGAGCATGGAATATAAAGCACTCGCGCAGGATATTCTTCACCGCGTCGGCGGCAAAGAGAATATTGTGAGTCTGGTTCACTGCGCGACACGTCTGCGTTTCAAATTGAAGGATAATGCGAAGGCCGATGCCGAAGGGCTGAAGGCGAACCCCGGTGTGATCATGGTGGTAGAAAGCGGCGGCCAGTTTCAGGTGGTCATCGGTAACCATGTTCACGATGTCTGGCTGGCAGTGCGCCAGCAGGCGGGGTTAAGCGACGACAGCGAACCGGTGCCGCAGGAGAAAGCGGCGAAAAGCTCGGTATTAAGTCAACTCATCGACATCATCTCCGGCATCTTTACCCCTTTTATTGGCGTGATGGCGGCGACGGGTCTGCTGAAAGGTCTGCTGGCGCTGGCGCTAACCTGCGGATGGCTCACGCCGCAGCAGGGGACCTATAAAATCTGGTTTGCCGCCAGCGATGCGCTGTTCTTTTTCTTCCCGCTGTTTCTTGGCTACACCGCCGGCAAAAAGTTTGGCGGCAACCCGTTTATCTCAATGGTGATCGGCGGGGCATTAACCCACCCGCTGATGATTCAGGCCTTTGAAGCCAGTCAGACGGGGGCGCCCGTGGAGCACTTCCTCGGTATACCGGTGACCTATATCAATTATAGCTCCTCGGTGATCCCGATTATCCTCGCCTCCTGGGTCTGCTGCTGGCTGGAACGGAAGAGTAACGCGGTGCTGCCGTCCGCGATGAAGAACTTTTTTACTCCGGCAATCTGCCTGGCGGTGGTAGTGCCGCTGACCTTTCTGGTGATAGGCCCGCTGGCGACCTGGCTGAGCCACATGATTGCCAATGGCTATCAGGTTATCTACGTTTTTGCCCCATGGCTGGCAGGCGCAGTGCTGGGCGCGCTATGGCAGGTATGCGTTATTTTCGGCCTGCACTGGGGGCTGATACCGTTGATGATCAATAACATGACCGTGTTGGGGCATGATTCTATGCTGCCAATTATTCTGCCGGCGGTGATAGCCCAGGTGGGCGCCGTGCTGGGGATACTGCTGGCCACGCGCGATTCGCGTCAGCGGATGCTGGCCGGTTCCGCGTTTTCCGCCGGGCTGTTTGGCATCACGGAGCCTGCCATTTATGGCCTGACGCTGCCGTTACGTCGCCCGTTTATCTTCGGGTGTATCGCCGGCGCGATTGGCGGCGCGATCACCGCCTTCAGTAATAGCTACGCCTATTCCTTTGGGGTGCCGAACATTTTCTTTCCGGCGCAGATGATCCCGCCCGGCGGTATTGATTTTAGCGTGTGGGGCGGATTAATCGGCACCGGGGTGGCTTTCATTCTCGCCTGCGTATTGACCTTCTTCGCCGGCTTACCGCGCAGCCAGGCGGAAGGCGCCGTCGTCGTCGCGCCTGCGGCGGAAAACGATATTCTGGCGCCGATGTCCGGCAGCGTGCTGGCCCTCGATCAGGTGCCGGATAGCACCTTCGCCAGCGGTCTGCTGGGTAAAGGCGTGGCCATTATTCCGGCGGTGGGCAAGGTCATTGCCCCGTTTTCTGGCGAGGTCGCCTCGCTGTTTCAGACTAAACACGCCATCGGCCTGCTGAGCGACAGCGGCATTGAGCTACTGATCCATGTCGGCATTGATACCGTCAAACTCGACGGCGTACCGTTTACCGCCCATGTCAAAGAAGGGGATAGAGTTCAGGCCGGCGATTTGCTGCTGGAGTTCGACCGTCAGGCTATTCTGGACGCCGGTTACGACCTGGCGACCCCAATTATTATCAGCAACAGCGATGATTACCGTAGCGTTGAGATTGTATCCGCGAGCGTCGTGGATGCCGGCCAGCCGCTGTTGTCCGTCAGCCATTAATTACAGGAGAGAGCGATGAAAACATTCCCACAGGGCTTTTTATGGGGCGGCGCCACCGCGGCAAATCAGGTCGAAGGGGCGTATCTGGAAGATGGCAAAGGTTTATCCACCTCCGACGTGCAGCCGCAGGGGGTATTCGGCGACGTCGTGGAGCGCGTTGCGGGCGACAGCGGTATTAAAGATGTGGCGATCGATTTTTACCATCGTTACCCGCAGGATATCGCGCTGTTCGCTGAGATGGGTTTCAACTGTCTGCGGGTCTCGATCGCCTGGACGCGTATCTTCCCGAACGGTGATGACGCCGAGCCGAACGAAGCCGGGCTGGCCTTCTACGACAAGCTGTTTGCCGAGATGGCCGCGCATAATATCACTCCGCTGGTGACGCTATCGCACTACGAGATGCCGTGGGCGCTGGTAAAAAACTATGGCGGCTGGGGCAGTCGCAAGGTGATTGGCTTTTTCGAACGCTACGCCAGAACGGTATTCAGCCGCTATAAAAATCAGGTCAAACTGTGGCTCACCTTTAACGAAATTAATATGTCGCTACATGCGCCAATGACCGGCGTCGGGCTGCCGGCCGGTAGCAGCAAAGGCGAAGTTTATCAGGCTATCCACCACCAGCTGGTAGCCAGCGCGCTGGCGGTCAAAGCCTGTCATGAACTGGTACCGCAAGGCAAGATTGGCAATATGCTGCTCGGCGGGCTGATGTATCCGCTGAGCTGCAAGCCGGAAGATGTCTTTGAAACGCTGCAGCAAAACCGCAGCTGGCAGTTCTTTGGCGATGTGCAGTGCCGTGGCGCCTATCCGGGTTACATGCAGCGCTATTTCCGCGAAAACGATATTACGCTGACCATCACCGACGGCGACCGGGAAGCGCTGAAAGAGACCGTCGATTTTATCTCCTTTAGCTACTATATGACCGGCTGCGTTACCGCCGATGAAGCGCTGAACCAGCAAGCGCGAGGCAACATTCTCAGCATGGTGCCCAACCCGCATCTGGCAAGCTCGGAGTGGGGCTGGCAGATAGACCCGCTGGGGCTGCGTACCCTGTTGAACGTACTGTGGGACCGCTATCAGAAGCCGTTGTTTATCGTTGAAAATGGTCTGGGGGCGAAAGATAAAATCGAAGCCGACGGCAGCATCAACGATGACTATCGCATCAGCTATCTCAACGATCATCTGGTGCAGGCGCGCGAAGCCATTGCCGACGGCGTTGAACTGATGGGCTTTACCAGTTGGGGGCCAATCGATCTGGTTAGCGCGTCGAAGGCCGAGATGTCCAAGCGCTACGGTTTTATCTATGTCGATCGTGACGATCGCGGGCAGGGAACGCTTGAACGGCGTAAGAAGAAAAGCTTCGCCTGGTATCAGGCGGTGATTGCCAGTAACGGCGGTAGCCTGCAGGAATAAGCTGTTCGGCGGCCCGGTTGATGCGGGCCGCATGCCGTTTAAGCCGGTTTACCGGCGCGCAGTAAAAAGATCATCGGGCGCTCTTTCTCTTCCTCCAGCGCCGGTTGGGCGGCGATTTGCTCGGCGCTCGGGCCCCACTCATCAAGCTGCTCCAGCACAAAACCGGCGGCGATGAGCGCGTTAATCCAGCTTGAGAGTTTGCGATGCTGTTTAATCACCCCCTCGGCAAACCAGTTGCTGATACGTTCGCCTTCCTGCTGATAGTGGCTGACCGGCCAGCGTTTCTGCCCCTGTTCATCCACCTGCCAGCCCTGCTGCAGCGGTGCGGTATAGATGGGATGTTCGGCGGAGAAGACCAGCGTACCGCCGGGAACCAGCGCCTGGTAGAGCGTGGCGAACAGCGGGGCGACATCCGGCAGGTAATGCAGCGCCAGCGAACTGTAGACCAGATCGCAGCTCTCGGCGGGCAGCGTCAGGGTTTGCAGGTCGGCGCAGCGATATTCGATAGTTTCGCCGGTGGTCATCTCCCGCGCGCGCTCCAGCATCCGGCTGGAGAGATCGAAACCGATTATCTGTTTTGCCCCCTGTTGCTGCGCCCAGCGGCAAAACCAGCCGTATCCGCAGCCGAGATCGACTACTCGCAGGCCGTCTAACTGTGGCAGCAGGCGCTGAATTGCCGGCCACTCCGGCGCGCCGTCAAGCCCCTTCACCGAACGATCAAGGGTGGCGTAACCGGCAAAGAAACCGGGATCGTCATAAATGTTCTGACTCATTGCAACTCCAATAATAACTTTGTTTATTTTTAGCTGACTCATTGTCAATGCACACGCTTTACTTAACGAACGTCATTCAATTAATTTATGATGACCAACCTTTATAAGTAACCCGACCTGAAGAATGAACCTTACACTGAGCAAAAGCGTGCTGGCGGCACTGCCACTGGCCATCGCGCTGGCTGGCTGCGCGCCATCCCATGACATTGGCGGCCCTTTAAAGCAGCAAACCCCGGCATCTCATGTTTCGATGGATCTTCCCGCCGCCGTAAAAAATGGCTGGCCGCACACCGACTGGTGGAAAGACTACCACGATGCCCAGCTGGATAATCTGATTCAGCGCGCGTTAGCCAATGCCCCGGACATGCAAATTGCCGCGCAGCGCATCAAACTGGCCGAAGCGCAGGCGCGAATGTCGCAGGCGAATCTTGGTCCGGAGATGGATTTCTCCGCCGATATCGAACGGCAGAAAATGTCCGCGGAAGGCCTGATGGGACCGTTCGCTACCGATACCGACGGCAACACCGGGCCCTGGTACACCAATGGTACCTTTGGTCTGACTGCCGGTTGGGATCTGGATCTGTGGGGGAAAAACCGTGCGTTGGTGAAAGCGCGTATCGGCGAAGTGAAAGCCCAGGTCGCCGAGCAGGCGCAGACCCGCGAGCTGCTGGCCAGCAGCGTGGCGCGCCTGTACTGGCAGTGGCAGACCGAAGCAGCGGTAAAAACGGTGCTGCAGCAGGTTAAAAGCGAACAGAATAATATTGTTAGCGTCGATACCGCGCTCTATCAGCGTGGTATCACCAACTCTGCCGAAGGGGCGGAGAACGACATTAACGTCAGCAAAACCGATCAGCAGCTGGCCGACGTGGCGGGTAATATGAAAGAGATTGAAGCGCGGCTGATGGCGTTAACCAACAGCCAGAGCCAGTCGCTCAATCTGCGAGCGGCGCCGCTGCCCGCAGTCAGCGCGCAAATGCCGAGCGAACTGGGCTATGAACTGCTGGCCCGCCGTCCGGATCTGCAGGAAGCCCACTGGTATATTGAATCCTCGCTAAGCGAAGTTGATGCGGCGAAAGCGGCGTTTTATCCGGATATCAACCTGATGGCGTTCCTGCAACAGGATGCGCTGCATTTAAGCGATCTGTTCCGCCACTCGGCGCAGCAGATGGGCGTCACCGCCGGGCTGACGCTGCCTATCTTTGATAGCGGCAGGCTGAATGCCAATCTCGACATCGCCAGCGCGCAGAACGGCCTGTCGATCGCTAAATACAACAAAGCCGTGGTCGATGCGGTGAACCAGGTAGCGAAAACCGCAAGCCAGGTCGAGACGCTGATGGAGAAAAACCAGCAGCAGCAGCAGGTGGAAAAAGACGCGCAGCGGGTGGTCAATCTCGCCCAGGCGCGGATGAATGCGGGAATCTTATCCGGTTCCCGCGTGAGCATAGCGAAGCTGCCTGCGCTTCAGGAGCGAATCACCGCACTGCGTCTGCACGGCCAATGGCTGGATGCCAGCATTCAGCTGACTTCCGCACTGGGCGGCGGTTATCACCAGACGACAAAATAACGGCATCAATAGCGGCGCGCGGCGCCGCTATTGATTATCATCCTCTGTATCTTCCTCTTTTCTTTTCGCTTCCCGGCGTTTCAGCCACAGATGAACCCCGACCACCAGCGCCACTACGAGGATCAGCCAGATCCAGTGTTTAACGTGCTGATCGAGATGGTGCAGCCACGGGCCGATCGCCTCGCCGCCAAGATAGCCAAGGGTAGTAAAAATCAGCGCCCAAACGATGGCGCCAAAAATATTCAGCGGTAGAAATATTTTTGGCGGCAAGCGGCTGGCGCCGATCAAGACCGGGCCGATAACCCGAAAGCCGTACATAAAGCGGGTGCCGATAACGAACAGATAGGGATGGCGCTGAATCAGGCGCTGCGCTTTACGGATGCGCGCCTTCTGCCGCGAGAAGCGGCGCAGTAGCTTACCGCCGAACTGACGTCCAAGGAAATACAACAGCTGATCGCCGATCATGCCGCCCAGGGCCACGGCGATGACCACCAAAGGAAACTTCAATAGACCCTGATGTGCCGCCACGCCGCCAAGGATGGTGATGGTTTCACCTTCTGCGATGCTGCCAATAACCAGCGCCGCGTAGCCGTATTGGGAAATCAGGTGATTGATATCCATATAAACATAAACTCCTACTCTTACCAGTCCCTTAATCATACACCCTGATGATTAAAACGCGCTGAAGCGGATTTTTATCGCTGTACACAAAATAATCTACAGAGTGAATTATACTTGGATCAGTGCTGTACGAAGCCGTGACAAGGGGGACGCTATGAACCATGTCTGGGGACTCTTCGCTCATCCTAATCAAGAGATGAGCGTGATCAAGAGTGAAAATGAGACCGTTTCGCACCACTACACGCACCATGTGCTGGTGATGGCGGCGGTTCCGGTTATCTGCGCCTTTATCGGTACGACGCAGCTCGGCTGGAACTTCGGCGACGGTACGGTGATTAAGCTCTCGCTGATGACCGGGTTGGTATTAGCGGTACTGTTTTACGCCGTGATGTTAGCGGGGGTGGCGGTGATGGGGCGGGTGATCTGGTGGATGGCCAGAAGCTATCCGCAGCAGCCGTCGCTGAAACGCTGTATGGTCTTTGCCGGCTACGTCGCGACGCCGCTATTTTTAAGCGGGATCGTGGCGCTCTATCCGCTGGTATGGCTGTGCGCGCTGATAGGCACCATCGCGCTGTTTTACACCGGTTATCTGTTGTATCTGGGTATTCCGACCTTCCTGAGTATTAATAAGGAAGAGGGGCTCAGCTTCGCCAGCTCAACCCTGGCTATCGGGGTGCTGGTGCTGGAAGTGCTGCTGGCGATCACCGTCGTGCTGTGGGGCTACGGGTACCGACTCTTCTAATCAAATGCATTGCCGGCAGAAATGAATAATTATGTCGGCAATGCAGCATTTACTCACGATTCTTATTGGCCTCAGGGCGTTATGACGCGGTATGATGGCGTTTGCCAGCGGCGTAGCTCACTTTACGCCGCGGCGTACGTTCTATAACGTGCAAAAATACTTTTCAGAATGCCCATGATGCCGAATTTTCGAATTTCTTTGCTCAGCCTGACTTTGCTGCTGGCTGTGCCTTTTGCGCCCCAGGCGATAGCAAAAACCACTGCGGTAACCGCCGCTTCACAGCCGGATATCGCTTCCGGTAGCGCGATGATCGTCGATCTGGCGACCAAGAAAATCATTTACGCCAGCCAGCCCGATTTGGTGCGCCCGATGGCGTCGATCACCAAAGTAATGACCGCTATGGTAGTGCTGGATGCGCATTTACCGCTGGACGAAATGCTGACCGTTGATATCAGCCAGACGCCGGAGATGAAAGGTATCTATTCCCGCGTACGACTTAACAGCCAAATCAGCCGCCGCAATATGCTGCTGCTGGCGCTGATGTCTTCGGAAAACCGTGCCGCCGCCAGCCTGGCGCACCACTATCCTGGCGGTTATAACGCTTTTATCCGCGCGATGAACGCCAAAGCGCAGGCGCTGGGTATGACCCACACACGCTATGTTGAGCCGACCGGCCTGTCGGTGCATAACGTCTCCACGGCGCGCGATCTGACTAAGCTGCTGATCGCCAGCGAACAATATCCGCTGATCGGCCAGCTAAGCACCACCAAAGAAGATACCGCCACCTTTGCGCATCCGGCGTATACCTTGCCGTTCCGCAATACCAACCATCTGGTGTATCGCGATAACTGGAATATTCAGTTGACCAAAACCGGCTTTACCAACGCCGCCGGCCACTGCCTGATTATGCGTACGGTGATTAATCAACGCCCGGTAGCGTTGGTGGTAATGGACGCGTTTGGCAAATATACCCACTTCGCCGACGCCAGCCGGTTACGGACCTGGATTGAAACCGGTAAGGTGATGCCGGTTCCGGCGTCAGCATTGAGCTATAAAAAGCAGCGTGAAGCGCAGATGGCGGAAGCGATGCTGAAAGGCGGCACGCAGACCGCGCAGAACGATTAATTTGTCCTTCCCCCGGATTGCGCCGCAATCCGGGAATTTTGATATCACTCCGGTAACGTCCAGTCGCCGTCGCCAAGCTGGCGCTGCATGATTAGGGTATCGCGCCAGTCGCCCATCTTATAGCCGACGCTGCGCAGCTGTCCGGTAACGGTAAAGCCAAATTTCTTATGAATGGCAATCGAGGCGGCGTTATTGTGGCCGTCGCCAATAATCGCCAGCATCTGCCGCCACGGCCCCTGTTCACATTGCGCGATGAGACGCGTCAGCAGCGCGCTGCCGATGCCGCGCCCGCCCATGCCGGACTCGACGTAAATCGACTCCTCCAGCGTATAGCGATAGGCCGGGCGAGGGCGGTAAAAGGTGGCGTAGCAGTAGCCGACAATGGTGCCGCGCCACAGCGCGACCAGCCACGGAAGCCCGTTATCGCGCACGGTTTTGATTCGCTTACGCATTTCGTCGACGGTAGGCGGGATCTCTTCAAACGAGGCGCGGCCGTTAAGCACGTGCCAGACGTACAGCGCGGCAATCGCATGCGCGTCATCAGGCAACGCTTCGCGGATCTCTAAGTCGGCGTCTTGTAACTTATCCTTGGCGGACATGGGGGCTCCTCAAGCTAATTGGCCGGAGAGTCTTTTTCTCCGGCGTGCAGCGTAATACAGAAGCCCCGCGGCTGAACAGTCCTGGTTGACGATTATTGTGCTTCCGTCGGCTTCTGCGCCTCGCCCCAGTATTTTTGTTTGCTGGTTTTGCCGATCCCCGGATTCATGCTGTTGGTGGGATCGTTCTGGCGATAGAAGCGTTTTAAACTCTCCGCCGCTTCATACAGATGGCCGACGTTGTGCTCCGCCGGGTACTGCGCGCCGCGCGCTTTCAACAGATCCAGCATTTTTTCCTTCAGTTCGTGCGCGTCTACCCCTTTCTTCACGATGTAATCCTGGTGGAAGACGTGGCACATAAAGTGGCCATAGTAAAGCTTGTACACCAGCTGGCTGTCGATTTCCGCCGGCAGATGTTCGAACCATTCGGTGTCATTGCGGCGCAGGGCGATGTCCAGCGCCAGAATATCTTCCACTTCGTCGGCATGTACCGCCTGATAGCGGATCGCCGCGCCGGCGGCGGCGAAGCGGTGCAGGAATGCCTTACTGCCTTCTTCCGCGGTACAGACAAAGAAATCGCCTTCGGCCTGCTGGAAATACTCCGTAAGCCACTTCTGCGCTTCTTCGATGCCGTCGCCGGCCATTTTCAGCAGCAGATGATGTTCGTACTTATCGCGCCAGGTTTTCATGCGCTCCGGCAGGTGCGCCGGGAAGGCGTGACCGAGCTTCTGCATAAAGCGGTCGGTGAAGTGCGGCTTGAACAGGGAGACTTTTTCCAGCATCGCGTCGGTGCGCCCCTTCATGGTGAAGAAGAACGGCATTTTGTCGGTGCCGAGCTTATCGATCATCAGGAAAGTGTCTTTGCCATATTTTTCGGCGATATCGTAAATATCGCGGTGCATATATTCACCGGCCACCGGCAGATTATTGAATTCAGCGAGGATGTGGCGGCGGATTTCGGTGAGCACTTCCGGCTGATTGGTGCCGATATAGAACACCTGCTGGCGTTTTTCCGCCGGAAAAGTATCGAGACGGACGGCGAAGACCGCCAGCTTGCCGGCGCAGCCGGAGGATTCGAACAGGCGGTCCGGGTCGGCGTTATAGCGAGCCGGGGTATCGGCGTTGACGTCGCGCACGCGGGTGACGTAATCGTGATCGTGGGCGTGGCGGCCATCGTGCTGCACGTCGGCATCGTTGATACGGTCATCGTCGAGGCGGCTCAGGATTTGCTCCGGCGTTGAGCCAAGATCGATTCCCAGATGGTTGACTAATTTCAGTTTGCCGTCGGCGTCAATCTGCGCGAACAGCGACATTTCGGTATAGGCCGGTCCGCGTTGCACCAGCGATCCGCCGGAGTTGTTACAGATACCGCCGATGACGGATGCGCCGATGCAGGAAGAGCCGATCACCGAGTGCGGTTCGCGGCCCAGCGGTTTTAGCGCTTTTTCCAGTGAATAGAGAGTGGTGCCAGGGTAGGCCAGTACCTGCTCACCCTTATCCAGCAGGTGCAGCTTATCCAGACGCAGCGTGCTGATAATGACGATTTCGCGATCGTAATCATTGCCGTTTGGGGTGGAGCCTTCGGTGAGGCCGGTATTCGCCGCCTGCATCAGGATAATTTTGTCAGCCTGGACGCAGGCGCTGAGCACTCGCCATAATTCAAGCAGGGTACCGGGGAACACCACCGCCAGCGCATCGCCGTGGCCGGAGCGGAAACCTTTCCGGTAACGCTGGGTTTTCGCCGGATCGGTTAACAGATGCGAGGAGCCAACCAGCCGCGCCAGTTCCGCCAAAAAGGGAGGGTTATTTATTGTTGTTGCAGATGACATGATTCACTCCTTGTGGGCACAGAAAAGCTATATCGCTGTTAGCATACCGCTTTGTATGACAATTTGGTGTATGAATGTTTCTATAAATCAGATAAGAACCTTAGCATTCTACGGGCGCGTTGTTTATATATATGGCAAACTGCGGTTTTTGCTGCGTTTTCGCTGGGCTATTAGCACCGAATCAAAGAGGGATACATAATAATGAAATGGTTGTGTACTGTTGGCGTCGCCGTGAGCCTGGCGCTGCAACCCGCGCTGGCGGATGAACTGTTTGGTAACCATCCGCTGACGCCTGAGGCGCGAGATGCGTTTGTTAGCGAACTGCTGAAAAAAATGACGGTCGATGAAAAAATCGGTCAGCTGCGCCTAATCAGCGTCGGTCCGGATAACCCGAAAGAGGCGATCCGGGAAATGATCAAAGACGGTCAGGTAGGGGCGATTTTTAATACCGTGACCCGGCCTGATATCCGCGTGATGCAGGATCAGGTGATGCAGCTAAGCCGCCTGAAGATCCCGCTGTTTTTCGCCTACGATGTGCTGCACGGCCAGCGTACCGTCTTCCCGATAAGCCTCGGCCTGGCCTCCTCTTTTAATCTCGACGCGGTGAATACCGTCGGACGTATCTCGGCCTATGAAGCGGCTGACGATGGTCTCAATATGACCTGGGCGCCGATGGTCGACGTCTCTCGCGACCCACGCTGGGGCCGCGCCTCCGAAGGTTTTGGCGAGGATACTTACCTGACCACCGTGATGGGTAAAGCGATGGTGGAGTCGATGCAGGGTAAGAGCCCGGCAGACCGCTATTCGGTGATGACCAGCGTTAAACACTTCGCCGCCTACGGCGCGGTTGAAGGCGGCAAAGAGTACAACACCGTCGATATGAGCCCGCAACGCCTGTTCAACGACTACATGCCGCCGTATAAAGCCGGTCTCGATGCCGGCAGCGGCGCGGTGATGGTGGCGCTAAACTCGCTCAACGGTACGCCGGCGACTTCCGATTCCTGGCTGCTGAAAGACGTCCTGCGCGACCAGTGGGGCTTTAAAGGCATCACCGTTTCCGACCATGGCGCCATCAAAGAGTTGATTAAACACGGTGTCGCCTCCGACCCGGAAGACGCGGTGCGCGTCGCGCTGAAGTCCGGTATCAACATGAGCATGAGCGATGAGTACTACAGCAAATATCTGCCGGGGCTGGTGAAATCCGGTAAGGTGACGATGGCCGAACTGGATGACGCTACCCGCCACGTGCTCAACGTCAAGTATGATATGGGGCTGTTCAACGATCCGTACAGCCATCTGGGGCCGAAAGCATCCGACCCGCAGGACACCAACGCCGAAAGCCGTCTGCATCGTAAAGAGGCGCGTGAAGTGGCGCGAGAAAGCCTGGTGCTGCTGAAAAATCGTCTCGATACGCTGCCGCTGAAAAAATCCGGCACGATCGCCGTAGTAGGCGCGCTGGCGGATAGCAAGCGCGACATGATGGGCAGTTGGTCGGCGGCGGGCGTGGCCGATCAGTCGGTCACCGTGCTGACCGGCATTAAAGAAGCGCTGGGCGATAAAGGCAAAGTGATTTATGCCAAAGGCGCTAACGTTACCGACGATAAAGGCATTGTCGATTTCCTTAACCTGTATGAGAAAGCGGTGCAGGTCGATCCGCGCTCGCCGCAGGAGATGATCGATGAAGCCGTGGCGGCGGCGAAACAGTCCGACGTGGTTGTTGCGGTAGTGGGTGAAGCGCAGGGCATGGCGCATGAGGCTTCCAGCCGGACCGATATCACCCTGCCGCAAAGCCAACGCGATCTGATTAGCGCGCTGAAAGCGACCGGTAAGCCGCTGGTGCTGGTGCTCATGAACGGGCGTCCGCTGGCGCTGGTGAAAGAGGATCAGCAGGCGGATGCGCTGCTGGAGACCTGGTTTGCCGGTACTGAAGGCGGCCATGCAATCGCCGATGTGCTGTTTGGCGATTACAACCCTTCCGGTAAGCTGCCGATGTCTTTCCCACGTTCGGTGGGGCAGATCCCGACCTACTACAGCCATCTGAATACCGGCCGTCCGTATAATCCGGAAAAGCCCAATAAATACACCTCGCGTTATTTTGATCAAGCGAATGGCCCGCTGTATCCATTTGGTTATGGCCTGAGCTACACCACCTTCAGCGTTTCGGATGTTAAAATGTCGGCGCCAACGATGCCGCGCGACGGCAGCGTGACCGCCAGCGTGCAGGTGACCAACACCGGCAAGCGCGAAGGGGCGACGGTGATCCAGCTTTATTTGCAGGACGTGACCGCGTCGATGAGCCGCCCGGTGAAAATGCTGCGCGGCTTTAAGAAGGTGAATCTCAAGCCGGGCGAGACGCAAACCGTCAGCTTCCCGATTGATGTTGAAGCGCTGAAATTCTGGAACCAGCAGATGAAATACGTTGCTGAACCGGGCAAATTCAACGTCTTTATTGGGGTGGATTCCGCCCGCGTTAAGCAGAGCGAATTTGAGTTGCTGTAATCGATAGCCCTGTGAAAGGGGATAAACCGGGTATTACTCCTGAAAGGCCGATTAATCGGCCTTTTTTTTTCGTTCGCCGGCCAAATGGACTACGCTTTTCTCTTAAGCTTCTGTAAACGGAGCGCAAAAGAAGAGAAGGAAGCAGGATGATGGCAACGAAATGGTCAGGCGCGTTGGCGCTAGTGGCGCTGGTCAGCCTGCCGCTGCAGGCGGCGGAACCGGTGAAAGTGGGCTCGAAAATCGATACGGAAGGGGCGCTGCTCGGCAATATCATTTTGCAGGTACTGGAAAGCCACGGCGTGAAAACGGTCAATAAAGTCCAGCTTGGCACCACGCCGGTGGTTCGCGGAGCGATTACCGCCGGTGAGCTGGATATCTATCCGGAATACACCGGCAACGGGGCTTTCTTCTTTAAAGATGAAAATGACCCGGCGTGGAAAAACGCCAAACAGGGCTATGAAAAAGTTAAAAAGCTGGACGCGGAAAAAAACAAGCTGGTCTGGCTGACCCCGGCTCCCGCCAATAATACCTGGACTATCGCGGTGCGACAGGAAGTGGCGGAGCAAAATCATCTTGCTTCATTGGCCGATCTTAGCGCCTATCTACAGAAGGGCGGCGATTTTAAACTGGCGGCTTCCGCGGAGTTTATCGAGCGCGCCGATGCTCTCCCGGCGTTCGAAAAAGCCTATGGCTTTAAGCTCAATCAGAATCAGCTGTTGTCGCTGGCGGGCGGCGATACCGCGGTGACCATTAAAGCGGCGGCGCAGCAAACCTCCGGCGTAAACGCGGCGATGGCCTATGGCACCGATGGCCCGGTAGCGGCTTTGGGGCTGCAAACCCTGAGCGATCCAAAAGGCGTACAGCCTATTTACGCCCCGACGCCGGTTGTGCGTGAAGCGGTGCTGAAGGCGTATCCGCAGATGGCGCAGTGGTTGGAACCGGTGTTTGCCAGCCTCGATGAAAAAACGTTGCAGAAATTAAACGCCAGCATTGCCGTTGAAGGGCGTGACGCGAAGAGCGTAGCCGCCGATTACCTGCAACAAAAAGGGCTGCTGAAGTAAATACGAGTGACTATTCGTTGTTATAACCGCGTGGCGCTGCTGCTCACGCTACTGCTGTTGGCCGTGACGGCGCTGCCATTTGTCACTTATGCCCCTAATCGTCTGCTTTCCGGTGAAGCGCGCTGGCTATGGACGCAGATGCCGTGGCTGGCGGCGGCGCAGCTGGCGGGCGCGCTGCTGCTGTTGTTATTGTGCTGGATCCCAGGCCGTCTGGCGCTGCTCGCTAGCCTGCTTATTGCCGATTTGCTCCTGCCACTACTAATGTGGGGCGCCGGAGACATCGCGCTTCAGCTGGTGCAACAGGGCTCCCCGCTGGCGCGTACCTCTCCCGGAAGCGGATTATGGCTTTCGCTGGCGCTATGTCTGCTACTCGCCAGCGATACTATCCGCCGCCTGACTCCGCACGCTTTATGGCGTTGGCTACTGAATGCGCAGCTTTGGCTGCTACCGTGCCTGCTGCTGTGGCATGGGGCGCTCGATCAACTCTCTTTGCTGAAAGAATATGCTAACCGTGAGGATGTCTTTAATGACGCGCTGCGTCAGCACCTGTGGTTGTTGTTCGGGACGTTGCTGCCCGGATTATTATTGGGTCTATCGATAGGCTTCGCCCTCTGGCGGCGACCGCACTGGCAGGCGCCAGTATTTACCTTCCTTAATGTGATTCAAACTATTCCTTCGGTGGCGCTCTTCGGTTTGTTGATCGCGCCGTTGGCCGGGTTGACGCGCCATTTTCCGCTACTGGGCAAAATTGGCATTTCCGGAACCGGCCTGGCGCCGGCGCTAATCGCACTGGTGCTATATGCGTTATTGCCGCTGGTACGCGGGGTGGTGACCGGGCTGCAACAGGTACCACGCGAGGCGCTGGAAAGCGCAACCGCAATGGGAATGAACGGCTCCCAGCGTTTTCGCCAGGTTCAGTTACCGTTGGCGCTGCCGGTCCTGTTGCGCAGCCTGCGGGTGGTCAGCGTACAGACTGTCGGTATGGCGGTGGTAGCGGCGTTGATAGGCGCGGGCGGCTTCGGCGCTTTGGTGTTTCAGGGGCTGCTCAGCAGCGCGCTGGATTTGGTGCTGCTGGGCGTCATTCCGACGATTGCGTTGGCGGTAGTCGTGGATGCCGTGTTTGCACTGTGGAGCGCGTTACTAAAAGGAGAAACGCATGATTGAGTTCGACGGGGTGAATAAAGCCTTTGCCGGGCAACCCGCGGTGAAAGATCTCAACCTGCATCTGCGCGAGGGGGCGTTTTCGGTGCTGATTGGTACCTCCGGCTCCGGAAAATCAACCACCCTGAAGATGATTAACCAACTGGTAGAACAGGATAGCGGAGTGATACGCTTCGCCGGCGAGGATATCCGTCGACAGCCATTGCTGGCGCTGCGCCGCCGTATGGGGTACGCCATTCAGTCAATTGGCCTGTTTCCACACTGGACGGTGGCGCAAAATATCGCCACCGTGCCGCAGTTGCAAAAGTGGCCGCGCGCAAAAATTACCGAGCGGGTTGATGAATTGATGGCGTTATTAGGCCTGGAGCCTCTACTACGCGATCGCTACCCGCATCAGCTTTCCGGGGGCCAGCAGCAGCGCGTCGGCGTGGCGCGGGCGCTGGCGGCCAACCCGGAGGTGCTGTTAATGGATGAGCCGTTCGGCGCGCTGGATCCGGTGACCCGCGAAGCACTGCAGCAGGAGATGCTGCGCATTCATCGTCTGTTTGGGCGCACGATTGTGCTCGTCACCCATGATATCGATGAAGCGCTACGCCTGGCGGATCATCTGGTGCTGATGGACGGCGGCGAAGTGGTGCAGCAGGGAGAGCCGTTACAGATGTTGCTGGAGCCAAAGAACGCCTTTGTCGAAACCTTCTTTGGCCGCAGTGAACTAGGGGTGCGGCTGCTCTCGCTACGCGGCGTCGGGGATTATTTACGCCGGGATGAGCGGCTGGCGGGCGATGCGTTAAACGTCTCAATGACGTTGCGCGAGGCGTTGTCGCAGTTTGTCGCTCACCGTCGCGACGTTTTGCCGGTGGTTGATGAACAGGGCGAAGCGTGCGGTACGTTGCACTTTGCTGATTTGTTACGTGATGGAGGTGGGGCGTGAAGGCGCTTCGCGATCCGCTGCTGTGGTTGGTGGCGCTGTTTATCGCGCTGCTGCTGGTGTTGCCCCATAGCGCGCCGCTGTTTAGCTGGCTATTTCCGGAACTGCCGCGCCCGGTTTATCAGCAGGAGAGTTTTCTGGCGCTGACGCTGGCGCATTTTTGGCTGGTGGCGTTATCAAGCCTTGTCGCAACGGTTATCGGTATCGGGGCCGGGGTTATCGTCACCCGGCCCGCCGGACGAGAGTTTCGTCCACTGGTGGAGACCATTGCCGCCATGGGACAGACATTTCCGCCGGTGGCGGTACTGGCGATTGCGGTACCGGTGATGGGCTTCGGCTGGCAACCGGCGCTTATCGCGCTGGCGCTGTACGGAATATTGCCCGTGCTGCAGGGGACGTTGGCTGGATTAAGTTCGATATCGCCTGGGGTATTGAACATTGCCGAGGGGATGGGGATGAGCGGCTGGCAGCGGTTGTGCAAAGTGGAGCTGCCGCTGGCGGCCCCGGTCATGCTGGCCGGGATCCGCACTTCGGTCATCGTCAATATTGGTACGGCAACCATTGCCTCAACGGTGGGCGCCAACACGCTCGGCACGCCAATTATTATCGGCCTCAGCGGCTTTAATACCGCTTACGTGCTGCAGGGGGCGCTGCTGGTAGCGCTGGCGGCGATCATCATCGATCGCTTTTTCGAACGGCTAAACCAGTGGGTCAGCCGACACCACCGCGAACAATAAACGAGTAACCCGCTAGCATCACGCCGCCGATCCCGCCGATGGCCATGCATAAGAAGAGGGTAATGACCGCGATTTTCGCAGGCTTCATGATAGGCTCCTTTTGTTAACGGAGGGATTATACGGTGAAGCGCTGGTGTTAACGAAACATTAATTGCTATTTAGCCAGATCAGGTTTTCCCGCTGTTCCCAATCGCGAAGCTGTGCTGCCTGTGGACTACCTGGCGGTGTGGGGCACCACACCAGTAGGGTGCTGTCAGGAAACAGTTGCGGACGGATCTGGTTCAGGGAATGTGCGACAACGTCGACCCGCCAACCTTGCTCGCAGGCTTTCCAGCCCTCCAGCCACAGTCGGGTGGTGTCATCGGTATTCCAGCCAACCACCACCGCGTGATGGCCGGGGCGTTTCCAGGCATGGGCGAGACATTGGGCGATATGATTGATCAAGATGCCGTCGAGCAGGCTGCGCAGCGCCAGTAGCGTTGGCTGCGGGCTTAACAGGCGGTGGCGGAGCGGATTAATCAGGTAATGGACCAGCGTTTGCGCGGAATAGCTGTGGCTGCGCTCTTTTAGCCATAGGCGCAAGCGTTGGTAATGACCTTCCTGTAGAAAACCGAGCAATATCTCCTGCTGTTCGCGCCAGCCGTCTTCAGCATCCTCTTCGCGGTCAGGTAGCAGGTTTTTTACCTTGCTGACCTGTACGCCGGCATCAATCCAGCGCTTAATTTCGCGAATACGCTCAATTTCATTGTCATTGAATAATCGATGACCGCCATCGGTGCGCTGCGGTTTAATAAGTTCATAACGTCGCTGCCAGGCTCGCAGCGTCACGGGATTGATATCACAAAGCTGAGCCACTTCGCCTATCGTATACAGCGCCATTTTCCCCTCCCGCCGTGTTCTCCTGATTTAACTGTAGAAGGGGTTTATCAATTGTTCATTTTTTGCGCTTTCGGGCGCTAATGAGACGATGGGAAGTGTGATCGTCACCATGATTTATCATTTTCTTGTATCGCTTCAAAGAAAGTTATAGGCGGTCAGTGTATGTTACGCGCTTTCAAAGGTTGTGTGGTTTGCGGGTATGTACGAGTTCGATCTGGTATTGCTGCTGCTCCAGCAGATGTGCGTGTTTCTGGTCATCGCCTGGCTGATGAGTAAAACGCGGCTGTTCATTCCCCTGATGCAGGTCACCGTGCGTTTGCCGCATAAATTGCTGTGCTATGTGACCTTCTCGATTTTTTGCATTATGGGGACCTATTTCGGTCTGCATATCGAAGATTCTATTGCAAATACCCGCGCTATTGGCGCAGTGATGGGCGGCCTGCTCGGCGGTCCGGTGGTCGGCGGGTTGGTCGGCCTGACCGGGGGCTTGCATCGTTATTCGCTGGGCGGAATGACGGCGTTAAGCTGTATGGTGTCGACCATTGTCGAAGGGCTGCTCGGTGGTCTGGT
Source organism: Klebsiella sp. CN_Kp097 (assembly GCF_040064495.1). Taxonomy (NCBI): domain Bacteria; kingdom Pseudomonadati; phylum Pseudomonadota; class Gammaproteobacteria; order Enterobacterales; family Enterobacteriaceae; genus Klebsiella; species Klebsiella sp. CN_Kp097. Next base: position 22,018 of record NZ_JBEAIL010000004.1, on the reverse strand, counting down.
GCACAGCATTCTAATCAGGCGCGGCCGCCCGGATAAAGTGTTCAGCCCGCTTACCGCCGGGGCGATTACCTTTTTCGCTGAACTGGTACAGATGCTGATAATCCTGCTCATTGCGCGACCCTTTCAGGATGCGCTGCACCTGGTACAGAGTATTGCCGCGCCGATGATGGTTACCAATACCGTCGGCGCCGCGCTATTTATGCGTATCCTGCTGGATAAGCGGGCGATGTTTGAAAAATACACGTCGGCTTTTTCCGCCACCGCGCTGAAAGTGGCGGCCTCTACCGAGGGGATCCTGCGTCAGGGATTCAACGAAGAGAATAGTATGAAGGTGGCTCAGGTGCTGATTCAGGAACTGGATATCGGTGCTGTAGCCATTACCGACCGCGAGCGGCTGCTGGCGTTTACCGGCATCGGCGATGACCACCATCTACCAGGTAAGCCGATCTCATCATCCTATACGCAAAGGGCGATTGATACCGGCGAAGTGGTTTATGCCGACGGCAACGAGGTGCCGTACCGCTGTTCAATTCATCCTGGCTGTAAACTGGGCTCGACGCTGGTCATTCCGCTGCGCGGTGAGAATCAACGGGTTATTGGCACCATTAAGCTATATGAAGCGAAAAACCGCTTGTTCAGCTCGATTAACCGTACGCTGGGGGAGGGGATCGCCCAGCTACTGTCGGCGCAGATCCTTGCCGGTCAGTATGAACGGCAGAAGGCGTTGCTGACCCAGTCGGAAATTAAGCTGCTACATGCCCAGGTCAACCCGCACTTTTTGTTTAATGCCCTGAATACCCTTAAGGCGGTGATTCGTCGCGATAGCGATCAGGCCGGACAACTGGTGCAGTATCTATCAACCTTCTTTCGCAAAAATCTGAAGCGACCAACGGAGATCGTCACCCTGGCGGACGAAATTGAACATGTGAATGCCTATCTGCAAATTGAGAAGGCGCGATTCCAGGATAATTTACAGATACGTATGCAGGTTCCTGCATCGCTTGAACATCTGCAACTACCGGCGTTTACGTTACAGCCGATAGTCGAAAACGCGATCAAGCACGGCACTTCTCAGCATCTTGGCGTGGGCGAAATTACCATTCGCGCCAGTCAGCATGAGCGTTGGTTACAGCTGGATGTGGAAGATAACGCCGGTCTGTACCGGGATAACCCTAATGCCAGCGGGCTCGGAATGAGCCTGGTGGACAGAAGACTGCGTACGCGCTTCGGCGCCGACTGCGGAATTAGCGTCGCTTGCGAAGCGGAACATTTTACCCGCATTACGCTGCGACTGCCTCTGGAGGAGAATGCATGCTAAAAGTTTTAATCGTCGATGATGAGCCGCTGGCGCGGGAAAATCTGCGCATTCTGCTGGAGGCGCAAAGCGATATTGATATCGTCGGCGAATGCGGCAACGCCGTCGAGGCGATTGGCGCGGTGCATAAGCTGCGTCCCGACGTGTTGTTTCTGGACATTCAAATGCCGCGCATCAGTGGGTTGGAGATGGTTGGTATGCTCGATCCAGAGCATCGCCCCTATATCGTCTTTTTAACCGCCTTCGATGAATATGCGGTGAAGGCCTTTGAAGAGCACGCCTTTGATTATCTGCTCAAGCCGATCGAAAACGCCCGGCTGGAGAAAACCCTGAGCCGCCTGCGCCAGGAGCGCAGCCTGCAGGATGTATCCCTGTTGGATGATGCCCGGCAGGCGCTGAAGTACATTCCCTGCACCGGTCACAGCCGCATCTGGTTGCTGCAGATGGAAGATGTGGCTTTTGTGAGTAGCCGGATGAGCGGGATTTACGTCACCGATAGCGAAGGCAAAGAAGGGTTTACCGAACTGACTTTGCGTACGCTGGAAAGCCGTACGCCGCTGTTGCGCTGCCACCGTCAATATCTCGTTAACATGGCGCATTTGAAGGAGATCCGCCTTGAGGAGAATGGGCAGGCGGAATTGTTAATGCGCGCCGGGCAAACGGTGCCGGTCAGCCGCCGCTATCTGAAAAGCCTGAAGGAGGCGATTGGGCTGTAAAAACGCGGAATCATGGTAGACTTAGCGCCAGCATTTTTCATCATGAAGGCATTATGATCAGTAACGATATTTTACGTAGCCTGCGCTACACCCTGAAAACGAATAATAACGGTCTGGTACGCATCTTTGCGCTGGCGGATGCGCCGGTGAGTGCGGAACAACTGGTACCCTGGCTGAAAAAAGAAGAGGAAGAAGGGTTTGCGCGCTGCCCGGATGTCGTGCTGTCGAATTTCCTCAACGGTCTGATTTACGACAAGCGTGGTAAAGATGAGTCGGCGCCGCCGCTGGCGGTCGAGCGCCGGGTGAATAACAATATCGTACTGAAAAAATTGCGTATCGCCTTCTCATTGAAGACCGACGACATTCTGGCAATCCTGACTCAGCAAAAATTCCGTGTGTCGATGCCGGAAATCACCGCCATGATGCGCGCGCCGGACCACAAAAACTACCGCGAATGCGGTGATCAGTTTTTGCGCTATTTCCTGCGCGGTCTTACCGAACGCGAGCACGCCAAAGGCTAAGCGCCTGACTTGACCCGGGCCTGCGCCCGGGCCCTGCACCTCTTTACTTCTTCACCTCTTTAAAACCCTGCGATTCCAGCAATTTAGTTGACACAGATAGTGAAACAAACTGTTGTGAGCAGTCGGTGAACATCGAGCCCGGCAGTTTGCACAGCTCGCTGATTTTCGCTTTGCTAAAATCCACGGTCAGATGCTCAAGCGCATAGGAATCTTTATAGTCGATGGTCTGTTCTACGCCCTGTAGATTACGATACACGCTGCTAATCGGCTCAATAATGGCCCGCGCCTGTTCTTTATTTTCGGCGCCGATCGATTTATAGGGAATGGTGTTGTCGGCATCCTGACGCAATACTTTGTCGCCGTCATAGTGGTAGGTAAAGCTGAGTTCGACGCCGTTGGTATTCAGCGCAAAGGTTTTACTCTCTTCTTTTTTATTATCGCAGCCGGCGAGGGCCGCCAGCAGAACAGATACGGCCAGCACGCTAGCCATCTTGCGGTTAAATTTCATCACGATTCCCTATGTTGAGTGGTATTGCGCGTCCAGAGAGGAGCAGACAGTAATGATTATTATGGCTATTGCGCGTTGTCGCAACAGAAGGCGTGAAGGGAATAAAAAAGCGCTGCCGGAGCAGCGCTTTTACGGAGGTTATTTAACCTGCTGACCCGGCTGTGCGCCGCTGTCAGGGCTTAACAGGAAGATATCTTTCCCGCCAGGGCCGGCGGCCATCACCATCCCTTCGGAGATGCCGAAGCGCATTTTACGCGGCGCCAGGTTGGCGACCATCACTGTCAGGCGGCCAATGAGCGCCTGCGGGTCCGGGTAGGCGGAGCGGATGCCGGAGAAGACGTTACGCTTCTCGCCGCCGAGATCGAGAGTCAGGCGCAGCAGCTTATCGGAACCGTCGACGAACTCGGCGTTTTCAATCAGCGCGATACGCATATCCACCTTGGCGAAATCGTCAAAGGCGATAGTTTCCTGGATCGGATCATCGGCCAGCGGGCCAGTCACCGGCGCGGCGGCGGCTTTCACTTCTTCTTTAGAGGCTTCCACCAGCGCTTCGACCTGTTTCATCTCAATGCGGTTGTACAGCGCTTTGAAGGCGTTAACCTTGTGCGCCAGCAGCGGCTGCTGGATGGCGTCCCAGCTCAGCTCGGTGTTGAGGAATGCTTCAGCGCGCGCGCTCAGCCCCGGCAGAACCGGCTTCAGCCAGGTCATCAGCACGCGGAACATGTTCAGCCCCATGGTGCAGATTGCCTGCAGATCGGCGTCGCGGCCTTCCTGTTTTGCCACCACCCACGGCGCCTGCTCGTCAACATAGCGGTTAGCGACGTCGGCCAGCGCCATAATTTCGCGGATGGCTTTACCGAACTCGCGGCTTTCCCACGCTTCGCCGATAGCGGCAGCCGCATCGGTGAAGGTTTTATACAGCGCCGGGTCAGCCAGTTCGGCGGAGAGCATCCCGTCGAAGCGCTTATTGATAAAGCCGGCGTTACGCGAAGCCAGGTTCACCACTTTGTTAACGATATCGGCGTTAACGCGCTGGATAAAGTCTTCCAGGTTCAGGTCGATATCATCAATGCGCGAAGAGAGCTTAGCGGTGTAGTAGTAGCGCAGGCTGTCGGCGTCGAAATGGTTCAGCCAGGTGCTGGCCTTGATAAAGGTACCGCGTGATTTGGACATCTTGGCGCCGTTTACCGTGACATAGCCGTGAACGAACAGGTTGGTCGGCTTACGGAAATTGCTGCCTTCCAGCATGGCCGGCCAGAACAGGCTGTGGAAGTACACGATATCTTTACCGATGAAGTGATACAGCTCGGCACTGGAATCTTTCTTCCAGTATTCATCGAAGCTGGTGGTGTCGCCGCGTTTGTCGCACAGATTCTTAAAGGAACCCATGTAACCGATCGGCGCATCCAGCCAGACGTAGAAGTATTTGCCCGGCGCGTTGGGAATTTCAAAGCCAAAGTACGGCGCGTCACGGGAAATATCCCACTGTTGCAGGCCGGATTCGAACCACTCCTGCATTTTGTTCGCCACCTGCTCCTGCAGCGCGCCGCTGCGGGTCCACGCCTGCAGCATTTCGCTAAAGGACGGCAGGTCGAAGAAGAAGTGCTCGGATTCACGCATCACCGGCGTCGCGCCGGAAACCACGGACTTCGGATCGATGAGCTCAGTTGGGCTGTAGGTGGCGCCGCAGACTTCGCAGTTATCGCCGTACTGGTCCGGGGATTTACACTTCGGACAGGTACCTTTGACGAAACGGTCCGGCAGGAACATGCCCTTTTCCGGATCGTAGAGCTGAGAGATAGTGCGGTTTTTAATAAAACCGTTTTCTTTCAGACGGGTATAGATAAGCTCCGACAGCTCGCGGTTCTCGTCGCTGTGCGTCGAGTGATAGTTGTCGTAGCTGATATCGAAACCGGCAAAATCGGTCTGATGCTCCTGACTCATTTCGCCAATCATCTGCTCCGGGGTGATGCCAAGCTGCTGGGCTTTCAGCATAATCGGGGTGCCGTGAGCGTCGTCGGCGCAGATGAAGTTGACTTCGTGGCCGCGCATTCGCTGGTAACGGACCCAGACATCAGCCTGGATGTGCTCCAGCATGTGGCCGAGGTGGATAGAGCCGTTGGCGTACGGCAGCGCGCACGTTACCAGAATTTTTTTCGCGACTTGAGTCATAGTGGGCATTACATCTTCTGTTGTAAAAAGGGCTTTTGATGTTACCTGAAAGGCAATAATTTGGTAAGCCCAAAGCTTATTGTGGGGGAATTATTCCCTTTCAGGTAAACTTAACGGACAAGAATCAACTCACAATAACAAAGGAGTCGGGATGAGTTCGCAATCCCAGGCCAAATCCCCCGAACGTCTACGTGCGATGGTCGCCGGGACTCTGGCTAATTTCCAGCACCCAACCCTGAAACATAACCTCACCACGCTAAAGGCGCTGCACCATGTCGCCTGGCTTGACGATACCGTGCATATCGAGATCCAAATGCCGTTCGTCTGGACCCGCGCGTTTGAGGCGTTGAAGGAGCAATGCAGCGCCGAGCTGCTGCGTATCACCGGCGCGAAAGCCATCGACTGGAAGCTCTCTCACAGTATCGCCACCCTGAAGCGGGTGAAAAACCAGCCGGGTATTAATGGCGTGAAAAACATCATCGCCGTCAGTTCCGGTAAAGGCGGGGTGGGCAAATCCTCTACCGCCGTCAACCTCGCGCTGGCGCTGGCGGCGGAAGGGGCCAAAGTGGGTATCCTTGATGCCGACATCTATGGTCCGTCGATTCCGACCATGCTTGGCGCGGAAGACAGCCGCCCGACATCACCGGATGGCACCCATATGGCGCCGATTATGAAGTATGGCCTGGCGACGAACTCCATCGGATATCTGGTGACCGATGACAACGCCATGGTGTGGCGCGGCCCGATGGCCAGCAAGGCGCTGATGCAGATGCTGCAGGAGACGCTGTGGCCGGATCTGGATTACCTGGTGCTGGATATGCCGCCGGGAACGGGCGACATCCAGCTGACCCTGGCGCAGAACATTCCGGTAACCGGCGCGGTGGTGGTGACGACGCCGCAGGACATCGCGCTGATCGACGCCAAAAAAGGCATCGTGATGTTTGAGAAAGTAGAAGTGCCGGTCGTAGGCATCGTGGAAAACATGAGCATGCATATCTGCAGCAACTGTGGCCACCACGAACCTATCTTTGGCACTGGCGGCGCCGAGAAGCTGGCGGCGAAGTACCGCACTCAGTTGCTAGGCCAGTTGCCATTGCATATCACGCTGCGTGAAGATCTGGATAAAGGTACGCCGACGGTTATTGCGCGTCCGGAAAGCGAGTTTACCGATATCTACCGCCAGCTGGCGGGACGCGTGGCGGCGCAGATGTACTGGCAGGGCGAGGTTATCCCGAGCGAGATTGCCTTCCGCGCCGTTTAAGGCTGGGTGTAACGCATCAGCCAATAATCTCCGTCAGGAGACGCGCCCTGTGCTTCGAGTTTCCAGCCGTGATGCTGGTAGAAGCGCAGGGCGTTTTCATTTCGCGACAGACACTTCAGCGTACCACTGTGCTTGAATGAGCGCTGAACCTGTTCCAGCAGCAGGCTACCGACGCCTTTTCCCTGCCACTGCGGATCCACAAACAGGTTATGCAGGAAGTTGTCGATAACCCACACCGAGGCGAATCCTGCCAGCACATCGCCGCATTCGGCGACCCATAGCTGTTCGTCTTGCACCACGGCATCAAAATCTTCCAGCCGCCATTGATCGCCGTTAAGCCATGTCCATGAGGCAAGACGCGCGTCAAGAAACAGCTGACGCAGGCGAGGGTAGTCGCTGGCGCGACCGGGGCGAATGCGCAATTGCGCCTGCGTCGAGGACTTAGCGATGATAGAAGATCTCGCCGTCATACACTTTCAGGATCTTGCCTTCGGTGTCGGTGATCAGAACGTAGTTGCCGCCCATATAGGTCCAGTGACTGCCGGCATCCGGCGCGGGCAGGTTACGCAATTGCCACTGTTTGATGTTGTACTCTGGAGTGAGGTACATCGCCGGCACGGTATCGCCAATATGAAATTGGGTAAAATCAGCGGTGAATTCTTTCATCGCATACTGTTCAATCCCGGAGGCCGGCGCCGCCCAGCTTGCGCTGGCGCTGACAAGAAGTACGCCCAGAAGCATCATTTTTGTTTTACGCATATTTTCCTCAATATTACCTGGACTCAAAATAGCAGCCTCGTATCATTCCTGAAGCGCTGCTGAAATGGCAAGCACTGGTTTTTTAAAAAGTGTAAGCAAAACACGGCTGAAGTCTTGTCCCGCTTGCGTTGTTAGGCGGTAAATCGCTATTTTGGGAGCATTCTGAAGCAGGGGAGAATTGGCATGTTCAGGCTGGAAGATCTGACCTTATTTGTCCGCGCGGCGGCGTTAGGCAGTTTTAGCGAGGCGGCGCGGGAGGCGGGGCAGCAGCCAGCGCAGGTCAGCGCGGCGATCAAACGCCTGGAGACGACGCTCAACATTCGTCTTTTTGCCCGTTCGACCCGTAGCCTGCGCCTGACCCCGGAGGGCGAAACCTGGCTGCCCTACGCCACCCAGATGCTTGATACCCTTCAGGCCGGGCTACAGAAAATTCAGGCGCCGGGGGATGAAGTCCGCGGCACGCTGCAAATCGCCGTGCCATCCGATCTTGGACGTAACCTGCTGCTCAAGGTGTTTTGCGCTTTTCGCGAACGTCACCCGGCGCTGCGCCTGCGGCTGCACTTTTCCGATCATCTGACCGACGTGTTTAAAGATCCGGTGGATGTCGCTTTTCGCTACGGCTACCACGAAGACGCTTCGTTTATCTCGCTGCCCGTCGCGCCGGAAAACCGTCGGGTGTTGGTGGCTTCACCGCAGTGGGTTGCCCGCCACGGTCAAATCAGTAGTCTGGAGGAGTTATCCCGGCACAGCGCGCTGTTGTACGTATTACGCGGCCGCCCTTTTGACCGCTGGCCGCTGATTTCAGGTAATGAAGTGCATACCGTGGAGATGAACGGCGCGATTATGAGCGATGATGCGGAGGTGATCCGTCGGCTGGCGGTAGCCGGGGAGGGGATCGCTTATAAATCGTTTCTTGATGTCAGCGACGACCTGCGGGAAGGGCGTCTGGTGCGGTTGCTGCCGGACTTTCAGGGCGATTTAACGCCGCTGAACATGATTTGTCCGCACCGCAAACAGCTCTCTGCCGCGGTGCGTTTGTTATATCAAGAGGTGAAATCACATTGTGAAGCGCTTAGTGCTTAACTAAGGTCGCGAAGTAATAGATTAGCGGGATCGCCAGCACCCACAGGCCAATCGGAATTTCACGCCACTTACCGGCGATCGCTTTGATGACAATATAAAACAGCAGCCCACCGGCAATACCGGTGCCGAAGCTGTTGGCGATTAGCGTAATCATCACCATCATTAACACCGGCAGTCCGTCGGTAAAGTTCCCCAGATCGACTTTGCGCAGGCCGCTAAACATGTTCAGGCCTATCAAAATTAACGCCGGCGCGGTGGCCTCTTTAGGGATCATGAGCGCCACCGGCGTAAACAGCAACATCAGCAGGAACATCACCGCCGCCGCCAGCGCGGTGAGGCCGGTCTTGCCGCCGGCTTCCGCTGCCGCGGATGATTCAATCAGCGCCGTGGCCGCCGGAATACCGACCCACGGGCCCAGCGCGGCGGCAATCGAATCGACCATAAACGGGCGATTAATCTGCGGCATGTTGCCTTCTTCATCCAGTAAGCCCGCCTCGCCGCCGACCGCCAGCGTCGTACCCATGGTCGAGAAAAACTCGGACGCGAAAAAGACGAACAGGAATGGCAGGAAGGCGATATTTAATGCCCCCAACAGATCGATTTGCCCGAACACCGGAGCCAGCGAGTGAGGAACATCAATAAAGCTGCCCGGTAGCTTTGTTACGCCGAATGGAATACCCACCAGGGTGGCGAAAAGAATGGCCCACAATATCGCGCCTGGCACTTTACGCGCCTGTAGCGCTATCGCCAGAAACAGGCCGCACAGCGCCACCAGCGCGCCGGGGGCAAGAAAATCACCGAGCATCAGGGCGTTGGTTTTGGCATTCGCCAGCACCAGCCCGGCATTGCGAAAGCCGAGCACCGCAACGAATAACCCGATCGAGGCCGTGAGTCCCAGCTTAATTGACTGCGGTACCGAGCGGGTGACCACTTCGCGCAGGCCGAATTGGGTCAACAGGAAGAAGAGGATCCCCGACCAGCAGGCAATCCCGAGGCCTATCTGCCAGCCAATACCTTCGCTGCCCGCCAGCGTCACCCCCACCAGTACCGAGCCGCCAATGCCCGGACCGACGATAAACGGCAGGTTGGCATAAAACGCCATTAATAACGAACCGGCGACAAAGACCAGGATGGTGCCGGTGGTGGCGGCGCCTTTATCCATTCCGCCAATCGCCAGCAGTCCTGGAATAACCACCAGTAAATAGGCGGCGGCGAGAAAGCCGGTGATCCCGGCCAGGCATTCGGTGCGTAGCGAACCGCCCCGTGAGTGCAGCGCAAAGCGGCGCTCCAGCCAGTGGCTACGGGCAGAAGTATGAAGTGTGTTATCGGCCATGCTCAGGCTCCCTGAGGATTATTGTTGTGATGAGTTGGCGCCGGAGTATCCCGGCAGGCTATCAACGGGTCAACTATCTGGCGACTGCCGCCGTCGGTGAGACCCAAATCGGTTAGATGCGGCCCGGCATTACAGGCGAGGCAGGTGCCTTCAATCGCTTTAAATACCCGGTATGGCGGCTCCCAGTCGGCGACTTTACTGCTTAAATCTCGCAGCTCGCGGAACTGCCGCGCCAGCTCGGCGGCGGGAAGATCGGAGAGCATTCCGGCAATCGGCATCGCCACATGGGCCAGGATCTCGCCCTGTTGCGCCAGCGCCATTCCGCCGCCGGAAGCGATCAACTGATTTGCCGCCAGCGCCATATCATTCGCATCGCGCCCGAGCACCACCAGGTTATGTGAGTCATGCGAGTAGCTGGTGGCAATGGCGCCACGCAGCTCGCCCCAGCCTTCGAGCAGGGCGATTTGCGGCGTTGCCTGATGGCGGCCATGGCGGTGCTTCACCCAAATCAGGCTAAAGCCCGCGGGCAGTTGTACTTCGCCGTCGCGGATCTGTACTTCTACTTCACCCCATTTCGTGAAGCGCGCGCCGCTGATGTGGCGCAGGCGGGCGACACCATGGCGAATGCCCTTAATTCGCAGAATAAAGTCTTCTGCATCGAGGGGGGCTAACTGCAGAGTATCACGCGGTGGCGTCACGCCGGGCGCGGCGGCAAGGGGGGTTAGCAGGCAGCCGTTACGAGCGATAAGTTTGCCGCCGACATAGACCTCCTGAGCCTCGAGTTTCTCCAGCGAATCAAACACCACCAGATCCGCGCGTCGCCCCGCGGCAATCAGCCCAAGATCGTTGCGCTGCAGGCGAATAGCGGCATTAAGGGTGGCGAAACGCAGCACATCGACCGTTGGTAAACCATGTTCAATCAACAGGTTGAGCAGGGCGATAATGCCGCCTTTCTCCAGCAGCATATCCGGCGGTACGTCATCGGTGCAGACGGTGATTTGCGAGGAGAGATGCGGCAGCGTTTTTAACGCCGTAACGATCTCTGGCAGTAGATAGGGGTGCGAGCCGCGAATTTCGATAGTCAGCCCGGCGCGCAGTTTTTCCAGCGCATCGGCCGCTGAAGTCAGTTCGTGATCCGAGGTGACGCCGGCGGCGAGATACGCCTGCAAATCGGCGCCGCTGAGCCCACGGGCATGGCCCTCAATCAGTTTGCCGCTGTTAAGCCCGGCCTGGACAATCTCCTGCATCCGTTCGCTACCGTTCAGCACGCCATGCATATCCATCACTTCCGCCACGCCGCGTACTTCCGGCCAGCCGAGCATGGTTTCCATTTCAGCACCGGCGAAATCAGCGCCGGACATTTCGAGACCTGGCGTAGAGGGGACGCTGGATGGCGCGGCCACCATCACCTGTAGCGGCAGGTGGCGACTGGCATCAACCGCGTAGCGCACGCCATCGACGCCGAGCACGTTTGCCAGCTCATGCGGGTCCCAGAACACCGCGGTGGTACCCTGCGTCAGGACGATTTCGGCATAGCGCTCGGGCGGTAGATGCGAACTTTCAAGGTGTACGTGGGTGTCCATCAAGCCAGGCGACAGATAGCCGCCCTGCAGCGAGCGCACTTCATGGGCGTCGGCGCGGCTGCCGCGCGGATGCACGCTGGCAATCATGTCGCCAACGATGCCAACGTCGGCGTCGCGGATTTCGCCAGTGGCCATATCGACGATCTGCGCATCGACGAGCAACAGATCAAACGGGGATTCGCCGCGTGCGGCCTGCACCGCGCGACGACGGACTTCAGCATTGCTGGACATAACAACTCCACCACAAGGATAATGCGGATACTCTAGGGGCACAGCAAACGTTTGCCCAGATGAATAAATTTATCGCCCGATAAGCTCGGGTTATTGTGTATGACCATTGGTAGCGAACCTGACAATGAACGAACCCTGGCAACGTTTGCCCGCGCTCTCGCTGAAGCAGCTGCAGTATTTTGTGACCCTGGCTCAGTTGCGCCATTTTACCGATACCGCCAATCGGCTGGCGATTAGCCAACCGGCGCTCAGCAGCGCGCTGCGGCAGATTGAAACCGTGATCGGCGGCAAGCTGGTCAATCGTACCGCCTCGGCGGTGACCCTGACGGAACTGGGGTCGGCGATTTTACCCCATGCCCAGCGGATACTGAGCGTGGCCCAGGCTTCTTTTTTTGATATGCAGCAGATTGTGGAAGCGGGCGGCGATGGCACGGTGCGGATCGGGCTGGTGCCGTCGGTGAGCTCACTGCTGTTTCCGCTGCTGCCGCAAACCCTGGCGCAAGCCTTTCCGCGTCTGCGCATTGAATTTCATGACCAGACCAACGATGCGTTAATGCGGGCGCTGCAAAGCGGTGAGATTGATTTTGGTATCGGCGCGATCGACAGTTCGCTACCAGCTGAGCTACTGGTTTATCCACTGCGCGAGGATCCGTTCGTGGCGGTACTGCACCGCGACGATCCGCTCGCTGCACAGCCAAATTTACCGTGGAAGCAGTTGGTAGGCCGTGATATTGCCGTTTTCTCAAAGGGGAATATTCAGCGGCTAGTGGCGGCGCTGGTGGAAAGCCAACGTTTGACCTTAACGACGCGTTACCAGGTAGACTATATCGAAACCCTTTATGGGCTGGTACGTTCGCGGCTGGCGGTGGCCATTCTCCCGGCGCTGTATACGACCTATTTGCACGATCCGGCGTTAAAGGTGGCGCAACTGCAGCAGCCGGCGCTCACGCGGACGGTGGCCCTAATGCGTGGGCCGCAGGCGCTTGCACCGTTAATCGAAGAGTGTTTTTCTCTGTTACAGTCCGCATTGCGCTAGGGCAGGTGTTTTATCAGTACGTCCACCGTCAAATGGTTGATGTACTCCAGCGAGTGCGAGGACAGCACCCCCAGTAGCCGGTTATGGTGTCCGGCGATAATTAAATCGATATGGCGTTGTTGTACGCACTCTTCGACATCAGCAAAACGGCGGGTCGTCACCAGCGATAGCGTCTGTACCGGCAGGGCGACGGTCGTCGCCAGCTCGTTGAGCAGGGCTTTGGCCTGAATGACCTCTTGCGATACTTCATCATTCTGCAGGCTGTCGGATACGTAATTAAGCGCCCGGTAGTCGGTGCTGATGTGGGCGATGGTAATCCGCATCCCGTTTTCCTGCGCCATCCTGGCGGCGTGTTGTAGCAACGGAATACCATCAAGGCTGCTATTAATCAGTACCAGCGCATGGTGATAAACGGTCATATATACCTCCGCGCAATTAAACAGTCCTGAACTTATTTTGAGCCTGCGGCGAGGGGAACGCAAACCAGAACATGCGTGGCCAACGGATAAAAAAATCCCCCGCGGCCAGAAAGGGCGCGAGGGAGATTCAGCGATTATCGCTTACGGGGTGACAATGTTGAACCAGAATTCAAATTTGTCCATGTAGCTCAGCATTTCATCGAGCTTAGCGCCATTGCCGCTAATCTTGACGTCGCCCTTATCTTCAGCCTGCTTCAGCGTTTCCTGTTTCAAAATGATTTTGTTCAGGGTATCGCGGTTCAGAGTAATACTGGCGTCAGCGTTGTCTGCTACCGCATTAGCGGTGTGGTTAAGCACGCCATTTTCCAGTTCCAGCTTGTACTTACCGCCATCTTTACCAAGATCGATGTTGAAGACCGCTTTTGCCGCGCCGGCTTTCTGGCCGTTGATATGTACGCCCAGGTAGTCGAAGAACATCTCCGGAGTCATTGCACGAACGGTATCCGGGCTGGCGGTGTTAGGCGTCGGGAGCTTCTGTACGCCGTTACGCAGTTCCTGCGCGCCGGTCAGGTAGAAGTTGCGCCAGGTACCGGCTTCCGCCTGGTAGCCTAACTGCTCCAGGGCATCCGCTTCGAGGTTACGCGCATCGGCATTCTGCGGGTCGGCGAAGACGATTTTACTGGTCACCTGCGCCACCCAGCGGTAGTTCCCCTGCTGATAGTCGGCTTTGGCTTTCTGCATGATGGCATCGGCGCCGCCCATGTATTCAACGAACTTCTTCGCAGCCTGTTGCGGCGGCAGCTCGTCGAGGGTCGCCGGGTTGCCATCGAACCAGCCGAGGTAGTAAACGTAAGTCGCTTTCACATCGTGGCTGACGGAGCCGTAGTAACCGCGGCTTGACCACTGTTTTTCCAGCGATTCCGGTAGCTTGAAGTTAGCGGCGATTTCATCGCGGGTCAGGCCTTCGTTGGCCATACGCAGGGTCTGGTCGTTGATGTAGCGATACATGTCGCGCTGACCTTTCATCAGCTTGATAATGTTGTCATTACCCCAGGTTGGCCAGTGGTGCTGAGCGATAATGACTTCAGCATCGTTGCCCCAGCGGTCGATAGCGGCGTTAATATATTTTGACCAGGCCAGCGGATCGCGGATCTTCGCGCCGCGTAGCGAGTAAGTGTTGTGCAGGGTATGGGTAACATCCTCTGCCGCTTCAATCATTTTCTTCTCTTTGACATACCACAGCATTTCCGACGGTGCTTCGGAACCTGGCGCCATCATGAAGTCGTAGGTCAGGCCATCAATCACTTCCTGCTGGCCGGTTTTAGTGATGTAGTTGGTCGGCTGGAGCAGCGTCACGGTACCCGCAGAGGTGGTGGTGCCAAGACCAGCTCCGACCTGGCCTTTGGCGTCAGGCTTCAACAGGTTGCCGTACATATAGCTGGCGCGACGACTCATCGCGGTACCGGCCATAATGTTCTCGGAAACCGCTTCTTCCATGAATCCGGCCGGGGCGTAGATTTTTACTTTGCCAGCCTTCACGTCGGCTTCATCAACCACGCCGCGGATGCCGCCGTAGTGGTCAACATGGCTGTGGGTGAACAGGACGGCGACAACCGGCTTTTTACCGCGGTTGGCGTAGTAGAGATCCATCGCTTCTTTCGCCGGCTCGGCGCTCAGCAGCGGGTCGATAACGGTGATCCCTTTCTCGCCTTCGATGATGGTCATGTTGGAGAGATCGAGATTACGGATCTGATAAACACCGTCGGTGACTTTAAACAGGCCGCCGATATTAATCAGCTGTGACTGGCGCCACAGGCTCGGGTTAACGGTATCCGGGGCTTTTTCACCTTCTTTGACGAAGTCATATTTTGCCGGGTTCCAGATAACGTTGCCTTGCTCGCCTTTAATCATGGCCTGCGGCAGCGCGGCGATAAAACCTTTATGCGCGTTATCGAAATCAGTTTTATCGGCAAACGGCAGTTTGTTGTACAGCGCGTTATTTGCCTGCTGAGTTGCCGGGGTGGCGTCCTGCTGCTGGGCGGCAGCGAAGGCGGAAAGCGACAGCGAAGTTAAAACACCGGCCAGAGCCAGATGTTTAGCGATCTGATTTAATTTCATTGCATGGCCTCTTAGATTATTTGTTCCGCTATCAATGTTTAATATCAGCGGATAATTCAAATGCGGACTAATTACTGGCCATTTTAAAGCGAATACTTTGCGTTGATAGTCCCATATGGGACTGGTCATTATCAAAGAAATAATCACCCTCGAATCTGCTATCACTTCGCTGCTATACTCGATACCACAGCAGACTGCGCAGCAAGGGGCATAGCGTGAATTTTCAGGATATCCATAGCTATTATCAGCAACTCAACATTGATGCCTTTTTTCCGCAAATAATTGCGCAAGGGGAAGCCCTGACGGTTGCGGCTAATAAAAAATTAGCAATTCAGCCAGGATATATTTATTTTTGCACTGAAGGTTCGCTGTCAATATTAATGCCGGATAGTGGCCTTCATATTGGTAATTCCATTGAGTATATGCCGATAGGGCTTATGGAAAGGTACTGCCCGCTGGCGAAGTTTGAATATATCGGCAGCGCAGCGGTGAAGCTGGTTAAAGTCACTTATGATGTCTTTGACCAAATCTTTTTACACGGCGGCCCTGAACGCGTGCAGGAGCTGGCGACCATTCTGACCTATATGTCGATTTTTACTATCGATCTTCATAACGAACGCCGGCAGATGACCAGCTATCAGACCATCAGGCCGATGCTGTTTCGTTATCTTTATCGCCAGAGTACCCATCAGGGGGAAAACGAAGGCCTGGCGCTGTTTATTATCAAGCGTACTAATCTGTCGCGCACGCATGTTTTTCGGGTGCTGGCGGATTTGAAAGCCGGGGGCTATATCACGATGAAGCGCGGCAAACTGATTTCTATCGACCGACCATTGCCGGAAGCCTACTAGCAGAGAGGGAAAACTCCCACGACCGATCGCCGCGGGAACAGGACATTATGGCGTAACGATGTCGAACCAGAATTCGAACTTGTCCATATAGCCCAGCATTTCATTGAGCTTATCGGCGTTACCGGTGATTTTCGCGTCGCCGTTATCGACGGCCTGCTTCAGCGTTTCCTCTTTGAGGATGATCTTATTCAGGGTGGCGCGGTTGAGGGCGATAGTGGTATCGGCATCTTTCGCTTCCGCATTGGCGGTATGGTTCAGTACGCCGTTTTCCAGCTCCAGCTTATACTTGCCGCCGTCGCTGCCGAGATCGATATTAAAGACCGATTTCGCGTTACCCGCTTTTTCGCCGTTGATATGTACCGCCAGATAGTCGAAGAACATTTCTGGTGTCATTGCGCGCACGGTATCCGGGCTGGCGGTGTTCGGGGTAGGACCTTTCACCACGCCGTTACGCAACTCCTGCGCGCCGGTGAGGTAGAAGTTACGCCACGGGCCGGATTCTGCCTGGTAGCCTAACTGTTCAAGGGCATCAGCTTCCAGATTACGCGCATCCTGGTTTTTCGGATCGGCGAAGACGATTTTACTGACCACCTGAGCTACCCAACGATAGTTACCCTGGTCGTAATCCTCTTTCGCTTTCTTCATGATGGCATCGGCGCCGCCCATGTAATCGACGAATTTCTTCGCCGCTTTTTCCGGCGGCAGTTCGTCGAGGGTGGCCGGGTTGCCGTCGAACCAGCCGAGATACAGCACGTAGGTGGCTTTCACGTCGTGGCTAACAGAGCCGTAGTAACCGCGGTTGGCCCAGGTGTTGGCAAGGCTATCCGGCAGTTTGAATTTAGCGGCAATTTCATCGCGGGTCAGCCCTTCGTTAGCCATGCGCAGGGTCTGGTCGTTAATGTAACGGTACAGGTCACGCTGGCTCTTCAGCAGGTTGACCACGTTGTCGTTGCCCCAGGTCGGCCAGTGGTGCTGAGCCATAATAATCTCGGCCTTGTCGCCCCAGCGTACGATCGCTTCGTTGATGTACTTCGACCACGGTAGCGGTTCGCGGATTTTCGCACCGCGCAGCGAATAGGTGTTGTGCAGGGTGTGTGTTACGTCTTCCGCGGATTCAATCAGTTTTTTCTCTTCGATGAACCACAGCATTTCCGATGGCGCTTCTGAACCTGGCGCCAGCATAAAGTCATAGGTCAAACCGTCAATGACTTCTTTCTGGCCGTCTTTTTCAATGATATTGGTTGGGGCAATCAGGGTAACGGTACCCGCCGAGGTGGTGGTGCCCAGACCGGCGCCGACCTGTCCGGTGGCCGATGGTTTCAGCAGGTTGCCGTACATGTAGCTGGCGCGGCGGCTCATGACATTACCGGCCATGATGTTTTCTGCCACCGCCGCTTCCATAAAGCCGGACGGCGCGTAAATTTTCACTTTGCCGGATTTCACATCCGCTTCATCAACCACGCCGCGCACCCCGCCGTAGTGGTCAACGTGGCTGTGGGTATAGATAACGGCGACGACCGGTTTCTTACCGCGGTTTTTGTAATACAGGTCCATGCCCACTTTGGCGGTTTCTGCCGACACCAGCGGATCCACGACGGTAATGCCTTCTTTACCTTCGATGATGGTCATGTTGGAGAGATCAAGATTGCGGATCTGGTAGACGCCGTCGGTCACCTCAAACAGGCCGCTGATGTTAATCAGCTGCGACTGCCGCCACAGGCTCGGGTTGACGGTATCCGGGGCTTTTTCACCTTCTTTGATGAAGGAGTACTGTTGCGGATCCCATACTACGTTACCTTGTTCGCCTTTAATGATCTCGGTGGGCAGGGCGGCAATAAACCCTTTATGGGCGTTGGTGAAATCGGTGTTATCTGAGAAGGGGAGTTGGTTATAGAGAGCGTCGTTGGCTTGTTTGGTGGCAGCGGTCGCTTCTTTTGCGGCGACTTCCGCCCATGCTGACAAGCTGATCGATGACAGCAAGCCGGCAATGGCTAATCCTTTCACTATGGGGGTCAATTTCATTGGAATCCTCTTACCTTAATGGCGATTCACTCGTTAATTCCGATCTGACGTGGTGTTACAACTTGTAACGCTTTCTTGAACTATAACCAATTGTTTACATTGAGCAAGTTTGTGGTTACAAAAAAAATACATTAATTAAAAAACTACTCTATCGTAGGTAAAATGAGATTTATCCAATGGGATTAATGTCGCTTATTTAACTCGGCGTTTGACGTGTCGGCTACTGCGGAGAAGGGGAAAAAAGCGGCCCTTAGGCCGCTTTTAAATTGACAAGGAAGCGGCGCTATTTGGCGTAGCCTAAAAATTTACCGTCCTGCATGACGGCAATTTTTCCTGATTGGTAGATAATAAAAACGTATAAACCCTGAGAATAGGTTTTCGCGTCAGCATTGCTTTCGTCTAAGGCCGCGGGTTTGCCATCAACTGTCAGCCCGGTTGAGTTTGTGACCAGCTTCATACCATTGAAGATCTTCACTTTTTTGCTGGATTGCGCTTTCTGCACGGGATATAAAGCCTGTGCATTTTCCAGCGCCTGTTTCTCCGCTGCGGCGTTCACCGTAGCCTGTTTGTTTTGTTCCGCAATATAGCAGGCATCTTTACTGATCCCCTGTGCTTCGCACTCGTCCATACGCTGCGCCGGTGAACTGCAACCGGTCGCGATGGCTGCGCTGAGTGCCAGCAGCATCATCGAGACGTGTTTCACTTTCATCATTAACGACCTTATCGTAGATATTATTTTATGCATGCGACGAACATTCATGACAGCGGCGATCGCCCGCGAATCGTAGGTGTGCTTATTTCGTAACGCATAGTGACTATGTCGTAGAGTGATTAAGTAAAGTGTGATCTACATCAATCGCCGGACGGATAGCTAAAAAATAGTGTAATCGTTTACAGTGAGTGGCGACATGTGCATGTCAGGAACCCTTCTGGATACATCATTCCTGCTTGCATCAACGACGCCGTTCCCTTACGCTCTCCTCATTACAGATATTTTTGTAATCATGACTCGGGGTGCCCTTCTTTGTGAAGGCTGAGAAATACCCGTACCACCTGATCTGGATAATGCCAGCGTAGGGAAGTCAGAGACCGCATGGTCTGCGCTGCTTCCTCATCTGGCGGGAGCAAACCATGCATCAACCGCTAAATCCGGCGCATATCGCGCACCTGCAGCAGCTTTTCCGCACCTCTTCGCCGCTTGTTCACTGTATGACCAACGATGTGGTCCAGACTTTCACCGCTAACGTCCTGCTGGCTATTGGCGCCTCGCCGGCGATGGTGATTGATCCTACGGAAGCCGCGCAGTTTGCCGCCATTGCCGATGCGCTATTGATTAATGTCGGGACCTTAACCACTGAGCGCGCCAACGCGATGCGCGCGGCGGCGCAGAGCGCCCGCCAGGCGGGAAAACCCTGGACGCTGGATCCGGTTGCCGTCGGCGCGCTGACGCTACGCACTGATTTTTGTCGCGAATTACTGGAACTGCGGCCTGCGGCGATTCGCGGTAACGCCTCGGAAATCATGGCGCTGGCGGGGAGCAGCGGCGGCGGGCGCGGCGTGGACACGACCGATAGCGTAGCTGCGGCGTTACCCGCAGCCCAGGTGCTGGCGCGCAAGCTCAATACCGTGGTCGCGGTGACGGGCGAGGTGGATTACATCAGCGACGGTGAGCGCACGCTTGCCGTGAGCGGCGGTGATGTCCTGATGACGCGGGTGGTAGGGACCGGCTGCGCGTTATCCGCGGTTGTGGCGGCAAGCGCCGCGATGCCCGGCGATCGGCTGCAAAACGTGGCAGCCGCCTGCGGCCTGATGAAAATGGCGGGAGGTGAAGCGGCGCGACACGGCGGCCCCGGCAGTTTTATCCCGGCATTCCTCGACGCGTTATACGCGGAGGTGCCGGCATGAAGCGGATTAACGCCTTAACCATCGCCGGCACCGATCCCAGCGGCGGCGCCGGGATCCAGGCCGACCTCAAAACCTTCTCCGCACTCGGCGCTTACGGCTGCTCGGTGATCACCGCGCTGGTGGCGCAGAATACCCGCGGCGTGCAGTCGGTATACCGCATTGAGCCGGACTTCGTGGCGGCGCAGCTGGATTCGGTGTTTAGCGACGTGCGAATCGATACTACGAAAATCGGCATGCTGGCGGAAACCGATATCGTTGAAGCGGTGGCGGAACGTCTTGCTCGCTATCAAATTGCCAACGTGGTGTTGGATACCGTGATGCTGGCGAAAAGCGGCGATCCGCTGTTATCCCCTTCCGCCATTGCGACGCTGCGCCAGCGCCTGCTGCCGCACGTTTCACTGATCACCCCGAATTTGCCGGAGGCCGCGGCGCTGCTCGATGCGCCGCATGCGCAAAGCGAGCGCGAGATGCTGGAACAGGGCAGGGCGTTGTTGGCGCTAGGCTGCGGGGCGGTATTAATGAAGGGCGGACATCTGGACGACGCCGAAAGCCCGGACTGGCTGTTTACCCGCGAAGGCGAACAGCGCTTTACCGCGCCGCGCGTGCAGACCAAAAATACCCACGGTACCGGCTGTACGTTATCTGCCGCGCTGGCGGCGCTGCGTCCGCGCTATGCCGATTGGGGACAAACGGTCGCCGAAGCGAAGGGCTGGCTGTCGGCGGCGCTGGCGCAGGCCGATTCGCTGGAAGTGGGGCACGGTATCGGCCCGGTACATCATTTCCACGCCTGGTGGTAAATGGCAGTGAAACGAGACAGCAGAATCTACTGAAAAAACGCGCTCCCGGCTGGAAAATATGCTAACTCGGTACCAGGCTTAACCTGCCCAAAATTTTTGGGTTGGGATAAAACATGCTGGCTGCGGCCAGCACTTACGGGAGATAGCTATGACTGATATTACGCAGTTGCTTGGCAAAGATGCCGACAGCCTTTTACAGCACCGTTGTATGACTATTCCAGCCGATCAACTCTATTTACCGGGAGCGGATTACGTCGACCGGGTGATGGTGGATAACAACCGCCCGCCTGCGGTGCTGCGTAATATGCAGACCCTCTACAACACCGGGCGTCTGGCGGGAACGGGGTACCTCTCCATTCTGCCGGTCGACCAGGGCGTAGAGCACTCGGCGGGCGCGTCGTTCGCCGCCAACCCGCTCTACTTCGATCCGAAGAATATCGTGGAACTCGCCATCGAAGCCGGCTGTAACTGCGTGGCTTCTACCTATGGCGTACTGGCCTCGGTATCGCGCCGCTACGCGCACCGCATTCCATTCCTTGTTAAGCTCAACCATAACGAAACGCTGAGCTACCCGACCGAGTATGACCAGACTCTGTACGCCAGCGTCGAGCAGGCGTTCAACATGGGGGCGGTCGCCGTTGGCGCGACGATCTATTTCGGCTCCGAACAGTCGCGTCGGCAGATTGAAGAGATCTCCGCCGCCTTCGAGCGCGCGCACGAGCTCGGCCTGGTCACTGTGCTGTGGGCCTATCTGCGCAACCCGGCATTCAAAAAAGATGGCGTCGATTACCACGTTTCCGCTGACCTGACCGGCCAGGCCAACCATCTGGCCGCCACCATTGGCGCTGATATCGTGAAGCAGAAAATGGCCGAGAATAACGGCGGCTATAAGGCGGTGAACTTCGGTTATACCGACGATCGCGTCTACAGCAAGCTGACCAGCGATAACCCGATCGATCTGGTGCGCTATCAGCTGGCGAACTGCTACATGGGCCGCGCCGGGTTGATTAACTCCGGCGGTGCGGCGGGCGGCGAAACCGATCTTGCCGATGCGGTGCGCACGGCGGTGATCAATAAACGCGCCGGCGGCATGGGGCTGATCCTCGGTCGTAAAGCCTTTAAGAAATCGATGAGCGAAGGCGTGAAGCTGATCAATGCGGTGCAGGATGTCTATCTGGACGGCAAAGTCACCATCGCATAAGGCAAAAATCCGGGCGCGAGGCCCGGATTGGCTATTTTACTTACCCCGGTCTCCGGGGTTTTTTATGATTTTGCTGTGCTGACGTTCAGCGGTTCAGCCGCTTCGCTGGTAGCAAAACCAGGCTGCTCAACGCGAATAAACGGGCACAGACAAAACGCCAGCAGATAGAGCGCGGTATAGGCCACCA